>NZ_JBFARZ010000001.1:0-837668 GCF_040677445.1 Citricoccus sp. NPDC055426
CAGGATCGCCAGCGATCCCTCGTCCAGGTCCGCCTCCTGGCCGGAGGTACGCAGCGCGTTCGTGCCGGACCCCTGCTGCCCGGCGGCCGCCAGGAACCCCCCGAGATTTTTCGGGCCAGTACGAACGCCGGACAAGTGGCCTCAGGAGTAGACGTGCGGGGACAGCGTCCCGATGAAGTCCAGGTTGCGGTACTTCTCGTCGAAGTCCAGGCCGTAGCCGACCACGAACTCGTTGGGGATGTCCCGGCCCACGTACTTGCAGTCGATCTCGACCTTCATGGCCTCGGGCTTGCGCAGGAACGCACAGATCTCCACGGAGGCGGGGCCGCGGGACTCGAGGTTGGTCTTCAGCCAGGACAGGGTCAGGCCGGAGTCGATGATGTCCTCCACGATCAGCACGTGGCGGCCCATCAGGTCCGCGTCCAGGTCCTTGAGGATCCGCACCACGCCGGAGGACTGGGTGCCGGAACCGTAGGACGATACGGCCATGAAGTCCAGGGTGACGTGGGAGTGCAACGCGCGGGAGAGGTCGGCCATGATCATCACCGCCCCCTTGAGCACCGCCACCAGGAGGACGTCCTTGCCCTCGTAGTCTCGGTCGATCTGCGCTGCGAGGTCCTTGACGGTGTCCTGGATCTGCTCTTTGGTCATGAGCACGTGATCCAGGTCGCCATGCACGTCCTGTGCTTCCATGCGGGCTGCTCCTGCGGGGTGTATTCGCTACGGGAAGACGCCTTCGGCCGGCCCGGTCCGACTCGGACTGAAGGGCCTGACGGCGCTGAAGACCAGTCTCGCATACCCGCCCGGGCCCCGGCGGTGGGAGACGACCCCGCCCGCCAACTCGACCGGGCCCGCCGAGGATCCCCCCGTGGATCGGGTGGCCACCAGGCGGTCCACGGCCAGCACGCGTTCCCGGCTGGGCCGCTCGCCCCCGGCGTCCAGCACGGCGTAGCCGATCACGCGGTACCGGATGGCCTCCGGCAAGGCGGCCAGTTCCCCCAGAGGCAGGGAGACCGGCGCGGGTGAAGAGGCAGGTGGAGCGGCGGGAGAGGAGGACGCGGCGGGGCACGACGACGGCCGGAGACCGGGTGCCTCCCCCGCCTCCCGGAGGCGGTCGAATTCCCGTGCGGCCCAGTCCTCCAGCGCCGCCGCATCCTCGGCCGCGATGTCCGCGCTGCGGGCCAGGGCGGCGGACAGTCCGGGGCCCAGACCGTGGTGCGGGTCCTCGAGGACCGGCAGCACGCGGGTCCGGATCCGCGAGCGCAGATACGCCGGGTCCGCGTTGGTGGGGTCTTCCCACCAGCGCACGCCCGCCCAGGCGCAGATCGACTCGGTGTCCTGCCGCGTGAGGTCCAGCAGGGGGCGCAGCAGCATCCCCCTGCGGCGGGGGATCCCCGCGAGCGAACGGGTGCCGGAGCCTCGGGCCAGGCCCAGGAGCACCTGTTCGGCCTGGTCGTCACGGGTGTGGGCCAGCAGCACGGCGTCGGAGCCCAGCCGGCGTGCCGCGGCCTCCAGCCCGGCGTGGCGTGCGGCGCGGGCCTCAGCCTCGGGCCCCTCCCCGGTGACCGGGACCTCCACCCGCGCCACGGTCACGGGGTCAAGCCCCAGGGCGCGGGCCACGGTGGCCGCGCGGCGCGCCACGGCGTCGGATCCGGGTTGCAGGCCGTGATCCACGATCACGGCACCCACGCCGGCCGCCAGCGTCGGGGCGGCCCGGGTGCGCGCGGCCTCGGCTGCGGCCACGGCCAGTGCCAGGGAGTCGGCCCCGCCCGACAGGGCCACGAGCGGCAGGGTCCGACCCTGGGCGGCGTCGGCGAGCGCGCGGACGGCGCGGTGCAGGGGCTCCGGCCACCGGGTCGGCGGTGGCCAGGTGGAGGGTCCGGCCGGAACTCCAGGCCCGGCCACAGCGGGCGGCGAGGCGTCCTCGGCAGGGCGACCGGCCGGCGTCGTGCCCGGTCCGGGGTTGCTCCCGCCGTCCGGGACCGGGTTCAGTCCCGCCCCCGGATGCGTGCGACCCACTGCTCGGGATGCTGGATCTCCTGCTCGCTCGGCAGGTTCTCCGGGCCCTCCCACACCACGTTGAAGCCGTCCATGCCGAGGTCCCGGACCGCCCGCTTCACGAAGCGCTGGCCCTCCCGGTACTGCTGCATCTTGGCGTCCATGCCCATGAACCGGCGGATCCACCGGTCCAGTGAGGACCGGGTGGAGGTGCGGTGGTCGAAGCGCTGGCGGATGGTCTTGACGGTGGGGACCACCGAGGAGTCGATGGCGTCCATGACCACGTTGGCGTGGCCCTCGAGCAGGGACATCATGGCGTTGACGCGGGCGAGCCGCTCCTTGTCCTCCGGGTCCTGGAAGAGTTCGACGAGTCCCATCGACGCGGGGCGGCCGTCCGTGCCGAGCTCGGCGGAACCGCGGCCCTGTTCCACGGACCCGGGGTCCGCCTCCGGGCCCTTCAACAGCGCGCGGACCCGGGCGGAGAGCCGCTCGGGAAGCGTGTCCGCCTTGTCGAACATGCCGGAGACCAGCTCGGTGAGGTTCGCCTGGAGGTGGTCGCGCAGCCACGGGGCCGCGGCGAACTGCACCCGGTGGGTCTGCTCGTGCAGGCAGACCCACAGCCGGAAGTCCTCCGGGTCCACGTTGAGCTCCACGCGCACCTCGGCGATATTCGGTGCCACCAGCAGCAGCCGGCCGCCCTCCGGGCCGGCGGGGCTGCCGTCCGGTCCGGGCAGGGCGCAGAACGGCTCGTACTGGCCGAGGACCTTCGAGGACAGGAAGGCGAGCACGGCCCCGGCCTCCAGGGCGGTGGCGGTGGTGCCGAACCCGCTGGTGGCGCGTGCATACTCGTCCGGGCGGGCCTGTTGCACGTACTCGAAGGCCGGGGCCAGCAGGGTGGAGAAGGCCTGCACGTTGGCCCGCGTCCAGGTGGGGCGGTCCACCACGAGCACCTCGGAGGCCCGCAGGTCCCGAGCGGCTTCCAGCCGCGTGATCCGGTGGACGTGGTCCACGGAGACCTCAGCCGCGTGGCGCAGCCCGGCGGCCTCGCGTTCGGCCTGGTGCGGGGTGAAGCGGGGACCGGCGGCGCACAGCCGGGCGGCGGTGCCGGCGGCCAGCTCCCAGTCCACGGGCGAGACGGCAGACGTGGCGGGCTTCACGGGGGTTGATTCCATGGTCCCATCCCATCACACGCGGCTGGGCGCACGCAGGGTCGATCTCAGCCGCCGACGGCGGCGGCGCGCTCCAACAGGGACCCCAGCTCGGCTGCCCCGGCTGCGTGGGCGGCCTCGGCCGTGGCCTGCAACTGTGTGGTGGTGGCCAGCCGGCTGAGCTGGGCGGCCGGGTCCGCAGCCGGGGCCGGGCCGGCCTCCGGCCGGCGGGACCGGGAGCTGTGCGTGGCCAGGACGGGCTCGGAGGCCTGGACCTCGTCGAGGACCCGTTGCAGGTCCGTCTCGTCCTGGCGTTCCTCGAGCATGACGAACCGCTCGTAGACCGCCGGGTTGCCGATCTTGATGCGCTGGGCGTTGATGAGCTGGGAGAGCATCGGAGCGGACAGGCCCAACACGCGGGCCAGGGAGCGCTGACTCAGCCGGTAGGCCGCCATGAGGTCGCCGAAGCGTTCGGCCAGGGGGATCCCGTAGATGGCCCGTTGTCTGGCCAGGCGCTGATCGGTCTCCGGCGAAGGCATGGGAATCACTCTAGCCGATTATTTGCTAAGGCAAAGGCTGCCCGCGGGTCCCGACGCAGCCACCGCGGCCGGCCGCGTCTCCACCGGTGACGTCTCCACCGGCACCTCTACCGGCGGCCCTACCGGCACCCGCACCCGGCCAGCACCACGGCGGCCCGGTCCACGGCGAAGCGGGCGTCGTCCAACACGCCCGGCTGGCCGTTGGCGATGAAGCTGAACAGCAGGGTCCGGCCGTCCTCCGTCTGCACGGTCCCGGTCAACGAGGCCACCGAGCTGAGGGTGCCCGTCTTCGCCCGGACCGCGTCCTCGGCGGCGGTGCCGACCATCCGGTCCGACAGGGTCCCCTCCTTCCCGGCTGCCGGCAGCCCGGTGACGGCCGCCTGCAGGTCCGGGTGCGTGCTCGCGACCTGCAGGGCATCGGTCAGCTGTGCGGCGGAGACGCGGTTGGCTCCGGAGAGCCCGGAGGCGTCCACGAGGTCCAGGCCCCCCGTGTCCACGCCGAGGCCCGCCAGGGTGTCCTCGATCGCCTGGGACGCGCCCGCGAAGCTGCCCGGTTCACCGGCGGCCAGGGCGAGGTTGCGGCCCGTGGCCTCGGCCACCTGGTTGTCCGAGGTCTGCAGCATGTACGTCATCTGCTCGGCCAGCGGGGCGGACTCCACCTCGGCCAGCACCGTGCCGCGGCCCTTCAGCGCGTCACGGACCACCTCCGTCTCCACGGTGAGGTCCAGCCCGAGGGCCTCAACCCGCGCGGTGAGCTCGCGGCGGAACACCTCGGCCGCGTAGAGCGCCGGGTCGTGCAGCCGGTCGGTGTGCCGGCTGGGGTAGGCACGGCCGCCGTACGTGGCGATCGGCTGCACGGTGGAGGCGTTGCCGGAGGTGACGATGTCACTGCTCCAGTCCGGGGACTCGCCCGGTCCCTCGTAGCCGGAATCGTCCACCCCGATGACCACCATGCCGGTGGCGCCCCGGTCCTTGAGGGCCTGCGCGGTCTGCCCGGCGAGGGTCCCCAGCCCCGCCCGACCGTTGGCGTCCTCTGCATTCTCCCCGGTGCCCAGCAGCACGTCCCCGCCGGCATCGAGCACGACGGCGGCGCTCTCGTCCTGCAGGGGCCGGATCACCGCCGCGGTGGTGTAGCGGTGGTCCGGGCCGAGCGCCTGAAGGGCGGCGACCGCGGTCAGGATCTTGACCGCGGAGGCCGGCACCACAGGCTGGTCCGGGCCCTCGGCGTAGAGCAGCTCGCCCGTGAGGGCGTCCCGCACGGCGGCGGACATGGTGCCGCTGTGCAGGGCCAGCGCCTCGTCCAGCAGCGGGTCCAGCGCCTCGGGGTCCGGCCTGGGGACCAGCAGGGGCGAGAGGTCCGGGAAGTCCACGAACTCCGCCAGGGCAGCGGCCGCGGAGACGTCCGCGAGCGGTTCGGCCGTGCTGCTCGGGGAGGCCGGGGAGTTGGAGGCCGCCGGGGACTGGACGGCGGGCTGGGAGCCGCCGGCCGGCGTCGTGCCCGGGGTGCTCACGGTGGCGGGTGCCCCGGAGGCCGCCGGGACGGGGATCACGGTGCATCCGGCCAGCCCGACCGCGGCCATGACTGACAGCGCTGCCGCCAGCAGTCCCGCCACCGCGTTGCGGGCGGGCCGGCGCGGGGCAGGGCATGGGTTCACGATGGGACTTTCCTGATCGGGCGCGGGATACCCTAGATTCTAGACGCCGTGCCCTGCAGCGCCATCCGGCGCGGCGAGAACTGAAGCCCACCGTGAAGCAGCGCCGAGGAGCACCTCCCATGATCCATGACGTCACCATCGAGATCCCCGCCGGATCCCGCGTCAAGTACGAGTTCGACCACGAGTCCGGCCGCCTGCGCCTGGACCGCATCCTCTTCACCTCCATGCAGTACCCCGCCCACTACGGGTACTTCGAGGACACGCTCGGCGAGGACGAGGATCCGCTGGACGCCATGGTGTTCCTGCCCGGCTTCGACCTGGTGCCCGGCGTGATCGTGGAGGCCCGTCCGATCGGCGTGTTCAACATGACCGATGACGGCGGCGGCGACGCCAAGCTGCTGTGCGTCCCGGCGGACAAGCGCTTCGACCACATCCAGGAGCTCGAGGACATCGACGAGTGGCTGAAGAAGGAGATCGAGCACTTCTTCACCCGCTACAAGGACCTGGAGCCCGGCAAGTGGGTCAAGGCCGAGGGCTGGGAGGGCCGGGCGGCCGCCGAGGCCGAGCTGGAGGCCTCCATCAAGCGCTTCGACGCGGTCGGCGAGGAGACGCCGGAGGACGAGCCGCAGGGCCGCGACGTGGACACCGACCAGGAGGATCCGGCGGCCTCGGGTTCCCCGCAGGGCCGGGATTCCTGACGCCTCCCGTGCCGGCGGGATCGGGGCCATGCCCAGCTACGTCCTGACGATCAACCAGCGTGATTCGCGGGAGGTCGGGGACCTCGTCGGCGAGCTGCTGCGCTCCCTGCGGCCCGTGGACACCGTGGTGCCCTTCCAGCGCTCCGTCGGTGACGAGGCCATCGGGATCGTCCCGGATGCCCGCTCCGCCGTGGACGCGGCCCTGATCGCCCTGCGGCATCGTCGCTGGAACGTGGGGATCGGCGTCGGGGCCCTGGGGCCGGCGGCCCCGGATGGCTCGGCTGGCGGTGGCGGAGGCGCCCTGCCGGACACCCAGGACCTGCGCGACGTCGGCGGGCCGGGTCTGGTCTATGCGCGGCGGGCCGTGGAGGACGCCGCCAAGGCCGGGGTGCGGGTGCCGGTGGCCGTGGACGGTCCCGATGGGCAGCTGGCTGAGGAGGCCCAGTCCGTGCTGCGGCTGATCGGACAGCTGGTGCTGACCCGCACGGACGCCGAATGGGCCGTGCTGGACCTGATGGTGCCCGGGGTGCGCGGCCAGCAGAAGCCGGTGGCGGCGGAGCTGGGGATCACGGTGCAGGCCGTGTCCAAGGCGGTGCAGCGCTCGTTCTGGAACGAGGAGCACGCCTGCCGGCCCGCCGCCGAGCGGCTGCTGGCGCTGGTGGACGCGGTGGAACTGCCCCGCTGACCCCGGCCGCGTCCCCGACCCACCGCCTCCATCGCTTTGAGGGCGATCCCCACCGGTGGGGATTGCCCTCAAAGTCAGGAGATCAGCGAGCGCAGGACGGTGGCCGCGCCGTGCTCGTTGACGTGGCCGGTGACCTCGTCGGCCACCTTGACGACCTCCGGCGGGGCCTGTCCCATGGCGACCCCGCGGCCGGCCCACGCCAGCATCTCGATGTCGTTGCGGCCGTCCCCGACCGCCACCGTGTGGTCGATGTGGACGCCGAGGTGGTCCCGCAGGGCCTCCAGGCCCGAGGCCTTGGAGACGCCGGCGGCCGCGATGTCCAGCCAGGCGGACCAGCCCACCGAGTAGGTCACGCCCTGCAGGCCGATGGACTCGACCGCCTCACCGAACTCCTCGGCGGAGGAGTCCGTGGAGAAGACGACCAGGCGGGTCGCGCTGGCGGCCATCATCTCCTCGAAGGTGACGCCCTCTGCCTGGACGCCGAAGCTCATGTCCTGGAAGCGCTCGGTGGAGAGGAACCGTCCGCGGTCGTCCTCCACGGCGTACTTGGCGCTGGGCAGCCGGTGGCGCAGGGCCCGTAGCGCGGGGCCCGGGTCGAAGGTCCGGCGGTCCACCACCTCGTAGCCGTCCTCCAGATCCGTGGAGAGACGCAGGGTGACGCCGCCGTTGCTGCAGATGCTGTAGCCCTGCTCCTGCCCGATCAGCTTGAGGATCGGCAGGGTGGCCCCCAGCGAGCGGCCGGTGGCGATCATCACGTGGTGGCCCGCCTCCACCACGGCTCGGGCGGCTTCCCGAACCTCGTCGTCCATGTGGCCGTCATGGTCCACGAGGGTTCCGTCCACGTCCAGGCAGACCATCTTGCGGACCCCGTCGCCGTTCGGCCGGGCGCCGGAGGAGGTCATGTCCGAGGTGGGCCGGTAGGAGGCCCGGAGGGAACCGGTGATCGGGTTCCGGTCTTCGGTGCCGGCGTCCTGTGAGTTGAGCATGTCTCCAGTCAAGCAGACGGCGCCGATACCCAGTAGTCAGAGGACCGGCAGGACCTCGAGTCCGCCCAGGTAGGGCTGCAGGGCCCTCGGCACGTTCACGGAGCCGTCCGGGTTCTGGTGGTTCTCCAGGATGGCCACGAGCCAGCGGGTCGTCGCCAGGGTGCCGTTGAGAGTCGCGGCCATCCGGGTGCCGCCCTTCGAGCCGTCCTGGTTCACGAGGCGCTCCCGGATGTTGAGCCGACGGGACTGGAACGTGGTGCAGTTCGAGGTGGAGGTCAGTTCCCGGTAGGTCTCCTGGGTGGGGACCCAGGCCTCGCAGTCGAACTTGCGGGCGGCGCTCATGCCGAGGTCGCCGGCCGCGGTGTCGATCACGCGGTAGGGCAGCTCCACCTTCGCGAGCATCTGCTCCTCCCAGTCCAGCAGGCGGGCGTGCTCCTCGGACGCCTGTTCCACGGTGGTGTAGACGAACATCTCCAGCTTGTTGAACTGGTGCACCCGGATGATGCCCCGGGTGTCCTTGCCCGCGGAGCCGGCCTCGCGCCGGTAGCAGGTGGACCAGCCGGCATAGCGGATGGGCTCCTCGCCGAACTCGAGGATCTCGTCCGCGTGATAGCCCGCGATGGCCACCTCGGAGGTGCCGACCAGGTACAGGTCATCCCGCTCGAGCTTGTAGATCTCGTCGTCATGTTCCACGTCGAAGCCGGTGCCCTGCATGGTCTCCGGCCGCACCAGCGTGGGGGTCATCATGGGGGTGAAGCCGTTCTGCAGGGCCAGGTCCAGGCCCATCTGCATGATCGCCAGCTCGAGGCGGGCCCCCACGCCCTTGAGGAAGTAGAACCGGGAGCCGGAGACCTTGGCCCCGCGCTCCATGTCGATGGCGCCGATCAGCTCGCCGATCTCCAAGTGGTCGCGCGGAGTGAAGCCGTCCGCCGAGAAGTCGCGGGCGGTGCCGACCGTCTTGACGGTGGTGAAGTCGTCCTCGCCGCCGGCCGGCACCCCGTCCTCGATGAGGTTCGGGAACCGTCGCTGGAGGGACTCCATGCGGGACTTCGCCTCGGCCGCGGTGGACTCGGCGGCCTTGACGTCGGCGGCGAGCTCCTTGACCTCCGCCAGCAGCTGCTGCTTCTCATCACCCTGTGCGGCGGCCACCTTCTTGCCGAAGGCCTTCTGCTGCGCGCGCAGCTCCTCGAAGGAGGTGATCGAGGCACGGCGTTCCGCGTCGGCGGACACGATCTGGTCCACCAGGGACTCGTCCGCCCCGCGGGCGCGCTGCGAGGCCGTGTAGAGGTCTGGATTCTCGATGAGGTGCTTGACGTCGATCACGGGGTCCAGCCTAGCGTCGAGCACTCCTCCGTGCCGTCACCACCGGCCCGTAGACTGCCGCCATGCCCCTTGACATGACCCTGGCCATCGTCGCACTCGTCCTGGTGGTGGCCGCCCTGGCCTTCGCCACCGGCTTGTGGACCGGCCACCGGCGCCTGCGCAGCCGCATGGACCACCTGGACGGGCGGGTGACCAACCTGCACGGCAACGTACGCACCCTGCCGGAGCGCATGGCCGCGCTCACGGGGCAGCTCCAGGCCCTGGACGGTCAGGTCAGTGAGATCGCGGACGCTCCCCTGGTCGCCCGCGCCATGGACCACCCCCGGCGCATCGCCCTGGTGTTGAACCCGTCCAAGTCCGGGGCCGCCGCCATCCGTGCCCAGGCCGCGGCCGCCGTCGCCGAAGCCGGACTGCCCGAGCTGGCCGTCTACGAGACCACCGTCCAGGACCCGGGTGCGCAGATGGCGCGGGATGCGATCGCGGACGGGGCCGACGTCGTGATCGCCGCCGGCGGGGACGGCACGGTGCGGTTCGTGGCCGAGGAACTCGCGGGCACGGACGTGACCCTGGCGATCGTGCCGATGGGCACCGGCAACCTGCTGGCGCGGAACCTCAAGGTCCCCCTGGACGATCACCGGGCCTGCATCAACACGGCGATCCACGGCGCCACGCGGGAGATCGACACCGTCACCATCAAGCTCGAGGGCACCAACGGCCAGGTCACCAAGAACACCTCACTCGTGATCGCGGGGGCCGGCATCGACGCCGACGTGATGGGGGACACCCGGGACGACCTCAAGGCCAAGGCCGGCTGGCTCGCCTACGGCGAGGCCGGGATGCGTCACCTGCCCGGCCAGCGCAAGGAGATCTCCGTGTCCCTCGACGGCGGCGCCCCCCAGAGGCGCAAGGTCCGCTCCGTCATGGTCGCCAATTGCGGCGAGCTGACCGCCGGCATGGACTTCGTCCCGGATGCCCGGTTCGACGACGGCCTGCTGGACGTGGTCCTACTCTCCCCCCGCCACGTGGGCGACTGGGTGCGGATCGCGGCGAAGACGGTGACGAAGTCCAAGCACAGGATCCCCGTCATGGAGACCCATCAGGCCACCCGCTGCCGGGTGGTGCTGCACGAACCGATGACCGCCCAGCTCGACGGGGACGCCATCATGGAGGTCAAGGCGATCGACGCCCGCGTCAAGCCGGATTCGCTGCGGGTGCAGATCCCGGCCACGGACGTGCCGGACTCCGCGGCGGCCCCGGCCATGAGGCCGGAGTCCGCCCCGGAGGCCACGGGCTGAACGGGGCGCGGGTCCGCGTGTGACCGAGCGGCTCAGTGTCCTTGTGGATAACTGCCGTGACTCTTACCGCCCCAGCAGCCCCGCCACCCACTCCTGCCCCGCGCGGTAGGCGGCGTCCTTGGTATGGGAGGGCACGGTGTACTTCAGCTTGTCCGCGCGCGGGTAGGAGCCCAGGAACCGGATGCCCGGGATCAACCGGTACAGGGCGGCGAGCGCGGCCTTGACCCGCTCCTCGGCCACATGCCCTTCGAAGTCGATCGAGAAGAAGTAGCTGCCCAGCCCGGCCCCCGTGGGCCGGGACTCGATCCGCGAGAGGTTGATCCCGCGGGTGGCGAACTGGTCCAGGATGTCCATCAGCGCGCCGGGGTGGTCCTCCGGCAGGGGCACGACGACGGTGGTCTTGTCCGAGCCCGTCGGCGCCGGGACGGGGCCCGGGCGGGAGACGAGGACGAACCGGGTCACGGCCCCGGCGGTGTCCTCGATGGCGGAGGCCAGCACAGGCAGGCCGGTCTGGGCGGCCACCAGGGGCGCGCAGACGGCCGCGTCGAAGGTCGTGGCCTCGTCCAGCAGGCCGCGTGCCGCCTCGGCGGTGGACCCGGCGGGCAGGAACTCGGCCTGCGGGAGGTTTGCGGCGGCCCAGTTGCGGACCTGCGCCCAGCCGTGCGTGTGGGTGGACACGGTCCGGATGTCCGCCAGTTCCATGTCCCGCCGGCCCAGCAGCACGAAGCTGATCGGCACCAGGATCTCGCGCTGGATCTGCAGGTCGTCGTCCGCCGCGATGTCGTCCAGGGTGGCGGTGACCCCGCCCTCCACGGAGTTCTCGATCGGGACCACCGCGAAGTCGGCCTCGCCGCGGCGCACCTGCGCCAGGGCGGTGATCACCGAGCCCACGGGGACCCGCTCGGCCTCCTCCGCGCCCGGGACCTGGCGCAGCGCGGCCTCGGTGAAGGTGCCCTCGGGGCCGAGGTAGACAAAACGAGACCGCAGACCTTGCGCACCCTGCGCACCCGGGGTGACCGGGCCGGCGTCGGGCCCGTCTGCCGGAACCGTACCGATCACTTGACGGTCGGCTCGGCGCCGCCGTCCGCCTCCATGGGCCGGCCGGACTCGAGCCAGGCCCCGGAGCCACCGGCGATGTTGATGGCGGAGTACCCACGGGCGACCATGAAGTCGGTGGCCCGGCTGGACCGGCCGCCGGTCCGGCAGATCACGTAGTAGTCGGTGTCCGGGTCCAGCTCCTCGATCCGCTCGGGCAGCTCGCCCAGCGGGATGTGCAGGGCCCCGGCGGCGCGGCCGAGGACCCATTCGTCGTCCTCCCGCACGTCGAGGATGTTGGCGTTCTCGGGGACATCGCCCGCACTGACGGTTTCGAACATGCTCATGGGGCCAGCCTAATAGGCTGAAGGGGTGGAGAACTTTCTCGGAGAGCTCGGCACGGTCGGTTATTGGGTGGGATCCACCCTCGGCGCCCTGGTCGGGCTGGTCATCCTCGTGGCGATGGCCTGGCTCATCGCCACCACGGTGCGCCGGGTCCTCGGCGTGCCGGTCGGCTGGTTCCGCTCGCTCCTGGTGGCCTTCATCATGGTGCTGAGCACCCAGGTGGTGATGGACGCGGTCATCCACCAGATCAGCGGGACCTCGGGTGCACTCTCGGACGTGTCCATCCCGGCCGCGCTCGTGCTGATCATCATCGCCCTGCTGTGGATCTTCGGCCTCGGCACCGCCCTGTTGATGGTGCTGGAGATGGTGCTGCCCACCGGCACCCTGCCGAATCCCCTCCTGTGGATGGCGGGGATGCGCAAGACCTGGTCCCGCAACCGCCGCTACCGCCAGGTGGTCGCCACCTTCATCCGCCACGGGCTGGGCGCGAACCTGCGGGGCTTCGGACGGCGCGGGGAGGCCGATGAGCGCGCCCGGGGCAGCACGGCCACGGCCCTGCGCCGCGCCCTGGAGGATTCCGGGATCACCTTCGTCAAGCTCGGCCAGAACCTCTCCGCCCGCTCCGACCTGTTGCCTGCCTCCTTCGTCCGGGAGCTCTCCCACCTCCAGTCGGACGTGGCCGCCGAACCCTGGGAGTCCATCCGCCACGCCCTCGCCACCTCCCTGGGCTGCGACCCGCTGGACGTCTTCGACTCGGTGGAGACGACCCCGCTGGCCGCCGCCTCCGTGGCGCAGGTCCACCGGGCCCGCCTGCAGGACGGCACCGCGGTGGTCCTGAAGGTCCAACGTCCCGGCGCGGTGGAGGAGGTCATGCGCGACTCGGACATCGTGGTCCGCATCTGCCGCTGGCTGCAGAACAACACCACGTGGGGCCGCTCCCTCCGGATCCTCGAGCTGGGCCGGGGCTTCACCAAGTCCCTCGAGGAGGAACTGGACTACACCGTGGAGGCCGCCAACATGCAGGACATGGCGGCGGCCGTCACGGACCAGAACATCACCGTGCCCACCGTCTACCCGGAGTTCTCCTCCACCCGGCTGCTGGTCATGGACTTCCTGCCGGGCGCCTCGCTGGGCCGGGCGCAACCGCAGCTGCAGGCGCTGTCCCCCGCCGTCCGCCGCCGGCTGGCCCAGGACCTGACCAACTCGGTGATGCGCCAGATCATGGACGACGGCATCTTCCACGCCGACCTGCACCCCGGCAACGTGATGCTGCTGGGCGAAGGCCCGGAGACGCGGCTGGGCCTGCTGGACTTCGGGGCGGTCGGACGGCTGGACCCCCGCTCCCAGCAGCAGCTGGTGATGATCTTCGCCGCCATCGACCGCAACGACACCCGGCTGCTCAGTGACTCCCTCATCGAGCTGCTCGGGCGACCGGAGGACCTAGACGAGCGCCGACTGGAACGCGAGGTGGGCGAGCTGCTGGTGCGCTACCGGGGCGGGATGCGCGGCGGTTCGGCCTCCCGGCTCTTCGGCTCCCTGATGGGCCTGATCCTGGGGCACCGCTTCGAGGTACCCCAGGCCGTGGCCGCCGCCATGCGCTCCCTCGGCGGCATGGAGGGCACCCTCGGGCTGATCGATCCGGACCTCGAGCTCGTCAACGCCGCACGGGAGATCGGGGCGGACCTGCTCAAGCACCGGTTCTCGCCGGGATCGCTCAAGGAGTCGGCCACCACGGCGCTGCTCGAGGCCCTGCCGATCGTGTCCCAGCTGCCGCGGCGCGTGAACCGGATCGCGGACGACCTGCAGGGTGGCCGGATCTCGATCAACATGCGGCTGCTCGCCCATGACAACGACCGCCGCTACGTCACCTGGCTGTTCCAGCAGGTGGTGGTGTCCATCCTGGCCGGCTTCTGCGTGCTCGGCGGGATCGTCCTGCTCGTCTTCGGCGAGGACGGCCCGGCCATGACGAGCTACATGAGCTGGTACACCGCCATGGGGTACATCGTGTTGTTCGCCGGCTTCGTGCTGTCCCTGCGGACCGTGGCCCTGGTGATGCAGTGGCCGGACGCCGCCGGGGCCCGGCGGTAGCCGCGCCCGTTCCAGGAGCCCCCCTCGTTACAGTGGAGGCCATGACCTTTCAGGACGCTGACGCCGAACGGCCCGATCTGGCCCGTCTGACGGCACTGCAATTGCGCGACGCCCTCGCGGCCGGGCAGGTCTCGGCCGTTGCCGTCACACGGCACTTCCTGGCCGTGACCGCCCGGCGCAACCCGGAGCTGGGCGCGTTCCTCTCCGTGGCCCCGGAGTCAGCCCTGCAGCGGGCGGGGGAACTGGACGACCGCTTCGCCGAGAGCGGGCCCACCGGCGCGCTGCACGGGATGCCGCTGGCCTTCAAAGACCTGGTGGACGTGGCCGGGATGCGCACCACCTTCGGTTCTCGGGTCGCCGCCGAGGCCCCTCCGGCCGAGGAAGACGACCAGCTGGTCTACACGGTGCACTCCAACGGCGCCCTGTCCACGGGCAAGACCACGGTCCCCGAGTTCGGCCTGCCCTGCCACTCGGAGAACCTGATCTCCGCACCCGCGCGCAACCCCCTGGACCCCACGCGCACGGCGGGCGGGTCCACGGGGGGCGGCGCGGCCGCCGTCGCGTCCGGGATGCTTCCCTTCGCCCCCGGGTCCGACGGCGGCGGGTCCGTCCGCATCCCCGCGGCGGCCTGCGGGCTGGTCGGCTTGAAACCGGGCCGCGGCACCGTCCCCACGGATCTGCAGGAGGACTCGGTGCGCAACCTCACGGTGTCCGGTCCGCTGGCCCGCACGGCGGCCGACGCGGCGTTGTTGTACGACGCCATGCTGGGTGGCCCCGGCGGCGAGGGCCGCAGCCTGGCCCGTGCCCTGGAGGCGGAGCCGGGGCAACTGCGGATCGGGTATTCCACCGCGTCCCCGTTCTCCCCGGACCTGGAGATCACCCTGGCCCGGCCCGCCGTGGATGCCCTGACGGCCGCGGCCGCCGCCCTGGGCCGGGACGGCCACGAGGTGGTCGAGGCCGATCTCGCCTTCGCCCCCGGGTACCACGCGGACTTCCGGACCGTCTGGACCTCGGCGCTGACCAGGGTGCCGCTGCCCGAGGGGGCCGAGGGCCTGCTGGGGCCCCTCTCCACCCATTTCCTGGAACTGGCCCGGGGCTATTCCGCGTCCTTCCTCTCCGAGTCGGTGGAGCGGCTGACGGACTGGGCGGCCGACGCCCGCCGACAGCTGGCCGCGCACGACGTGGTACTGACCCCGATGCTGGCCTTCGCCCCACCGGCCATCGGCGCGTTCACGTCGCTGCCGCCCGCCGAGGACTACGAGTTCCAGTGCCGTTTCACCCCGTACACGTCCATGATCAACGTGATGGGGCTGCCGGCGGTCTCCGTTCCCGTGCTGCGGGACGCCGAGGGGCTGAACTGGTCCGTCCAGGCCGTCGGCCGGCCCGGGACCGAGAGCCAGCTGCTGGCACTGGCGGCCCGGCTGGAGCAGTTGCTGGCCCCCTGAGGCCTGCCGCCCCCCCATCACGAGAGCGATAACTGTCGACTCCTCCGGCGAGTCTCGACATCTGCTGCGGCCGTGATGGTGGCGGGTGGGCGCTATCGCTAGTAGGTGGCCATCAGCCCGATGAAGCCGATGATCCCGAGGACCCAGAACGCGGCGACGAGGTAGCCCATGACCAGGCCGGCGATCGCGAATCCCCGGCTGTGGCGATCCTTGTTCAGGCTGAGGTGGCCCAGGATGATCGCCAGGACCTGCGGCACGAACAGGAAACCGCCCGTCACCACGCCGATGATCCCCAGCACCATGGCGGCGACGGCCATGCCGTTGACCGGGGCACCTGATGCACCGCTGCCACCCGGGCCGGACGCCGGGTACGGGTTCCCGGGCTGACGCTGCTGGTTGGCGATCACCGGGTACTGGCCGTGGATGGGGTACTGCGGCTGGCCGTTGCCGTAGGGGCCCGACAGCGGCTGATCGGCGTAGGGGTTGCGCGCGGCCGCCTCCTGGCCGGGGGATCGCTGCGGTGCCGTCGGGGAAGCGGGCGGCACCGGCGCCGAACCGGCGGCGGCGGAGTACCAGGACGGGTGCTTCGGGTCGTTGAAGGGGCGGTACTCCTCCGGGGACCCGGAGGGCTGGCCGTGCTGGCGTGGGTCCGAATCGGACATGGTTCCCCTCCGGGGTGGTCGGCCTGTTCTACTCTGGCCCCCAGTCTACGGAACCACCCGGACTCCGGCCCGGTCCTCACACTCCACCGTCCCGCCACAGCCCCGTCAGGAGCGGTGCCTTGGGCGGCTCCCCGGACGCCTCGTGACGGGCCCTCGTCTCAGTTCACCGGGAATCTACCGCCGGTCTGCCGGACGTGGAACAGTGGAGCCATGACCGCCGAGAACGCCTCTGCCCCCGAGCACACCGCTGATGCCGAGTCCATGCTGCCCGCCGCCGAGCGCGCCGGCACCCGGGCCCTGCCGCAGGACCTGGTGGACGTGCCCGCACTGCTGGCGGCCTACACGCAGCGGCACCCGGACCCGACCGATCCAGCGCAGCGGGTCTCCTTCGGCACCTCCGGCCACCGGGGGTCCTCCCTGAAGACCTCGTTCAACGAGGACCACATCGCGGCCATCACGCAGGCGATCGTGGAATACCGGGCGGCCCAGGGCGTGACCGGCCCCCTGCTGATGGGCCGGGACACCCACGCGCTCTCCGGTCCCGCCCAGGACACCGCGCTCGAGGTACTGATGGGCAACGGGGTGCACACCCTGATCGACTCCCGGGACGGATACACCCCCACCCCCGCGGTCTCCCACGCGATCCTGGCCCTGAACGCGACAGTCCCGGCCGGCGTCGTGCCCTCCGGTTCCGGAAAGACCGGGCCGGCCGGGCAGGCCGACGGCATCGTCATCACCCCCTCCCACAACCCGCCCGCGGACGGGGGCTTCAAGTACAACCCTCCCCACGGCGGCCCCGCGGACTCGGACGCCACCGATTGGATCGCCGACCGTGCCAACGAGCTGTTGGCCGGCGGGCTGGCGGGCGTGAAGCGGATCCCGCTGGGCGAGGCCCGTGCCCACGAGGCGCTGGGCACCTACGACTTCCTGGACCGCTACGTCTCCGACCTGCCGACGGTGATCGACCTGGACGCGATCCGGCAGGCCAGGGTGCGCATCGGCGCGGACCCCATGGGCGGTGCCTCCGTGGGGTATTGGGGAGAGATCGGCGCCCGTCACGGCCTGGACCTGACGGTGGTGAACCCGGAGGTGGATCCGCAGTGGGGGTTCATGACCCTGGACTGGGACGGCAGGATCCGGATGGACTGCTCCTCGCCGAACGCCATGGCCTCGCTGATCGGGCGGATGGTCCCGGACGGTGCTGAGGGCGAGGTGCCCTTCGACGTCGCCACGGGCAATGACGCGGACGCCGACCGCCACGGGATCGTGACGCCGGACGGCGGGCTGATGAACCCGAACCACTTCCTGGCCGTGGCCATCGACTACCTGTACCGGCACCGACACGGCTGGCCGTCCGGGGCCGGCGTCGGCAAGACCCTCGTCTCCTCCTCGATGATCGACCGGGTGGCGGCCGGGCTGGGCCGGGACCTCGTGGAGGTGCCGGTGGGCTTCAAGTGGTTCGTGCCCGGCCTGTTGGAGGGCACCGGGGTGTTCGGCGGGGAGGAGTCCGCCGGCGCGTCCTTCGTCTGCTTCGACGGCAGCGCCTGGTCCACGGACAAGGACGGGCTGTTGCTGTGCCTGTTGGCCGCGGAGATCCGCGCGGTGACGGGGAAGTCCCCCACGCAGTACTACGCGGAGCTGGTCGAGGAGTACGGCGACCCGGTCTACGCGCGGATCGACGCCGCCGCCACCACCGAGCAGAAGACGAAGCTCAAGAGGATGTCCCCGGCGGACGTCACGGCGGACACCCTGGCCGGGGAACCGATCACCGCGAAGATGACGGAGGCGCCCGGCAACGGGGCAGCGATCGGCGGGCTGAAGGTCACCACGGCCAACGCCTGGTTCGCGGCCCGCCCCTCCGGAACCGAGGACGTCTACAAGATCTACGCCGAGTCGTTCCTCGGGGCCGATCACCTCGCCCAGGTCCAGGCGGAGGCCCGGGCGATCGTGGACGCGGTCATCGCCTGACCCCGCCCTACCCCTCCAACTGAGTAGCACGAAATGGCCCGGCAAGCGGCTGGTCGGGGCCAATTCGCGCGACTCAGATGCGGACCGGGTCAGAGCAGGCGCTTGAGGGCCTGGCGCTTGGCCCACGTGTAGGGCGGGTACACCATGCGCAGGGTGTCCACCTGGTCCGTCTTGGTCAGGGCCGGACGCAGCTGGGAGAACGTCTCGAAGCCGGCCCGCCCGTGATAGTTCCCCATCCCTGAGGGCCCCACGCCGCCGAAGGGCAACGAAGTCAGGCCCACCTGCAGCAGGGCCACGTCGAAGGCCATGCCGCCGGCGGTGACCCGCTCCTCGAACGCCCGGTGGTACCGGTGCTTGTCCGTGAAGAGATACGCCGCGAGCGGGTGGGGGCGGGCCGTGATGAACTCCACGGCCTCCTCGAAGGTGTCCACCCGGATGATGGGCAACACGGGCCCGAAGATCTCCTCGGCCATCAGGGCGCTGTCGGCGGGCACGTCCGCCAGCACGGTCGGTGCCAGGAAGCGGTCGGAGGCATCGGCCCGGCCGCCGTGCACCAGGCGGGCCGGGGCGCGCCCCTCAGCGCCGGCGAGGGCGTCCTCGAGCAGGGCCACGGTGCGCTCCAGGTGCTCCGCGTTGACCATCCGCCCGTAGTCGGGCGACTGCTGCGGATCCGCCCCGTAGAACTCCTCGATGGCCTTCGGCAGGTGCTTCTCCAGCTGGCGCTGGCTCTCCTCGCCCACCGCCAGCACGTAGTCCGGGGCCACGCAGGTCTGGCCGGCGTTGGTGAACTTGCCGAAGGCGATCCGGCGGGCGATCGCGGGCCAGTTCCGCCCGTCCGCGACCACGCAGGGGGACTTGCCGCCCAGCTCCAGGGTCACGGGGGTGAGCTGCTTCGCGGCGGCCTCGTAGACGATCCGGCCCACACGCTCCCCGCCGGTGTAGAAGATGTGGTCGAACCTCTCGGCCAGCAACGCCTGGACGGCCTCCGCACCGCCCTGCACCACGGCGACGGCGCGCGGGTCCAGGTACTGGGGGATGAGGCGGCCGATCAGCGCGGAGGTGGCCGGTGCCTTCTCGCTGGGCTTGAGCACCACGGTGTTGCCGGCGGCCACGGCCGCCACCAGCGGGGCCATCAGCAGCATGAACGGGTAGTTCCACGGGGCGATGACGAGCACCGATCCCAGCGGCCGTGCCTCGATCTTGGCGGCGGCGGGCCGGAAGCTGAGCGGGACCTTGGCGGACTGCGGCTCCATCCAGTCCGTGAGGTACAGCAGGGCGTGGTCCACCTCGGCGCGGGTGGGCTGGACCTCGGTGAGCATCGCCTCGGTGGCGGGCTTGCCCAGATCCGCGGCGAGCGCCGCGCAGATGGCCTCGGCCTCCTCCTCCAGCAGCCGGCGCAGCCCCTTGAGCTGGCCGGCCCGGAAGCGCCGCGGGTGGGCCAGGCGCAGGGTGGCGGCCTGACGCATGCGCACGACGGCGGCGCCCGCCTCCTCCGTGCCGGTCGCCACCGCGGGGCCCGAGGGCACGGGCAGCGCGGCGCCCGGATCGAGGTCGTCGCCCTCGGGCTCGGAGCCCGCCCCGAGGCGTCCGGGGGTCAGGGTCTGGTCCGCGATGAAGTCAGGGATCTGGGACGAAGGCTGGGTCATGCGACCACGGTAACGGCAGCCGGCCCATACCTCGCAGTCGTGCAGGTCACCGAGCCCGCAGCACTTTGAGGGCGATCCCCACGGTGACCCCAGGGTGAGGATTGCCCTCAAAACGACGGTGGCTCAGCGCTGCGGCCAGTAGCCGCGGGCCTCCATCACGGAGGCCAGGGCCTCGGATTCGTCCGTCATCAACCCGTCCACGCCCAGGGCCAGCAGCCGCTCCATCTCGGCCGGGTCGTCCACCACCCAGACGTGCACCTGCAGTCCGGCGGCCTGGCACCGGGCCACGAACGTCGGCGTCACCACGGGGATCGGGCCCTGCTTCACGGGGACCTGGACACAGTCGACGTGGGCCAGCCGGCGGCCGACGAACCCGGTCAGCCCCAGCGGTGCCGCCACCACGAGGGCCGCGATGGCCAGCCATCCCCCGGACATCGCGATCCGCCGCCCGGCCGCCCGGCTGAAGCGCCGCCGTCGGGCGTCATGGAAGGAGGCGATCAGCACCCGGTCCCAGGCGTCGTGGCGGGCGATGACCGGCACGATCGCCTCCGCCGCCGCGTCGTCCTTGAGGTCCACGTTCAGGCGCACGTCCGGCCACGCGGTGAGCAGGTCCTCGAAGCGCAGCAGGTGCTCGCCCTCGAGCGGGTCCGGGCCGGCCGTGCCCACCGCCGCGGGGCGCACAGCCCCGGCCGGGTCGATCACCCGCAGCCGGCTGAGCTCGTCCCACGTGTGCTCGCAGAGCCGTCCGGTCCCGGTGGTGTTGCGGTCCAGGGTCTCGTCGTGGAAGACCATCAGCACGCCGTCGGCCGTGGTGCGCACGTCGAGTTCGAGGTATCCGTAGCCCCGCTCCACCGCGTTGCGGAAGGCCGTCAGGGTGTTCTCCCGGGCCGTGTCCGCGCCGCGGTGCGCGAAGGCCAGGGGCCACCGGCGGCGGCCGGGCAGGGAGTCCTTCAGGTACGGAGGCCGGATGGAGCTAGTCACGCTGCCACCCTAGCGCCCGCTCGTCCCGCACCGGCCGGGGCCGCACCTGTTTGGGTAGACTCCGCCCTAGCCCATATCAGGGACGGGCCCATCGAAGGAGTCGGAACATGACCTCAACCATCATCACCGGAGTGGACGCCAGCGAGACGGCGGCGGCGGCTGCCCGCAAGGCCGCCGAACTGTCCAGCGGACTGGGTGCCACCCTGCACCTGATCTGCGCCTACGGCCGCTATGAGTCCACCACGTTCGAGAGTGGGCCGGAGAAGTTCCACTACAGCAACGAGGAAGAGGCCCTCAAGATCGCCCAGTCCGTGGCCCGGACGCTCCAGGGCGACTTCCCCGATGTCCCCATCCGCACCGCGGCCGCTGAGGGCAAGCCGGGCGACGCCCTCGTCCAGGCCGCCGAGCGGCTGAAGGCGGACGTGATCGTGGTCGGCAACAAGCGGGTCCAGGGCATGGCACGGATGCTGGGCAGCATCGCCCGGGACGTGGCCTCCCAGGCCCCGTGCGACGTCTACGTGGCCTACACGCACGAGCGCAAGGCCTAGCTCACTCCAGCCTCAAGAGGTGCTCGATCTCCCGGGCCACGCCGTCGTCATCACAGGCCCCGGCGGTCGCGTCGGCGGCGGCCAGCAGGGTGGGGTGCCCGGAGGCCACGGCGTAGCCGGTGCCCGCCCACGAGATCATCTCCAGGTCGTTGGGCATGTCCCCGAAGGCCACCACCTCGTGGGCCGAGATCCCGAGTTCCGCGGCGAAGCCCGCCAGCGTGGTGGCCTTGTTGACGTCCGGCCGGGACATCTCCACCAGGGCCAGGCCCGGTGCGGAGTGGGTGACGGCAAGCAGGTCGCCCAGCAGGTGGCGCACCTCGGCCAGGAAGGCGTCCGGCTCGCTGGACCGCGTCTTGGCCAGGAACTTCACCACCGCCGGGTCCTCCGGCAGCACCTCCTGGATGCGGGTGCCCACGCGGATCCCCGCGGCCAGTTCCGGCGGCGGGGCGCTCAGCGCGCCCCGTTCCAGGAAGGCCTCCTCGAGGTGGAAGCCCTCCACGGTCTCCACGCCGAAGGAGGCCGAGGGATCCAGGGCGGAGATCATGTCCCGCGCCTGCAACACCGTCTCGAAGTCCATGGGCTGGGACTCGATCACCTCATCCCGCACCAGGTCGTAGACCACGGCACCGTTGGAGCAGATCACGGGGCCGGCGTGCCCCAGGGCCTCGGCCAGGGGGGTCAGCCAGCGGATCGGCCGGCCGGTCACGAAGACCACCTGGATGCCGGCGTCGTGCGCGGCCTGGAAGGCCTCCATGGTGCGCGTGGTGATGAATCCGGTGCGGGTGTGGTCGTAGCCGATGATGGTGCCGTCCAGGTCGCTGGCGATCATCCGCGGGCGGCGCTGCTGGGGCATCTCAGCCCAGCTCGTCCCGGGTGGGCGGATCGGCGCCCAGCCGCGAGGAGGTGATCCCGGCGGCCCGGGCCGCATAGGCGAGCACGGAGGCGGTGTCCGCCGCGCCGATGCCCCGCAGCCGCTCCCGGTTCTCGGCGCCCAGCAGCCCCCGGTCCTTCAGGGCCACCAGCAGGGCCGCCGTGAAGGAGTCCCCGGCGCCCACCGTGTCCGCGACCTCCACCGGGCTCACCGGGTGTTCGCTCAGCCCGGCGGCGGTGGCACACAGCAGGGAGGCCTCCCCGCGGGTCACCACCACCATGGCCGGCTCGATCCGCTGCCATTCCACGATCACGTCCTCGAGGGAGCGCTCCGGATACAGCCAGGCGAGGTCCTCGTCCGAGGCGTGCACGATGTCCGCGAGCGCCACCGACTCCTCGGCCCGGCGCCGGGCGGTGGCGCGGTCCGGGACGATCGAGGGGCGGCAGTTCGGGTCGTAGCTCAGGGTGACGTCCGGCTCCAGGGTGGCCAGCAGCTCCATCACGGTGGAGGCACCGGGCTCGAGCATCGTGGCGATGGACCCGGTGTGCAGGTGCCGCAGGGTCCGGTTCCGGCCGCCCTCGTCCAGGACGCCCCGGACCAGCCGGGTGATCTCGGCGGTCTCGGGCAGGGACCAGTCCAGGTCGAAGTCGTAGTGTGCCACGCCGGTGGGGTCGAGGCGGGCCGTGGCCACGGAGGTCGGCAGCTCATCCGGCGCCAGCACCGAGACCACGCCGTTGCGCTGAAGGTGTTCGCGGACCATGGTCCCGTACTCGTCACAGCCGTAGCGGCCGGTGAAGAACACGTTCTCCCCGAGACGGGCCAGTCCCACGGCCACGTTGAGGGGACTGCCGCCGGCGTGGGCCCGCGGCGTCGCGGTATCGGAAAGGACGACGTCGACGAGCGCCTCGCCGATCACACCCACGTAATCAGTCACAAATCAACGGTACCCTACCGCTCAGTTGACCTCCCCTCCCCCGAAGGATCCCGATGAACTCTTCCGCGCACCATCCCCGCCCGTCAGGCGCCGAAAAACCGAAGGCACGACGTCGGCCCCGCGCCTCCCGGCTCGGCCTCACCTGGTCGCTGCACGGCGACGGGCGGCGCATCACCCCGGGGGAGGTGGTGGCCCCGGACGAGCGGCTCGCCTGGCCCCAGACGATCGGCGTGGGAGTGCAGCACGTGATGGCCATGTTCGGTGCCACGGTGCTGGTGCCCACCATCACCGGGTTCCCGGTGACGGCCTCCCTGTTCTTCTCCGGCGTGGGCACGCTGCTGTTCCTGATCATCACGGCCGGCCGGGTGCCCTCCTATCTCGGCAGCTCCTTCGCCTTCATCGCCCCCATCGGGGCGGCCATGAACCAGCACGGGATCGGTGGGGCCCTGGGCGGGGTGCTCGTCACCGGGGTGGCCCTGTTCCTGGTGGGGGCCATCGTGCAGAAGGCGGGCACGGGGTGGATCCACGCCCTGATGCCACCGGTCGTGATGGGCACCATCGTGGCGCTGATCGGGCTGAACCTGGCCGGCTCGACCACCGAGGCCATGGTCGAGGTCCCGCTGACCACCTTCTCCACGGCGCTGGCGATCGTGGTGACGGCCGTGCTGTTCAAGGGACTGCTGGGCCGACTGTCCATCCTGCTCGGGATCGTGGTCGGCTACCTCGTGGCGCTGGCCCAGGGACAGATCGACTTCTCCCCCGTCGGGGAGGCCGACTGGATCGGCCTGCCCCCGTTCCACGCCCCCGAGTTCCACTGGGACGTGCTGTTCCTGTTCCTGCCCGTGGTGCTGGTGCTCGTGGCGGAGAACATCGGCCACGTGAAGACGGTCGGGCTGATGACGGGCCGGAACCTGGACTCCTCCAACGGCCGGGCCCTGATGGCCGACGGCCTGTCCACGACCCTCTCGGGCCTGGGCGGCGGCGTGGGCACCACCACCTATGCGGAGAACATCGGGGTGATGGCATCCTCGCGCGTCTACTCCACGGCCGCCTACTGGGTGGCCGGGTTCTTCGCGCTGGCGCTGGCGTTCTTCCCGACGTTCGGCGCGCTGATCAACACCATCCCGGCCGGGGTCGCGGGCGGGGCCGGCATCATCCTCTACGGCATGATCGGCGTGATGGGCGTGCGCATCTGGGTGCAGAACCGCGTGGACTTCTCCAACACCATCAACCTGATGGCCGCCGGCGCCGGCCTGATCGTGGCCATCGCCGACCCGGTGCTGGACCTCGGGGGCATGACCTTCGGCGGCATCGCCCTGGGCACCGCCGCCGTGCTGGTGGTGTACCACCTGATGACGCTCATCGCCCGCTGGCGCGGCACTGAGCCCGTGCCCCTGGAGCAGGAGACCTCCTACGAGTCCTCCGAGCCGGGGCGCCTGGGGTAACGGCCTGGGTCAGCGGCGCCGGCCGCCCTTGGACCCCTTGCCACCCTTGCCGCCCGCGCTCCCCCTGCCGCCCCGGGCACCCCGGCCGCCCTGGCCGGACGTGCCCGACGCGCGGGCCGAGCCGGACGATCCCGCTTGCCCCGGGCGCGCGCTGCCGGATCCCGCCCCGGACCGGCGGGGCGGCGTCGTCCCGGTGGGGGCCTCCCGGAGGTGGTCGTTCCGGGAGGAGCCGGGGCGCCGGCCCTTGGCGGCCCCGATGAAGTCCTGCACGAGCTGGGAGTCCACGGTGCGCAGCCAGGCCAGGCCCACGCCCCAGCCAGGATGGTCGGTGTCCCGGGCCAGCGGCAGCACCACCACGTCCTTGCGTCCGAACATCCGGGCCACGGAGGCCGGCAGCACCACGTGGCCGGCACCGCTGGCCACGATCTCCACCGCCATCCGTTCCCCGGAGCCGGGGACCTCGGGGGCGTCCAACGGGTCGGCGGGGGGCTCCGGGGCGAAGCGCTCCGGGTCCATGTGCTCCGCCGGGTCCAGCTCGACGCCGGGCACCGGTCCGTCCGCCGCGGGGTCCCAGGCGGCCAGCAGGTGGTCCTGGCCCACGCAGACCACGGGCTCCTCCTCGTAGAACCGGACCACGTGGATGTCCTCCGGGTCCACGCCGGCCGCCGCCAGCAGGGCCTCCGGGGTGGAGTCGAGGCGCCAGCGCAGGTAACCCAGCTGCGGGAGCCCGCGCGGTGCCGAGCCCCCGGGGCCGGGGGCCAGGAACGCCACCTGCGCGCCGACGTCGTGGTTCACCAGCTGCACCCGGCGCTCACGCGAGGTGAAGCGCTCCACCCACTTGGACGGCGAGGCACCGGGGACGGTGGAGAGGAAGAGGGTGTCCGGGACCGGCGCACCGGCGGGTCCGGACGCCCCGGAGGGGACCGCGTCAGCGGGGGCCACGGGCGGTTACTTGACCTTGTCCTGCAGGAACTGCACGGTGCGGGACCAGGCCAGCTCGGCCTCCTCGGGACGGTAGTTGCCCTGGGGGTTCTCGTCGTTGTGGAAGGCGTGCGGGGCGTCGTAGAAGTGGTACTGAACCTCGGCCCCCGATTCCTCGCGGATCTGCTGCTCCTGGGCGCGGGCATCCTCCGGCGGGAACATGGAGTCCAGCTCGGCGTAGTGGCCCTGGACGGCGGCCTGTACGCCGGCGTAGGAGTCCGGCACGGCCTGGCCCACGCCGTAGAACGGCACGGCCGCGGAGACCTTCTCGCCCTGCTCGGCGGCGAGCGCCAGGACGAAGCCGCCGCCCATGCAGAAGCCCACGGTGCCCACGGTCTTCGAGGTCACCGAGTCCAGGCCCAGCAGGTAGTCCACGGCACCGGCCAGCTGGTGGGCGCCGGCCTCGGCGGGAAGGTTCTGCATCATCTCCCCGGCCTCCTCCCCGTCATGGGCCACCCAGCCGCCGTAGAGGTCCGGCGCCAGGGCGGTGAACCCCTCGGCGGCGAGGCGGTCGCAGACGTCCCGCACGTGGTCCGTCAGGCCCCACCACTCCTGGATCACGATCACGCCGGGCCCGGAGCCGGCCTCGGGGGTGGCCAGGTATCCGTGCCCGAGGTGCAGGCCGCCGTCGGAACCCTCCTTCTCCGGCAGGGTGAAGGTGGTGTTCTGGTGCGGGGTCTTTCCGGCCATGTCGGTCCTCCTCAGGTGCCGCGCCCGGTGGCGCGGTGCATCGGCTGGTGGTCGTCCCCGCCAGTCTAGGGGTGCCTCCGGACGGCACCAGTGGTGATACTGGCTTCAGCGACCAGCCGTACTGCCTGCCGCTCGGCGGGCGGGCGGCGGCACGCCGTCATCACACCGGAGGTCCGCACCATGTCATCCGCATCCCCGCACAGCTCCACCGCCCGCTGGCTCGCCGAGTTCATCGGCACCTTCGTCCTCGTGTTCGGCGGATGTGGCACCGCCGTCTTCGCCGCCCAGGTCCTGGATGAGGGGGCCGGCGTGAACATGGGCGTCGGCTACCTCGGGGTGGCCCTGGCCTTCGGGCTGACGGTGGTGGTCATGGCCTACGCCGTGGGCCACGTCTCCGGCGGTCACTTCAACCCGGCCGTCACGCTCGGGACGGCCCTGGCGGGCCGGACCAAGTGGTCCGACGTCGGCCCCTACTTCCTCATCCAGATCCTCGGCGCCACGGCGGCCGGGGCCGTGCTGCTGGCCATCGCCTCGGGCAAGGCCGGGTTCAGCGCCGTGGAGTCCGGCTTCGCCACCAACGGCTACGGCGAGCGCTCCCCGGACGGTTACCCGCTGCTGTCCGTGCTGCTCATCGAGATCGTCCTGACCGCCGTGTTCCTGTACGTGATCCTCGGGGCGACGGACCGGCGGGCGCCCGCCGGGTTCGGCCCGCTGGCGATCGGGCTGTCCCTGACGCTGATCCACCTGATCGCCATCCCGGTCTCCAACACCTCGGTCAACCCCGCCCGCTCCCTCGGCGTGGCCTGGTTCGCCGGCGGCGAGGCGCTGGGCCAGGTGTGGCTGTTCCTGGTGGCCCCGCTCGCGGGCGCCGCGATCGCCGGGCTGACCTACAACCTGATGTTCCCGATCCGGCCGGACGTGGATCGGGGCCTCGCCCAGCACGAGGCGAACGACGCCACGGCCTGATCCCCGGGGCCGGGTCTTCTGGAGGTCGAAAGAGGCCCGTTGTCCCGGGAAAATCCGGGACAACGGGCCTCTTCTGACCTGCAGTTGCGCAGGAGTCGGGGTCAGGCTCAGGCCTGGGCGCCCTCTTCGGCCGGCAGTACGAAGGAGGCGTCGATCTGGATCTTGACGGCGTCGGAGACGAGCACGCCACCGGCGGCGGCCTGCAGCGGTGCGTTCCAGTTGATGTTGAACTCCTTGCGGGAGATCTCGCCGGTGGCCTCGAAGCCGGCGCGGGTCATGCCGAAGGCGTCGATGGTCTGGCCACCGAACTCGGCCTTGAGCTCCACCGGCTGGGAGACACCCTTGATGGTGAGCTGGCCGACCAGGGTGAACTCGCCGGCGGCGTCGCCGCGCACCTCGGTCGACTCGAAGAGCATGTTCGGGTGGGCCTCGGTCTCGAAGAAGTCGGCCGACTTGATGTGGCCGTCACGGTCCGGCTGGCCGGTGTCGATGGAGTTGGCGTCGATGGTGACCTTCACGGAGGAGGCGTTGTGGTCCTCGCCGACCACGAGGGAGCCCTCAACGGCGTTGAAGGTGCCGCGCACCTTGGAGATGCCGGCGTGACGGACGGTGAAGTCGACGTCGGTGTGGGTGGCGTCCAGGTTCCAGGTGCCGGGGGTCATTGCGGTCATAGGGGTGTCTCCTCTGAGATAGCAGGTGGCGTCCGGACCGCGGCCCGGGCGTTCCACCATTTTTGGTTGAACATTCAATAGAACTATACCCGGGTCGTTTCTATTCCCCGCCGGGGATGAACGTCCGGTGAACGGGTCGGCGCCATGGCGACGCCTCCCTTGGATAGGCTCGAGGAAGACCTTCCCCACCCAACCAGCAACGGGAGTCCTTGTGAAGATCGTGATCCTCGGCGGCGACGGCTTCTGCGGCTGGCCGACCGCCCTGCACCTCTCAGACCAGGGCCATGACGTGGTCATCGTGGACAACTTCTCGCGCCGCGTGATCGATGAGGAGCTCGAGGCCGATTCCCTGACCCCGATCCGCTCGCTGTCGGAGCGCCGGGCGGCCTGGCACGAGGTCTCCGGGAAGGAGATCGGCTTTGCCTTCCTGGACGTGGCCCAGGACTACGAGGCCCTGGTGGAGTTCTTCCGCTCCGAGCGGCCGGACGCGGTGGTCCACTTCGCGGAGCAACGCGCCGCCCCCTATTCCATGAAGTCGCCACGCACCAAGCGCTACACCGTGGACAACAATGTCAACGCCACCCACAACCTGCTGACCGCCACCGTGGAGTCCGGGCTGGACATCCACCTGGTCCACCTCGGCACCATGGGCGTCTACGGCTACGGCACCGCGGGCATGAAGATCCCCGAGGGCTACCTGGACGTGGAGGTCACGGCCGACCATGGGGCAGCGGACGCCGAGGGCGGCCCCGCAGGCGGCCCGGACGAGCCGCACCGGATCGAGCAGCAGATCCTGTACCCGACCAATCCGGGCTCCATCTACCACCTGACCAAGGTCCTGGACCAGCACCTCTTCGCCTACTACGTGAAGAACGACTCGCTGCGGATCACCGACCTGCACCAGGGCATCATCTGGGGCACCCACACCGAGCAGACTCAGCGGGACGAGCGGCTGATCAACCGCTTCGACTATGACGGCGACTACGGCACCGTGCTCAACCGCTTCCTCATGCAGGCCGCCGTGGGCCACCCGTTGACGGTGCACGGCACCGGCGGGCAGACCCGTGCATTCATCCACCTGCAGGACATGGTCCGCTGCATCCAGATCGCCCTTGAGAACCCGCCGGCCACCGGTGACCGGGTCAAGATCTTCAACCAGATGACCGAGACCCACCGTGTCCGGGACCTGGCCCACCTGATCGGCCGGATCACCGGCGCAGAGGTGGCGATGGTGCCCAACCCGCGCAAGGAGTCCGCAGAGAACGATCTCCACGTGGTCAACGACACCTTCCTGGACCTGGGGCTGAACCCGACCACCCTGTCCGAGGGGCTGCTGCTCGAGGTCGAGCAGATCGCCCGCAGGTACCGGCACCGCGCGGACCTGTCCAAGATCCCGGCCACCTCGCTCTGGACCGCCGGGCAGCAGGCCGGGGTCCCCGAGCGAACCGCGGCGCCCGCCGCCCCGTAACCCCACGGGAAAGTGCCCGACGACGGCCCGGCACCGGCCGCCGTCGGGCACCCTCCGTCCGGCGCAAGGAGCCGCATGCGCATCGCGATGTTCACCGAGGTCTTCCTGCCGAAGATCGACGGGGTGGTGACCCGGGTGGTGCGCACCCTCGAGCATCTCGGCGAGATGGGCCACGAGGTGCTGCTCTTCGCCCCCGGGGAGCCCCCGGCGGAGCATGCCGGGCACCGGGTCGTGCGGGTGCGCAGCTTCTCCCTGCGCTACCTGTACCCGGAGCTGAAGGTCGGGGTGCCCACGCCGGCCATCGCCCGGCGCATGGAGTCCTTCCGCCCGCACGTGGTGCACACCGTCAACCCCGTCTGGCTAGCCGCCTACGGCGTGCTCTCCGCCGGCCGGCGCGACCTGCCCCTGCTGGCCAGCTTCCACACCGACGTGCCCCAGTACACGGAGTCCCTGCGGATCGGGGCGCTGCGCCACCCGGCCGAGTCCTGGATCCGGTTCCTGCACAACAAGGCGGAGGTCAACCTGTGCACCTCCGGGCCCATGGTGGACCGGGCCCGGCAGGTCGGCATCGAGCGGGTGGACCTCTGGCCCAAGGCGGTGGACACGGCGGGCTACCGCCCCTCGAAGGCGACTGGTGAGATGCGGGCCAGGCTCACCGACGGGCATCCGGAGGCCCCGCTGGTGGCCTACGTGGGCCGGATGAGCCGGGAGAAGGACCTGGGCCGGCTGGTGGAGGTGATGCGGCGGCTGCGCGAGCGGGTGCCCGGGGCCCGGCTGGCCATGGTGGGCTCGGGCCCGTACCTGGACGAGTTGAAGAAGCGCTTCGACCCGGGGCACACCGTGTTCACCGGGTACCTGTCCGGGGCGGACCTGGCGGCGGCCTATGCCAGCGCGGACGTCTTCGCCTTCCCTTCCACCACCGAGACACTGGGGCTGGTGGCCCTGGAGTCCATGGCCTCGGGCGTGCCGGTGGTGGGCGCCCGTGCGGGCGGGATCCCGTTTGTGATCGACGACGGCGCCACCGGCTTCCTGGTGGAGTCCGGCGACGTGGGGGGCTGGGTGGACCGCCTGGCGCTGCTGCTCACCGACACCGGCCGGCGTGCGGCCATGGGCCGGGCGGCCCGCGCCGAGGCCGAGCGGCACTCCTGGCGGGCGGCCACCGCGGCCGTGGTCGACTACTACGGGCGGGCGATCGAGACCCACTGGTCTGAGCACCGGCCCTTGAACGGGCCGTTGCTGGACCGCTTCGCCAAGCCGATGCCGCGGGCCGTGGACTGAGGTTGCCGGTTCAGCCGTTGCCGCCCGTCCGTCGCCGCCGGAGGTAACTGGACAGACCCACGGCCACCAGGAGCGCCGCACCGTTGAACACCTGGTCGACCCAGTTCTGGGCGCCGCTCAGGGTCAGGCCGCTGACGCTGACGGCCACGAAGAGCACGCCCACGATCGTGCCGAGGACGTTGAACCGTCCGGGCAGGATGGCCGTGGCGCCGAGGAATACCGCCGTCAGCGCGGGGAACAGCAGGTAGGTGCCGTTGTCCGCGTTGGCCCCGCCGGTGCGGGCGGCCAGGAGCACACCGGCCATCGCCGCCAGGATGCCGGAGAGCATGAACGCGGTCAGGACGTGTCGGGTGGTCGGCAGCCCCACCAGCGCGGCGGACCGGGCATTGGAGCCGATGGCGTACAGGGCCCGGCCGTAGGGCGTGTGGGTCAGCAGGTACCAGACGCCCAGCACGATCACGGCCACCACGAACACCACCCGAGGCAGTCCCAGCCAGGTGCCGGAGCCGAAGGCCATGAAGCCGGGGTCCACGCCGATGATCGCCAGCCCGCCGGTGTACCACTGGATCAGTCCGCCCAGCAGCGTGGCCATGCCCAGAGTCGAGACGAAGGCGTTCATCCCGAAGCGGGCCACCAGGATCCCGTTGACGGCGCCGATCACCGCCCCGGCGGCCACGCCCGCCAGGCAGGCCACCCACCAGGGCAGGGCGAAGTGGGCCATCCCCGCGGCCGTGACCACACTGGCGAACACGGCGGTGGATCCCACGGAGAAGTCGAAGTGCCCGCAGACCAGTGGCAGCATCAAGCCGATCGCCACCAGGGTGACCACGGCCTGGTTGCCGAGCACCACGCCGATGTTCGCCCCGGAGAGGAAGACCCCGCTGCTGGGCGGGAACAGCGCGAAGAACACGATGATCACCACCAGGAGCAGCGGCAGCGCCCACCGTTCCAGGTGGTGCCCCAGCGGAGCGGACCGCCCTCCCTGCCGGGCAGGCCGGTCCTTCGTGGGCTCACCCCGGCCGGGCCGACTGGGCCGGGTGACGGACGTGGAGGTGCTGGTGCTCATGTCTTCTCTGTTCCCTTCGTTTCCTGCGCGGCGGGGGCGCCTGTCAGGACGGCTGCCGCCAGTTCCTCCCGGCGCAGCCCCCGGGCATGCAACTCCGCGGTGGGACGGCCGTCGGTCAGGACCACGATGCGATCGCAGAGTTCCATCAGTTCGTCCAGGTCGCTGGACGCCACGACCATGGCGCATCCCTCCGCGGCGATCTCGTGCAGCGTGGCGTAGATCTCCCGGCGGGACATCACGTCCACGCCCTGGGTCGGCTCATCCAAGAGCAGGAGGTCCGGGTCCTGTTGCAGCCACCGTCCCAGGACGACCTTCTGCTGATTGCCCCCGGACAGGGAGGCCATCGGCAGCTCGGTCCCGGCGGTGCGAATGGCATGCCGTTCGATGAGGGAACGAGTCTCGGCCCGTTCCGTCCTCAGGTCCATCACCAGTCGGCGCCAGTAGCGGCCGATCCTGGTCATGGTGGCGTTCTCCCGCACGGACATGTCCAGGAACGCCGCGTCCCGGACGCGGTTCTCCGGCACGAACGCGACGCCGGCCGATACCGCATCGCCCGGGCCCGCCGGTTGATGGGGCCGGCCCATCAGGTGCATGGACCCGGCCTTCAGCGGAAGATCGCCGAAGACGGCCCGCAGAACCGAGGAGCGCCCCGAGCCGGCCAGTCCGGCCAACCCGACGATCTCGCCGCGCGAGACCGAGAGGTCGAGGCCGGCCAGCGACCCGGCGACGAGCCCCCTCGCGGTGAACACGGATTCGGCAGGCGTGCCGCTCGTGGCCCGGGAGGGGGCGGCCGTCGGGGCCGGCCGCGTCGGGGCGGCTGGTGTCCCAGTGATTCCGGCGGCCGAGCCGGTCATGAGGTCCACCACGCGATCCGAGGACATCTCCCCGACCGGACCGGTACCGGCGACCCGCCCATCCCGGAAGACGGTCACGTCATCCGCCACCGCCTCGATCTCCCGGAAGCGGTGACTGACCAGCACGATGGTCTGCCCGGCATCTGCCCGCGACCGCAGGGCCCGCATGAGTTCGGCGGACTCGTTCTCGGGCAGTGAGGCGGTGGGCTCATCCAGGATGAGGATGTGCCCACCGGCGTCCCTGTCGCGCTGGTCGGCGAGGGCCCGCGCGATGGCGACCATGGTCTGTTGGCTGGGCCGCAGCTCGCCGACGGTATCGGTGGGCCGGACCCTGATGTCGAACCGTTCCAGCAGTGCCTCGGCCCGATCGTGGAGGTCACGCCACCGGATGCCCTGCCAGGCCGTCGTCGGGAATCCGTCGCTGAGCGCCAGGTTCTCGGCCACCGTCAGGGAGGAGAACATCCCGAGGTCCTGGTGGACGAACCGGAGGCCGGCATCCCGGGCGGCCCTCGGGGTGATCTGAGCGGCCGGCATGGCGGAGCCGTGGACGGAGACCACCCCGGCGTCGGCCGTGTAGACCCCGGCCACGCACTTGATGAGGGTGGACTTCCCGGAACCGTTCCCGCCGAGCAGGGCGTGGATCAGTCCCGGTGCCACGGTGAGGTGCGCCCCGCGCAGGGCGGGCGTCCCCCCGAAGGACTTGTCGAGGTCTTGCGCCTCCAGCGCCCAGCGGGTGGCCGCCGGGCGCTGGGGGACGTCGAGGGGAGTCGAGGTCACTTCCCCCACACCTCTTGGTAGGCCGACGTGAAGTCGACCTCGGGGTTGTAGGCGAACGCCTCACCATCGGCGGGCATGTTGTGCTCGGCGTCCACGACCTGCATCCCGACACCGGCAGGCTGGATGTCCTGGTCCGCCATCAGGCGCAGGGCCGTGTCGATTCCGGACCACCCGTTCCACTCCATGCTGAAGGCGACGGTGGCGTCCTGGCCCTGGCCGGCGGCGATCAGCTCCAGGTTGGCCTGCTGGCCGAAGGCGCCGATGACGGAGAGCTCGTCCGAGCGCCCGGAGGACTCGATGCCCTGGGACAGGCCGGCCATGAACCAGCCGTCGATCGGGATGGCGATCGCGTTGACGTCGGGTGCCTGCACCAGGGCGCTGGAGAGCTTCGGGGCCAGCTGGCCGCTGGCCGCATCCTGGTTGCCGAGGTTGACGCTGGCCACCACCTCACAGGCCTCGCAGTCCTCGAGCCCGGCGTGGAGCCCGGCGTTCATCCACGGGCCGAAGCGCGTGTCCTCGAACTTCACGTCGAGGAGCTTGACGTTGCCCTCGGTCTGCTCGATGAGCCAGGCCGCCTGGAGCTCGCCCATGGTGTTCCACCACTGCTCGCTGGTCATGTCCGCGAAGTCGGTCGTGGTGCCCGAGTACAGCGGCTCCCCGCCGTCGATGTCGCAGTCGTTGGCGCCCACGCCGATGGTCATGATGCCTGCGTCCTTGGCCTCCTGCAGGGGGCCCTGGAAGCTGGAGCAGTCCTGGCCGATGACGAGGATGACGTCTGCGTCCGCGGCGACGCCCTGGCGGATGCAGGCGGACCAACCGTTGGGATTGAGCTGGCCGTCGCAGATGTTCGACTCCCAGCCGATCACCTCGGCGGCGTCCGCGGCGCCCTGGGCGGGGGTGGAGCAGGTGGCCTGGGACTGGCCGCAGGACACCACCCAGGCGGACACGTCCTCCGGCACGGCGACCGACTCGGTCGGCGGCGCACCGACGATGCCCTCGTAGGCGGTCAGCTCCGCCGAGGCATCCCCGGCCGAGGCCTCCGGAGACTGGGCATCTGCCGCGGGTGACGAGGCGGAGGACTCGGAGGCGGATCCGGCCGGGACGGAGTCCCCGGCCGGTGCCGAGCAGGCGGTGAAGGTCAGGGCGGCGGCGGAGAGGCCGACCGAGGCGATGAGCAATCGGGGAGAACGCAACACGTGGCGCATGGACAACTCCAGAGGGTGAGACGGCGGAGCAACCTGTGAGGAAGGTCACGATAGGTCCCACCAATGTGCCCGTGTCGGCTCCGCGGCGGAAGGCGGCACAACAGATATCACCTATCCACCAACCCGATAGTGGCCACAGGTTTTGCTATCCACGGAATGGATGAAAGGTATCCGGTTTCCCGCCTTCCGAGAACTTCCTGAGAGCAGCAGAGTGGTGAGCCAGATCACCACTACGGGTCCTCATCGGGAGGGCCCTGAACCCGAAGGACCGTTCCGATGGAAAAACTCCTCTCCCACCTCGCCCACCTCGAGATCGCCAGCCCGGACGTCGAGGCCTCCGCCACGTTCTACGCGGAGAGGTTCGGCATGCGCATCGTGGACCGCGTGGACGGCGCCGTGTACCTCCGCGCCTGGGGCGACTACTACGAGTACAGCCTCGTCATCGTCTCCGGACCCGAGCCGGCCCTGACCCGGATGGCCTGGCGGACCGCCAGCGCCGAGGCACTGGAGGTCGCGGCCCGCCGCGTCCAGGAGGCCGGCATCGAGGGCACCTGGGTCCAAAGCGGCCACCGGTTCGGCCGGGCCTTCGAGTTCACCGGGCCCTACGGCCATCCCATGCGCCTGGTCTACGAGCTGCAGCGCTTCACGGCGGACGAGACCACGCGGTCCATCTACCCGGACCGCCCGGAGAAGCGCAGCCAGCACGCGGCCGCGCCCCGATTCCTCGACCACGTCACCGTGGCCACCTCCGATGTCCGCGGCATGGCCCAGTGGTACAGCGACGTCCTCGGCTTCCGCATCATGGCCTTCACCGACCTCGAGGAGGCCCCCATCACCGTCTTCTCCGTCATCACCACCAATGAGAAGTCCCACGACCTCGGCATCGTCCTGGACACCTCGGACCGCCCCGGCCGCGTCAACCACATCGCGTTCTGGGTGGACACGCTCGAGGACCTGTTCCGCACGGCCGACGTCCTGATGGAACACGGCACAGACATCGAATACGGCCCCTCCGTCCACGGCATCGGCGAGCAGAACTTCCTGTACTTCCGCGAACCGAGTGGACTGCGCGTGGAGCTGAACTCCGGGGGCTACCGCAACTACGTCCCGGATTGGGAGGCCAACACCTGGTTGCCGCACCAGGGCTCGAACAACTTCTTCCGCAACGGCGAGATGCCGCACTCCATGACCGAGTCCTTCCCGCCGGCCGAAGGCCACACCGCCACGGAGGAGGGCGCCTCGGAGGAGATGAAGGCGGCCCTGCTCAACCCCTACGCCCAGCACGGACGGGGCTGATCGCGTGCCCTCCTCCTTCTCCTTCATCCGATTCGCGGAGCACGACGGCGGCGAGGCTCGCCTGGGCCTGTCCGTCCGGGACCGCGTCCTACCCCTCGAGGGCACCGTCAACGACCTGATCGCCGGGTGGCCCGGTGAGCAGGACCGCCTCCAGGCCCTGGCGGACGGCCCGCAGGACGGCTGGCTCGACTATGCGGAGCTGACCGTCCTGGCCCCCGTGGAGCCCCGCCAGGTCATCCAGGCCGGCGCCAACTACCGCACCCACGTCATCGATCTGGGCGTGGCCCACCGCTCGCCCGATGACCCACGGACCGAGGAGCAGGTCCGTGAGGACACGGCCCGGATGATGGACCAGCGGGCCGCCGAGGGCATCCCCTACTTCTTCATCGGTCTGCCCACGGCGATCGCCTCGGCCACGGACGACCTGGTCCTGCCGTCCTACAGCCAGAAGCACGACTGGGAGCTCGAGCTCGCCGCGGTCATCGGCACCACCGCCCACCGGGTCACCGTGGACGAGGCCCTCGGCCACGTCTTCGGGTACACCATGGTCAATGACGTGAGCACCCGGGACCTGATCTTCCGCAAGGACATGCCGGAGATCGGCACCGACTGGTACCGGGCCAAGAACGCCCCCGGCTTCCTGCCCACGGGACCGCTGCTGACGCCCGCCGCGTTCATGGGGGATCCGCAGGACATCACCTTGAGACTGGACCTCAATGGCCGGACCATGCAGGACGAGTCCACGGCGGACATGATCTTCTCCGTGGCCCAACTGGTCTCGCACGCCTCCCAGAACATGCCCCTGCTGCCCGGGGACCTGGTCCTCACGGGCAGTCCGGCCGGCAACGGGATGCACTGGGGCCGGCTGCTGCGCGAGGGTGATGTCATGGAGGCCACCATCACCGGATTGGGCACCCAGCGTGTGGCCTGCGTCGGGGGTGCGGCATGACCGCAGCTGAGGCCGAGCGGGTCATCATCGATCCCGCCGATCCCCTGGGCACCATCTCCGCCGTGGCGGACCGGCACAACAACTGGGGCCGCTGGGGTCAGGACGACGCCCTGGGCACGCTGAACTTCATCGACGAGTCCAAGCGGGTGGAGGCCGCCGCACTGGTGCGCAATGGCCGGACCTTCTCCCTGTCCCAGCCGTTCAACACGGATGGGCCCCAGAAGGGCTGGCGCCGCCGCACCAATCCGGTGCACACCATGACCGATACCGGCATGGAGGCACAGCACGGCAACCAAGGCTTCCCCCACGGCTTCGGTGGCGCCGATGACATCATCGCCATGCCGCTGCAGTGCTCCACCCAGTGGGACGGCCTGGGTCACATCTTCGACCGGGGTGTGGCCTGGAACGGCCGGGCCGCCGGGGAGGTCGTGACCTCCGAGGGCGACCAGGTCACGGGCATCGAGACGGCGGCGGACAGGGTGGTCACCCGCGGGGTCCTCCTGGACGTCGGCCGCGCCCTCGGACCGTCCCTAGGCCGGGAGGATGGCGAGCTGCCGGACGGTTTCGCCATCACCCCGGAACACCTCACCCGGGTCATCGAGCTCCAGGGCCCGAGCTCACAGGTGCGCCGCGGGGACATCGTCCTGGTCCGCACCGGCCAGTATGCCCGCACGCGCCGCGAGGGCTGGGGTGAGTACGCCGGCGGACCGGCGCCGGGACTGTCCTTCACCACCGCACCGTGGCTGCACCACTCCGAGATCGCCGGGATCGCCACGGACACCTGGGGGTTCGAGGTCCGGCCCAATGAGTTCGAGGACGCCTTCCAGCCCCTGCACCAGATCGCCATCCCGAACCTGGGGCTGTTCCTGGGCGAGATGTGGGACCCCGAGGCCCTCGCGGAGGACTGCGCCGAGGACGGCCGCTATGACTTCATGCTCGTGGCCGCGCCACTGGCCATCACCGGGGCGGTCGGGTCACCCGTCAACCCCATCGCCATCAAATAGCCCATTGAAGAGGCCTGCCGGGGCACCCCCGCCCCGGCGGCATCCGTGACAAAGGAGCCACCATGCCAGCCATCCAGAACGTCGGAATCGTCGGATCCGGTGCCGCCGGCCTGACCGCCGCCATCCTGCTCGCCGAGGGGGGTCTCGACGTTGAGGTCCTTGAGCGGACCGACGGCCCCTCCACCGTGGGATCGGGCATCACCCTGCAGGGCAACGCCCTGCGGGTCTTCCGCGAGCTTGGCGTCTGGGAGCAGATGGAGGACCAGGGATTCCCCTTCAGCACCCTGGGGCTCCGTGCCCCGGACTCGGACGGCACGGTGCTGGCCGTCCTCGACGACCAGCGGACCGGCGGCGACGACCTCCCCGCCACCCTGGGGATGTACCGCCCCGAGTTGGCCCGGATCGTGCGCGATCGGGCCGAGGAAGTCGGCGTGTCGATCCGCTACTCCAGCGCGGTGGTGGAGGTCGTGGACCACCCGGAGCACGTGGACGTCGTGCTCGAGGACGGCACCACCCGCTCCTACGACCTGTTGATCGGTGCCGATGGCCTCCACTCGGCCGTTCGTCAGGCCATCGGGATCGACGTGGAGCCACAGCCCACCGGCATGGGCATCTGGCGCGCCTTCGTCCCCCGGCCTGCCGAGGTGGTGCAGACGGACCTGGTCTACGGCGGTCCCTGCTACATCGCCGGCTACTGCCCCACCGGCCCGGACTCGATGTACGCCTACCTCGTCGAGGCCGCCCAGGACCGGCACAGCGAGCGGGACTCACACCTCATGGCCGAGCTGGCCGCCGGTTACGGCGGACCGTGGCGCCAGATCCAGTCCAGTCTCGAGCAGGGTGCCCCCGTGAACTACACGAAGTTCACCGCCCACCTCGTGGAGGGTGCCTGGCACCGTGGACGCGCCGTCATCATCGGCGACGCCGCCCACAGCTGCCCTCCCACCGTTGCCCAGGGCGTCGCCATGGCGGTGGAGGACGCCGCCGTCCTCGCGGAGCTCCTGTTGCGGGCGGATTCCTTCGACGAGTCGATCCTGCAGGAGTTCCACGACCGCCGCGTGCCCCGCGCCCGGAAGGTCGTGGAGTCCTCCGTCCAGCTGGGCCAGTGGATGCTGGACGGGAAGAAGGACGCAGATGTCCCCGGACTGATGGCCGGGGTCTCCGCCCTGGTGTCGGTGCCGGCATGAGCGCGCTGCCACCCGTCGTCGACGTCCACGCCCACGTGCTGTTGCCCGGGCTCGCCACGTTCGCCGAACAGGCTGATCCGGAGGGCTGGACCCGGGCCCGGGACCTGGAGGTCCGCCGCAACGGGCCGGCGTCGATGGCCACCTCCGGTGACATGGTCGGCGAGCGCATCCCGCAGCTCACCGACCTCGACCGCCGGCTGGCGGACATGGACGCCACGGGCGTGGACGTGCAGATCGTGTCCCCGTCGCCCTCGCACTTCTACTACCACCTGGAGCGAGAGCCGGCGCTCGAGGCCGCCCACCGGGCCAACCAGGCCGTCCGGGACCTCGTCGAGAGGGCCCCGGGCCGCCTGAACGGCCTGGGGCTGGTCCCCCTGCAGCACCCCGAGCTGATGGTCGACGCCCTCGAGCACGCCGTCACCGACTGCGGGCTGCTGGGCGTGGAGATCGGCTCCTTCGCCCCGGAACCGGCGGCCACCGCCGAGCCGGAGGCCGGGGGCACCACGGTGGAGTTGTCCGATGCTCGCCTGGACCCCTTCTGGGCCCGGGCCGAGGAGCTGGGCGCGCTCGTCTTCCTGCATCCCTTCGGATGCTCGCTGGACGAGCGCCTGGACCGCTACTACCTGGCCAACACGGTCTCACAGCCGGCCGAGAACGCGGTGGCCCTGTCCCACCTCATCTTCTCCGGGGTCCTCGACCGGTTCCCCGAACTCAGGCTGCTGGCCGCCCACGGCGGTGGCTACCTGCCCACCACCCTCGGGCGGTCGGACCGGGCGTGGGAGGTGCGACCGGAGGCCCGGGAGTGTATCCATCCGCCCTCGTCGTACGTGCGGCGCATCTGGTTCGACTCCCTCGTCCACTCCCCCCGGGAGATCCGGGCCCTCGTGGACGCGGTCGGCTCCAGCCGGGTGCTGCTCGGCTCCGACTACCCCTTCGACATGGGCTCGGACGACCCGGTGGCCGATCTGCGGGCCGGATCCCTCTCCGGTGCCGCGGAGACGGCCATCCTCGCCGGCAATGCGAGCGCACTCGGCCTGGGTCCGGCCTCCCGGAACACCGACTGACGACAGTACGACGAACGAGAGAAGACAACGTCATGGTCACCATTGCACGCTGGATCGAGAACGACGCCGGCCGGTCGGGAGGATCGGTCCGCCCGCCCGAGCCGGTGAGCGGCTTCGTGGCCGAGGGCCGCTGCCACCCGCTGACCGGCGGGCGGAGCAGCAACGACCTGCTCGAGCTCGGCCTCGACGCCACCCTGCGCCTGGCCGCCGAGACGATCGGCGCGGTGCCCTCTGCCCCCCTGGACGAGGTGACCCTCCTGGCGCCGCTGCTGCCGGCGACCATCCGGGACTTCGTCGCCTTCGAGGAGCACGTCGAGGGCGTCCGGAAGAGCATCGACGGCGTGGCTGGCGTGGTGGAGGAGTGGTACGAGGCCCCGACGTTCTACTTCACCAACCCCCACACGGTGCGGCCGACCGGGGTGGAGATCGGCATCCCGGCCGGGTGCCGGGAACTGGACTTCGAGACCGAGGTCGCGGCCGTCGTCGGGCATGTCCCCGGCAGTGACGGGACGAACCTCGAGGCCGCCGACGCGCACCGGCACATCTTCGGGTACACGGTCCTCAACGACTGGTCCGCGCGCGACCTCCAGCGCCGGGAGATGAGGGTGAGCCTGGGGCCGTGCAAGGGCAAGGACTTCGCCAACACCCTTGGTCCGTGGATCGTCACCGCAGACGAGTTCGAGAACCAGCATGACGCCGAGGGCTTCCTGCCCATCGCCATGACGGCGGAGGTCAACGGGGAGCTGATCGGCACCGACCTGCTGTCCAACATGGGCTGGCCCTTCGCCGAACTCGTCGCCTATGCCTCCCAGGACTCCGTGGTGCGCCCCGGTGATGTGCTCGGCTCGGGCACCTGCGGATCGGGATGCCTGGCGGAGCTCTGGGGCCGCCAGGGCGAACAGAGTCCGCCACCGTTGCAGGCCGGGGACTCCGTCCGGCTGACCGTCGAGGGCATCGGCAGCATCGAGAACACCGTCGGGGCCCGCCGCGAGGCCACCACCCGCGTGCCGGCCCGCTCGCGGCCCCGGAATCGCCGGCGGGAAGCAGCAGCCGAAGGGGCAGCCGAGGGGGCACGGTGAACCTCGATCTGGCGGGCCGGGCCGTAGTGGTCACCGGTGCGGGCCAGGGCCAGGGACTGGCCGAGACCCAACTACTGCTCGAAGAGGGTGCCACGGTCGTGGCGGTGGACCTGCCCGCCGAACCCGCCGCGGAGCTGTCCGGACTCGCCACCGCCCATCCGGGGCGCTTCGCCTACCATCCAGCCGATGTCGCGGACGCCGTCGCCTGGCAGGGACTGTCCGCCCGGCTCCCGGATGTCCTGGCCGGCCGAGCCCTGCACGGGCTGGTCAACAACGCAGGCATCACCCGGCGCGGCCGCCTGCTGGAGGTCGGGGCAGAGGACATGGCGCGTGCCTACGAGGTCAACGTCACCGGCGCCCTGCGGGGCATCCAGACCCTGGCGCCCCTGATGGCCGACGGCTCGTCGATCGTCAACGTCGGCTCCGTCGCCGCGCTGAGCGCCCACTACCCGGTGGCCTACACGGCCAGCAAGTGGGCGCTGCGGGGACTGTCCCGGGTGTCCTGCCTGGAGCTGGGCCCTCGCGGGATCCGGGTCAACACCATCCACCCCGGATACATCAAGACCCCCATGACCGCCTCGGCGGCTCCGGTCTTCCTGGACGCGACGATCGCGGAGACCCCCTTGGGCCGCGGCGGCGAGCCGGCGGAGGTGGCCCGCGTGGTGGCCTTCCTCCTCAGCCCGGCCAGCTCCTTCGTGACCGGCGCGGAGATCCCCGTCGACGGCGGCCAGTCCTCCCACGGCGGGGCCAAGTCGGTCTCCGACGCCCTGCGGTAGCCGGCACCGGGTTCCACGGGTGGACCGCACGGGAGGGGGTCCCGCCCCGAGCGGGACTCAGCCGGGCAGGACGGCCGACCAGCCGCCGTCGACCATCAGGTTGGCTCCGGTGACGTAGGAGGCCTCGTCGGAGGCGAGGAACAGGGCGCAACGGGCCACCTCCTCCGGGGCGCCGATGCGGCCCATCGGGATGTGCTCGGCGATGCGGGCCATCGGGTGTTCGGCCGCGAGCAGATCGCTCTCCGTGGCCGGGGTGCGGATCATGCCCGGGCTGACCGCGTTGACCCGGATCCCGTGTGGGGCACCCTCCGCCGCCAACTGCTTGGTCATCGCGACGACGGCGCCCTTGGTCGCCGTATGGGCCAGCCGCCCGTTGGTCACGGACCCGGTGACTCCGGCTGTGGAGCCGACCAGGACGATGGCCGAGCGGTCCGCCGCCACCAGCGAGGCCCAGAAGTGCCGGACGGGCAGGAAGACGACGTCGAGCTCGTGCTCCAGGTTCCAGCGCCAGTCCGAGAACTCGAGCTCCGCGATCGGCGCGAAGCGCGTGGCCGCGGCATTCGCGTAGAGGATGTGCACGGGACCGTGCTCGGCCGCCGTGTCCGCGGCCCAGAACCGGACGGCGTCCTCATCGGTGAGGTCCACGGCCCGGCCGAAGGCCTCACCGCCGTTCTGGTGGATCTCCTCGACCGTGCTCCTGACGCCCTCGTCCTGCAGGTCGCAGCCGATGATGCGGGCGCCCTGCTCGGCGAAGAGCAGGGCCGCGGCCCGCCCCTGGCCACCGGCGATCCCCGTGATGACGGCGGTCTTCCCGGCCAATCGTGCGTCGGATGACGGCATGGTGCCCCTCTCGTGTGCTCATGACCACTGTGCCCGGGACGCCGGGCGCCGTGAAGACCGATCTCCGACTACGTGCCATCCGGCGCGCCGATAGTGACCCCGTGCGGCCGCCCCGCAAAGGTCTGGTGGAGGTCCGCGCACGCGCGTTGGACCACCGACCGCAGCCATTGACTGGCCGGATCGCCTGACTTCGAGGGATGCCAGAACATCGTCTCGACGAGCGAGGGCTCAATCTCCTCGTCGAAAACCAGCATGCCCAGATCCGTGCCGCGTTGGGCCCGCGCGGCCAGCATCCGGGGCAGGAGGGCGAGCAGGTCGGTGCCCTCGACCACCTGGGGCAGGGGCAGGAAGCCGGCCAGTATCGCGACTTCCCGCGGCTTGAGCCCACGGTGGTCGAAGAGCAGGTCCGCGGGGGTCCGGATGTCATCCCCGAAGAACCCCACGGCGTGCGGGGCGTCCAACAGGTCAGCCAGCATCAGCCGATCCCGCTGCAACAGAGGGTTCTCCTGATCGACGATGGCGACGAAACTGTCCCGGAACAGGTGCCGGCTGCTGCCTTCGAACTGGTACTCCGGGGGGCCGATCAGCAGGTCGATCCGGGCGAAATCGGACAGCACACCGCGCAGACCGCCATTGGGAACGAAATCCACCTGGACGCCCGGGGCCTCCCCTCGCAGGAGGTGACGCAAGGCACCGATGACCAGCGTGGAGGCATAGTCAGAAGCCGCGATGATGAAGGTCCGCTCGCTGGTCGCCGGATCAAAGCCAGACCGGCCCTCAGTCGCCCGCTGCGTGTGGACGATCGCCTCGTCCACCAGCGGCACCAAGGACTGGGCAAAGGGTGTCAGTTCATAGGTCCGCCCCACCCGGACGAGCAGGTCGTCGTCGAAGTACCGCCGGAGCTTGGCCAGCGCCGCACTCGTGGCCGGTTGGCTCCGCTCCATCCTGTCGGCGGCCTTGGAGACGTTCCGGACTTCCAGCAACACCTGCAGGGTGGGCAGCAGGTTGAGATCGAACTGCGTCATTCCCCCACGCTATCCGTTCGCCCCGCCCCGGTTGGCCGGTCACAGGTTCGACGCCGCACCAGCCCCGCAGATGAGAGAAGGCCCCGGATCAGTGATCCGGGGCCTTCTGTGTCTCATTACAACTCGCGTGCGCGAGGGGGGACTTGAACCCCCACGTCCTTTCGAACACTGGCACCTGAAGCCAGCGCGTCTGCCAATTCCGCCACTCGCGCGAGGTTTTGGTCTGTCTTCCCGGTCGAAAGGCCTGTATGGAATCCTTCGTACCGGTCAGAACAGCAGGATCCATCCTATCCCGTTCCCCGCCGGAATCCCAAATCGGCGTGCTGCCTGCCGTCTCCCCCGTCCCATCGACACCGCATTGCAACCCGTCAACGGCCTGTTCCTCACGGAATGCTCATGCGTGCCGCGTACTATCGTCAAAGACATCTGCGGAAAGGACTACCCCTCGTGGGTCTTCTGGATAACCTCGAGCGCGGCCTGGAGAAGGCTGTGCAGTCGGCCTTCTCGGCCGGCGGCTCCCGGGCAGTCAAGCCGGTGGAGATCGCCAATGCCCTGAGACTGGCCATGGACGACGAGTCCATGGTCCTCTCCGAGGGCCGGACGTTCGTGCCCAATGTCTTCACCATCAGGTTCGCCACGGCCGACTTCGACCAGGCCCGCAAGTGGGGCTCCGCCCTGGCGGAGGAACTCTGCGACGAGGCCATCCGCCACGCACGCGACCAGGGCTACACCCTGCACGGACCTGTCCGGGTCACCTTCGTGGAGGACGCGGAGCTGCGCGCCGGCAAGCTGGACATCGAGACCGCATCGGACAAGACCGGCGGGTCGGCACCATCGAACGACGCCGGCCGGGCACCCACCGGGACCGGCTCGTCCGCCGCGGTGGGCCAGGCCCCGGTGGACCGCGAGGCACCGGTCCCCGCTGCCGCTCCCGTCCCGCACCCCGTCCCCCCGCCGGCCCCGCGGCCGGAGGTACGGCGGCCGTCCCCCAGCCCCTCCCCCCAGCGTCCCGCCCCACCGTCCCAGCCCGCACGTCCGGAGACCCCGCTGCAGCCGGTCCTCGAGATCGACGGCCGCAAGTACGGGCTCAACGCGGACTCGATCGTGCTGGGCCGTGCCGCGGACGCGGACATCCTGGTGGAGGACACCGGCGTCTCGCGGCGCCACCTGGAGATCATCACCCGGGGGAGCACCGTCATGGCGGTGGACCTGGGTTCCACCAACGGCTTCCACGTCAACGACCGCAAGGTGGACGGATCCACCGTCCTGCGGGACGGCGACCGTATCAGGATGGGGCGGGTGAGCATGGTCTTCCGCATGCTGCCGGCCCGGCAGACCCCCGGCCAGGGAGGCCCCCAGTGAGCGAACTCGCCGTTGCCGCACTCCGGCTGGGCCTGCTGTTGGTCCTGTGGATCCTGATCATCTCGATCGTCTCCTCCCAGGGACGTGACCTCATGGTGGGCGCGCGCAACAAGGTCCGCCCGCGGGGCAGCTCTGCCAGCGCCGCCCCGGCAGCCGCCGGCGGGGCATCCGGCGCGTCCTCCGCCGCACCCGGCGCGGTGGGCTCCGCGGGGAACACGACGGGCCAGCAACAGGCCCGGCCGCTGCCGACGCGACTGCACGTCACCGAGGGCCCCCTGAAGGGTTCGGTGGTGGACCTGCATGGCGCACCCCTGTTGCTGGGCCGCGCCCAGGAGGCCGACCTGGTTCTGGATGACGACTACGTCTCCGGCCGGCACGCCCGGCTGTTCCCCCAGGGCTCCCGGTGGTTCCTCGAGGACCTCGGCTCCACCAACGGCACCTACGTCTCCGGCGCCCAGCTCACGCGCACCGTCGCCGTGGACCCGGGCACCGCCATCCGGATCGGCAAGACCGTGCTGGAACTGGGGTCCTGAGCTCCATGCCACTGGTCCTCCGCTTCGCCGCGCGATCCGATGTGGGTAGCGTCAGGTCGAAGAACGACGACTCCGCCTACGCCGGACGTCACCTGGCCGTCGTCGCCGACGGCATGGGCGGGCACGTGGGCGGCGACGTCGCCAGCGCCTCCACCGTGCTGGACCTGGCCCCCCTGGACGCCACCGGCTATGCCAGCCCGGCCACCGTGTTGCCGGACGAGATCCAGAACGCGAACCTGATCCTCAACGACCTGGTGCATGCCAGCCCCAAGCTGGCCGGGATGGGGACCACCTGCACCGCCCTGCTGCTGGCCGGCGAGACCATCCATGTGGCACACATCGGCGACTCACGGGCCTACCGGTTCAAGGACGACGCCTTCGAGCAGATCAGCATCGACCACACCTTCGTCCAGCGCCTCGTGGACGAGGGCCGCCTGGACCCCTCCGAGGCGGAGTCCCACCCGCACAAGAACGTGCTCATGCGGGTCCTCGGTGACGTGGACGCCTCCCCCGAACTGGACATCTCCGCCCTGGACGCCTCGCCCGGCGAGCGCTGGCTGCTCTGCTCGGACGGCCTGACCGCCGTGGTGCCGCCCGAGGTGATCGAACAGAAGCTGCGCCACCGTGCCGACCTCCAGTCGGTGGCGGACGAGCTCGTCGAGCTGACGCTCGCCGGGGGAGCCCCGGACAACGTCACGGTGGTGGTGCTCGAGGTCCACGAGTCCGTCGAGGACGAGCCCGAGACCCGCACCCCGGCGCAGCTCTCCGAGCAGGCCCTCGCGGCCGCCACCCCCACGCAGGCCGGGCCCGTCTCCGCCTCCCTGCTCCGCGAGGACCTCGAGTCCCGCCCCCACGTCCTGGTGGGGGCCGCCGACCTCGCCACCCAGACCGGCAAGATCCCGATCGTCACGCGGCGCAGCACCCAGAAGCGGGCGGCTGCCCTGCTCACCGGCGCCCCCTCGCTCGGTGAACAGGCGGAGGGCACCCACCCTCCCGTCGCCGCCGGGACGGCCACAACCGCCACCGCCGACGTCGCCGCCTCATCCTCCTCGGACCTCGTCGAGGGACACCGCGATCCGGAGGGTGCCACCTCGGCGGATTCCCCCTCCGACCCGCGGGGCCGGGAGGGGACCCGGTACGAGGACCGGCCGCGCCGGCGTCGTTCCGTGTTCATCCCAGTCTTCACCGCCCTGCTGGCCCTGATCTTCGCGGTCCTGCTGCTGTGGGGCTACCTCTGGACGCAGACCCAGTACTTCGTGGGGGCGAAGGACGGCCGAGTGGCCATCTTCAACGGCGTCTCCCAGCGGCTCGGCCCCATCGAGCTCGCGCACCTGGACACGGAGACCGAGACCTCCCTGGAGGAGCTGCCGGCCTACTCCCGCCAGCGCGTCGAATCCGGGCTGCCGGCCCGGGACCTGGAACACGCCCAGCAGATCGTGGAGCAGCTGGAGAACTCCCTGGCCCCGGATCCCACCCCGTCCCCGACCAGCACGCCCACCCCGTCCGCGTCCCCCAGCGCCTCGCCGTCGGGCTCCGCCGCCGCCACACCGCCGCCCAGCCCCTCAGGAGGTGATCGCTGATGCCCCAGGATCCAACGCTTCCGCGCCCCCGCCGCAACACCGAGCTGGTGCTGCTGATCCTCGGACTGTGCATCGGGATCGGGGCCAGCCTGCTCGCCGGCCTCGGCATGGACCGCCCCATCACCTCCGACTACTGGGTGCAGGGCGCGGTGCTGGCCATCATGGCCCTGGTCTTCCACCTCGTGCTGCGCCTGCGCGCGCGGTACGCGGACCCCTATATCCTGCCGATCGTCGTGACGCTCAACGGCCTGGGCATCGCCATGATCCACCGCCTCGACGTGGCGGAGGGGGACAACGCCGCCGGGCGCCAGCTGATGTGGACCGTGGTGGCGATGGGCGCGGCCATCGCCCTGCTGTGGCTGCTCAAGGACCACCGCGTGCTGCGACGCTGGCCCTACCTGTTCCTGGCCGCCTCGGGCATCCTGCTGCTGCTGCCCCTCGTCCCGGGCCTCGGCCTGACGATCAACGGGGCGAGGATCTGGATCAACCTCGGCCTCGGCACCTTCCAGCCCGGCGAGGTCGCCAAGATCACCCTGGCCGTCTTCTTCGCGGGTTACCTCTCGGCCAACCGGGACCTGATCCTGCTGGCCGGCAAGAAGATCGGCCCGGTGACATTCCCGCGGTTCCGGGACATGGGACCGCTGATCATCGCCTGGCTGATCTCCATGGGCGTGCTGGTCTTCCAGCGGGACCTCGGGTCCGCCATCCTGTTCTTCGGCCTGTTCATGGCCATGATCTACCTGGCCACCTCCCGGGTGTCCTGGATCATCCTCGGCCTGGTCCTGGTGGCCGTGGGCGGGCTGCTGGCCGTGAACACGATCTCGCACGTGGGCCTGCGGGTGGACGCCTGGCTCAACGCCTTCGACCCCGAGGTCTACAACCGGGGCGCCGGCAGCTATCAGATCGTCCAGGGGTTGTTCGGGCTCGCCTCGGGGGGGCTCGTCGGCACCGGGCTCGGCGGGGGCCGGCCGGACATCGTGGCCTATGCCAACTCGGACATGATCATCGCCTCCTTCGGCGAGGAGCTCGGCTTCATCGGGCTCTCCGCCATCCTCATGCTCTTCGTCCTGCTGGTCACCCGCATGCTGCGTGCCGCCCTGGGCACCCGCGACGCCTTCGGCAAGCTGCTGGCGGCCGGGCTCGCCTTCACCATGGCCATGCAGTGCTTCGTGGTGATCGGCGGCGTCACCATGGTCATCCCGCTGACCGGGCTGACCACCCCGTTCATGGCGGCCGGCGGCTCCTCGCTGCTGGCCAACTGGATCGTGGTGGCCCTCGTGCTGATGGTGTCCCAGTCCGCCCGCAAGCCGGTGGCGGTGGGGCCCATGGTCAACGCCTCCGGCTCCGGATCCGGTCACCAGGACCGCACCGTGGGCGTCCCCCTGACCACGCCGGCGGGAGGTGTCACCGCATGAACCAGGCCATCCGCAACACGTGGGTCGTGATCATCGCCATGTTCATGGTGCTGATCGTGGCCATCTCCGTCATCCAGGTCCTCGCCGCGGATGCGCTGAAGAACAACGACTTCAACTCCCGCCAGCTCTACCAGGAGTTCGGTTCCGCCCGCGGGCCGATCCTGGTCGACGGCAACCCGATCGCCGAGTCGGTGGAGTCCAACGACGACTTCAACTTCCAGCGGGTCTACCACGACACGCACCTGTACTCCGGCCTGACCGGCTTCTACTCCTTGACCTACGGCGCCACGGGCCTGGAGGACAAGCTCAACCGGTATCTCGCCGGCTCCTCGGACGGGCAGTTCGTGGACCGGCTGGTCCAGCTGTTCTCCGGCACCCAGATGGAGGGAGCCCAGGTGGAGCTGACGATCGACCCGCAGATGCAGGAGCTCGCCTACTCCGCCCTGCCGGACGGGGTGCAGGGCTCCGTGGTCATCTCCGACCCGGCCACGGGGGAGGTCCTGGCGATGGCGTCCAAGCCGAGCTACGACACGAACCTGCTGGCCACGCACAACGGGGCAGAGGCCTCGGCCAACATGGAGAAGCTGCAGGCCGTGCCCGGGTTGAGCCCCTACATCAACCGGCCCACCGCCTCCCTGCCCGCGCCGGGTTCCACCTTCAAGCTGATCGACACGGTGGCCATGCTCGAGTCCGGTGAGTACCAGCCGGACCAGGTCCTGGACGTCCCGGACTCGATCACGCTGCCCGGCACGAACACCCCGCTGGGAAACTTCGGCGGCGGGCTGTGCGGGAACATGGACCGGGCGAGCCTCGCGGAGATCTTCGCCCAGTCCTGCAACACCCCCTTCGCCACCGCGGCCATCGAGCTGGGCCAGGACCGGATCCGCCAGACCGCGGAGAACTTCGGGTTCAACCAGTCCTTCGAGATCCCCCTGACGGTGGCGGCCTCACAGTTCCCGAGCGACCTGGACGACGCCGCCCTGGCGCAGTCCGCGATCGGCCAGCGGGACGTCAAGGCCACCGCCCTGCAGATGAACATGGTGGCCGCCGCGATCGCCAACGGCGGGACCCTGATGAAGCCGCAGCTGATCGACACGATCCGCGGCTCCGACCTGACCCTGTTGGAGGACGTCCAGCCGGAGGTCTTCAAGCGCTCCACCACCCCGGAGATCGCCGAGCAGATGACCGAGCTGATGCGCGGCCCGCTGGACGGCGGCACGGCCTACCGCGCGAGGTCCGAGACCGTGGACATCGCCGCCAAGACCGGCACGGCCCAGTTGGGTGCGGACAACGACCTGGTCAACTCGTGGATCACCGGGTTCGCGCCCGCGGGTGATCCGCAGGTGGCCGTCACCCTCGTGTACCAGAACATCGACTTCGACCAAGGCAGCGCGCTGACGTCGACCAACCTGAAGAAAATCATGGAGGCGGTGGTCACACAGTGAGGCCGACATCAGGTATCACGCTGGGCGGCAGGTACCAGCTCACCGAACGCATCGCCATCGGCGGCATGGGCGAGGTCTGGAAGGCCAAGGACAAGGTCCTGGGACGGCAGACGGCGGTGAAGATCCTCAAGGAGGAGTACACCGGGGACGCGAACTTCCTGCGCCGGTTCCGGGCGGAGGCGCAGCACACCGCGCTGCTGAACCACCCCGGCGTCGCCAACGTCTTCGACTACGGCGAGGAGGACGGTTCCGGCTACCTCGTCATGGAGCTCGTGCCCGGCCCGCCGCTCTCGGCGATCCTGGACAAGGAGAAGGTCCTCTCCCCGGACCGCACGCTGAACATCATGGCGCAGACCGCGCGGGCCCTCTCGGCCGCCCACGCCCAGGGACTGGTGCACCGCGACATCAAGCCGGGGAACCTGCTGATCACCCCCCACGGCCGCGTCAAGGTCACCGACTTCGGCATCGCCCGGCTCGCGGACCAGGTGCCGCTGACGGCCACGGGCCAGGTCATGGGCACGGCGCAGTACCTCGCCCCGGAGCAGGCCACCGGCCAACAGGCCACCGGCTCCTCGGACATCTACTCGCTCGGCGTCATCGGCTACGAGTGCCTCGTGGGCCACCGCCCCTTCTCGGGCGAGTCCCAGATCGCGATCGCGTTGGCCCAGGTCAACGACCCGCCGCCGCCGCTGACGGACTCAATCCCCGAGCCGGTGCGCGCCCTGATCATGTCCATGCTCGCCAAGGAGGCCCACGAGCGGCCCGCCAACGCCACCGCCCTGGCCGAGGCCGCCGAGGCGCTGCGCCGCCAGGACACGGCCTCCGCCGCCGCCGCGGTGCCCGGCATGATCCCGTTCCTCACCGGTGGCGCCGCCGCCGCGGCCGCCGCCGCGCAGGGCGCACCCACCCAGGCCATGACGCAGGCCGTCGACTACTCGGGCATGTCCCAGACCCACGCCACCGAGGTCATCAGCGGTGCGTCCGGCTCGGACGGGACCGGCACCTCCGCGCTGCCGGTGGCCGGTGCGGCGGGCGCAGCCGGTGCCGGCGGAGCGGCCGGCGCCATCTCCGCCACGGGACGTCCCGACGACGGCCCCGGCACCGGTGAGCCCGGCCCGCCGGACGCGGAGCCGGGGTACAACGACCAGCTGGACCGCACGGCCGGGCGCAAGAGGCGCAGCCCGTGGACGTGGCCGATGATCGGCCTGCTGGCCCTGATCGTGTTCGTCATCCTCGGCGTCTGGCTGGGGCCGATGCTGGCCGGCGGCGGTGGGGAGGAGTCCTCGTCCGCCCCCGCCACCACCGCCTCCGAATCGCCGTCCTCCAGTTCCTCGGGGCCTGAGACCGTGTCCATCAGCGCAGACTCCTATGTGGGCTCGGACATCAGCACCGTCGAGGCCGCGTTGCGGGACCTGGGCATGGACGTCACCAGCCAGGAGGTCCCCGGCCAGGAAGCCGCCGGGACCGTACTCACCCTCTCGCACACCGGGGACGTGCCCGTGGGGACCCTCATCACCGTCAGGTTCTCGGCGGGCCCGGAACCGGAACCCACGCCGACCCCCACCCCGACGCCGACGGAAACCCCCACCCCGACCCCGACGCCGACACCGACGGACACGCCCACGTCGACCCCGACGCCGACGCCGACGGACACGCCCACGTCGAGCCCTCCGCCCACCACGGAGACAGCCTCCTCGGCTCCGCAATCCGCGCCGTCGACCGAACCCGGCGACGACGACTCCGCGACACCGGAGGCTGCGTCGGACACCGACGGGGAGCCTGCCGCCTAGGCCGGCGGCCGCCCCACCAGGACCTTCTGCGAGAACAGGACGAACCACAGTGCCACATCAACGCATCCTCAACGGCCGGTACGAGGTCGGTGACCTCATCGGCCGGGGTGGCATGGCCGATGTGTACCAGGGGCGGGACCAGAAGCTCGGCCGCAAGGTGGCCATCAAGCTCATGCGACCGGACCTGGCCCGGGATCCCCAGTTCCAGTCCCGTTTCCACCGCGAGGCCCAGTCCTCCGCCGCGCTGAACCACCCCAACATCGTCTCCGTCTTCGACACGGGGGAGGAGCTGTTCGAGGACGGAGGCTTCGAGGGTGTCTCCTGCCCGTTCCTGGTCATGGAGTTCGTGGACGGGCGGACCCTGCGGGACCTGTTGCGCCATGACGAGATCACCGTGGAACAGGCCGCAGAGTGGACCTCCGGGGTCCTCACCGCCCTGAACTACAGCCATGAGGAGGGGATCGTCCACCGGGACATCAAGCCCGCCAACATCATGGTCACCACCTCCGGCGCGGTGAAGGTCATGGACTTCGGGATCGCCCGGGCCCTCTCCGACTCCGCCGCCACCATGACGCAGACCCAGGCCGTGGTCGGCACCGCCCAGTACCTGTCCCCGGAGCAGGCCCGCGGCGAGTCCGTGGATTCACGCTCTGACCTGTACTCGGCCGGTTGCCTGCTCTTCGAGCTGCTGACGGGACGGCCGCCCTTCGTGGGGGACTCCCCCGTGGCCGTGGCCTATCAGCACGTGCGTGAGCAACCCCCCGCGCCCTCCACCCTGAACCCCACGGTCTCAGCCTCCCTGGATGCCGTGGTCGCCAGTGCCCTGGCCAAGGACCGCGTGGAGCGCTTCCAGTCCGGGCTCGAGTTCCGGGCCGCCCTGCGGAGGGCCCTGGAGAATCCCGACGCCGGCCTCGCACCACGTGCTGCGGGTGCGGCCGGTGCTGCGGCGGCCGCAGGGGTGGCCGGAGCGGCGGCCGGCGCGGGCCTGGCCGGTACCGACGGGGACCGCCCCACCGAGGCCATGACCTCCGTGGCCCCCCTGGAGGACCCCGCGACGGCGACACTGGCGATGGCCGCCGTCGGGAACGGGCCCTCCGAGGAGTACTACTCGGCCACGTCCCGGCCGGGCCACCGGGACATCCCCACCGCTGCCACCCCCGCCGAGCCGGCCGAGACCACCGGGCATCCACTGGACCTGGACGGGGCCGCCGCCCCCGGGCGGGCCCCCAAGAAGCGCAAGAGCCATCGGGTCTGGGTGCCGGTCCTGGTGGTCGTCCTCGCCCTGGCCGCCGTGGCCGGCGGCTGGTTCCTCATGGACGAGCTGAACCGCCGCAACGTGGAGGCCAACCAGGTCACCGTCCCCGCAGTGGCCGACCTGACCCAGATCGAGGCGCAGAACGCCCTGACCTCGGCCGATCTCCGCCCCATCCTGGAGGAGGTGCATGACGACGAGGTCCAGCGGGACCTGGCGGTCGGCACCGAGCCGGCTGAGGGGACGACCGCCCAGAAGGGCCAGGAGATCACCCTCTTCATCTCCATGGGCCCGGAACAGATCGAGATCCCCACGGATCTCGCCGGGCAGTCCGAGGCCACGGCCCGGGACACCCTGGAGGGCCTGGGCCTGTCCATCTCCTCGGTGCGCTACGTCCCCTCCGCCGATGTCCCGCGCGACCGCTTGGTCGGCACCTCCCCTGAACTCGGGGCCACGGTGCGCTCCGGGTCGTCCGTCGAGCTGCAGATGTCCTCCGGCAACGTGGAGGTACCCCAGCTGGTCGGCAGCACCCAGGAGGAAGCCCAGGCGGCCCTCGACGAGATCGGCCTGAGCATGACGGTGTCCACGGTGGAGCGTGAGGCACCGACCGAGCCGGGGACCGTCGTCGGTCAGGAACAGGCCGAGGGCACGGAGGTGCCCCAGGGCTCCTCGGTCACGGTCGAGGTGGCGGAGGCCCCCGCCGATCCCTCCCCGTCACCGTCGAGCGAGTCCCCCAGCCCCAGTGACCCGCCGTCTCCCTCGGACTCGCCCTCACCGAGCGATTCCGGGAGCGCCTCGGAGTCCCCGGATGAGTCGCCGGCGGCCGCACCCGGCCCCGGCAACAGCAACGGGCGCGGCAACGGGCCCGGAAGCAACAACGGCGGCAACGGCAACAACAACGGCCGCGGCCCGAACGGCTGACGGTCCGGCTGACGGTCCGGCTGACCGTCCGGCGTCGACGGACCGGCCTCAGCCGACCAGCGGCGAGAGCGTGTCCGCCCGGGCGGCCGCGCCGACCATGCCGAGGGAGTCCAGCCAGTTGCCGAGCATCCGGTAGCCGCTCTCCGTCAGCACGGATTCGGGGTGGAACTGCACGCCCCACAGCGGGGCCGTCCGGTGGGCCACGCCCATGACGATCCCGCCCTGGGTCTCGGCGGTGATTTCCAGCTCCTCCGGGACCGTGGCGCGGACGGCCGCCAGCGAATGGTACCGGGTGGCCGTGAAGGGATCCGGCACGCCGGCGAACATCTCGTGGGCTCCGTGCAGCACGCGGGAGGTCTTGCCGTGCATCAGCTCCTGGGAATGCGTCACGGTGGCCCCATAGGCCTCGGAGATCGCCTGATGGCCCAGGCAGACGCCGTAGAGCGGCTTGGACTGCGCGGCGGCCCATCGGACCAGGGGAACGCTGACGCCGGCCTCGGCCGGGGTGCCCGGCCCCGGTGAGAGCAGGATCCCGTCCCGTTCTGCCGCCAGCTCGGTCGCCTCCTCGAGGCTCACGGCGTCGTTGCGGACCACGAGGGTGTCCGCGCCGAGTTCCCGCAGATAGCCCACCAGCGTGTAGACGAAGCTGTCATAGTTGTCCACCACGAGGATGCGGGCGGCCGAGGGGGTGGTGGCGGTCGGGGAGGTCATGCGGGGGTCCCATCGTGTCTGGTGGCGGTCGGGGCATCGTGCGGGGTACCGGGCCCGGGTGGCGCCTGGAGCCTACCGGCCGGCGGCCGGGGTGGCCCCCGTGCTCGGGCGGGGTTCGCCGCTAGACTGGCCCGGAAGTCTTCGTCAGAAGCAGACTACGCCGTGACCGGTTCCGGTGCGGCGACGTGACCGACCGACCGTGAACAGGAACCGACGTGCCCGAGTCCAAGTCCCGCAAGACCGGCCAGAACAACACGAAGGCCGCGAGGGCCGGTCGAGCCCGGGAGCGGGCCGAACGCCGCGCGCAGGAGCAGGAGCCCGGGCCGCTGCCCACCTGGTACAAGGCCATCATGTTCGGCCTGATGATCGTCGGTCTGATCTGGATCGTCATCTACTACCTCACCATGGGTGTTGCTCCCATCCCCCAGGCGGGTGGCTGGAACATCGGCATCGGCTTCGGCATCGCCTGCGTCGGCTTCCTGATGACCACCCGCTGGCGCTAGGCCGCCCCGGACCCGCCACCCGCCGGCGGACTCACGTCCGGTCCGCGCGGTACAGGTCCCGCAGCAGGCACATCTCCGCCCCGTGGTGGATGACCTCACGGTTGATGTGCAGCACCAGCTCGAGCATCGGGTGCTCCGCCCACGGCCCCTCCGCCTCGCCCACCGGCTGGTCCAGCTCTGCCGGTCCCAGCGTGCCCACCGCATCGCACCAACTCCCGACAGCGGCCCCCAGACTCGCGTACGCCGCCTCCGCGGTGCCCGGATAGTCATAGGTGAAGTAGTCCATGGCCGGGCCGCCGAAGTGGCCCGCCATCCGGGCGCCGAGCACCCCGACGAGCACGTGCCCCGCCCGCCAGGCGATCGTGGTGAGCGGCGGTGGACTCGGCTCCGGGACGGCGAAGTCCACCAGCCATTCGCCGCTGCCCGCCCGGACCGCCCCGGCGTACTCTGGACCGCTGGCCCCGCGGGGCCTGACTCCCCAGGCTCCGCGTGCCGGCTCCCAGTGGTACTCCTCATCGCTCATCCCCTGCAGCCGCTGGGCGAGGTGATGTTCCCAGTACCACCGCAATTGGTTCGCGAGTTGCTGGGAGGCACCTGTGGAATCGTTCCCCAGGCCTGTGGATACGTCTCCGCTGTCGACCATGGTCCAATCCTCCTGCTGCCCCCGCAATTGTGGAAGACTTCCGGCCGGTACCCCACGAAACGCCCGAGTTTTCCCCAGGGTGTTTACAGCCGAAAATACCGGTCCTGACATGGACTTTTATTGTCCACAACCCTATCCACAGTGTGAACAACACTGCTGTGATTCATCCACACTGTGGATAACCCCTGTGGATAACTCTGCGGTCGAATGACAACCGTGTCATTCCATCCACATCCGTGGAAAACCCTGTGGATAAGCACCCCTCCAGACACGAAGGACCCGTGAGGTGCGGCCGGCCAGGGGCCGGCCCCTCACGAGTCCGTGTCGCCGGGGATCCCTCCGGGATCGGGGTGCCTCCGGCGTGGATCCGGGGTGGATCCGGCGGGAGTGTGCCGCTACCGGTCCAACGAGCTCTGGATCAGGGTGGGCTCATCCAGCCGCGCCACACCGATCACCGTCAGGACCACCAGCACCACCAGGACGGCGCCCAGGGCCACCCACTGGACGGTGGCGGCCCGTCCCGTCACCCGGGCGGACCATCCCGGCCCGTGCTGGCGCCGGGGCAGGTACGCCAGTGCTGCGGCACAGGCCGCACCGGCCACCAGCCCGCCCACGTGGCCCTGCCAGGAGATGTTGGCCCCGGGGACGAAGGAGATCACCAGGTTGATGCCGATCAACGCCGCGATCCCGGTGACGTTGCCACCGGTCTTGCGCATCACGATGAACAGGGCTGCGAAGAGCCCGTACACGGCCCCCGAGGCGCCGACCACGGGGATGTACGGGTTGGACAGCAACAGCACCGCCACCGAGCCGCCGAACGCGGAGATCAGGTACAGCGCCAGGAAGCGGGGCCAGCCGAGGACGGGTTCGAGGATGCGGCCCATGAGCCACAACGTGTACAGGTTCAGCACGATGTGCAGCGGGTTGCCCAGGGAATGCAGGAACGCCGAGGTCAGCATGCGCCACGGTTCCATCTCCACGGCGGAGGTGAACAGGCCCGCGTAGAAGAACTGCTCGGTGACGCCCACCCGCTGGCCAGAGGTGACCCACTGCAGGGCGTACATCACCACGCACAGCCCGATCATGGTCCACGTCACCCACGGTCGGCCGGCCCGGGACACCGGTCCCCGAGGCGCCCTCGAGGGGGCCGGGGCCGGAGGGCCCCAACCGGCCTGGGCACCGGCCGCCTCGGTGACACCGGGCCGGAACCCGGCCGGGCCGGCGTCGTGCCCGGGGTACTGGACGGTGGACGGGGCGCCGCCGGGTGTCACCGGCCCGCGCCCGGCCACGCAGTCCACACAATGGATCCCGACGGCGGCCGGCCGCTGGCATTCGGTGCAGGTGGGCTGCCCGCACCGCTGGCAGCGGATGAACGAAGGGCGGTCCGGGTGGCGGGGACAGACCGGCAACGGCCGATCCGCCCCGCCGCCCGGACCGCCCGAGGTCTGGTGGGACAAGGAGACTCAGGCTTCCTTGATCTCGATGGACTCGATGGAGACCGCCTCGTGGGGCTTGTCCCGGCCGTCCGTGGCCACGGAGTTCAGGGTGTCCACGATCTTCTTCGAGGCCTCGTCCTTCACCTCGCCGAAGATGGTGTGCTTGCCCTGCAGCCACGTGGTCGGCACCGTGGTGATGAAGAACTGGGAGCCGTTGGTGCCGCGGCCGTTCTGGAGGCCGGCGTTGGCCATGGCCAGCTTGTAGGGGCTCGCGAAGTCCAGGTCGGGGCTGATCTCGTCGTCGAACTGGTAGCCGGGGCCACCGAAGCCCTGGCCCAGCGGATCGCCGCCCTGGATCATGAAGTCCTTGATGATGCGGTGGAACACGGTCCCGTTGTACAGCGGGGTGCCGTTGTGGGTCTCCCCGGTCTCCGGGTGCTTCCACTCCTGCTCGCCGGTGGACAGGCCGACGAAGTTCTTCACGGTCTTCGGGGCGTGGTTGCCGTAGAGCTCTACGACGATGTCCCCGGCGGTGGTCTTGATGGTGGCAATGTGGGTTGCGATGGCAGTCATGGACGTCATTCTTCCATCCCAGCTGGCCGCCGGACCCGCAGGGCGGCAGTCGGGGCGGTGACTTCGCGCAGGGCCGAATCACGGCGCCAGGGACCGCCGTGCCGTGCGGGCGTGGAACCCGTAGGCTAGGGGCAGGACCGGCTGACCGGTGGGATGCCGGCACAAACCAGTGCACAGCCGCACGTCATGGAGGTTCAGATGAGCAAGAAGACGACTGTTCCGAGCATTGAGGACCGCTTCAACGCCGGCGTGGACCACGCCGCCCATTGGGCCGCACCGAAGGTCGAGGCCGCACTGGCCTGGGCGGAGCGGGGCCTGGGCGAGGGCAAGGTTCAGGGCAGGATGGCCGGCGAGATGCTGGCCCCGCAGGTGAAGGCCGGCCTGGCCCAGGCCAATTCCGCGTTCTCCGACGCCGTGGAGAAGGTCTCCCCCCAGGTCCAGGCCCAGCTCGATCGGCTGTCACCGGCCCTCGATCAGGCGCGCAGCAAGGTGGAGCATGACTATCTCCCCGCCGCCTCCGCCCGCCTGGCCGGTGTCGCTGGCCAGGCCTCCAAGGCCGCCCACGGCGCCAAGATCTCCCCGGCCGTGGAGAACGCCCTCATCAACATCACCGGTGACAAGAAGGCCGTCAAGAAGCTGCGGAAGGCCGCCGAGCAGTACGCCTCGGCCGCCGAGAAGCAGCTGAAGAAGCAGGCCAAGAAGTCCAACAAGGGTGGCAAGGGCTGGCTCGTGGCCGGTGTCATCGTGGCGGCCGGCGCGGCCGCCGTCGCCGTCTGGCAGCTGACGAAGCCGGTCGAGGATCCGTGGAAGACCCCGGCCCCGGCCCCCCTCCCGAAGCCGGCCGCTCCCGCACCGGCCGCCAGCACCGGCACCGATCCCGACCTGACCGCCGAGGCCCCCTCCGCGCCCGTGGCCCCCGCGGCCGGAACCCCGGCGCCCAGCGTCGCCGCCGGCAACGCCACCGTGGACAGCGTGGACGGCGCCGAGGAGAAAGTCCAGGGCATCCCCGCCCCGAAGTCGGCGGAGTGAGCTCGCGGGCCGTCAGCTGACCGGGCACCGGAGCTGACGGCCCCGGGCCTGTCCACTGTCCCGGGTTCACACACCGGGGCGGTGGGCAGCCGAAAGGGCCCGGGACACCTGATGGTGTCCCGGGCCCTTTCGTTCGGTGGAGGCAAGGGGACTCGAACCCCTAACCCCCTGCTTGCAAAGCAGGTGCGCTACCAATTGCGCCATGCCCCCGAGGGATCTTCAGTTATCCGGTCCAGCCTGATTCTCGCGTGGGGTGCCCGGGCTGTCCAGCGCATCCGTGGCCGAGCTCCAGACCTGCTTGCCGCGCTCGTTCTCACGCCACGAGCGGACTCCCAGCACAGCGGCGATGCCGGCTGCCACGACGGCCAGTCGTACTACCGGCTTCATGGTGCCACCTTCCCCGGCCGAACGGCCGGATGGGGGAACTGCGTGGGTGGGCGTACCAAGACTTGAACTTGGGACCTCTTCGTTATCAGCGAAGCGCTCTAACCGCCTGAGCTATACGCCCTCATGTCTCGAGAAACGCGATGTCATCGCATCCTCGGAACGAGAATCAACATTACCCCAGCCCGGCCGACCGTCAAAATCGGCCCGTTCGAGGTCGCCTCGGCCGCTCGGGTCCCCCTGCCTGCACCCCGGCCTCCGGGCCCCGCCTCCGTCACTTTGAGGGCGATCCCACCGGTGGGATCGCCCTCAAAGCGAGAGGATCAGTCGTCGGTGAGGGTGACGCCGATGCCGCCCACGAGGGTGGAGGAGATGTTGTACAGCACGGCGGCGAGCATGCTCAGCGCCGTCAACAGCACCACGTTGACCACGGCGATGATGGTGGCGAAGGACGCCACCTGACCCAGCGAGATCAACTGCTGGACGGTGAACGAGCCCCCCTCGGAGCCGAGCACCTGGGCGAGCAGGTCGTTGACCTGGTCGAAGATCCCCGTGAGGTCCATGACGGTCCAGAGCACCACGGCTCCCACCACCGTCACGATCCCCAGGGCCACGGACAACAGGAACGCCATCTTCAGCACCGACCAGGGATCCACCTTGGAGACCAGGAGCCGGGCCTTGCGGACCTTGGCCTTGGGCGCCGGGCGGACGAGTCCCTGCTGGGTGGGACGCTGGGCCGGCCGCTGGGGCCGGGCCGGTCCGTTGCCCGTGGGGCGGGGACCCTGTGAGCGCGGACTGCCCTGACGGGCACCCTGGCTCGAGGTGCGCTGCTGCGGTCCGCGGGGCGCGGCTCCCTTGGCCGCGGAACCGCCGGCCGGGCGCTGTCCTCCGGAGCGGGGTGTTCCGGATGTGCTCACTACTGTCCTCCGTCACTCTCCGCATCCGGATCGGATTCGACCGGTGCGGATTCGGTGGCTGTCACGGTCGTGTCGGCCCCCTCCGAACTGGCGGGGGCGGCCGTCTCAGTGTCCAAGGGTACTTCACCCCCGGTGTCATCCCCTTCAGCGCCGTCCTCGTTCTCGGCGGCCGCGCCGTTGAGCTGTTTCTCGTTGTTGAGGGTGACCGCGATGATCTGGTCCTTCTTGTCCGGCTTGGCGAAGATCACGCCCATGGTGTTGCGGCCCTTGGCCGGGACCCCGGCCACGGCGGAGCGGACGACCTTGCCGGAGTTCATCACCACCAGCACCTCGTCGCCTTCCTCCACCACGAGTCCTCCGGTGAGCTCCCCGCGGTCCTCCACGAAGTTGCCGACCTTGATGCCCAGCCCGCCACGGTTCTGCACGCGGTACTCGTCCACGGAGGAGCGCTTGGCGTAGCCGCCGTCCGTGACGGTGAAGACGAAGGCGTCCTCCCGGATCACGTCGGCCGTCAGCAGCTCGTCACCCGGGCGGAACTTCATCCCCGTCACCCCGGAGGTGGCGCGTCCCATGGGACGCAGCGCCTCGTTGGTGGCGTTGAACCGCAGGGACTGCCCGTTCTTGGAGATCAGGATCAGGTCGTCCTCCTCCGAGACGAGCTGGGCGGAGACCACCTCGTCGCCCTCGCGCAGCCGGATGGCGATCACCCCGGCACTGCGATTGGTGTCGTAGTCCGCCAACAGGGTCTTCTTCACGAGCCCCGCCCGGGTGGCCAGGGCCAGGTACGGTGCGCGGCCGAAATCGGCCAGCGGCAGCACCTGGGCGATCCGTTCCTCGGGCTGGAAGGCCATCAGGTTGGCCACGTGCTGGCCCTTGGCGTCCCGGCCGGCCTCCAGCAGCTCGTAGGTCTTGATGCGGTAGACCCGGCCGAGGTTGGTGAAGAACAGGATCCAGTGGTGGGTGGAGGTGGTGAAGAAGTGCTCCACCACGTCGTCCTCCCGCAGGGTGGCTCCCCGCACGCCCTTGCCGCCGCGGTTCTGGGCGCGGTAGTTGTCGATCCGGGTGCGCTTGATGTAGCCGCCGCGGGTGATGGTGACGACCATCTCCTCCTCGGGGATGAGGTCCTCGATCGACATGTCCCCGTCATAGCCGTACAGGATCTCGGAGCGGCGGTCGTCGCCGTACTTCTGGTCGATCTCGGCCAGTTCCACCGAGACGACCTCGCGCTGGCGTTCCGGGGACTCCAGGATCTTGTTGTACTCGGCGATCTTCGCCTGCAGCTCCTCATACTCGTCCTGGATCTTCTGCCGCTCCAGGGCCGCCAGGGACCGCAACTGCATGTTGAGGATGGCCTGAGCCTGGGCCTCATCGATGTCCAGCAGGGCGATGAGCGCCTCGCGGGCCGCATCCGCGCTGGCGGAGGCCCGGATGGTGGCGATGACCTCGTCCAGCATGTCCAGGGCCTTGAGCAGGCCCAACAGGATATGGGCGCGCTCCTCGGCCTTCTTCTTCCGGTAGGCGGTGCGCCGGACGATGACCTCGATCTGGTGCATCACCCAGTGGTGGATGAAGCCGTCGAGGGACAGGGTGCGCGGCACGCCGTCCACGAGGGCCAGCATGTTCGCGGAGAAGTTCTCCTGCAGCTGGGTGTGCTTGTAGAGGTTGTTCAGCACGACCTTGGCCACCGCATCGCGCTTGAGCACGATGACCAGGCGCTGGCCCGTGCGGCCGGAGGTCTCGTCCCGCATGTCCGCGATCCCCGAGAGCTTGCCGTCCCGCACCATCTCGGCGATCTTGGACGCGAGGTTGTCCGGGTTGGCCATGTACGGCAGCTCGGTGACCACCAGGCAGGTCCGGTTCTGGATCTCCTCCACGTTGACCACGGCGCGCATGGTGATCGAGCCGCGGCCGGTGCGGTAGGCCTCCTCGATGCCCTTGCGGCCCAGGATCTGGGCACCACTGGGGAAGTCCGGCCCCTTGATGCGCTGCATCAGGGCTTCCAGCAGCTCCTCGCGGGTGGCCTCGGGGTTCTGGAGGTACCACTGGACCCCCTCGATCACCTCGTGCAGGTTGTGCGGGGGGATGTTGGTCGCCATCCCCACGGCGATCCCGGAGGAGCCGTTGACCAGCAGGTTCGGGAACCGGGCCGGCATGACCGTGGGTTCCTGCTGCTTGCCGTCGTAGTTGTCCTGGAAGTCGACCGTGTCCTCGGCGATGTCCCGGACCATCTCCATGGCCAGCGGGGCCATCTTGGTCTCGGTGTACCGCATCGCCGCGGCCCCGTCATTGCCGGCGGAGCCGAAGTTGCCCTGGCCGAGGGCCAGCGGGTACCGCATGACCCAGTCCTGGATCAGGCGCACGAGGGCGTCGTAGATCGAGGAGTCACCGTGCGGGTGGTAGGTGCCCATCACCTCGCCCACCACGCGGGCGGACTTGTTGAAGGAGCGGTCCGGGCGGTAACCGCCGTCGAACATGCCGTACAGCACGCGGCGATGCACGGGCTTGAAGCCGTCCCGCACGTCCGGCAGCGCCCGGCCCACGATCACGGCCATGGCGTAGTCCAGGTAGGACCGCTTCATCTCGGTCTGCAGGTCCACCTGCTCGACCTTGTCGTGCTCGGTGAGGATCGGGGCGATCACCGCCGCCTCGCCCCCGGGAGCCGCGAGGCCGTCGTCGGGCCTCTCCGGGGTGCCGTCAGCCTGCGCGTCCTGCGTGTTCTCGGTCTCGTGCTCGGGGTTCTGTTCGTCAGCCACGGACGTGGTCCTCGATTCTGTGTGGTCATGGCGCCGGATTCCGGCGGGGGCGGGCTACGGCGGAGGGGCCCGACGCGCGGGCGGCACCCTCCTGCGGCAGCCCGCCGGGGAGAGGGGTCGGCTCAGATATCCAAGAAACGGACGTCCTTGGCGTTCTGCTGGATGAAGTTCCGGCGTGACTCGACGTCCTCACCCATCAGCATGGAGAAGATCTCGTCCGCCGCGGCGGCATCGTCCATGGTGACCTGCAGCAGGGTCCGGTGCTCCGGGTCCATGGTGGTGTCCCACAGCTCCTGGTAGTCCATCTCGCCCAGGCCCTTGTAGCGCTGGATGCCGTTGTCCTTCGGGTAACGCCAGCCCCTCGCCGCGCCGGCGGCGAGTGCCTGGTCCCGCTCCTCGTCCGTGAAGACGTAGTCGTGCGGGGCGTTGGACCACTTGATGCGGTAGAGCGGCGGCTGGGCCAGGAACACGAAGCCGTTCTCGATCAGCGGGCGCATGTAGCGGAACAGCACCGTCAGCAGCAGCGTGGTGATGTGCTGGCCGTCCACGTCGGCATCCGCCATCAACACGATCTTGTGGTACCGCAGCTTGGTGATGTCGAATTCCTCGCCGATGCCCGTGCCGAAAGCGGTGATCATCGACTGGACCTCGGCGTTGGACAGGGCGCGGTCCAGGCGGGCGCGCTCCACGTTCAGGATCTTGCCGCGCAGCGGCAGGATGGCCTGGGTGGTGGGGTTGCGGCCCTGCTTGGCCGAGCCGCCGGCCGAGTCGCCCTCCACGATGTAGACCTCGCACTCGACGGGGTTCTTCGAGGAGCAGTCCGCGAGCTTTCCGGGCATCCCGAAGGACTCGAGCGGGGACTTGCGGCGGGCGTTGTCCCGGGCCTTGCGGGCGGCCAGGCGGGCCTGGGAGGCCAGCTGGGCCTTGCGGATGATGTCCCGGGCCGGGCCGGGGTTCCGCTCGAGCCAGTCGCCGAGCTGATCGGTGACGATCTTCTGGATGAAGCCCTTGGCCTCGGAGTTGCCGAGCTTGGTCTTGGTCTGCCCCTCGAACTGCGGCTCGGAGAGCTTGACCGAGAGCACGGCGGTCAGGCCCTCGCGGACGTCGTCCCCGGAGAGGTTGTCATCCTTGGCGCGCAGGATCTCCTTGTCCCGCGCGTAGCGGTTGACCAGGGAGGTCAGCGCGGCGCGGAAACCCTCCTCGTGGGTGCCGCCCTCGTGCGTGTTGATGGTGTTCGCGTACGTGTGGACGGACTCGGAGTACGCCGTGGTCCACTGCATGGCCACCTCGGCGGCCATCTTGCGGTCCGTGTCCTCGGTCTCGAAGGCGATGACGTCCTCGTGGACCATCTCGACCTTCTTGTTCGCGTTCAGGTGCTGGACGTAGTCCAGCAGCCCGTTCGCGTACTGGTAGTCGACCATCCGCTTCTTCGGCGCGGGCATCTCCTCGCCGATCACGTCCGCACTGCGCTCGGCGTCCGCCTCGGCCTCGAGCGCGTGGTCCGCCGCGGTGCCCGGGACCCCGTCACCGTCGGTGTCCCCGGCGATCTCGTCCTGCTGGATCTCGTTGGTCTGGATCGAGCGCTCGTCCGTCAGCGTGATCCGCAGTCCCTTGTTCAGGAACGCCATCTGCTGGAAGCGGGCCCGCAGGGTCTCGAAGTCGAACTCGACCGTGTCGAAGATCCCGGCATCCGGGTAGAAGGTCTGGGTGGTCCCCGACTCCTCGGTGTCCCCGAGCCGGATCAACTCGCCCTGCGGCATCCCGCCGTCGGCGAAGTTCATCTGCCAGGCGGCACCGTCGCGCCGGATCTCCGTCTGCACCCGGGAGGACAGCGCGTTCACGACGGAGATGCCCACGCCGTGCAGGCCGCCGGACACGGCGTAGCCGCCCCCGCCGAACTTGCCGCCGGCGTGCAGGATCGTCATGACGACCTCCACGGTGGGCCGGCCCTCGGTGGGGTGCATCTCCACGGGGATGCCGCGGCCGTTGTCCTGCACCTGGACGCCGCCGTCAGCCTGCAGGGTCACGTGGATGGTGTCGCAGTACCCGGCAAGTGCCTCGTCCACGGAGTTGTCCACGACCTCGTACACCAGGTGGTGCAGCCCGCGAGGGCCGGTGGAACCGATGTACATACCCGGCCGCTTGCGGACCGCCTCCAGCCCCTCCAGGACGGTGATGTCCCCGGCGCCGTACTCGTGTTCCACCCTGCGGTTGGCCTCGGTGATCTGCGTGGAGGGGGTGGTGTCCGCCTCCGCTGCCTCTCCCATGCCGGAATCGACCGGCTCGGAGCTCTCGACTGCGGGATCCTGCGGAATGCCGCTCTGATCTGTGCCGTTGTTCTCTTCGGCCACGGGCGTCTACGGCTCCTCTGGTGGTGGGACTGGACTGGACAACACTCGTGCCGACGCGGGCCCCTGCACGCTGGGCGAGGGGAGATCCCACTTCGGCACGTTTCCTTCACATTCTACCCCCCGGGACCCCGTTTCGCGGCCTCATTCGGGCCACTCCGGGGATTAAACAGGCCTTCTAAGAGACAGAACCGACGTTCCGATGCACGGAAGAAGCCACTATCCGGTCCCCGTTCACCCACTGGGGGTCCAGTTCGCCAAATCGCCGTTGACGGGCTCCGCCTCCCGGGGCCCGTCAGCCGTACGTGTCCCGGGGCCCCCTGCCCTTGACCACCCGGGGTCCCTTGCGCCATGACGGGGCGGCCGGGCCGTTGACCCGAAGACTCGTGACGATCCCCGGTCCGAGGGCCTGCTCGAAGCGCTGCAGCAGGGCCGGGGTGAGGAGCTTGAGCTGGGTAGCCCAGGCCGTGGAGTCACACCGCACGGTCACCACGGCGTTCTCAAAGCTCTCAGGCCGGCAGTGCAGTCCGATGTCCGCCCCCACCAGCTCGTCCCACCGGGACAGCACCGACCCCACCGCCACCGGGGAGGACCACCCGCGTTCGGTGACGAGCCGGCCGAACACGTCGCCGACCATCCGGGGGTCCCGGGCATCCAGGTCACGGCGCCGGCCCCGGCCGGATCCGCCGGGGCTCCCCGGCCCTGCGGTGCCCGCAGCGGTGCCGCGATTGCTGGCAGCCGGTTTCCGCCTCCGGACCTCGCCCCGGGACTCGGCGGCCTGCCGCACCCGGTTCAGGGCCACGACGGCGGCATCGGGCTCATCCTCGATGCCGTCCGGTGATGTTTCCCGCTCCGGGAGGGGGCCCCGATCTGCACTGCCGGCACTCATGGTTCGCAGCTCACGGCTCGATCTCACTGCCCTCGTCCTCGAGGACCACACCGATCCGGGGGCCGTCCAGTTCCCCGGGGATGTCCCCCGCGACGGCCGCTGTCACCAGGAGTTGTTCGGCCCCCGCGGTCAGGGCCGCCAGCCGGCTCCGCCGCTCGGCGTCGAGCTCCGCGAACACGTCGTCCAGGATCAGCACGGGGCGGGCGTCCGGGTCCGGGTCATCGGCGACGAGGACCTGATAGCTGGCCAGTTTGAGGGAGAGGGCCATGGACCACGTCTCGCCGTGGGAGGCGTAGCCCTTGACGGGGGCCGGGCCCAGGGTCAGGGCCAGGTCATCCCGGTGCGGCCCCACCAGGGTGACCCCCCGGTCCCGTTCCGGCTTGCGGTGGGACTCGAGCTCGGCCAGCAGCGCCGCGTGCAGGGTCTGCTCGTCCGGGATCTCCTGGTGTTGGCCCGCGGCCAGGGGCACCGTGGATTCGTAGCTGAACCCGGCGGTCTTCCGCCCCTCGGCCAGGGCGGTGTAGGACTCGGTGAGGGGGCCGGCCAGCATCTGCAGCACGTGGAGCCGGCCGTTCAGGACCCGGGCGCCGGCCCGGGCGAGGTGTTCGTCCCAGACCGCGAGGGTGTGTCCGTGGTCCTCGGTCCACGTCCCCGAGAGCTTGGCGTTCTTCAGCAGTGCGTTGCGTTGTTTCAGCACCCGGTCGTAGTCGCTGCGGGCATCCCCGAGCGCCGGGCGCAGCTGCACCACCAGGTCGTCCAGGAACCGGCGCCGGACGGAGGGGTCCCCCGTGATCAGGGCCAGGTCCTCGGGCGCGAACAGCACGGAGCGCAGCAGTCCGAGGCCGTCCCGTGCCCGCTGTGGGGCGCCACGGTTGACCGCCGCCCGGTTGGACTTGCCCGGGTTGATCTCGACCTCGAGGGACACGGCCCGCTCCCCGCGGTGGATCCGACCCCGGATGATGGCCTGTGAGGCCCCGAAGCGTACGAGCGGGGTGTCCTGGGAGACCCGGTGTGAGGCCTGGGTGGCCAGGTAGCCGACGGCCTCCACGATGTTCGTCTTGCCGACCCCGTTGGATCCCACCAGCACGTTGGGTCCCGGCACCAGGGCGAGATCGGCCTGGGCATAGGAGCGGTACTGGGTCAGGGAGAGGTGCGAGAGGTACACGGGGCAGGCGTCGGCGTCCGGGCGGACGGGTCAGTTGGCCAAGCGCACCGGCATCACGAGGTACCGGTAGTCGTCCTGCTCGGGGGCGTCCGGCTCCTGCTGCGCCGTCATCAGGGCAGGCTTGGGCGCCGTGGTGAAGGAGAACCGGACGTAGGGGGAGTCGATGACGTTGAGCCCCTCACCCAGGTAGGAGGGGTTGAAGGCGACGGTGATCTCCTCACCCTCCAACCCGGCGTCCAGGGACTCGTTGGCCGAGGCGTCGTCACCGGCACCGGCGTCCAGGGTCACCTGCCCGTCGGAGAAGACCATGCGCACGGCCGTGTTGCGTTCAGCCACCAGGGCCACTCGCTTGACGGCCTCCACGAGGGGCGCGGTGGGCACCACGGCGTGGATGGGGCTGGTCTCGGGGAACAGGGCCCGGATCTTCGGGTACTCTCCGTCCACCAACAGGCTCGTGGTGCGGCGACCACCGGAGGCGAAGCCGACCAGGTCCGAGGTGTCGGACTCCTTCGGCAGGCGCAGCTGCAGCTCCCCACCGCCGGCCAAGGACTTGGCCACCTCGTTCAGCGTCTTCGACTTGACCAGCAGGGACGTGGAGATGGACGGGTCAGCTGGAGACCAGTTCAGCTCCTTCATGGCCAGCCTGTACCGGTCCGTGGCCAGGAAGGTGATGCGATCGCCCTCGATCTCCAGCTTCACGGCCGTGAGGATCGGCAGGGTGTCGTCCCGGGAGGCCGCCACCGTCACCTGGGCCACGGCGTGGGCGAAGGCATCGCCGTCCACGGTGCCTGCGGTCTCGGGCATCTCGGGCAGGGCCGGGTACTCCTCGACCGGCATGGTGGCCAGTGCGAAGCGGGAATTGCGGCAGGTCAGGACAACCTTCGTGCCGTCCGTCTCCACGGTGACGGGAGCCGCCGGCAGGGAACGGACGATGTCATTGAGCAGGCGGCCGGAGACCAGGATCTTCCCGGGCGTCTCGATGTCCGCCTCGATCTCCAGTTGGGCCGAGGTCTCGTAGTCGAAACCGGCGATGGAGACCAGCTGGTCCTCGGCGGTGATCAGCAGACCGGAGAGCACCGGCACCGGGGGGCGAGGGGACAGGGAGCGTGCGGTCCAGGAGACGGCGTCCGTCAGGATGTCTCGCTCAACGGTGAACTTCACAGAAGTTTCCGCCTTTCTCGTAGACGGCAGGTGATGGTGGTCAACGTCCTTGGGATACCCCCGCCGGGCATCCTTCGTACACACGCCGATGCCGTGTGCTGTGTCAGCTTACCGTGACTCGCCGGGGTGACGAATGTTGGCATTTGGCCCTCGGATGTGGTTGTCGATGTGGGCGGCCGGTGCCTCGGCGTGCTGTTGCCCGGGGTTGGTCCGTCGAGCTCGTGCCGTGGTGTGAGGGCCCGGGGTGAATGTTCTTGGGATTCATTCTTAACAGGGATCAGTAGTGTTAATAAGTCCTGTGGATACTGTGGATAACCCGATCCAGCCGTGCCGTTCGGCCATTGTGCCTGTGGAGCGGGCGGTGGACGCCGTCCGTGGTGGCTGTGCACCGCCCGTGCATAACTTCAGGGCGGCTTCCCGTGGATTCACAGGGAAGCGTGTAGTTATCCAGAGAATCGCCCGGACGGTCCACTTAAGTGTCCACAGGGTTGTCCACAGCTGTGGGTTGCTCCGTCAGAGGGTCCGGGAAAGCCTGTGGATATCTGTGGATGACTGTGGACAACACGGCCGGGGGGAGGTGATGCCGGGCTTCTGGCTGTGGAGAGACCCTGCCGTTAAGGCTCAAGGTTGTCCGGGCCGGGCCGGGCCGAGCGTGGAGGCGGCGCGGGGCCTCAGCGGGCGCGCTGCTGCTGCTTGATCCGGTTGGTCAGTTCGGTGACCTGGTTGTAGATCGTGCGGCGCTCGGCCATCAGCTCTCGGATCTTGCGGTCGGCGTGGATCACCGTGGTGTGGTCGCGGCCGCCCAGCTCCTGGCCGATCTTGGGCAGGGACATCTCCGTCAGCTCGCGCAACAGGTACATGGCGATCTGGCGGGCCGTCACGAGCGTCCTCGTCCGTGACTTGGAGGTCAGCTCCTCCATCGTCAGGTTGAAGTAGGCCGCCGTCTCGTTGAGGATGGTCGGCGCCGTGATCTCGTGGGCGTCCTCGTGGGTGATGAGGTCCCGCAGGACCTGCTCGGCCAGCTGGATGTCCACGGGCTGCTTGTTGAGCGAGGCGAAGGCGGTGACGCGGATCAGCGCGCCCTCCAGCTCACGGATGTTGGTGGAGATGTTCGAGCCGATGTACTCCAGGACCTCCGGGGGCGCCGTGAGCCCCTCGGCCTCGGCCTTCTTCCGCAGGATGGCGATCCGGGTCTCCAGGTCCGGCGGCTGGATGTCAGTGATCAGGCCCCATTCGAAACGCGACCGCAATCGATCCTCGAAGCCGGAGAGCTGCTTGGGGGGCAGGTCGGAGGTGATCACGACCTGCTTGTTGTTGTTGTAGAGCGTGTTGAAGGTGTGGAAGAACTCCTCGACGGTGGCTTCCTTGTCCGCGAGGAACTGGATGTCATCGATGAGCAGGATGTCCACATTGCGGTAGACCTGCTTGAAGCTGGCACCCTCGTCATGGCGGATGGAGTTGATGAAGTCGTTGGTGAACTCCTCAGAGTTCACATAGCGCACTCGCAGCCCCGGGTACAGGTGCCGGGCATAGTGGCCGATCGCATGCAGCAGGTGGGTCTTGCCCAGCCCGGACTCCCCGTAGATGAACAGCGGGTTGTACGCCTTGGCCGGCGCCTCGGCCACGGCATTGGCCGCGGCGTGGGCGAAGCGGTTCGAGGACCCGATGACGAAGGTCTCGAAGTGGTAGCGCGGGTTGAGCCTGCTGGTCTCGTCCGAGGTCGACGGCGGCGCCGGCGCTGGAGCGGAGGACGGTGCCGGGGTATGCGGGGAGGGAGCGGAACGGGTGCGGGGAACCTCACGGACCGGCGGCGCCGGGGTGGCGGGAGGCGGTGAGTCGTCCAGCAGGGGGGACACCAGGGCCGAGTCGATGGAGTAGGCACAGAGGATCTCGGTCCGGAACACATTCTCCAGCGCCTCGGCCAGCGGGTCCTTGAGCTGCGTCTGCAGGACCTCACGCGTCAGTTCGTTCGGGACGGCGAGCAGGAGGGTGCTGCCGATCAGCCCCTGGGGCTGGGCGAGGCCGACGTGACCGTACTGCCTCGGGGTCACCCGGTGGTCTTCCTCCAGGGTGCGGGCCACCTTGCGCCACGAGCTGCTGACAGCCTCATCTGCAACCATGGGGCGGGGGTCCTTCCGTTGGCGTCTGGGCCGAGTCTACCGGCAATCCACAGAGTTATTCACAGGCAGTGGATAACTTCGGGCAGGGTACCCGCCGGGGCCCGGGAATGGCTACCGGGATGAGGTTCTCTGGGCGCGGGGCAGGGGGCAGGAAGGGTAATTTGACCGCGATGGGGCGTTATCCCTAAACTTGATTGGTCCCCGCGGGGTTGTTCAACCGTGCTCTGAAACGTCCGCCCCGTGCGGACCGTCCCCAGGGCGCAGTCAACCGGCGGACACCGTCAGGCCCACCTGGAAGTGGGCCGGTGTCACAGCGCGGGGAAGTCCTAGTCAGAGCGTCTACCGGTTCTTCCCCCAGGTACAACGGGTCCGGGCGCATACACACGTTGTGGAGAGATCAAAGTGAGCAAGCGGACTTTTCAGCCGAATAACCGCCGCCGGGCCAAGAAGCACGGCTTCCGCGCCCGGATGCGTACCCGCGCCGGCCGCGCCATCCTGGCAACCCGTCGGACCAAGGGCCGCACGGAACTGTCCGCCTGATCCGGCTCCGGCCGATCAGCCAGAGCGGACCATAGGCGTGCTGCCCCGCGCGAAACGGGTACGCACCCCCGCGGATTTTTCCCAGACACTGCGTTCCGGCGCCCGGACGGGGCGCCGGAACCTTGTCGTGTCCGCACGCCTCTCCGATCCCACGAGCACCGAGTCCTCCACCGGACCGGTGCGCGTGGGTTTTGTCGTCTCCAAGGCCGTCGGGAACGCCGTGGTCCGCAACCGGGTCAAGCGCCGGCTGCGGGCCGCCGTGGCGGAGCAGCTTAACGGGCCCCTGACGGACCACCCCGGCGGGACCGTCGTGGTCCGTGCCCTGCCGCCGTCGGGAACGGCCGGATGGGCCGAGCTGAAGGGGGACCTGGACTCCGCGCTGGCCGGTGCCCTGCGGAAGGCTGCCGGCCGGCGTCGTCCCGGGAAGACCGGGACCGAGGCATGACGGTCCAGTCCCCCTTCACCACGCGGCCCGGGGCCGTCCAATGGAATGTGCTCAGAGCACTGCCCTCCACCCTGCTGGCCTGGCTGCTCATGGCCTACCGCGCCGTGATCTCACCCCTGTACGGCCCGGTCTGCCGGTACTTCCCGTCCTGTTCGGCCTACGGCCTCGAGGCCGTCCACGTGCACGGCGCGGTGAAGGGATCCTTCCTCACCGCGTATCGGCTGGCCCGCTGCCACCCGTGGTCTCGGGGCGGCGTGGACGCGGTGCCCCCCGGCCGCAGGATTTGGCCGCCCGGGCGTCGACCCAAGATCATTGACCTAAACCATCCCGTCATCCCACCGGATCCTCCGGCGGAACAGTAGGAGACCATGGACTTCTTCGAAATCATTCTCTGGCCCTTCAAGTGGGTGATGTCCTGGATCCTGGGCGCGGCACACACCGCACTGGACTGGATGGGCATGGACCCCGACAGCGGGTTCACCTGGACGCTCTCGATCATCCTGCTCGTGATCGTCGTCCGCGCCGCGTTGATCCCGCTGTTCGTCAAGCAGATCAAGTCGCAGCGGGCCATGCAGGCCCTGCAGCCGGAGATCAAGAAGCTGCAGACCAAGTACAAGGGCAAGACGGACCAGTTGTCCCGTCAGGCCATGGCCATGGAGCAGCAGGCCCTGTTCAAGGAGCACGGGACCAGCCCCTTCTCCGCCTGTCTGCCGATGCTCGTGCAGATGCCGTTCTTCTTCGCCCTGTTCCGGATCCTCACCGAGGCGGGCGGCGCCGCCGAGCGGGGCGAGGGTGAGGCCGCGCTGTCGGTGGAGCAGGTGCGCTCCTTCGGCGAGGCCATCTTCCTCGGCGCTCCCATGCAGGCCACCTTCCTGGGGTCCACCGGCGAGAACCTGGACGTGGCGGTCATCATCGTCGCGATCGTCATGATCATCCTGATGTCCGGTTCCCAGTTCTTCATGCAGAAGATGCTGATGAGCAAGAACATGTCCGAGGCTGCCATGACCGGGCCGTTCGCCCAGTCGCAGAAGTTCATGCTCTACATCCTTCCGCTGGTGTTCGGCATCGGCGGCATCAACTTCCCCATCGGTGTGCTGATCTACTGGACCGCCACCAACTTCTGGGCCGTGGGCCAGCAGATGTGGATCATCCGGAACAATCCCACCCCGGGGTCCCAGGCTGAGATTGAGCTCAATGAGCGCCGGGCCGTCAAGGGCCTGCCACCCGTGGGCAAGGCCGCGCAGGAAGCGGCCGCGAAGGCCGAGGCAGAGGCCGCCAAGCCGCAGCAGACGGGTCAGCGCAACCAGCCGAAGCGCAAGACCAAGAAGAGGAGATAGCCGTGACCGATGCATCAGCCACGCCGCCCGAGGCCACCCCGGAATCGGTAGCAGGCACCGATCCCTCCACCGTCCAGGCCACGGAGCCGTCGGTGGACGCAGCTGTGGATAACTCTGGGGACAACTCTGGGACTGCTGTGGATGAGGCTGTGGATCCCACGTCCGCGGACCAGAAGGCGTCCGACGCCGCGGAGGAGACCCCCTCGAGCGCCCGCCGCCTCGAGGAGGAGGGGGACATCGCCGCCGACTACGTCGAGGAACTGCTGGACATCTCCGACCTGGATGGGGATATCGACATCGAGGTCCGTAACGGCCGCACCTATGTCTCGGTCATCGCCGAGGAGGGCGACAACCGCCTGCGTGATCTCGTGGGTCGGGACGGCCAGGGACTGGAAGCCCTGCAGGAGCTCGTCCGGCTCGCCGTCCTCTCGGCCACTGGTGTCCGTTCCCGGTTGGTCCTGGACGTCGCGGGCCACCGGGCCGAGCGGGCCAGGGAACTGGAGAAGGTGGCCCAGGACGCCATGGAATCGGTGCGAGACAGTGGCGAAGCCGTTCACCTCAAGGCCATGGGCGCCTACGAGCGCAAAGTGGTCCACGACGTCATCGCGGCCGCTGGGATGGTCAGTGAGTCGGAGGGCGAGGGCCCCCGCCGTCACGTGGTGGTCTCCGCCGGTGAGTGATCGCGTGCCCGCCGGGGGGCCGGAGGCTCAGGGTCAGCCGGCGTCGCCAGAGGCCCCGCCTGTTCCACCCGTGCCGCACGAGGACCAGGAGCCTCCGGCGCTGGAGGGCGGGCTGCGCCATGCGGCCGAGGAGCTGTTCGGCGACCGGTTGGAGCTGGCCGTCCGGTTCGTGGAGCATCTGTCCTCCACGGGGATCGAGTGGGGCCTGCTCGGCCCACGTGAGGTGCCCCGTCTCTGGGAGCGGCACGTGCTGAATTGCGCCGTGGTGGGTGACCTCCTTCCAGAGGGGGCCCTGGTGGCCGACGTCGGCTCGGGCGCCGGGCTGCCCGGCCTCGCCTTGGCCTTGGCCCGGCCCGACAGCCAGTTCATCCTGATCGAACCCCTGGAACGGCGTGTCGCCTGGCTGGACATGGTGGTGGCGGATCTGGGTCTGGAGAACGTCGACGTGGTGCGGGCACGCTCCGAACAGGTCGTGGGCAACATCGCCGTCGATATCGTGACGGCACGTGCCGTCTCTGCGTTGAAGTCCCTGATCCCCCTGACCGTTCCACTCCTGGAGGGCTCCGGGGAGCTGCTGGCCATCAAGGGCAGGAGTGCGGGCAACGAGATCGCCGCCGCTGCCAAGGCCCTGAAGAAGTTCAAGGCATCGGCACCGGTGATCGAGACGGTGGGCGAGGATCTGCTCGCCGAACCGACCACCGTGGTGCGCGTGCGTGTGGGTCACCGGCGCTGACCAGTAGGCTGGAGAGGCTGGAACCCACGGCTACAGGAACGTCATGCCGTCTATCAACCTCGGGAGGTTGTTCTCTTGACCAATGAGTCAGAAGTTTCACGGGAAACCCCTACCGCCGTGGACTCGTCCGTGGTGGATGAGATGGAGACCCCCCTTGCTCGGGAACTGGCTCAGGAGAACCGGCGGCGGGACAAGCTGAAGGGGCGTCGGCTGCCGCCCCCGGCGACGACGCGCATCCTCACGGTGTCCAATCAGAAGGGTGGGGTGGGCAAGACCACCACCACGGTGAACCTGTCCGCGGCTCTCGCTCGCGCCGGCATGCAGGTCCTGGTGGTGGACATCGACCCCCAGGGCAACGCCTCCACCGCCTTGGCGATCCCCCACAACTCGGATGTGGACAGCGTCTACGACGTGCTGATCGACGAACTGCCGATGGCAGACGTGGTCAAGCCGTGCCCCGACGTGGACGGCCTCGTGGTCGCCCCGGCCACCATCGACCTGGCCGGGGCCGAGATCGAGCTGGTCTCCCTCGTGGCCAGGGAGCAGCGTCTCTCCCGTGCTCTCAAGGAGTACTTCGCGTACCGCGAGACCCAGGGTCTGCCGCGGATCGACTACGTCTTCATTGATTGCCCCCCGAGCCTGGGGCTGCTGACGGTCAATGCGTTCGTGGCCGCGAATGAGGTCCTCATCCCCATTCAGACCGAGTACTACGCGCTGGAGGGGCTCTCCCAGCTCCTCAACAACATCCGGATGATCCAGAAGCACCTGAACTCGGCACTCGAGGTGTCGACGATCCTGCTGACGATGTACGACGGCCGTACCAACCTCTCCACCCAGGTGGCGGAGGAGGTTCGGGAGCACTTCCCCGAGGAGGTCCTGAACGCCGTGATCCCTCGTAACGTGCGCATCTCCGAGGCACCGAGCTTCCAGCAGACGGTGCTGACCTACGATCCACAATCGACCGGTGCCCTGTCCTACCGCGAGGCCGCCACGGAAATCGCCGACCGAGGGCACGCGAAGGGCCGCTAGCCCGTCCGATCAGCTGTTATGAGTTGATGTCGCTGTAGCCTCGCCGATCTGTGGCGTTTCACGTGAAAACGCTCCTGTAGTTTTCGGCCAGGCGTCGATGCCTTCTCCCATGGCTTCGGTGCATCTGCCTCGACCAGCGCTTGCCTACTCAGGACCCGCACTTTGTTCCGGGTCGTCATCCTCGAGGGCTGGGGCTTGCGGCTGGTGTCGTGTTCCACGTGAAACCCTGCAAGTGGGCTGGTCACAGCGGCATGCGTCATGCATTCGCGACTGTGGATTTGCGTTCTGTGGTTCCGGATCCTGCTCGGCCAACCACATCGCCGCCCGTCCTAGGCCGCGGGCTTCACAGAAGACATGAACACCGGCACTGAGCCCTAAGCAAGGCCCTGTAGGCAGCAACGGGCGTCTCTCCGGTCCTCTTAGATCGATCCATCCGGTCCTCAGTTGGTCCGGTGGCGCCGGCTTCTGAGTTGAACCGGTGGCGCCGGCTCTCCAGTTGGCTTGGTGGCGTCGGTTGCTCTGTTGGCCGGTGGGGTCAATAGTGGAGCCTGTGTGTAGCGGCGTGGTCCATTCATCCGCCTGCTCGGCTACTGGGAAGCCTTCTGGCTAGCGGGAAGCCACATGTGCTGCTCTGTTTCACGTGAAACAGGGTCGGGTCTGTTGATCCGCGTCAGTTCGATGTAGTGGTTCATACGCCTCGAAGGTGCGCAGACCGTCGAGAATCCGCATGGGAATCAAGCCCTCGGTCCGTTTCACGTGAAACCGTCGTCCCGACGATGCTGCCGTCGATCGGAAGGCCCCCTCGGTTGGACTCTGCTGTCGCCACAAGGGGCCAACCGCAACCGGACCTGGCTGCCCAGACGAACTGGCTGCGGATCCAATCGAGGTTGTGATGGGCCAGCCAGGGGTGTAATGCGCAGGAGACCCATCGGACTCTCCCCGTGAGATCAGGTTCAGCAGTCGTCGCGGTCGATGGGTAGCGCCCTTGGAGTGACTCTGTGTCGGATCGGCGCGGCTACCCGATCTGGGACCCTTGGCTCTTGGCGCGGCCCTGGGGTCGTTTGCCGTCGTGGTAGCGACCTTGGGGGCATTCCGAGAGTAGGTCGCCTCAGGGAGGCCCACGCGGATGTTCTTGGTTGGGGGTTCCAGCTCGGCTTGGTCGTCAGAGGCTAGCCGTCCACAGGCGTGTTCTGCTTTGCAGTCGCGTTTCACGTGGAACAACGGCGTGCGGCTGTGCTGGGGTAATCGGGCTTTCAGTGGTGTTCAGTAGTGGGATCTGGCTTCTCCTGCTGTAGAGGCCGTAAGCGCGTTCGGCACCGTATCCTCTGTTTGGTTGCGCACGGCGAACTCCCTCTGAATTCGTGACCACCCGCTCTCATCGGGTTTCACGTAAAACGGTGCGGCTTCATTCAGCCGAGGAACTGGCCGTGGAACGGCTCGATCGTGGACGGCCCGTGTTTCACATGAAACTGCAGGCGCGGGTTGATTGCAACGAGGGTCGCTTCTGCGCTTCCAGGCGCGCATTGAATGTGGATGCTGCTTCCTCGGCTGCTCACTACCATTCGCCTCTCACGCGATGTGCTGTCCCGCCTTCGCTAGGCGGCGAGACTCATCCGACGCGCTCCGCCGAAGCTCACCCATCTCACATACCCGTATTCTGGTTGATCAAGTGCGTTCCCCGATCCGATGAAGGATTGAGTCATCCAGGTTCGTCATCTGTCACCGAATCGGCGTCCCGTTAGCAGACCGACTCCTGTTTCACGTGAAACGACAGTAGAATGGTGGACGTTGCAGGGCCCGGAGTAAGGAGTTTGTGTGAAGAAGAACCGACGTGGATTAGGTCGAGGCCTGGAAGCGCTGATCCAGAGCACTGCTCCGATGGAGGAGTCTGACTCCGCGGCGTGGGGAGAGGCAGCGGACGAGTCGAACCCGATGGGCGCAGAATCTCCGTCAACTCCCGAGGAAACAACGGATATCGCTCCAGTTGTCGAGGAGCAAGGATCTCGATCGGACGCCGAGACTGGATCGGAGCCCCGAGAGGGCACCGCCGGCAGTTCGTCCGAGGCCGGTGCACCGGCCGACTCGGTCGACCTGGAAGCGTCTACGGCGGCTCCCTCCACACCACGACCAGAGCGCTCCAGGCAGTCCCGCCCGGATCTGACGAGCCGTTATCTGAGCGGACGATCGAACGCTGGCGCGGGTGACTCGGTTCCACGTGAAACGCGACGGCCCGTGGATGTCTTCTTCCCAGACCGCAGGAGCGACGAGGAGGTCGATCTCGTGGGGACCGGGGGTTCGACGCGAAAGACACGTCAGCGCGCCACCATGCCTCCCCTCCAGCCCCGGGGTAAGTCCGGCCCGAAGCCTGAGACGGAAACTGACTCCGCTAATGAAGGTGAAAAGGTTGAGGTCGGCGCGCAGAGCAGCACTGCTCCGGTCCCCCCGCGCCCGGCTGAGGCCTCTGCTGGCCCGACCGTCCACGAGCGTACCTCCGGCCACGGTGCCTCGATGGGGTCGGCCGGCGACGCCGAACTCCGGCTGATCCCCGTTGGGGAGATCCATCCGAATCCGCGCCAGCCCCGTGACATCTTCGATGAGGACGACATGGATGAGCTGGTCGCCTCGATCGGCCAGGTCGGAGTGCTTCAACCCATTGTGGTGCGTGAGGTGGACGGTCCGTCCCCGTACGAGCTGGTGATGGGTGAGCGTCGTTGGCGGGCGGCCCAGGTCGCCGGACTGGACGAGATCCCGGCGATCGTGCGCCACACCGCGGATACGGATCTGCTCCGGGATGCGCTGCTGGAGAACCTTCACCGGAGCCAACTCAATCCCCTGGAAGAGGCCGCGGCCTACGAACAGCTGTTGGAGGATTTCAACTGCACGCAGGATGAACTCTCGTCCCGCATCGGTCGTTCTCGACCACAGATCACGAACACCCTGCGTCTCTTGAAGCTTCCCCCGCTGGTCCAGCGGCGAGTGGCCTCGGGCGTCCTGTCCGCCGGTCATGCCCGCGCACTGCTGTCCCTGGTGGATCCGGCGGAGATGGAACGACTGGCCCAGAAGGTCGTCTCGGAGGGACTGTCCGTGCGTGCCACCGAAGAGCTGGTGTCCCTGCAGGACGGGGTACGTCAGGTGAAGCCCCAGTCGAGGGCCAAGAGGACCGATCGTCATGAGCGGTTGGACTATCTGGCGAACTCCCTGACGGACCGGCTCGATACCACGGTGAAGATCACGCTGGGTGCGCGCAAGGGCAAGATCGCCATCGACTTCGCGTCGGTGGACGACCTCAACCGCATCATGGACCTGATCGGCCAGTCGCAGGCACACCAGAGTCAGGTCTAAAAGCCAGTTGAGATCTGAGAAAAGCGTCCAGCTGACAAGGTCTAGACGCAGAAGAGCCCCGGTCCAGCAGGACCGGGGCTCTTCCCTTCTGACGATGTCAGCAGAGACTGATCACTTGAGGTACTCGGCGAACTCCGTCTCAAGGACCTGCTTCGGCTTGGCGCCGATGGACGAGGCGACCTTCTGCCCGCCCTGGAACACCATGACGGCGGGGATGCTGGTGATCCCGTAGGTGGACGCGGCCTGCGGGTTGTCGTCCACATTCAGCTTGGCGACGGTGATCTTCTCAGAGTGCTCGGTGGCCATCTCCTCCAGGATCGGGCTGAGCATGCGGCAGGGGCCGCACCACTCGGCCCAGAAGTCGACGAGTACTGGCTTGTCCGAGTTCAGGACCTTTTCCTGGAAGTCCTGGTCGGTGACGTCAATGGTGCTCATGGTTCCTCCTGATGGGATGGGAAGGTGGTACGGACCGGAGGTCTAGACGGCGCTGGCCGCCAGCTCCTTCACGTCCGCAAGGTAGTGCTCCACGTCCTGAGCGGCGATGCAGCCGGTGCCGGCTGCCGTGATCGCCTGTCGGTAGGTGGGGTCGGTGACATCTCCGGCGGCGAAGACACCGGGGAGGGAGGTACGGCTGCTGGGGTGCTCCACGTGGATGGTGCCGTCCGGATCCAGGTCGAGCTGGCCCTTGACGAGCGTGGTGCGGGGGTCGGATCCGATGGCCACGAACAGGCCGGTGACATCCATGCTGGATTCCTCGCCGGTCTTCAGGTTCCGCAGGTTCAGGGTCTTGAGCTTCTCGTCGCCCTCGAGCCCGGTCACCTCGGTGTCCCAGACGAAACGGATCTTCTCGTGGGCCAGGGCGCGGTCTGCCATGGTCTTGGAGGCTCGGAGTTCGTCCCGGCGGTGGATCACGGTCACGGTGGAGGCGAACTTCGTCAGGAACAGCGCCTCCTCCATGGCGGAGTCACCACCCCCGACCACCGCGATGTTCTGGTCCCGGAAGAAGAATCCGTCGCACGTGGCGCACCAGCTCACCCCGTGCCCGGAGAACCGCTTCTCGCCCTCCACGCCGAGCTCGCGGTAGGCGGAGCCGGTGGAGAGGATCACTGAATGGGCCCGGTACACGGTGCCGTTGCCCAAGGTGACGATCTTCGGTGAGGCCTTCAGGTCCACCTCGGTGACGTCCTCAAACTGCACCTCCGCCCCGAAGCGGGTGGCCTGCTGCTCCAGCTGGGACATGAGCTCGGGTCCGAGGATGCCTTCCGGGAAGCCGGGGAAGTTCTCCACGTCCGTGGTGTTCATCAACTCGCCACCGGCCGTGACCGAACCGGCGACCACGAGCGGGTTCAGGTTGGCGCGCGCAGCGTAGATGGCGGCGGTGTATCCCGCAGGTCCAGATCCGATGATGACGACGTCCCGGACGGCGTCGGTGGACTCTACAGCCTCGGTCACAGTGATTCCTTCACGGTAGGCAATGGGGACTCTGATGGGTGGAACGCACTCCGGGGGGAACCTATTCCAAGCGCGGCCCACCCAGGTGGCTGTCCAGGGCGGACACGGCACTGAAGCCCCGTCCCAACCAGTGTGCACCAGCCGGGCTGGCGCCGCCTCCATCCTAGGCGGGTGTGCCGGGGGTCGGTCCCGTTCGTTCCGTCAGGCGGATCCCCGGTGCTGGACGCCGGGGACTACTCGACGGCGACTTCCGCGATGCGCAGGCCGTAGGGCAGGTTGCCCGAGGCGTTGGACAGTTCCGGCAGCTCGGTGAAGTTGAGGATGACGTACTGGGCCTCGGCCGGCCCACCCTCGCCCGCCGGGACAGGAACGCTGACCTGGGGTCCCGTGAAGGATCCCTCCGCGATCTGGCGTGCACTGTCCAGGTCCGGGGAGTCACTGAGCAGGACCGAGAACGAACCGCCGCTGCCGTTGTTCTGGGTGATGTCCACCTGGGACACCGCGCTGGGCTCCTCCAGCTCGATGACGAGGGCCATGCTGGACGCGTAGCCGCCGAAGGCCGGCTGGGCGAAGGAGTAGGTCTGCCAGGCCGTGGCGGGGTTGCCGTCCACGGCGTTGGGCAACGTGTTGTCCGTCTCCGCGCTCAAGGCCGGATCATCCGGGACCAGGCGGGTGGCGCCGGCGATGACGGGGTCCGGAAGCTCCGAGTCCGGTGTCGTTTCCTCGACGGGGCTCTCGGACTGGCTTCCGGGGTCATCCGAGGATTCCCCGTCGGCCTCCGGACTGCGGTTGTTGCCGAGGATGTTGAAGGCGAAGACGGCGCCGAGGATCAACAGCAGGACCAGGATGCCGCCGACCAGCCAGCGTGCGCCGGTGGGCTTGTCCTCCTCGTCCTCCTCCTCGAAGTAGTCGCCGAACTCAGCGTCCTCGTCAAAGTCCTCGTACTCGGAATCCTCCGGGGCCCGTCCGCCGGAGTGCCCCTGCGCACCGCGGGCCGGGCCCCCGGCGGACCCCGCGGAGGCTGCCGCAGCCGCCCCGCCGGCAGCCCCAGCGGCAGCGCCGGCCGCCAGACCCGCACCCACGGCGCGGTCACGCTGAGGCTCATCCTCCTCCCAGAGGGTCACCTTGGGCCGGTCAGCGGCCCGCTGCTGCTGGTCCTTCTCCGGGCGGGGGCTGTGGCGCCCGACGGCCGGGGAGGCGACGGCGGCCGTGGGGGTCTCGTCCGTCTGCGGGCCCTGGTCTGTGGCCCGCTCGGCGTCTGTGGCCGGCTCGGCGTCCTGGGCTGGCTCCTGGCCAGCGTCCTCCTCCGGCTCAGGCGTCGGCTCAGCAGTCGGCCCCTTGTGCGGCTTCGCGGCACGATCGCGAGCCACGGTCACCTCGTCCTGGGCGCCGGTCCAGTCGTCGTCGCTGACCGACTCGGGCAGGGGTTTCTCGTCCTCGCGGCGCACAGCGGAACGGTACGGGTCCTGCTCCTCGACCGGGCCGGCGTCGTGCCCCTGGCCGTCCCGGGCGGCAGCGGCACCCGCGCCCCCCGCCACACCGGCTGCCCCGGCCGCGGCGCCACCGGCCACGGCGTCCTTGGCCGCGTCCTCGGAGCCGATCCGCTGGCTCAGCCGATCCGAGATGCCCCGGAGGAACTTGGGGCGGCGCTTCTCCGTCTCCTGCTCGACGAGTCCGTCGTCCAGGTCCTCGTAGTACTCCTCGTCGTCCTCGTAGACCTGGGGCTCGTAGGTACGCGCCTCCCCGAAGATCTCGGAGCCGAGCGTGTCGGTGTAGAACGGCTCAACGTAGACCTGCTGTTCGCGGGTCATGTCCAGCAGTTCCTCCGCGGCCGGGTTGCCGCCGGCGATGAGGTAGGTGCGGCCCTCACTCAGGCCGAGGTCGAGGACCTGGACGGTGCCCTGGCGCTCACCGGTCGCGAGCTCGCGGGCCGAGGCGGCCACCTGGGAGGCGTGTTCCGCCGAGGCCACCAGGATGGAGACGTCCCGGTTGAGCACCTGGTCCCGGCCGTCCAGCACCATGTCCTGATCGGCGGACGTCAGCACATGTCCGGTGACGAGGTAGCGGCCGCCGAGGACCATCCCCTCTTCAATGGGCTGTGTCACGGTGTTCCTCCAGGTCAGTGGCCCGGATCCGTGGAATCGTGGTGGCCGTCCGGGAGGACGGTGGAGCCTGGGGGCGCCACTGCCGGCAGGGGCAGGCCACGGATGGGCCGGGGTGCGGTCGGGACCATGCTACGGCCGTCAACGCGCTGTCCAGCGGTGAACCGCCGAACGGATCGGCAGGAAATTACCGGGCCAGCCCGGGAATCCGGCGGGCCAGAGGCCCCAGGAAGTCGGTGAGCTCGGGCAGGCGCATGGCCCGCAGCAGCAGGAAGTACACCACCGCCATCACCACGCCGACCACCGCGCAGCTGACCAGTGAGGTGATGATCGAGGTCCAGGGGAATCCCCCCGAGTAACCGCCCATCAGCCACAGGACCAGGGCGCCGGCGGCACCGGCCGTCAGGGCGGCCACCCCGGTGCGGATGTAGGTGTCCAGCACGTGGCCGGAACCGTAGTCCCCGTAGTGGCGGCGGACCAGCACGTGCATCCACACGAACTGGACGATGTGCAGGAAGGTGAAGACCGAGACCATCAGGTAGGCCATGGACCACATCGGCATGAACACCGAGGCCACATAGGCGATGACGAGGGTGCACAGGGCGATGCCGACCTGCACGAACATGGGGATCCGGGCGTTCTCCGAGGCGTAGAACAGCCGCGTGAGGTAGATGTGGGCGGAGCGGAACGGCATGCCCAGGGCCAGCAGGATCAGCAATTGGCCGATCGCCACGCCGGAGGCCGTGGCCGTGGCCGAGGAACCGCCGAAGATGCGGCCGAGGGGTCCGGCCAGCACGAGGATCGCCACCATGGCGAACATCATCGGCACGGCGAAGCTGCGCAGGCCCCGGCTGACGGTGGCCAGGGCCCCGGGGAGATCGTTCTGGTGCAGGTGGCGCGTCAGCTGGTTGAACAGCACGGTGGCCAGGGACAGCACGAACACCGAGTGCGGCAGCACGGTGATCAGCTGGGCTGTGTTCAGGGCGTAGAGACCGGGGATGGAGGCCTCGACGGCGGCCGGGTCCAGTCCCTCGAAGGGGCCCCCGGCCTGTGCGGCCTCACCGATGGAGGACCGCGCCTCGGTGGCACCGGAGACCAGCCGGGCCACGAGCAGGTTGATGACGTTGCCGGCCATCATGGTGACCAGGGTGTAGCCGGCGAGCTTGCCGGTGGATCGCAGGCCCATGCCCTTCCAGCCGAACTTCGGCCGCAGCCCGAGCCCGAGCCGGCTGAGGGGGATGAACAGGATGAGCGCCTGGACCACGATCCCCAGCGTGTGGCCGCCGGCCAGCAGCACGGTCTGGGCCGTGCTCCATTCGGCCAGCTGGTCGCCACCGGCCTGGAAGGAGCCGAACATCACCAGGTACAGGCCGATCACGCCGATCGCCACCACGTTGTTGGCCACCGGGGCCCACATGTAGGCACCGAAGCGGCCATTGGCGTTGAGGACCTGGCCGATCACCGCGTATACGCCGTAGAAGAAGATCTGGGGGAAGGTCCAGAGCGCGAACGCGGTGCCCAGGGCGAGCATGGGCTCCGACCAGTTGCTGGTCAGGGCCACCATGATCGGCGCGGCCGCCGCGGTGATGACCAGGGTGGCGCCCGCCATCACCAGCACGGCCAGGGTGATCAGCCGGGAGGTGTAGTCGGAGCCCCGGTCCGGGGCCCGGGCCGCCTTGATGAGCTGCGGGACCAGCACCACGTTGAACACGCCGCCGGCCAGCAGCATGTAGATGATGTTGGGGATCGTGTTCGCGGACTCGAAGATGTCCGCGGCCATGGCGGTGGAGCCGATGGCGATGGCCAGCAGGGCGGTGCGGACGAAGCCGAGGATGCGGGACACCAGGGTGCCTGCGGCCATGATGGCACTGGCCTTCGCCGTGCTGTCCCTGACAGCGGCGGATGAGGCGGCGGCGGATGAGGCGTCCGGTGGGGTGCCGTCAGGGGAGGCAGCGGCGTCCGGCGCACCGGTGCCCTGGCCGCGGCCCGGGGTGTCCGGCGTCGCGGTGGGGTCGTCCGGCTTCACCGCAGGGATTCCGGCAGGTCGTCGAAGCCGTCCAGGTGGTCCGGGAGCACGTCCCGGGCCAGGTCCACGATCCGGCGCTCGTTCGGGAAGGAGAGCTTGGCGTTCAGCACGTCCAGGTCCACCCAGGCGACGTCCACGGCCTCGTGGTCCGGATCGTTCTCCGTGGTCAGCTCGCCGCCGGTGGCCTGCAGCAGGTAGTGGTGCACGGTCTTGTGCACGCGGTGGCTGGAGACGGTGAACCAGTAGTCGATGGATCCGAGGGAGGCCAGGATGTCCCCGGCGATGCCGGTCTCCTCCTCGACCTCACGGATGGCCGCCTCACCGTGCGTCTCCACGCCTTCCGGATGACCCTTCGGCAGGCACCACTCCAGCCGGCCGCCGCGGTTGTAGCGGGCGATGATGGCGACCTCGAGCCGACCACCGATCTTGCGCACCACCAACCCGCCGGCGGAGACCTCTTCCACCGTGGGCAGCGATCCCTGCGGGGTGTCCCCGGAGCCCGGGGCCCCGGGCTGCCCAGGGCGCCGAGGCACACGCCGGCCCACCGATGCGGTGAGCGGGGTGCGCTTGGGAGCGCTCGGAACAGGATGAGCCATGCATTCCACTGTAGCGGGCCGAATCAGAACCGCATCGAGGCGGCTCCGCCGGCCGGGTGCCAGTTGTCCTCAGGAGACCTCGGGATCTGGCACCCTTAAACACACGATGAATCCCTCCGCCGCATCCCCGCCCCCGTCCGGCACGCCCGCCTCCGAGCTGGTGGCCCTGCCCGTCGGGTTCCCGACCGGTGCCGGGCTGCCCCCCGTGGTGCTCGAGTTGGGCCGCCTGTTCGAGGCCGCCGGCCACGAGCTGGCCCTGGTGGGCGGGCCGGTGCGGGACCTGTTCCTGGGCCGGATGTCCCCTGACCTGGACTTCACCACGGACGCCGATCCGGACACCACCCTGGGGATCGCCCGGAGGTGGGCGGACGCGCACTGGGACATCGGGAAGAAGTTCGGCACCATCGGCTTCACCAAGGGCGGTTGGCAGCTCGAGGTCACCACCTACCGAGCCGAACAGTACGATCCGGATTCCCGCAAGCCGCAGGTGGCGTTCGGGGACACCCTCGAGGGCGACCTGGTGCGCCGCGACTTCACCGTGAACGCCATGGCCATCCGCCTGCCGTCCCTGCAGCTCGTGGATCTGCACGGCGGGGTCAAGGACCTGGCGGCCGGCCGGCTGCGGACACCGGGCACCCCCGAGGAGTCCTTCTCGGATGACCCGCTGCGGATGATGCGGGCGGCGCGGTTCGCCGCCCAGCTCGGGATCGGTGTGGATGAGGCCGTGACCGCGGCCATGACCGCGATGGCCGAGCGGATCACCATCATCTCCGCCGAACGCGTCCGCGAGGAGCTGGTCAAGCTCGTCAACGGCGCCCACCCCCGCGCCGGCATCAACCTCCTGGTGGACACCGGCCTGGCGGACCACGTGCTGCCCGAACTGCCGGCCCTGAAGCTGGAGACGGACGAACACCACCGTCACAAGGACGTCTACGAGCACTCCCTGACCGTGATGGAACAGGCGATGGGCCACGAGTACCCCGCCGCGCTTCAGGAACAGTGGGACGCGGAGCACCCGGTGGGGGCCGAGCCGGCCGCGCTGGAGGGTGAGGCGGCAGCGGAACGGTTCGCGCCGCCGTCGGGCACCTATGTCCCCGCGCCGGACTTCGTCCTGCGCTTCGCCGCCTTGATGCACGACGTCGGCAAGCCGGCGACCCGGCGCTTCGAACCGAACGGGGCGGTCACCTTCCGCCACCATGACGTGGTCGGCGCCAAGCTGGTCAAGCAGCGGATGCGGGCGCTGAAGTTCGACAACGACACGATCAAGGCTGTGGCCCGGCTGGTGGAGTTGCACATGCGGTTCTACGGCTACGGGGACGCCGGGTGGACCGATTCCGCCGTACGCCGGTACGTCACGGACGCCGGGCCGGTGCTGCCGAGACTGCACGCCCTGACCCGCTCGGACGTGACCACGCGCAACCGCCGCAAGGCGGACCGGCTGGCCTTCGCGTACGACGACCTGGAACGTCGCATGACGGAGATCGCCGAGCGGGAGGAGCTCGAGGCCGTCCGCCCCGACCTGGACGGCAAGCAGGTCATGGAGATCCTCGGCATCAAGCCCGGGCCGGTGGTCGGCCGGGCCTACAAGCACCTGCTGGAGTGGCGGCTCGACGAGGGGCCGCATGACGAAGACGCGGCCACGGCCGAGCTGTGGCGCTGGTGGGGCGAGCAGCCGGAGTCGACGACCTGATCACGGCAGTCTGGTCAGGGCGGTCTGATCACGGCAGTCTGGTCAGGGCGGTCTGATCAGGTCGGTCTGATCACGGCACCGATACCTGTCGATCGCCTCGGCGTGTCTCGGCGTCGACTGCGCTCATGATGCCGGGCGTCAGAACAGGCCGGTGACGTTGCCGTGGGGATCCACGTCCATGGAGTCGGCGGCGGGCGTGCGGGGCAGGCCCGGCATGGTCATGACGGACCCGGTCAGCGCCACCACGAACCCCGCCCCGGGCCGCAACGCCAGCTCGCGCACCATGACGGTGAAGTCCTCCGGCGCCCCGAGCACCGATGGATCATCCGTGAAGGAGTACTGGGTCTTGGCCATGCAGACCGGGAGGTGGTCCCAGCCCTCCGCCACCAGCTGGTCCAGCTGGGCCCGGGCCGCCGCCGTGTACTCGACGCCGGCCCCGCCGTAGATCTGCGTGACCACGGCCTCGATCCGCTGCGCCACCGTCATATCCTCGGTCCACAGGGAGTGCCAGCCGGACTCCTCGCCCTCAGCGGGCAGCACCTCCACGAGCCGGCGGGCCACCTCCAGCGCACCTTCGCCGCCGCGGGCCCAGACGTCCGCCACGGCGGCGGGGACGCCACGGCGTGCACACCAGCTGGTGAGCCACTCGAGCTCGGCCTCGGTGTCCTGCGGGAAGCGGTTGACCGCCACCACCACCGGCACCCCGTAGGCGGCCATGTTGCCGATGTGCCGGGCCAGGTTCGCGACCCCGGCCTCGAGGGCCTGAAGATGGGGCTGCTCACCGGCCTCCGTGCGGTGGTCGAGGTCCCCCAGCGCCATGCCGCCGTTGAGCTTGAGCGCCCGCACGGTGGCCACCAGGACACTGGCCGCCGGGGGGAAGCCTCCCGCCACCGCGGTGATGTCCATGAACTTCTGCCCGCCGAGGTCCGCGCCGAAACCGGCCTCGGTGACCACCACGTCCGCCAGCTGCCGGGCGGTGTTGGTGGCCGTGATCGAGTTGGCGCCGTGGGCGATGTTGGCGAAGGGGCCCCCGTGGACGAACGCGGCCGAACCGCCGAGCGTCTGGACGAGGTTGGGCTTCAGGGCATCCTTGAGCAGCACCGCCATCGCCCCCTGGGCGCCGTGCAGGCCCAGGTCTCCCACGGTGACGGGTTGGCGATCGTAGGTCCGGCCGATGATGATCCGGGAGAGCCGGTCCTTGAGGTCCTCCAGGTCAGTGGCCAGGCAGAACACGGCCATGGTCTCCGAGGCCACCGTGATCTCGAAGCCGGACTCGCGCGGCACCCCCTCGGTGCGTCCGCCGAGGCCGATGACGGTCTGGCGCAGGGAACGGTCGTTGGTGTCCAGGGCGCGCTTGACGGCGATGGTGCGGGGGTCGATCCTCAGCTCGTTGCCCCGGTGCAGGTGGTTGTCGATGAGCGCGCAGAGCAGGTTGTGGGCCGAGGTGATCGCGTGGAAGTCGCCGGTGAAGTGGAGGTTGATGTTCTCCATCGGCACCACCTGGGCGTAGCCGCCGCCCGTGGCCCCGCCCTTCATGCCGAAGACCGGACCGAGGGAGGGCTCTCGAAGGGCCGCCATCGCCGTCTTGCCGGCCCAGGATCCCGGGGCGTCGTCGGCGCGGGCGAGGAGGTTGAGACCGTCCACCAGGCCTACGGTGACGGTGGACTTCCCCTCGCCGGCCGGCGTCGGGTTGGTCCCGGTGACGAGCACCACGCGACCGGTCCGGCGCGGGCTGCTGCCCGGGCCGCCGGTCGGGGCGCCGTCGGCCGGGCCGTTCGCGCCGGTGCTGCCGGCCGTCAGGCGCGAGGTGTCCACCTTGGCCATGTAATGGCCGTAGGGGATGAGGGCCTCGGCGGGGATTCCGGCCCGGTGGGCGACATCTGCCACCGGTTCGAGCGTCGCTGCTGCGGAGATCTCGGCGTCGTTCATGGGCAGATCCTCGCATAGGGGCACCGGGCCGGGGAATGGCCGGGAGATGGCCGGGCGGCGGCGGAGGGTGACGGTCGGCACGGGCCCTCCTCCCTCCACGCATGGAACTGGCGGTCGAATCCGGCCTGTCTACTCGTGGGTAACCGCGAGAAGTGGGCCGGATTCGACCGCCAGTGGTGCCGGCGGGTCACTACCGGATGTGGATGATGAAATCCGGCGGCAGGGGGATGTCGTCCCGGCTCGGGGACCGTTCCTGATCGGGGATGAAGGGTGCCGGGCGGAAGATGGTCCCGAAGCGCTGCTTGGCAGATCGACGGCGAGGCTTGCCGGGGTCATGGGAGTGCTCACTCACGTGCTGTCACCCCCTCTCCAGATGCGAGGGGGTCCGGAGGGGGACACCGGGAGGACCACCGGGAGGTCGACGGTCAGGATGGAGGGTTCAGGGGTGTGACGGATGACGGACATGGCTGGGTGCTCCCTGGCTCGGGATGCCTCAGCGATGGGTCAGCGGCTGGAGTGGGAAGTCCACCGGACCACCGAGGTGGTCTGGCTGACGGTCCTTCTTGTCAGTGCCCCGGAGGAAAGTCCGGGTGGCGGCTGCTCAGCTGCGTGCGTTCAGCGCGGAGGCGGGGATGGACGGATTGATGGCAGCGATCCCTGGATAGGCCAGGTGGACGCCGGACGCGGCGGTGCCGCCGTTCGCGAAGTCATGCTGGATAGTCATCAATTTCCCCACCTCCTTCAGATGAGTCAGTCCGCCGATGAGGGGCGGAAAAGCCGACAAGGAAGCGCGCCAAGTTCCCAGAGGATCTCGGGCACCCGAAGAGACTATCAGGACCGTGTGACCCGTAACACCCCTACTGGCGGGTAGTTAAAAACTGGCGGTCGATGGGTGGCCCGAAACCCGGACTTCCCGGGGATTTCGGTCACCCATCGACCGCCAGTTGCGGAGGGAGGGGAGCCTCAGCGCTCGATCTCTCCGCGGATGAAGGCCTCCACGAGCTCGTGGGCCACGTCGTCGTGGTGCTGCACCGGCGGGGACTTCATGAAGTAGCTGGAGGCCGAGAGGATCGGACCGCCGACACCACGGTCCAGGGCGATCTTGGCGGCCCGGACGGCGTCGATGATCACGCCGGCGGAGTTCGGGGAGTCCCACACCTCGAGCTTGTACTCCAGGGACACGGGGGCGTCGCCGAAGTTGCGGCCCTCGAGGCGGACGAAGGCCCACTTGCGGTCATCCAGCCAGGAGACGTAGTCCGAGGGGCCGATGTGCACGTCGTCCTCGCCCAGTTGCGCGGAGGTGTTCGAGGTGACGGCCTGGGTCTTGGAGATCTTCTTGGACTCGAGGCGCTCGCGCTCGAGCATGTTCTTGAAGTCCATGTTGCCGCCCACGTTCAGCTGGTAGGTGCGGTCCAGGGTGACCCCGCGGTCCTCGAACAGCTTGGCCATGACGCGGTGGGTGATGGTGGCGCCGATCTGGGACTTGATGTCATCGCCCACGATCGGCACGCCGGCCGCGGTGAACTTCTCCGCCCAGGCCGGGGTCCCCGCGATGAAGACGGGCAGCGCGTTGACGAAGCCGACCTTCGCGTCGATGCTGGCCTGCGCATAGAACTTCGCGGCCTCCTCGGAGCCCACGGGCAGGTAGCAGACGAGGACATCCGCGCGGGTGTCCTTCAGGACCTGGACCACGTCCACCGGTTCCGCGTCCGACTCCTCGATGGTCTCGCGGTAGTACTTGCCGAGGCCGTCCAGGGTGGGCCCGCGCTGCACGCTCACGCCGGTGGCCGGGACATCGGCGATCTTGATGGTGTTGTTCTCCGAGGCGTTCAGGGCCTCGGAGAGATCCACGCCGACCTTCTTCGCGTCCACGTCGAAGGCGGCCACGAACTCGAGGTCCGAGACGTGGTAGTCGCCGAACTGGACGTGCATCAGGCCGGGGACCTGCTCGTCCGCGGAGGCATTGCGGTAGTACTCCACCCCCTGGATGAGGGAGGTGGCGCAGTTGCCCACGCCCGCAATGGCCACACGAATCGGGTTCTTCGACACCGGTACTCCTTGTTGTCCTGATGGTCCTGGGGCCGCACGCCGGGCGCGGCGGACCTCGGTCCCGATCACTCGGGACGAGAATGCTGATGGGTGCCGAGGACCCGAACGGGCACGGCACAACCCCGTCTACTTTACGCCGGATGACACGGGCAGACGGCATCCGTGTCCAACGACCGCTGCCCGGCCGATATTCCCTGCAGCTGGCGGGCCCCGCCCGGTGCCCCTCCTAGGATGGACCCCATGAGCCTGCGCACCCCGGGGAACACCACCAGGCCCGACGCCGGCTCCCCCCTTCCAGCGTCCGTCCCGTCCCGCACGGACGGGCTCGCGCGCCGGATGCGCGGGATGCTCGGCGGCCCGGCCGGCCGGCACACGCTTTCCGGGCGGATGGCAGGGACCTTCTGGACGCCGATGCGCGTGCTGATCGCGGTGACGACCCTCTCGGCCGTGGTCGCGGTGCTCTTGAAGTCCCCGTGCCGGCTGGGCGGCTGGGGGCAGCCCGCCGTCTACTACGGCGGGTGCTATTCGGATTGGGCGGCACTCTACGGCGGACGCGGGTTCGCGGAGGACCCCTTCGCCCCGTTCGCCGCGGGTGCGAGCTTCGAATACCCGGTGCTGATGTCCGTGGTCGCCTCGATCGCTGCGGTGATCTCCCAGACGTTGCCGTTCTCGGACCTGAACCCCTCGCTGGCCTACTGGGACGTGAACTTCGTCTTCACCGCGGTGCTGTGGATCATCACGGTGGTGGTCACCGCCAGGTCCGCCGGGCGCCGGCCCTGGGATGCGCTCATGGTGGCCGTGGCCCCGGGCATCATCCTGGCCGGATCCGTGAACTGGGATCTCTGGGCCGTGGGACTGCTCGCGGTGGGGATGTGGCTCTTCGGCGGACGCAAGCCTCTGCTGGCCGGCATCCTCTTCGGCCTCGGGGCCGCGATGAAGCTCTACCCGCTGCTGATCCTGGGGGCGCTGTTCATCCTGGCCGTGCGCTCGCTGCGGTGGTCCCCGTTCCTCTGGGCGACCCTCGGCACGGTGGGGGCGTGGCTGGCGGTCAACCTGCCGATGATGATCGCCAACCCTGCGGCGTGGGGCGTGTTCTTCACCTTCTCCGGTGAACGCGGCCCGGGCCTGTCCTCCGTCTGGCACGCCTGGAACGTGACCCTGGAGAAGATCGGCGGTCCCACCGTGGCGGCCGAGCAGCTGTCCGTGCTGGCCTACGGCGCCTTCTTCCTGTGCTGCTGCGCCATCTTCGCCCTCGGGGTCACGTGCCGGTATCGGCCCCGGGTGGCGCACCTGGCGTTCCTGATCGTGGCGGCGTTCGTGCTGTGCAACAAGGTGTACTCGCCCCAGTTCGTCATCTGGCTCGTGCCGCTGGCCGCACTCGCCGTGCCCCGCTGGCGGGACTTCCTGATCTGGCAGTTCTTCGAGGTCCTGCACTTCTGGGCCATCTGGATGTACCTGGCCAAGGGCGCCTCCGGTTCCGAGGTCCAGCACTCCATGGACGACACCTTCTACGTGCTGGCGGTCCTGGGTCACATGGCGGCCACGGTGTACCTGATGGCCCGCGTGGTGGAGCAGATGCTGCATCCCGCACAGGACCAGGTGCGGGCGTCCCTGCCGGGTGGCCGGATCTGGCGGGACGCCCAGACCGGTCAGGGAACGGTGCGGGCGGCCGCCCGGCTGGAGGCCCTGGGGTTCGACCCGGCCGAGGCGCGGAGGCTGCCGGTGGACGACCCGCTGGGCGGGGCCTACGACGACGCCCCGGACCGCGCCCCCTGGCTGCTCCGGGCCCACGGCGAGGCCCGGCACACCCCGGGTCATCCCGCCGGACGGCCCCCAGTACGGTAGGAGCCATGACCGCTCTGACCCCCCACCTGCAGGACCTGTCCGACTTCGTGCTGGCCAGCCCCTCGAGTTACCACGCCGCCCACGAGGTCGCCCGCCGGCTGGAGGCCGTGGGCTACGTCCGCCTCGACGAGCAGCAGGACTTCCCCGCGGAACCCGGCGGGTACGTGCTGGTGCGGGACGGCGCCGTGATGGCGTGGAAGATTCCCGACGCCGGCCGGCCGGCTGGGCGGTCCGGCCCGGCTCCGGTGTTCCGCATCCTCGGGGCCCACACCGATTCGCCGACCTTCAAGCTCAAGCCGAGACCATCGACCTCCCGGGAGGGCTGGTTGCAGGCCGGCGTGGAGGTCTACGGCGGCCCGCTGCTGAACTCCTGGCTGGACCGGGACCTCTGCTTCGCCGGCCGCATGGTCTCCGTGGACGGCCGGGAGCACCTCGTCCGGACCGGGCCGATCGCCCGCTTCCCGCAGCTGGCCATCCACCTGGACCGCGAGGTCAACAACGGGCTGACCCTGGACCGGCAACGGCACCTGAACCCGATCTGGGGGGTGGAGCCGGCGGTCGACGGAAACGTGGGAACCGGTGGAACCGCCGGCCGGGAGGCGGACTCGTCCACCGACCTGCTTGCCGTGCTGGCGCGCACCGCGGGCCTGGACGCGGACGCGGTGGCGGGATTCGACGTCGTGATGGCCGATACCCAGGCCCCCGGGCTGTTCGGGGCCGCCGGGGAGCTCTTCGCCTCCGGCCGGCTGGACAACCTCTCCTCCGTGCACGCGGGGCTCGTGGCGATGGCAGCCCTGTCCCCCGAAAGTCGAGGTGGGGGGATGGTGGTCGCGGACGGCGTGGCCGGGGAGTCGGCCGGGGCGCCCGTGATCCCCGTGTTGGCGGCCTTCGACCACGAGGAGCTCGGCTCCGCCTCCCGCTCCGGCGCGGCCGGACCGGTGCTGGAGGACGTGCTGCGCCGGGTCCTGGAGGCGCTGGGCGTCCAGGGACAGGGCGCGGCCCGCTCCTTCGCCGGATCGTGGTTGCTCTCCGCCGATGCCGGGCACCTGGTCCACCCGAACTACGCCGAACGCCACGACCCGGTGAACCACCCGCGGCCCAACGGCGGGCCGCTGCTGAAGATCAACGCCAACCAGCGGTACTCCACGGATGCCGCCGGGGCCGCCGCCTTCGCCCGTTGGTGCGGGGTGGCCGGGGTGCCGTTCCAGGAGTTCGTCTCCCACAACGGGGTGCCCTGCGGATCCACGATCGGGCCGATCTCCGCCACCCGGCTGGGTATCCGCACGGTGGACGTGGGCATCGGACTGCTGTCGATGCATTCCGCCCGCGAGATGTGCGGCGCCGAGGACCCGGAGCGGCTGACGGCGGCCGTGGGCGCGTTCTACGCCGGCGTCTGACGGGCCGTGCTGTGCACCCGTCCGTCACTGCACAGCCGCCCGTGGCCGGCGGGTCGTCCACCGCGGCCCCGGGCGTCGCTGGCACCGCACCGCGGGGCGGCTCAGACTGGGGATGTGGCCCGCGCTTTCGGTTCGCGGCGGTAGCGGGGACAGGGTAAGATGGCCAAGGTTTTCTGCGTGCCGTCCCATGACGGACCCCGCGCAGGGACCATCGCACAGAACCTCCTGTTACGGAAGTACCGTGACCGTCAGCCCAAAGGAGGTGGGTTCGCATGCGTGCATATGAACTGATGGTGCTGGTTGATCCCGATGTGGATGAGCGCACCGTTGAACCGACCCTGCAGAAGTACCTGGAGGTCGTCACCAAGGACGGCGGCTCCGTGGACAAGTTCGATCTCTGGGGCCGGCGTCGCCTGTCCTACGAGATCCAGAAGAAGGCTGAGGCCATCTACGCGGTCATCAACTTCACCAGCTCCCCGGAGACCTCCAAGGAACTGGACCGACTGCTGGGTCTGAACGAGACCATCCTCCGCACCAAGATCACCCGCCCGGAAGAGCAGAAGATCTCCGCGGAGCCCGCAGAGTAATGACCGGGTCGGCACCCCTGAGGTAGCCGCACCCACGCCGATATCACCGCCGAACAGCACTGACTCAAGGCTCTACAGGAGGCACCATGGCCGGAGAAACCGTCATCACCGTTGTTGGAAACCTGACGTCTGACCCGGAGCTGCGGTTCACCCCATCGGGTGCAGCCGTGGCCAACTTCACCATCGCCTCCACGCCGCGGACGTTCGACCGCCAGGCCAACGAGTGGAAGGACGGGGAGACCCTGTTCCTCCGCGCGTCGATCTGGCGCGAGGCGGCCGAGAACGTGGCCGAATCGCTGACCAAGGGTGCCCGCGTGGTGGCCCAGGGACGGCTCAAGGCCCGCAGCTACGAGACCCGAGAGGGCGAGAAGCGGACGAGCTACGAGCTGGACGTCGATGAGGTCGGCCCCTCGCTGCGCTACGCCACCGCGAAGGTCACCAAGTCCAACCGCTCCGGCGGGGGCGGCTTCGGTGGCAACTCGGGTGGCGGCGGCTTCGGCGGCGGTCAGCAGGGTGGCGGCTTCAACCAGGGTGGCGGCGGCCAGGGCGGCGGAAACGCTGGCTGGGGCGCCGGAGGCGGCGGTCAGCAGAACGATCCGTGGGGTGGTTCCTCCACCTCCGCCGGTTCCTGGGACACCCCGGGGAACAACGAACCGCCGTTCTGATCCCGCGCCTCCGATCCGTCACCGGATCGGAGCCGTCACTGAAACATCCGGGGCTGGTGTCACGCCAGTCCCACCCCCGGCCCCCGGAGTCTTCCGGCTCCACGGTCCGGATGCCGTGTGGGAACCGTTTCCCGCGCGGCTCGCAGGTGGCTCGCCACCCGCGATCCCATCCCGCAGAACCGTTCTGCGGGCTCCCGAATAACGAAGGAGCACCACGATGGCGAAGGCTGAAATCCGTAAGCCCAAACCAAAGTCCAACCCCCTGAAGGCCGCTGACATCACCGTCATCGACTACAAGGATGTTGCACTGCTGCGCAAGTTCATCTCCGACCGCGGCAAGATCCGTGCCCGTCGCGTGACCGGCGTGACCGTGCAGGAGCAGCGCAAGATCGCCCAGGCCATCAAGAACGCCCGTGAGGTTGCCCTGCTGCCTTACTCCGGCGCTGGCCGCGGCTGATCGCCCGAGTCGAGGAAGGAACAGATACCAGATGGCAAAGCTCATTCTGACCCAGGAAGTAACTGGCCTGGGCTCCGCCGGTGACGTCGTCGACGTCAAGAACGGCTACGCCCGCAACTACCTGCTGCCGCGCGGTTTCGCCACCATGTGGACCAAGGGCGGGGAGAAGCAGATCGAGTCGATCAAGGCTGCTCGCCAGACCCGCGCCGTGAAGTCCCTCGAGGAGGCCCAGGCCCTGGCTGCGAAGCTCCAGGCGTCCCCGGTCAAGCTCGAGGTCACCGCCGGTGAAGGCGGCCGTCTGTTCGGCGCCGTCAAGGCCGCCGACGTGGCCGGCGCCGTGGAGGCTGCCGGTCTCGGCAGCATCGACAAGCGCGTGGTGACCCTGCCGACCGCCATCAAGGCGACCGGCCGGTTCCAGGCCCATGCCCGCCTGCAGGAGGATGTCCTGGCCGTGATCGACCTGGACGTCGTCGCCGCCAAGGCCGCCAAGAAGTAAGGCCACTGCTGAGGCGGCGATCTCGTCCGCCCCGGTACTGTCAGCGAAGGCCGGCCGTTTCCCCGCGGGGAAGCGGCCGGCCTTCTGCTGTCCGGCCAGCCTGGGCTGCCGGGCCCCTCAGCGGTCCGGGGCCGGAGGCCGGTGGAGCTCCTGGGTCACGAAGCGGTACCCCGTCCGCATGAGCTCCTCGAGGACGTCCACGTCCACATCCGCGAGCTTGTTGACGTAGAGGCAGCCCTTGCCCATCCGGTGCTTGCCGAGGCGTTCCAGGAGCTGGGCGGCCTCTGGCTGCATGGTCAGCCCGTACAGGGAGAGACTGGCCTTGCGGGGTGAGAAGCCGACCGCGAGGGCATCGCCGCTGTGACCGGAGTCGTACTCGTAGTGGTATGCGCCGTACCCCACCATGCTCGGCCCCCACATCCGCGGCTCCTGATCCGTCACGCGCCGGAACATCTCATCCAGGGCCGCGGCATCGGTCCGCCGGACGGGATGCTCCACCTGGGCGATGAACTTGTCCACGGGGGTCTCGGTGGGCTTCGTCTTGTTCTCGTAGCCGGTCATGCCCCTATCATCCCAGTCCCTCTGCCTGGAGGGAATGTGAAACCGCCGTGGGGTGAACGGGGGATGAACCCCACACGGACGTGACTGGTGTGACAGGCGGTGGGCCCGTCCGGTGTGCCGGGTGCCGGAATGAGCGCGGGTGTGGCATACAACCACCGGTACAAAGGCTGTGGACAACGTGTGGATAACTCTGAAAACCCACGGGGCCGCCTTGCACAGAACCGGCGGGCGGTGATACATACCCCGGAGTAATCCCCAAGGAAATTCTTTTCTATCCACAGCTCGAGAGTGCCAAAATCCCTTGTCATCCGGCATATCTGTGGGTATCTCCGGAGTAATCCCCGGAGTTGTCCCCACGCTGTGCACACAACACGCCGGTGAATCCACACCTTATCCACAAGGGCTGTGGAACACGCGGTTGAGGCGCGTCCTGCCGACGAGTAGTGTCACGTGGTATCCCCTTCAGGCGAAGCCGGGTATTGGCCGTGGATCCACGGCGCACATCCGGCGCAGCACGTCTGCGGAATCCGCCGTCTCAGCTAGGACTGATGCGGCGGATTCCACTTGGGGATGTCGCACCGCGAGGAGTTGCCGGGCCGTCCGGTTACGGGAGAGGGAATCAAGTACTTGGCACCACAGGATTTTGATTCCACCGACGGCGCCGGTGGCTCGCGGGCCGGCCTGCTTCCACCGCAGGACCTCGTAGCCGAGCAGTCCGTGCTCGGCGGCATGATGCTCTCCAAGGATGCCATCGCGGACGTGGTGGAGCTGCTGCGCGGCAATGACTTCTACAAGCCCGCCCACGAGATGGTCTACGAGGCGATCATCGACCTCTACGGCCGCGGCGAGCCCGCTGACGCCGTCACCGTGGCCGACCTGCTGAACAAGCGGCAGGAACTCTCCCGCATCGGCGGCCCCGCCGTCCTGCACGAGCTGGTCCAATCCGTTCCGACGGCCGCCAACGCCGGCTTCTACGCGGAGATCGTCCGGGAGAAAGGCGTGTTGCGCCGCCTCGTGACGGCCGGGACCAAGATCGTCCAGATGGGCTACGGCCAGGACGGCGAGGTCGAGGAGATCGTCAACGAGGCCCAGGCCGAGATCTACAAGGTCGCCGAGACCCGCCAGTCCGAGGACTACGTGCCCCTGTCCGGGATCCTCGAGCACACGGTGGACGAGATCGAGGCCGCAGGCTCCCAGGGCGAGGGGATGACCGGCGTGCCCACGGGCTTCTACGAGTTCGACGAGCTCACCCAGGGGCTGCACGGTGGCCAGATGATCGTCATCGCGGCCCGTCCGGCCGTGGGCAAGTCCACCCTGGCGCTGGACTTCGCCCGGGCCGCCGCCATCAAGAACAACATGACCTCCGTGTTCTTCTCCCTCGAGATGGGCAAGAACGAGATCGCCATGCGCCTGCTCTCGGCCGAGGCCACGATCGCCCTGCAGGACCTGCGCAAGGGCACCATCCGGGACGAGCAGTGGTCCAAGATCGCCGCGACGGTGGGCCGCCTCAACGACTCCCCGTTCTTCATCGACGATTCCCCCAACATGTCCATGATGGAAATCCGCGCCAAGTGCCGCCGGCTCAAGCAGAAGCACGACCTCAAGCTGGTGATCCTGGACTACCTGCAGCTGATGAGTTCCGGCAAGAAGGTCGAGTCCCGCCAGCAGGAGGTCGCCGAGTTCTCCCGCGCCCTGAAGCTGCTCGCCAAGGAGCTCGAGGTCCCCGTCATCGCACTGTCCCAGTTGAACCGTGGCTCCGAGCAGCGCACGGACAAGAAGCCCCAGGTCTCCGACCTGCGCGAGTCCGGCTCGATCGAGCAGGACGCGGACATGGTCATCCTGCTGCACCGCGAGGACATCTACGACAAGGAGTCCCCGCGCGCCGGTGAGGCCGACCTGATCGTGGCCAAGCACCGTAACGGCCCCACCAAGACCATCGTGCTCGGCTTCCAGGGTCACTACTCCCGGTTCTCCAACATGGCGCCCGACGCCGGCGGCTTCTGACGGGCCCCAGGGTGACCGCCCTGCCGGCCCCCAGGGCGGCTTCGCCGGTGGACGGTGTGGACGGTGCGGGCGGTGTGATCGAGGCCGTGACCGGTCTCTGGGAGCGGGCCACCGCCATCCACGCGCCCCTCGACCTGCCGCTGGTCCTGGCCCTGGCCGGAGCCGCGCTCCTGCTGGCCTGGACGCCGTGGGGCTACCGGGTGATCCGCCACCTGGTGACGCTGGTCCACGAGGCCGGGCACGCCCTCATGGCCGTGATCGCCGGGCGCCGGCTCACCGGCATCCGGCTGCACTCGGACACCTCCGGGGTGACCCTCTCGAGGGGCCGGCCGCGAGGCCCCGGCATGGTCCTGACGCTGGCCGCCGGCTACCCCGCACCGGCTCTGGCGGGCCTGGCGGGCGCCTGGCTCGTGGGCGCAGGCTATGCCGCGGGCGGTCTGTGGCTGCTGGTCCTCACCTGTGCCCTCATGCTGTTGCTGGTGCGCAACCTCTATGGGCTGTGGGTGGTCCTGGTGACCGGGGTGGCCGTGGGTGTGCTGTCCTGGGCCGCACCTCCGGTGGTGATCCAGTCCGCGGCCTACCTCGTGGTCTTCTCGCTGCTGCTGGCCGCCCCGCGCTCGGTGGTCGAGATGCAAAGGGCACGACGCCGGCCCCGGCACCCGCGCGGCAGCGGCCGGTGGGGCGGTGCCCCGGCCAGTGACGCCGACCAGCTGGCGGGGCTGACCCACCTGCCCGCGGGCCTGTGGACCGGGGTGTTCTGGCTGGTCTGCCTGGCCTGCCTCGGGGCGGGCGGATGGATCCTGTGGCCCTGAGAATCCCCGCTAGCCTCGGGTGCATGGAATTCCGCGCCGCCCCAGCCACTGCAACGAGCCCGACGAGCCCCACGACCCCGACCGTCGCCGTCCGTTCGGCCCGCGTGGGCGAGGCCGCCGCCCTGGCCGGACTGGCCGCGGCCACCTTCCCCGATGCCTGCCCGCCGGAGATGCCGCCGGCGGACATCGAGGACTTCATCGCCGAGCACCTCTCCGTGCGAGCCTTCGCCGGCTACCTGGCGGATCCGCGGTTCCTCGTCCTGGTGGCGGAGCCGGTTGATGCCGCAGGCCCGGACGCCCCGTTGTTGGGCTACACCCTGCTGGACCTGTCCCCCGTGGAGGAGCCCCCAACGGACTGGGGCACCGCGAACGCGTACCTCAGCAAGATGTACGTGCGGGACACCGCCCGGGGCACCGGGGCCGCCTCGGCGCTGATGCGCGCCACCCTGGACGCAGCCCGGCGGCGAGGCCACCGCCGGGTGTGGCTGGGCGTGAACCAGGCCAACACCCGGGCCGGCGCCTTCTACGGGAAGCTGGGGTTCGAGGTGGTGGGAGAACGGACCTTCGCCGTGGGCGGGGCCACGGGCACGGACCACCTGCGCGCGGTCGAACTCTGACCCCCTCGTGGGTGGTCAGGACACGCCGATAACGAGCCCCTCGTCCCCGGCGTGTCCGGACCACTCACGGCCGGCAGGTCAGCCGTCGGTCACCGAGAAGCGGGTCACCCGGCCGTCGTGGAAGGTCGCCGCGACCCTGGCGCGGATCCGGGGGTCCCGGACGGACCGCACGGTCCAGCTCACCTGGTCCCTGCAGACCCGTTTGCGGGCCGTCTCCACGCGGAGTCCGTGGTCCTCCAGGAAGTCGTGGATGCGCTGGGGGTCGTTGGTGGGCTCCAGCGGGGCCAGGGGATGGGTGCTGACCACGGTGGTGTCCGGATCGAACCGCTCCACGAGGGGCCACAGGTCCTCGTCGTCCCAGGCCTGCTCGAATCGGATGGCGTCCACCATCCGCTGGGCCTGGACCTCTCCCAGCTGCATGAGCTCCCGGATGAACTCGGGATCCCGGTTGAGCTTGCTGGTGTAGCCCCACTGGCTGGTGGACTCGGTCCGGTTCATCTCCAGGATGCGCACGGTGGTGTGCCTCACGGAATCCGACCGGATGGTGCCGTCCGCCAGCCAGTCCGAGACCTGTTCCATGAACCCCAGCTCCTGATACAGGGACAGGTTGCCGGCCAGCTCGTTGCGGCGCGTGGTGATGTCCCCGATCAGGGTGGGCTCGTCCTCGATCTGCGAGGGATTGATCTGGATGACCCAGATCTCGTCCGGTTCGGCCTCCCGCAGGGCCCCGACCGGTGGGTTCTGGGAGAAGAGCCCGTCCCAGTAGACGTCCCCGTCCACCCGCACGGAGCGGAACAGGCTGGGGATGGCGGCCGAGGCCAGGATCGCGTCGGTGGAGATCTGCCCGTCCCGGCTGTCGAAGGTGCGGAAGCGGCCGTTCAGCACGTCGACCGCGCCCATCAGCAGCAGGGGCGGGTCCACGGAGGCGGTGGCGCGTTCCTGGGCTGCCCGCAGGTCCACCGTCTGGTCCACCAGGCGCGCCAGATGGTTCGACGCCCAGGTGGCACCGGAGTTCAAGTAGGGGCTCACGGCCGGCACCGCCACCGTCTCGGCCACCCGGCTGCCCCAGAGGATCATGGCGTTGAGCATCTGGTCCGGCCAGGTCTGCGCGCTGTTGGCCTCCCAGAAGGAGCGCAACAGGCCCGCAGCCTGATCGGGCGTGCGCTCCAGCAGGGTGGTCCACGCGATGGCGGCGCAGATGGCACCACCCGAGGTGCCGCTCAGGCCCACGATCCGGTGGTCTTCCAGGACCTCCGGGGTCAACAGCCGGGACAGGGCCCCGGCCGTGAAGGCCGTATGGCTGCCACCCCCCTGGCAGGCGATGGCGACACGACGTTTCTCGGAGGGCACGTCACCGATGCTAGGGCATCCCCGGTCAGCTCCACAGGCCGCGGACCGACGGTGGCGGGCGCATGACTGGTGGCTCCCCGCCGATGGCCCCTGCCGCCGGAGCCCTCGCGGCACCTAGCATGCGGTCCATGAGAATCGTGGTGCTCGGTGCCTCTGGAACCCTCGGAACACTCCTCGTGGACATGCTGCGTGCGGACGGGCACGAGGTGCTGGCCGCCAGTCGCTCCACCGGTGTGGACGCCTTCACAGGACGCGGCCTGCAGGAGGCGTTCGCCGGTGCGGACGCCGTGATCGACTCCCTCAACCAGGTCAGCCTCAGTGCCGCGAAGTCCATCGGGTTCTTCACCACCACGGCGGGGAACATCTGCGCGGAGGCCCGCCGGGCCGGCGTCGGGCGTCTGGTGTGCGTGTCCATCGCCGGGGCCGCGGACGGCGAGGTCAACAAGGCCTACGGGTACTACCAGGGCAAGGCCGCGCAGGAGCACGCGTACCGATCCTCCGGCCTGCCGGTGACCGTCATCCACTCCACCCAGTGGTTCGAGCTGGTGCCGATGATCCTGCAGATGACCACGCTGGGGCCGGTGGCCCTGATGCCGACCATGAGGATGGCGCCGGTCGCGGCCCAGTCCGTGGCGCGTCTGGTGGCCCAGGAGGCCGTGCGGCCGGCCGAGGTCCAGGCGGAGGGGCCCGACGCCGGCCGGGAACCCCCGGTGCGCACCGTCGCCATCCGTGGGCCCGAGACCGCGACGGGGGCCGAGGTGGCTCGGAGAATGGTCGAGGTGCTGGGTTCGGCCGGAGGCAAGGCCCCGCGGCGGATCCTCGAGGCGCCCCTCTTCGGCCGGGCGATGGCCGGTGGCGGGCTGATCCCGGAGCCGGCGATCGTGGACGGCGTGACCCTGGACGAGTGGATGGAGCGGCAGCGTTCAGCGCCGTACGGCTCGGGGGACTCGGAGGCTGCAGTGACGCCGGCCCTGGACCCGAGTGCCGAGGGCGTGCACACGGACGAGGTGCTGGACGCCTACGACTATGTGATTGTGGGGGCCGGCATGGCCGCGGCGAAGGCGATCGAGGGCATCCGCGCCGAGGATCCGATCGGCAGCATCGGGGTGTTCGGCACGGACACCGCCGCACCGGTCTACCGCCCGGACCTGTCCAAGACCCTGTGGGTGGACCCGGAGGCGTCCCTGGAGGGATCGCTCATGATCTCCGGCGCCGCCGGCTCGGACTCCGCCCCGGACGCCGGCACGCAGGTCCATCTCGGCACCACGGTGGCGTCCCTGGCCCCGGACGAGCGCTCGATCACCCTGGCCGGCGGCCGGTCCGTGCGGTACGGGAAGCTGCTGCTGGCCACGGGCGCTGAGCCGCGGACCGCAGGCCTGGAGCCCGGGGACCGGGTGATCTACTACCGGACCGTGGCCGACTACCGACGGTTGCGGGCGCTCGCGGTGCCCGGGGCCCACGTGGTGGTGGTCGGCGGCGGATACATCGGCTCCGAGGTCGCGGCCGTGCTGACCCAGAACCGTGTCCGGGTGACACTCGTGGCCACCGGCGAGCCGCTGTTGGCCCAGATGTTCCCCGAGTCACTGGCCCGGACCCTCACGCGCCGGTTCCGGGATCGTGGCGTGGAGATCGTCGTCGGGCGCCTGGCCGGCGGGTCGGAGGGGGCTGAGGGGGTCACGGTCCGCCTCGAGGACGGGACCGAGATCGCGGCGGACGCGGCCGTCGTCGGGGTGGGGGTTCAGCCCCGCACGGAACTGGCCAGGGCCGCCGGGCTGGCCGTGGACGGAGGCGTCCTGGTGGACGACCGTCTGCGCACCGGGGCCCACAGCATCTACGCGGCCGGGGATGTGGCCCGGTACCCGGACCGGCTCCTGGGGATCCGCCGGGTGGAGCACGCCTCCGCCGCGGAGACCATGGGCAAGGTAGCCGGACGCAACATGGCCGGGGCCGACAAGCCCTACCGGACCACCCCCTTCTTCTGGTCCGACCTGTTCGACTACGGCTACGAGGCCGTGGGAGAGGTGGACACCCGCCACACCACGGTGGAGGACTGGGCCGCGGGCGCGGACGGGGATCCGGACCACTCCACCGGCGTGGTCTACTACCTCAACGCCTTAGGGTCGGTGCGCGGGGTGCTGCTGTGGAACGTCTGGGACTCGGTGAAGCAGGCCCGCGAGCTGATCGCCCGCACCGCGGACGAGCCGGTGGCCGATCCGGGGTCGCTGCGGGGGACGATCCCGCTGGGGTGACGCGGAGGAACGGGGCTGGCCACGGGCCGGTGCCCGGCGGGAGGATGGGGGCATGAGTGACACGAAGCCAGACCCGAAGAAGACCCTCACCTCCGCCGAGATCGCCGAGGCCGGACTGGACGGCTGGACCGAGGACGGCGGCACGCTGACCGCCACGTTCGCCACGAAGTCCTTCGCCACCGGACTGGAGCTCGTCAACCTCATCGGCGCCTCCGCCGAGGACAACAACCACCACCCGGACCTGCTCCTGACCTACCCTTCCGTGCAGGTCACCTGGTCCAGCCACGACGTCGGCGGCATCACCAGCCGGGACGTGCGCCTGGCGCGGGCCACCAGCGGGCACGCTGAGGCGCTGGGGGTCTCCGCAGGCGGGTAGGGCATCCCACCCCGGTCGGCGAGCCCGCCTCCGAGGACGGGACCCTACTCCTCCGCCGCCGTTGGGACGTCCTGTAGCGGGGTGCGCCACCACTCGGGGGAGACGATGGGGAAGCGGCGGCCGGTGACCTCGGTCGGGACGATGCGGACGAACTTGCCCTTCTCCCCGCCCTGCCAGGGGAACAGGGGCAGGCGCACGGTGTCCATGAGGCCGGCGGTGTCCGTGATCTGCTCCGCCCGGCCCTTGACCACCACGCTCCACGCGGTGCCGGACTCGGCATCCGGGCCGTCGGTCTCCAGGGCCACGGCTGAGCCCCCCAGGGCCGCTGAGACCTTGGTGCCCTCGGCGGTGCGGAACACCAGGGCCCCGTGGTCCACCGCGAAGTTCACGGGGAAGATCTCCGGGTGGTCCTCCACCCACACCGCCAGGCGGCCGATCTCGGCGCGACGCAGCAACTCCCAGCACTGCGCCTCGCTGAGCGTCTCGACCTGCGCGTCGGCGCCCTCGGCACCTTCCATCCCTCGCTCCGTCACGTGGTCCTCCTCGGTGGGGTCGGTGTCATCAGCCGGCGCCGGGGATGCCCCGGGCCCGGCATCGCCCGGCGGTCACCGGACACCATCAACTGTGGTGGGACGGCGACCGCCGGGCAAGGGACGGTCGGCTGGCTCAGTGTGACCTTGGGCGCAGCGGGGCTGTCAGCTCAGCGGGCCATCACCTCCGTCCCCGATGCCGGTAGTCGACCTTCACCACGGCGCCGTTGCCCTCATGGTCGAAGACGCCGGTGGTCGCGTACACCGTGTTCCCGTGGACCTCCACGTCCCCGGGGGAGTCGGCGGTGAAGAGCGTGGTGGCCTTCCGGGACCCCTGAGGGATGACCGAGACCTTGCCGCCGAACATCTCCGCGGCGAACACGGTGCCGTTCGAGGCCACGGCCACGCCGGTGGCACCGTGCAGACCGGAGGCCACGGTGCGGATCTTCCCGCGTTTCGGGTCGACCTTGTAGACGTGGCTCAGCGGGATCGACTCACCGGCCACCCCGGCCAGCGTGGTGACGTAGAGCTGACCGTCCCGGCCCATCTCCACGTCCGTGGGCACGGGCTCACCCACGAAGGTCTTGCCGAGCAGGCAGTCGGGCGCCGTGGTGCCCGCCGGCAGCTGCGGCATCCCGGCCAGCGCCGCGTTGAGGGCACCCATCAGCTCCGGGCCGGCGGTGACCTTCACGGGCGGCAGCACGGCCACCGTGGAGATCTTCCCGGACCTCGGTGACACCTTCAGCAGGGCATTGGCCCCGGCGTCGGCCACATAGGTGGCGTGCCGGGTGACGTCCAGCTGGTAGGCGTGGGAGAAGTCCTCTCCGGGGGCCTCGCTGACCATGCGCTGGCCGAGCTGGGCCTCCAGGGCCGCCAGATCGCTGGCGCACTGGCCCCTGAGCCCCACGAAGCCGTACTTCACCTTCCCGTCCGGGTTGGTGCTGGCCTCGTGGGCGAGGAAGTCCCGGCTGACCACGGAGCGCTTGCCCTTCGAGGACGTCTTGACGATGTGGCTGAACCCGGCCACGTAGTCGGTCTCGATGTGGAACGTGGACCCCTTGGAGTAGTCCACGCCGGCGATCTCGTTGGAGGGTCCCTGGGGGCCGGGCTCCCCCGGGGGCATCTGGGCCACCGTGGAGACCCTGCCCCGCCGGTCGATTGTGGACAGGTTACCCAGGAAGCTCTGGGTGACGAACAGCTCATGGTGGTCCCCGAACGCCAGGGCCAGGGGGCCGGCGAGCCCCTCGGCGACCGTGGCGGGGGCGGGTGGCGCGGGTGAACGGTGGGCGTGGGCAGGCGCGGCAATCAGGGTGGCCGACAGGGCCAGACAGCTGGCGGCCGCGAGGGCGGACGCGCGCAGGGGGTTCTTGGGCATGGTGGACTCCGGTGGAGACGGACGTACATGGCACGGCGGAAGGGTCAGGCTCGGTGCTGGCCAGGGAACAGCGACGGCACCGGTGCCTGTGGCTGGGGCGCGGGCCGCGGCCTCAAGGCGGCGGCCGGAGTGGGAATGGCAGGACAGTAGACCCGCAGTGCCCACCGTGTCCACGGCTGGCGTTCTGATTGACTGGACCTATGCGAGCCTTCGGATTCACAGAGTACGGCGGACCTGAGGTCACCCGGCTGATCCCCGTGGAGGACCCCGTCCCCGCGGCCGGCCAGATCCTCATCCGGCTCCGGGCCTCCGGGGTCAATCCGGCGGACATCAAGGTCCGCTCGGGGCTGCGGCAGGGCCGGATTCCGGTGCGGTTCCCCATGGCCATGGGCCGCGAGGCGGCCGGTGAGGTGCTCGACGTCGGCCCGGGCGTCACCGGGTTCGCCGCCGGCGACGAGGTGTTCGGCTCGACGGTCACCGGGACCGGATCGATGGCCGAGCTGGTCCTGCTGGAGGCCGCGGCCACGGCCCACCGGCCGCCCGTGGTCCCCGCGGGGCAGGCGGCCTCGATCCCCGTCTCGGTGGCCACGGCCTACGACGGCCTGGACGAGCTGGAGTTGGCCGAGGGCTCCACGCTGCTGGTCCTCGGGGCGGGCGGGGGTGTGGGCACGGCGGCCTGCGGCCTGGCCCGACTGCGCGGGCTACGGGTCCTGGGCGTGGCCTCGGAGTCAAAGCGGCCGGCCGTGGAGGGCCTCGGAGCCGTGCACGTGCCCAAGGGCGAGGGCTGGACGGACCGGGTGCGGGCGCTCGCCCCCGAGGGAGTGGACGGCGTGATCGACGCGGTGGGCGGGGACGTCCTGCGTGAATCCACCGGACTGCTGCGTGCACCCGAGAGCGCCGGCGGCGGGGTGCTGCCGGTGCGCAGCGTGGCCGACTTCGGCCTCGTCTCGGAGCTCGGGGGCCAGCGGATCGACCGGCGCCGCACAACGGAGGTCTTCGCCCGGGTGGCGGGGCTGGTGGCCGCCGGGCACTTCACCCCCGTGGTCTCCGCCGCCTGGCCGCTGGCCGAGGCCGGGAAGGCCGTGGCCGCCGTCGAGCATCACAGCCCGGTGGGCAACGTGGTGGTGACGGGCTGAACCCTGACATCTCCCCGGGTTTCTGGATACGGTGGCCACGGTAGCGGAATCAGCTGCCCCCCGACGTCTGTAGGAGGAACACCATGCCCCGTCCGATCGTCAGCCAGGCCAGCACCTCATGGGACGGAGACCTGTTCACCGGCTCCGGTTCCACCACCCTGAAGACCTCCGGCTCCGGCACCTTCGACGTCAACTGGAAGGCCCGCGCCGAGGAGGCCGGTTCCACCACGAACCCGGAGGAGCTGCTCGCCGCGGCCCATGCCACCTGCTTCACCATGCAGTTCTCCAACATGCTCAAGGAGAACGGCACCGCCCCCACCCACCTGGACACCACCGCGGACGTCACGTTCGAGGCCGGGGTGGGGATCTCGAAGATCCTTCTGGTCGTCAAGGGCCAGGTCGAGGGGATCTCCACGGAGGACTTCGTGAAGATCGCCAGCGACGCCAAGGAGCAGTGCCCCGTGTCCCAGGCGCTCGCCGGGGTCAAGGACGTCAGCGTGGACGCCACCCTGGCCTGAGGTCCCCTCGGTGACGGGCCTGATCGAACGGGTGGGCGCGGAGATGCGCGCCGCCGTGCAGGACATGCAGTTCCCCGGGCTGGTCTGGTCCCTGACCACCGGGGACGACGCCGGCCGGCAGGTGGCGCTTCAGGCCCCCGGTGGGGTGCCGGAAGACGCGCTGATCCGCATCGCCTCGGTCACGAAGCCGATCGCCGCCGCGGCGACCCTCGCACTGGCCGAGGAGCGGGTTCTGGCTCTGGACGACCCGGTGGAGCGGTTCGTGCCGGCGTGGGCCGGGCGCCGCGTGCTGGCCGCCCGGAACGGCCCGCTCACCGAGACGGTGCCTGCGATCCGCCCGACCACGGTGCGTGACCTGCTGGCCATGGGCTTCGGGCTCGGCTACGACCTGGGCGCCCCGGAGTCGGACGCCCTCACCGCCGCCACCGCGGAGGCCGGACTGTACTCTGGCTGGCAGGTCCCCGGCCTGGACCCGGGCACCTGGGCCGAGCGGGCGGCAGGACTGCCGATGGCCCACCAACCCGAGCAGGGATGGCTCTACCAGTCCTCGTTCGACGCGCTCACCGTGGTGCTGCAGGCGGCCACCGGCCAGGGCTTCGAGGCGATCCTGCGCGAGCGGATCCTGGGCCCGCTGGGCATGGAGGAGACCGGGTACACCGTGCCTGAGGGGCAGCTGGACCGGGTGCCCCGGCACGGCTTCCCGGACGCCGGCGGCGGGCCGGCGGAGATCCTGCCGGCCGGCGACCGCTCCCTGCTGGAGCCTCCCGACTTCCCCTCGGCCGCCACGGGCCTGGTCTCCACCGCGGCCGACCTGATGCGCTTCGCCACGATGCTCCTGGATGGCGGGAGGGGCCCAGACGGGCCGGTGCTGTCCGAGGACTCCGTGCGGGCGATGGCCACGGACACCACCACCGAGGCCGCCCGCCAGATGGGCCGGGGCTTCCTGCCCGAGGGCCACGGTTGGGGCCTCGGCGTCGGCATCGACCGCCGGGGCCGGTTCGGTTGGGACGGCGGGACCGGCTCGAGCCTCTGGGTGGACCCGGCCGCCGGCGTGGCCGGGGTGCTGCTGACCACCGAGGGGATGGCGTCTCCCGAGCCGCCCCAGTACCTGCAGCGCTTCTGGCGGGCGGTGCGGCACCGGCCCGCCTGAGTCTGCCCGGATCCGCGTGGCCTACAGTGGATCAGTGCGAATAGAGGCAGAGCAGGCATCACCGGGGCGATCTCTTCTGTGGCGGTGGGTGCGGTTCCTGGTGGGCGTGTGCCTGATCGCGCTGGGAGTGGCCCTGAGCATCCGCGCCGGACTGGGTGCCACGCCGATCTCCACCATCCCCACCGTGCAGGCCGAGGTCACCCCCATCACGGTCGGCACGTTCCTGATGGGCATGAACGTGTTCTTCGTGGTGCTCCAGGTCCTGCTGCTCCGACGCCGGTTCCCGCCCTTCCAGCTCATCCAGGTCCCCATCGCCGTGGTCTTCGGCCTGATGTGCGACGTCGCGCTCTGGGCCACCCGCTGGATCACCCCGGAACACTACGCCGAACAGGTGTGGTGGACGGTCGCCAGTGTCCTGGTGATCGCGGTGGGCGTCTACATCGAGGTGGCGGCCCGGGTCGCCTACCTGCCCGGGGACGGCATCGTCTTCACCCTGCATCAGGTGACCCGGATCCGCTTCGGCACCGTGAAGCAGCTCTTCGACTGGTCCCTGGTGGTCCTGGCCGTCGTGCTGTCCTACCTCCTGCTCGGGGAGCTGTTCGGCGTCCGGGAGGGGACGGCCCTCTCGGCGCTCGGCGTGGGCGCCGTGGTCAAGGTCATCGAGCGGATGCACTCGAGGTGGTTGATCCGGCGGCGCAACGCCTGACGTCCGGTGCAGCGGAGTTCAGCCGCGCTCAGGCGAACAGCCCCGCCACCAGCTCATCCGAGCGCCGCTGGCCGGCGAGATCGCTCATGCCGCCGGTCACCATCACCTCGTCGGCGCCCGTGAACGCCACCAGCGCCTCCACCTGACGGCGCACGTGCTCCGGGGTGCCGTGGATGCCGGAGGCGAGGTGCTCCGCGACCCGCTGCCGGTCGCGCTCGGTGACGGAGCCGCCGTCGTGCTGGGCCTTGATCTCCGCCGCCGGCATCAGGGGCCGGAACTCGCCCGCGACCCGCGACTGCGCCAGCGCCCAGGCCTCCGGCAGGACCAGGTCCCGGGCAGCCTCGGGCGTGTCCGCCGCCGCGAGCGTGGCCGAGACGATCACATACGGTGCGGGGAACCACCGCGAGGGCCGGAAGTCGCGGCGGTAGCGCGCCAGCCCCTCGTGCCCGGCCAGCGGCGCCTCCGGGGTCCCGCGCCGGAAGAGGGACGGCCCACCCACGACGACGGCCAGCCCGGCGTCCGCGGCCCACCTCAGCCCCTGCCCGGTCGCCAGCACGAACACCGGGGTGGCGCCGTGGTCCCGCGGGCGGGCGGTGAACGGCGCGGAGCCACCCAGGAACCCGAGGAGCTCGGCCAGGTCCTCCGGGAACTGCTGCGCCGCGTCCTTGTCCCGGCGCAGGGCCCGACGCACGGCCGGGGTGAACCCGACCGAGCGGCCCAGGCCGAGGTCGACCCGCCCGGGGAACAGGGCCTGGAGCGTGGCGGCCTGCTCGGCGACGACCAGCGGCTGGTGGTTGGGCAGCATCACCCCGCCCGAACCCACCCGCAGGCGTTCCGTGGCCGCCGCGATCGCGGTCATCAGCAGCGTCGGCGCGGAGCCGGCGATGCCCGGCACGCCGTGGTGCTCGGCCACCCAGAGGCGCCGGTACCCCAGGGCCTCCACACGCCGGGCCCGGGCGATGACCCCGTGGAGGACCGCGGACTCCGTGACCCCGGACAGGGAGTTGGCGCGGTCGAGGAGGGACACCGGGAGGCCGGAGAGGGAGTGCGAGGTCATACCCTGCCCAACGAGAACCGGACCGGGAATATTGCCGGGCCGCGAAAGACCGCCGGCCGACCGCGAGACCTGCCGGCCGGCGTCGGGCCCTTGTTACCGTGCGCGCATGGCCGTCATCTACGAAACCGCCGCCACGCTCAACGGCTTCCTCGCCACCCGGGACGACTCCCTGGACTGGCTGTTCGAGATCCCCGGCGAGCAACCGGACCTCAAGCCCTTAATGGAATCCGCGACCGCCCTGGTCATGGGATCCACCACCTATGAGTGGCTGCTGGACATGGAGGACCTGCGGACCCACCCGGAGAAGTGGCAGGACAGCGTGGGCACCCAGCCCGTCTTCGTGTTCTCCAGTCGCGCCCTGCCCGTGCTGGAGGGTGCGGACGTGCGGATCCTGGCCGGTGACGTCGGCCGGCACCTCCCCGAGATCCGCGCGGCTGCCGGGGAGGGGGACATCTGGATGATGGGCGGGGGCGGGCTCGCCGCCCAGTTCCTGGCCGCCGGGGCACTCGACCGGATCGTCCTCACGCTGGCCCCGGTCACCCTCGCCGCGGGAAAGCCCCTGTTCTCCGGGGACGTGACCTGGGACCGCCTGCGGCTGCGCTCCGCCGAGAAGATCGGCGAATGGGCCCGGCTTGTCTACGACGTGACCCCGCTGTCGGCAGTGTCGGCCTGAAGACCCCTTGCCTCACGCATTACCCCCTTCTGTTGCAATAGTGTGTGGCGCACAGTATTGTATGAGGTGTGAACGATGAACTCGCCTCCAGCCTCGCGACCCACCGGCAGGAACTGCGACGCGGCACCCTCGTGGTCGCCGCGCTGCTGGCCTGCCGGACCCCGCGCTACGGCTACGCGCTGCTGGAATACCTCGGGACGGTGGGCCTGGACGCGGAGGCCAACACGCTCTACCCGCTGCTGCGCCGGCTCGAGGGCCAAGGGCTGCTGCGGGCCGAGTGGAACACGGACGAACCCCGTCCTCGCAAGTACTACAGCCTCACCGAGGACGGTGCCGGGATGGCGGACGAGCTTCGGAACGAATGGACACGACTGACGGCCAGCATGGCCGCACTCTGGAAGGAAACCCCCTGATGGCCACCCTGACCCGTCGTTACATCGACCAGGTCGTCGCCCACGTGCCCGACGGCCAGCGCGAGGACCTCTCCCGGGAACTCCTCACCCTCACCTCGGACATGCTGGACGAACGGCTGGCCGGCGGGGCCGAGGAGGGTGCCGCCGAGCGGGAGGTGCTCGAGGAACTCGGGGACCCCGCCCGCCTGGCCGCACGATATCGCGAGGCGCCGAACTACCTGATCGGCCCGGAGGTCTTCCCGCTCTACACCCGGCTGCTGCGTTGGGTACTGGTCCTGGTCCTGCTGGTCTCGCTGCTGGCCAACGTCATCGTCTACTCCGCCACGGTGCCCGAGGGTCACCTTGGCGGGCTGATCGGCCAGGCCGTCAGCGAGGCCGTCGTCGCCCTCTTCATCGCCTTCGGCGCCGTCACCGGGTTCTTCGCCGTCTTCGAGCGCGTGGTCCCCTCGGCGGATCGGGGCCGTGCCGGCCGCAGCGCCGAGCGCCGGTGGAGCGTGGAGGACCTGGATCTGGAGGTGGTCAACGCCCGGGACGCCCGATCCGAGGCGATCTCCAGCCTGGTCTTCCTCGGGATCGTGGCACTGCTGCCCCTGGTGCCCACCACCTTCCTCTACGTGGGTCACCTCAACGGCGGCGGCTCCTTCGTCAACCCCGCCCTGTGGGACTTCTGGCTGCCGGCCTACTACGCGCTGATCCTCCTGGCCGCCGCCCTGGCCGTGTGGACCCTGTTCAGGGGCCGCATGACCCGGTGGCAGGTGGTGGCGCGCGCGGCGCTGGACGTGGTGGCGGCCGTGTTCTTCACCGTGCTGGTGCTGACCCAGGAGGTGCTGGACCCCGCCATCGACTCCGGGATCCTGCAGACCTCCGGCGGGGCGGACTGGGTGGACGTGCTCTACGTGGCGGTGATCTGGATCGTGGCCCTCTGGGACCTGTACATCTGCGTCAGGTACTGGCGGACGCTGCGGTCCCAGGACCCCTTGGTCACGGCGTGATAACATGACGCCTCGACCGGGTGAGCGGATGGGCGGCGGCGTGGGCCATCGTGGGGCTGATGGGGCAGGTGTGACACACAGGAGCTGCACAGCTCGGCATAAGGTTGCGGTTTCATAACAAACCTGTACCTTTTAATAACGGTCCGATAACCCCCGCGATGCCGGGAGGGCGGCCACCGGCCCCGTGGGGACGGTGCGGTCTGACCCGCCGGCATCGGGGACCGCCGTGTGCTCACCGACGTCTATCAAGGTATGAACCGATGAACTTCTCCACCCGCCGTGACCGCCTAGCCGCCGAGCGGCAGGCCCGCCGCTCCCACGCCCGCCGACGCCTGGCCGTGGGCACCCTCGGGGTGACCACCGCCTTCGGCGCCGTGCTCGCCGGTGTGGCCCCGGCCTCCGCGAACGACGGCTCGCAGCCGGCCGCCAGCTACCAAGACTGGAGCTATCAGGGCGATTCGACGGGCTCGGCCTCCTCCGGGTCCTCCTCCGCCTCCTCGTCCGGCTACGCCACGGACTACTCCACCGCCTCGACCGGTTCCGCCAGTGAGGGGGCCACCTACCAGCTGGCCTCGTACACCTCGGCGTCCGGCTCCTACGGTGCGGCCGCCGACTGGGCCGTGGCCACGGCCAACGACCCCTCGGTCGGCTACGCCTACGGCGGCAACGGCCCCTCCGCGTACGACTGCTCCGGCTTCACCCAGAACGCCTTCGCCCAGGCCGGCGTGGACCTCCCCCGGACCTCCGGCGCGCAGTTCTCCGGCGCCAACCAGTACGTGGGGCTGGACGAGCTGCAGGTCGGTGACCTGGTGTTCTGGTCCAACAACGGCGCGGCCTCCGGCATCTACCACGTGGCCGTGTACGTGGGTGACGGCAAGATCGCCCACGCCCGCAACTACACCGAGGGCGTCTCCGTCACCGACGTGGACTACAGCCCCTGGAACATGTTGGGCACCGCCGCGCGGTACTGATGTGGTGCTGAGGGGCACTGACACGACCCCGTCTGTGACCCACCTTCGTTTTGAGGGCAGTTCGTGGGGGTGCGCCCCCGGCGCAACCCGCACGAACTGCCCTCACAACGGTTAAGAACCGAAGCGCTGGGCGTGCAGCAGGTCCTCGGCGCGGCGGGACACGCTGGCCTCCCGCGAGCTGAGGGTGTCCACCATCGTCCGGACGCGGAGGACCCGCGACTCCCAGGCCTGACCGCGCTGCTCCTTCCGGGGCAGCTGCCCCAGCGCGTCGACCTCGCGCCAGGCGGTCACCAGGCCCATCTCGTAGAGCCGCTGCTCGGACTCCTCGGCCCGGCCGCCGGTGGCCGAGTCCAGGCCCAGCACCGCCACCATGTCGAGTCGGGACAGGTCCAGCCCGAGGGCCAGTTGGTTGAGCTCCTGCTGCAGCCCGGCCAACTGGCGCCGGAAGGCCGCGGTGCCCACCCGCCGTCGGGCAGCCTCCGCGGCCGCCAGGCCGAGCATGATCACGGTCAGCAGCCCGGTCCACGAGCTGACGGCGACCGCCCAGAACACCGCCGCGGGGCTCACGTTGTCCATGGTCAGGTGGTTGTACTCCATGGCCCGGCCCAGATCCCCCAACCGATACCCCACCCACCAGCCGAGGGACACGTTCTCCATGTCGCCGGTGCCGTAGACCGTGGGCTCGGTCCCGTTGAAGTAGTAGGCACCCATCCGGCTGCTCACGCCCACGCTGAACTCCCCGGTCAGGAAGTTGTCGAAGGCGAAGGTGCCGTCCGTGAGGACCCAGACGGGCAGGATGGCCTGCCCCAGGGCCACGTCCCCCGTGCGCGGATCCACCACCTCGGGGAACCGGGCCGCCACGTCCTGCTTGACCTGTTGTTGGGCCCCCATCAGGTCCCAGTAGTCGATCGCGATGCGGTGCTCGTACTTCGGATCGGGTGAGTAGCTGAGGTACTCCTCGGCGGGGAGCACCGCCACCGTGAGGGCGAGCTCGGCGGGCAACAACGCCGCCTCATCACTGCGTTCCACGCGCGTGGTCATCTGCTCCCGGACCAGCTCCAGGGAGAGGCTCTCGGTGTGAGACTGCGGCTCGTTCTCCCGGGGTTCCACCGGCGCCCGGAGCGCCCCGGGGTCGCCGTAGACCTGCAGCCCGGCCAGGGGCTGGGCGCCGGTGAGCTCCCGCCCGTACTGGATGTGGCTGTCCTCCACCTGGGCGGCGACCATCCAGCCGGCGGCGAGGGAGAGCAGCAACGGCAGGGCCACCGTCAGCAGGCCGTAGGGGACCGCGCGTGCGGACCGGCCGGTGGTGGGCGGGGCCGGGCGGTCCTGAGGGGCCTCGCGGCGCTCGATCAGTTCCAGCACCCGTTCGGTGGCCTGGAGGGGTCCCAGGTCCTGGCCGTGCCCCAGGCCCAGGGAGCTGCGCAGGGCGGCGAACGAGTCGGTGGCCCCGGCCGTGGCGGCCGAGACCCTGCGGCGCGAGCGCTCCTGGACCGCCTCCTCCAGGGTCCGGACGTGGGTGGCGTTCGGGATCGTCTTCCGCGGGGTGACGCGCCGGGCCATCGTCCCGGCCGTGGTACGGATGGCCTGCTCCGCGGTGTTCCAGCGGTCCATCAGCTCGGCCGACGGCCCGACGCCGGCCGCCACCTCGTGCGTGATGGCCAGCAGTTCCGCGCGCTGGGACTCCAGGGCACGCGCCGCGGCCGGGTACCTCTCATGGTGGGCGAGCACCTCGTCCACGGACTGGAGCAGGGGCAGGGCGAGCCGGTCCAGCACCGAACGGGATCCGGCATGACCGGAGCGGACCTCGGCGCTCTGGGCGAGGACGTCGGAGCGCCGCTGGAGGTCCAGGGTGTCCGCGGAGAACTGCTCGAGGTCGGTGGTGAGCTGCTCCTGCGTGCGGGCCTTGAGGGGGGAGACGGTGCGGTCGAGCTCCGCGACCAGCTCCTGTTCGGTGCGGGCCAGCTCGACGGTGAGGCCCCGGACCCGCGTCCAGTCGTTCCGCAGCTGGGCCGGTGCTGATCGCTCCGGGCCCCCGGCCTCCGTGGCGGGAGCCGCGACCTCTGCCACGTCCACCCGGAGGTTCAGGGTCTCCAGCGCCAGCACGGCCCGGGCGAGCCGGAGCTGGGCCTCGCCGAAAGCCCGGTAGCGGGCGTGCTCGCCGCGCCGCCGGCCGATCCAGCGGTACATGGCCAGGACGGCGATGAACATGGGCAGGGCGGCCAGCGGGGCCCAGAGCAGCGGGGTGCGCACCCCGCCGTCGAACCGGAGGTCCGCCGCCGTGAGTGCGGCCCCGAGCACGGCGTTCGGACGGTGCCCGAGGGTTCGGTTGTTGACGAAGGTCTCGCGGATGGTGGCCGCATCCCGGTAGTGATCGCTGTAGTCCTCGCCCGCGAAGGCCACGCGGTTCGCGTCCGGCAGGTCCAGGTCCAGGTCGTCGGGGTCGTCGGCGATGGAGAGCAGGACGTCCGCGTCTCCGGTCTCGCCGTGGGTGTACTCCTCCCATTCCAGGTCCCGGCCCACCACGTGCAGGGTGAAGGGCTCATGGGCCAGGCCGATGCCCTCGGCGGCGGCCTCCACGGAGTCCTGGGTGATGCCGTAGGGCAATCCCCCGTCCACCACGAAGGTGATGGGCTCGGTGGGCTCGGCGGTGACCTGGGTGAAGCCGATGGTGCCGAGCAGCACGGAGAGCCCGGCCAGGGACACGGCCAGGACGGGGAACCGGGACGGGGGCCGGCGGCGCAACGGGCCGCGGTGCTGCGATCGGGAAGGGCGGGGCACGGCACGAGTGTATGGGAGGGTGGGCCTTGTCCCCTGTCCCGCCGCCGAGGAGGAGCCGCATGGCGCAGCCAGCACCGTGGACCGATGCCGAGATCCGTCCCTACCTGGAGTCCCTCGGGCTGCCCGGTGTGGTGGACCTGCACGTGCACTTCATGCCCCAGAACATGCTGGACAAGGTCTGGGCGTTCTTCGACCGGGTCGGGGAGCAGGGCACCGTCCCACCGTGGACCATCACCTACCGCACGGACGAGCAGGAGCGGGTCCAGGCCTTGCGGCAGATGGGCGTCCGCGCCTTCACGACCCTGAACTACGCGCACCGCCCCGGCATGGCCGGCTGGCTCAACGAGTACTCCGCCCGGTTCGCGGCCGCCCACCCGGACGCCATCCATTCCGGCACCTTCTACCCCGAGCCCGGGGTGGCGGAGCAGGTGGCCGGGTGCCTGGAGGCCGGCGTGCGGGTGTTCAAGGTTCACGTCCAGGTGGGCGGATTCACCCCGCTGGATCCCCTGCTCGAGCCGGCCTGGGCGTTGCTGGAGGAGTCCGGGACCCCCGTGGTCATCCACTGCGGCAATGGCCCGACGCGCGGCGAGCACACCGGCCCTGGGCCCGTCCGCGAGCTGCTGGCCCGCCACCCGCGGCTGGTGCTGGTGATCGCCCACGCGGGGCTGCCCGAGTACGGCCAGTTCGCCGCACTGGCCCGCGAGTACCCCGGAGTCCACCTGGACACCACCATGGTGGGGACCTCCTTCATGGAGCACTCCTTCCCGCTGCCGGCGAACTACCCGCAGATCATGCTCGACCTGGCGGACCGGGTGGTGCTGGGCACTGACTTCCCCAACATCCCCTACCCCTACGCCCATCAGATCGAGGTCCTGGCCGGCTGGGGCCTCGGGGACGACTGGATGCGCAAGGTCCTCTGGGAGAACCCCCGCCGGCTGCTGGGCTACGAACCACCCCGGTAGTCCCGCGGCGTCAGGCCCAGCACCGTGCGGAAATCACGGCTCAGGTGGGCCTGGTCCGCGTAGCCGAGGTCCGCGGCCACGTCCGCGATGCGCACGGCCGGGTCCGTGCGCAGCCGCTGGGCCGCCTCCTGCAGCCGGTACCGGCGGATGATCGCCAGCGGGGGCAGGCCCACATGAGACCGGGCCAGCCGTTGGATGCCGCGCACGGAGGTGTCCAGCTGCGCGGCCACGTGCTCCACCCGGGTGATCTGCCGGCCCGCGGCGATCACCTCCTCCATCGCATTGGCGAGCCGGCCCGCCTCGTCCGGCGCCGCCAACCGGCCCGCAGCCCATCGGGAGAAGGCCGAGGTGGCCCGTTCGTGGGAGGGGGCGCCGCCGTCGTGCGTCATGGCCAGCACCACAGCGGCGTGCAGGTCCGGCGCGTCGAACGGGACCTCGGCGTCCCGGAGCGCGCCGGGCTCAGGATGCCATTGCACGACGCCGGCCGGGCGGAGCAGCGCGCCCACCGCCCAGCCGGTGCCCCGCAGGTCTCGGAACGAGGCGCGGGTCGAGGGTCCGGAGAGCGTCACGCCCTCCGCCTGGACCACCAGGTTGGAGGCCGGGAAGGGGAGCAGCTCCTGGCGGGAGGTCCGGCCCGGGGCCATTCGCCAGCGCGGGATCCAGAACCAGCGGATGAGGCCCTCCAGCCCGGGCGGGGCGGGGACGCGGCGGAAGGTGGGCAGGCGGGTGGGATAGAGGATGCCGCGCGGGTCCTCGGCCCGGGGGCCCTCGTCACCGCTCATGCCGGGCTCCTCCCGGGGACGGATGCTGTCGCGAATCTCCAAGCCAGGCGATCCGCGCCCGGCCTACGGTGGCTCCATGAGCGAACAGGACACACAGAGCGAACAGGACACACAGAGCGAACAGGACACACAGAGCGAACAGGATACGCCCCGGCTCGGGGTTGATGGAGAGCATACGGCCCACGGCGTCCCCCACGGGTTCACCAGCCTGACCCCGTTCCTGGCGGTGGCCGGCGCGGGCGAGGCGGTGGAGTTCTACCGGGACGTCTTCGGCGCCCGGGTACTGGGCGTCACCGAGATGGGCGGGATGGTGGTGCACGCCGAGCTGGACTTCGGCCAGGGCCGGCTGCAGCTGGGCGAGCCGAACCCGGACTACGGCCTGGTGCCGGCCCCCGCGGGGGAGGACGACTGCTACTCGATCGGCCTGTACTGCGCGGACGTGGACGCCCTGGTGGCCCGCGCCGAGCAGGCGGGCGCGGTCATCCGTGAACCGCTGAGCACCTTCGTCTCCGGAGACCGCTTCGCCTCGATCCGAGATCCCTTCGGGGTCCGCTGGTCCCTGATGTCCCGGGTCCAGGACCTGACGCAGGAGGAGAGCGACCGGCGGGTGGCCGAGTGGGCGGCGGCGCAGGGGTGACGGTCCCCGGGCAGACTGCGAACCAGAAGTCCGACCCGAAGAAGGAGATCGACTCCTACCGGGCGAAGCGTGGCGAGTTCCGGATCCTTGACGTGCCCGCGATGAGCTATCTGATGGTGGACGGGCACGGTGATCCCAACAGCTCCCCGGAGTACGCGGAGGCGCTGCAGGCCCTGTACCCCGTGGCCTACGCCCTGAAGTTCGCGTCCAGGGCGGCCGGGCGCGACTACGTGGTGCCGCCGCTGGAGGGGCTGTGGTGGGCCGAGGACATGGACGCCTTCACGGTGGCCCGGGACAAGTCCGCCTGGGACTGGACCATGATGATCCTCGTGCCGGACTGGCTCGGTGAGACCGAGGTGGCGGCCGCCGTGGGGGCGGTGGAGGCCAAGGGAGCGCGGGCGCCGGAGGGCCCACCGGGACGGCTCGGCGATGTCCGGTTCGCCACGCTGACGGAGGGGCGGTGCGTGCAGACCCTGCACGTGGGCCCCTTCGACGCGGAGGCCGCCGTGCTGGAGGAGATGCACCACCGCTTCATCCCGGCGAACGGGCTGGAGCTGACGGGGACCCACCATGAGGTCTACCTCTCCGACCCGCGTCGGACCGCCCCGGAGAAGCTGCGCACCCTCCTGCGCCAGCCGGTGCGGGCGGCCGGCGCCTGAGACTGGGGACGGGGCCGGGCAGGCCGCACAGATCCTCGCCGCCGGGTCCGCCGAGCCTCGGTCCGTCCGGAATCGTCATACGAACGTTCGGCGTGTTGTGGGTTACGGGCGCTGACACGCCGGAAATCCGCATGACGGAAAATCCGCATGGCGAGAATCAAGGATGGGGGATGCCCGCTATTCCGGGTCGGTGACGTCCGCGAGCTGCGCGCCCAGCACCTCGACGAGCCGGTCGGCGTCCACCGTCGCCGCGGCACCCGGCGCCCCGGCACCGATCGAGACCCGACCCCCGGCCAGGGCGAGGTCCGCGATGACGGGCCAGGCCGTCGTCGCGCCGAAGGGGGTGATGGAACCCCGCGGGTATCCGGTCACCTCGAGCGCCTCGGCCGCCGAGGGCATGGACAGCCGGTTCACGCCGAGCAGGGCGCGCAGCTTGGGCCAGGAGATGCTGTGCCCGCCCGGGACCAGGACGAACAGGAAGTCGCCTTCCCCGCGGCGGACCACGAGGGACTTGATGAGCCGGTCCGGGTCCACGCCGCGGGCGGCGGCGGCCTCGGCCAGCGAGTTCACGGGACCGTGCTCGGTCAGGGTGTACTCCAGGCCGGAGCCGATGATGGCCTGCAGGCCGGGCGGGGTGTGGTCGGCGTGTTCGGGGTGGTGGGTCACTGCGTCAGGGTATCGGTGTGGGGCAGGATGGAGCCATGGCCACCCAGCCCCCGCCCCCCGTTCCCGGAGATGACCGCGACTGGACCTTCGTCGTGACCGACGGTTGCAGCGAGTGTGGATTCCAGCCGGTGCCGCGCGCCGAGCTGGCCGACTGGTTCGTGGAGCGGTCGAGCCGTTGGCGGGACGCCCTCACCCGGTCCGACGTGGCCGAGCGCCCCGACCCCGAGGTGTGGTCCGCGCTGGAGTACGGCCGGCACGTGCGGGACATGCTGGCGGTGCTCGACGAGCGGATCGAGTCGATGCTCGGTGCGGACACCCCGGTGCTGGCCGACTGGGACGGCGACGCCAAGGCCGTGGAGCTGGAGTACTGGAACGCCGACCCGCTGCAGACCCTGACGGAGCTGCAGCGCGCCGCCGTCCGGGTGGGCACCCTGCTGGGCAGCGTGGTGGGGGAGGACTGGGAACGGGCCGGCCTGCGCTCGGACGGCATGTCCTTCACCGTGGCCACGATGAGCCAGTACATCGCCCACGAGATGGAACACCACCTGCACGACGTCGGCGCCTGAGTCCCTGCCCGCCCCCTGGGCGCAAAGTGACCTCACCCCCACCGGAGTGACGTGGTGTCGTCACTTTATGCCTGGGGTGGGGCGGGGTCAGACCCGAGCAGCGAGGGTGCCGGAGCGACGACCGGAGATCAGCGCATCGAGGCTGATGCGGCCCGCGCCCACGAGGGCGAAGATCAGGGAAGCCACGCCGATCACGGCCACCAGCTCCCAGCCGTTGCCGGCCACGAAGACGCCGTGGGGGGCGTGGACGAACAGCACGGCGCCCAGCATGTTCAGGGCCACCAGGAAGCCGGCCACCGTGGTGAAGAGGCCGAGGATCAACAGGACCCCGCCGCCGAGCTCCACGATCGAGGCGACGAGGGCCGAGACCGGGGGTGCCGGCACGCCCATCTCCTGGAAGCTCGCCGTGGTGCCGGCGATGCCCCACTCGGTGAACTTCTGCCAGCCGTGGGCCACCAGGACCACCCCGAGGACCACGCGGGCCACGAGCAGGCCCCACTCGCGCACCGGGGTCGGCAGGGGCAACAGGCGGGCGGTTGCTGTCCGGGCAGCAGGGGCGGGAGTCGCAGTGGGGGCGCTCATGGAAGGTGGCCTTTCGTGGAAGTTCAGTGCGCAACGGACGGAGGCACGGAGGACCACTGTTCCGCACATTTAGTTGAAGAGTCAAGTTATGCGGCGCGGTGGTGAGAAGCCCCATATCCGAGTCCTGCGGGGAATACGTCGGAGACCATTTGCGCCGCCGGCGAAGTGTGGCGCCGGGCGGGCCGGGACGGGTTGGCAGGACTGCCCGAGTCCGAAAGGGTGGAGCCATGGCTACTTACACCACCACCAACCCGACCACCGGCGTGACCGAGCGCGAGTTCCCGAGCCTGGACGAGTCCGGCGTCGAGGACGTGCTGCGCCGCTCCGATGCCGCCTTCCCCGCCTGGCGCTCGCGGACTCCACAGGACCGGGCGGAGATCCTGACGAAGGTGGCGGCGGCCTACCGGGAGCGGGCCGAGGAGCTCGGCCGGCTCATCGCCACCGAGATGGGCAAGCCACTGGCGGAGGCCGTCGGCGAGGCCAAGCTGGCCGCGGCCATCTACCGCTGGTATGCCGAGCACGGACCCGAGCTGCTGCAGCCGGAGCCGTTGGACCCCCAGGGTGCCGAGGAGTCCCTCGTCACCACCGAGCCGGTCGGCCCGCTCGTGGGGGTGATGCCGTGGAACTACCCGTACTACCAGGTGGCCCGCTTCGCCGCCCCCAACCTCATGGCCGGCAACACGGTCATCCTCAAGCACGCCGAGATCTGCGCCGGCTCCGCGGAGGTCATGGCGGAGATCTTCCACGCCGCCGGCGTGCCGGAGGACGTGTACATCAACGTGTTCGCCGACCACGAGCAGATCGCCACCATGATCGCCGATCCGCGCGTCCACGGGGTGTCCTTGACGGGAAGCGAGCGGGCCGGCGCCGCCGTCGCCGAGACCGCCGGGAAGCACCTGAAGAAGGCCGTGCTGGAACTCGGCGGCTCCGATGCCTTCATCGTGCTCGAGGACGCCGACCTGGAACGGGTGGCGCGGACCGCGGCCAAGGCACGGCTCTCCAATGCCGGCCAGGCCTGCAACTCCCCGAAGCGCATGATCGTCCCGACGGAGAAGTTGTCTGACTTCGTGGCCTCCCTGACGGCCGCCTTCGAGAAGGCAGCGGTGGGAGATCCCCTCGACCCGGACGTGCGGGTGGGCCCGCTCTCCTCGACCGGGGCCCGGGACACCGTGGTGAAGCAGGTCAAGCGGGCCGTCGAGCAGGGCGCCACACTGCACACCGGTGGCGATGCCCTGGACGGGGACGGCGCGTTCATGCGGCCCGCGGTCCTCACCGGCATCACCCCGGAGATGGATGCCTACTCCGAGGAGATCTTCGGACCGGTGGCCATGGTCTACGCCGCGGACTCCGCCGACGATGCCGTTCACTTGGCCAATGATGTGGGCTTCGGCCTGAGCGGTTCGGTGTGGGGTTCCGACATCGCCCGCGCCCAAGAGGTCGCCGACCGGCTGGAGGTGGGGATGGCCTACGTCAACGAGCACGGCACCACGCTGCCCGGACTGCCCTTCGGTGGCGTCAAGCGCTCCGGCTTCGGCCGTGAGCTGGGCCGCTGGGGGATGGGCGAGTTCGTCAACACCCGGCTGCGCCGGACCGCGGCTCCCAGGGGCTGACCGGGCTCGAGGTCACGCCCGGGCTACAGTGCCGCGCAAGCCGTCCGCACCCTCACCGCCCAGGCGATCCAGGTGCACGGTCCGTCCGGTCAGCAACAGGAACAGGTCTCGCATCGAACCGGTGACCACTGGCCCGTGGCCCGCGGACCACGGGTGGTCGTCGGCCACGAGGCGGAACCCTTCCGACGGCAGCGGGTGGAAGACCCGGGCGTTGCCGCGGCCCCCGTAGGACAGCACGCGGTCCGCCGCCTCGGCCAGTTCCGACGGCGGGATCGGCAGCTCGCGTCCCAGGGGCAGCGTGATGTCCTGGGTGTGGCCCACAAGGTCGATCAGCGCCTCGCGGCACGTCAGGCCGGGGAAGTGCCGGTGGAACCCCACCATCCGGCGGATCGCGGCGACGATCTGCGCCTCGTCCATCCCGCGGGCCACGGCCTTGGACCCGTCCCGGATGGTGCGGTTCGTGCTGCCCGGGTACCGCAGGAACAGCGGGAAGAGCCGCCACGGCGGCAGCGCCGGCAGGGTCAGGTGTGCAGCCACCTCGCGCACCGTCCACGCCTCGCACAGGGATGGGTTGGCCCAGTCACCCGGCGCGAGCCCGTCCAGGAAGTCGGCGATCTCCTGCCGCCGGCGGTCGACGGCCGCCCAGACCTCGGTCTCGTCCATGACGATGTCCCTTCCGAGTGCGGTCCACCGTGCGGGACCGCGAGATAGTACGATCATAGGACTATATTCGGGGCGCGAGTAGGCTCCGAAGCCGGGATTCCAGGGAGAGACCATGCAGCGTGAGATTCCGTCCAGCCTGCTGATGTTCCTGGGCTACCGGGCGGCCGAGGACCGCATCCTCGCCGCCCTGGCCCAGGCCGGCTTCGGAGACCTCACCCGGGCGCAGGGCCGGCTGCTGGCGGGGATGGACGACGGCGGCACCCGGCTCGTCGTGCTCGCAGACCGGGCGCGGATCGCCAAGCAGACGGCCCTGGCGCTCGTCGACCGGCTGGTGGCCGCCGGCTACGTGGAGCGGGTGCGGGACCCCGAGGATGGTCGCGCCCGGCTCGTCCGGCTCACCGACCGGGGGCGGGACATCCTGCCGGTGGCGCGGGCGGAGGAGCGGCTGGTCGACGACGAGTGGGCGGCGCACCTGGGTCCCCGGCGCATGCGGGAGATGCGTACGGCGCTGCAGGATTTGCGGACGGTCGTCGATCCCTGAGGGCTATCGGAGCCGCCGTTGACGCCGCGGTTGCCGGATCAGGCGGATGCCCAGCAGGATTGGCACAGCCGGAATGAGCAGGATCAGCAGGAAACCGAGGAAGAGCCCGACGTTGTACGCGTTCTCCCCGGCCGTGACGTTGGAGTTGAAGGAATCGACCCCCGCGAAGAAGAGGACGAGGAACAACAGCCCGAACAGGATGGTGAGGACCCAGCCGACGGTGGCGAGCGCCGGGCTGTGGAGCTTCCGATCGGACTCTGGGACGGACGACCCGAGGCCGGGCGGCTGGACGGGCGCTGGCTCTGGCGGGTGCGCCGGCCCAGGCTGGTGCGTCCAGGAGGATTGCCCTGGCGGCGGCTGCCCGGTGGCTTCGGGGGCCGGCGTGTACCAGGAGGGCCGCTGGTCCTCAGGCTGTGGGGCGTGCGGTGGGTCGGTCATGACGGTGCGTCCCCTCTCGTGATGCCGGACGTGGTGCCTGACTTCAGAGGATAGCCGCGCCTCCGGACCGGCTATCCGGCGCGATGCCGGACGGCGCGTGCGGACATGATCCCCGCACCCAGGGCCCGGACCCGGTCCTGAAGGCCACGGTCGGCGGTGGCCACCACCACGGTGCCCTCCGGGTCCGCGGCGAGCAGATGCCCGACGACGGCCACGACCTCGTCGTCCCCCTCACCGGGGGCGTCGACCACCTGGACCCCGGTGACCGACTCGAGGCCGCGGGCGCGGCCCTCGGCGACCAGGACGATCTCGGGACGGACCCGCGGGGTCTTGAGGCCGGCGGCGCGCACCTCCAGGCCGTCCCGGGCCAGGGCGGCGAGGTGATCCCGAAGCCGGGTGGTGGCGCCGAGGCGGTCCTTCCACCAGCCGTCCGGGACGGAGCCGACCACGTTGGCGGCGTCCACGACGAGGGTTGTCCGCGAGGGATTCGAGTGGCTCACTTTGTCTGTCCGTCCTTAACCGGGCTCGGCGACGAGACCTGCGACGGCCCGGGCGGTGGACGTCAGGGCCTCCGCCACCTCGGCGTACCGGGACGGGGGGAGGCGTTGGGAGATCGCGGAGGCGGACAGGGCCAGGAAGGGCACCGCATCCCCGTTGGGAACCGTCACGGCCACGCCGGCGATGCCCGAGTAGCCGTCCAGGACCAGGTCCGAACCGGCGACGTGGCCCGTGCGACGCAGGTCGGTGCGCAGCCGCCCGATGAGCCGCACCATCCGCATGGCCTCGTCCTTGTTCCGCTCCGTGGACGCAATGATGCGGTTCGAGGCCTCCGCCGGAAGGGACGCCAACATCGCCAGGCCCGAATAGCTGTTGGAGATGCGCCGCAGCTCGCCGACCTCCACCGTGTAGGTCCTGATGGGATAGGGGCCCTCCTCGCGGATCAGATACTGCATGGTGGTTCCGCGGCGCATGGAGAAATAGACGACATCACCCAGCTCCACCGCGAGATCCCGGAGCAGCGGACGGAATCGATCCAAGGTCCCGACCGGATTGGACGCCGCCAGACTGAACTCGAAGAGTTGCTGGCCGAGGACATACCGCTTGGCGGAGGTCTGGCCGATCAGACGCTCTTCCATGAGGTCGGTGAGCAGGCGATGCACGGTGGGCCGGGGGAGGCTCACGGCCTCGGCCAGGTCCTTGAGCCGGGTCCCCTCGGGCCCGCCGTCCGCGATGTGCCGCAGGAGCAGTGCCGCCTTCTGGACAACGCCGGCTCCGGCCACGGTACTCTCGCGATCGGTCATGCCAGCCTCCTTCCGTTCCGGATCCCATGAGGTCTCCGGGTTGTTGCCGTGTCCCCCTGAAGCCCACGACCAAAGTCCGATGGTTGGACTCTGCGCCCCCGGTCGACGCGAGCCATCTTACGGTGGAGTCCACTGAACGGACCGAGAAGGAGATCGCATGACGAAGTCCAGCATCACCCGTCCCGTCGCCATGGTGACCGGTGGCCGGCAGGGACTGGGGCTGGCCGCCGCGCGTGCCCTGGGGGCTCAGGGATTCGACGTGGCCATCGTGGACCTGGCCGCGCCGGACACCGTCAGCGAGGGCATCCTCACAGGGCTGGCCGGTCTGGGTGCCACCGCACGCTACTACCGACTGGACATCTCCGAGCTGGAGGGTCATCAGTCGCTGGTGGACCGGGTCTGGGCTGACTTCGGCCGGTTGGACTGCCTCCACAACAACGCCGGGATCGCGGCCCGACCCCTGACGGATGTGCTGGACCTGGGCCCTGAGGCCTTCGACCGCGCCATGGACATCAACCTGCGGGGCACCTTCTTCCTCTCCCAGACCGTGGCGAAGTCCATGCTGGCCGACGTGTCCCGCCACACGGACGGCATCTATCGCTCGATCCTCATCGTCAGCTCGATCGCCGCCGAGATGGTGTCCACCAACCGTTCCCAGTACTGCATCACCAAGGCCGGGGTGTCGATGCTCTCGAAGGTCCTCGCGGTCCGGTTGGGCGCCGAGGGCATCCACGTCCACGAGATCCGGCCGGGGTTCATCCGCTCGGATATGACCGCCTCCGCCGGGACCACCGAGATCGACGACTGGCTCGAGCAGGGGCGGGTGCCGATGCCGCGCTGGGGCAAGCCCGAGGATGTCGGGACAGCGGTGGCCTCGCTCGCCTCCGGTGCCCTGCCCTACAGCACCGGCCAGCCCTTCTGGGTGGCCGGTGGACTCAACGTCATGCAGGCCACGTGATGAACCCGAAGGAAGGCCCCATGCCGGCCCCGACGTCCCTCGCCGGCCAGATCGCCATCATCACCGGTGCCTGCGGCGGGATCGGTGCCGCCACCGCCCGTCGATTCGTCCGTGACGGTGCCCACGTGGTCTGCCTGGACCTGCGCCAGGACGCCCTGGACGAGCTCGTCGGGCAGATCACCGAGGCGGGCGGCTCCGCCGTGGGCCTGGCCGGGGACGTCACCGACTCCGAACTGCCCGCGCGTGCCGTGGCCCTCGCCCAGGAGGCGTTCGGGGGCCTGGACATCTTGGTCAACAACGCCGGCATGGGCAGCGGCATGGTGCCGCTGTGGGAGGTGGAACCCGAGACCTGGCGCCGCGATCTCGAGATCAACCTGACCAGCCAGTTCATGTTCATCCGTGCCGCGGTACCGGTGCTCATCGAGCGCGGCTACGGCCGGATCGTCAACACGGCCTCGGCCGCCGGCATGGAGGGCCACGCCCTGTCCGGCCCCTATGCCGCGGCCAAGGCCGGAGTCATCGCCATGACCAAGACGCTCGGCAAGGAGCTGGCCCAGAAGGGAGTGGTCGTCAACGCGATCGCCCCCGCCCTGATCGGCTCCGGGATGCTCGAGCAGCCCTGGTTCTCCGGGGAGGTCAAGCGCACCCTGCTGGAGCGCATTCCCATGGGCCGGGTGGGCGAGCCGGAGGAGGTCGCCGAGATGGTCGCGTTCCTGTCCAGCCCCGCCCTGACGTTCTCCACCGGCGCCGTGTTCGACCTCTCCGGCGGCCGCGCCACCTACTGAACCACCAGAAAGAAGAGCCATGCTGACTGAAGACGTCTTCCGGTCCCGGACCCTCACCGTGGACGGCACCGCCGTCACCTACTACGACTCGCAGGACACCAAGGGGCGGGACGAGATGCTCGTGCTGGTCCATGGAACCAGCGGCTCCACCCGGGCCCACTTCGGATTCCTCTACCCGATCCTCGCCGCCAAGCAACGGGTGGTCTCGGTGGACTGGGCTCAGCCGGAGGGTCTGGCGGGCCCGCTGGAACTGGACCATCTGGTCCGGCAGGTGACGGCCGTCGTCGGGCACGTCCGAACCGGGCAGAAGGTGGTCCTCCTCGGATACTCGCTGGGCGCCGTGGTGACCGCCGTGGTGGCCGCCCGCCACCCTGAGCTGGTCAACCGGCTCATCCTGGTCTCCGGGTGGATCAAGACCGATCTCCAGCAGATCCTGCGCAACGACGTCTACCGGGCCCTGCGGGCACTGCCCGACGATTCCGCGCTGCGCGAATACAACACCTTCTGCGCCTTCGGCGGCCCCTTCCTGGCCGGCAAGACCCTGGCGGACATGCAACCCGGCATGGACGCCGCGCAATTCACCGACTTCGGCGACCTCCAGATGGACCTCAACCGGCGCATCGACATCCGCTCGGAGGCCGAGGAGATCCGGGTGCCCACCCTCATCACCGGCGGCACCCACGACCAGATGGTGCCCTTCCGCCACCAGAAGGACCTGTTCGGGGCCATCGCCGACTCCCGCCTGGCAGAGATCCCCACCGGACATGCCGTGGTCTTCGAGCGACCCAGCGAGCTGTCCCACCACATCCAGGTCTTCATGGACGACCCGTCCCGCCACCCGACCGGAACCGCTATCCCGGTCCCCGCGCCCTAGACCCCGTCGCACGCCCCGGGCCGACCCCACCGGCCTCCTCCCGATGCTGAGCACCACCGAACGGACCGACATGACCGAGAACCCCTCCACCCACCAGCACCCGCACCAACGCCTCATCGTGATCGGCGCCGGCTTCGCCGGCCTGGGCATGGGCATCCAACTCAAGCGCCGCGGCGAGGACGACTTCGTCATCCTCGAGCGGGCGGACGACGTCGGCGGGACCTGGCGCGACAACACCTACCCGGGTGCGGCGTGCGATGTGCCCTCCCACCTGTACTCCTTCTCCTTCCGGCCCAATCCCGACTGGTCCCGCATGTACCCCCCGGGGTGGGAGATCCAGCAGTACATGCGCGACTGCGCCGAGCAGGAGGGCCTGATGCCGCACCTGCACCTCAACACGAATATGGAGGACGCCTCCTGGGACGAGGGGCGCGGGATCTGGCGGGTCCGCACCAACCGCGGGGTCTTCACCGCCGATTACCTCGTCACCGGCACCGGGCACCTGGCCGATGAGCACTTCCCGGACATCCCCGGCCTGGACGGCTTCACCGGACACAGGTTCCACTCCGCCCGCTGGGACCACGGCGTGGACCTGGCCGGTCAGCGGATCGGGGTGGTCGGCACCGGTGCCTCCGCCATCCAGGTGATCCCGGAACTGGCCAAGACCGCCTCCGAACTCGTGGTCTTCCAGCGCACCCCCGCCTATGTGATCCCCCGCCGGGAGCGCACTTTCACCGACGGGGAGCGTCGCCTGTTCCGGCGGGATCCCCAGTCGATGAGGGACCTGCGCTCGGAGCTGTTCTGGGGCGGGGAGAACAACTACGCCCAGCGCCGTGCGATCCCGCAGTTCCTCGACGCGGCCAAGGCTGAGGCGCTGTCCCACCTCGCGTCCCAGGTGACCGACCCCGAGCTGCGCGAGAAGCTGACCCCGCGCTACGAGCCGGGCTGCAAGCGGGTGCTCATCTCCAACGCCTACTACCCCGCCCTGACCGCCCCGGTCACCACGGTCGAGACCTCCGCCCTGAGCCGGCTGGACGGCGGACGGGCCGTGGCGGCCTCCGGGGCAGAGTACGAGCTGGACGCGGTCGTCTTCGCGACCGGCTTCGAGGCCACCGAGCCGCCGTTCGCCGAGGTGGTGCACGGCCGGGGCGGCCTGAACCTCTCCGAACACTGGCAGCAGGGGATGCAGGCCTACGACTCGATCTCCGTGGCCGGGTTCCCCAACCTGTTCATCATCAACGGGCCGAACACCTCGCTGGGGCACAACTCCATCGTCTACATCATCGAGGCCCAGGTCGAATACATCCTCGGTGCCCTAGACCATGCCCGGGCCGAGAGGTTCCAGGTCATGGAGCCCACACGTGAGGCTGAAGACGCCTACGTCGAGAGGATCCAGCGCAACGCTGCCGGAACCGTGTGGATCGACGGTGGTTGCAAGAGTTGGTACGTGGACCAGCGCAGCGGAAAGCTGACCCTGATCTGGCCCGACTTCGGCTATGCGTTCCGGGACGAGAACGCCCGCTTCTCACCGGAGGGCTATGAGCTGACCCGGGCTGAACTCGTCTCCGCCGGTTGACTGCTCGGACCGCAGGCATCATGACAGCATGATCACAGCACAACACCAGCCATGATCAACGAAAGGAACACCATGAAGATCGAAGCCCTCGTCGTCGAACAGAAGAACGCCCCCTTCGTCCCCGAGACCCTGGAACTGGAGGGGCCCGGCCCCGGGGAGGTGTTGGTCAAGGTCGTCGCCAGCGGCGTCTGCCACACCGATGCCAACACCCAGGCCGGAGACATGCCGCTGCCGCTGCCGGGCGTCCTGGGCCACGAGGGCTCCGGGATCATCGAGGCCGTGGGTGAGGGCGTGACCGAGCTGGTCATCGGTGACCACGTGGTCATGGGCTGGCCCTACTGCGGCCAGTGCCGCAACTGCCGCCACGGCGAGCACCGCTACTGCGAGCTGATCGGCCCCGCCCTGGTGGGCGGACGACGCTTCATCGGGCCCGACGCCGGCACCACCGGTTACCGGCGCGCCGACGGCTCCGAACTGTCCGGCCACTTCTTCGGTCAGTCCTCCTTCGCCACCTACTCGCTGGCCAACGCCAGTGCCGTGGTCAAGGTGGACAAGGATGTCCCGCTGGAGCTCGTGGGTGTGCTGGCCTGTGGCATCACCACGGGCGCCGGTGCCGTCTTCAACACCGCGAAGCCGGGGCCGGGGCAGTCGATCGTGGTGTTCGGGGCCGGTGCCGTGGGATTGGCCGCCATCATGGCCGCCAAGAACACCCCGGCTACCACCGTCATCGGCATCGACCTGCATGACAACCGACTCGAACTGGCGACCCGCTTCGGCGCCACCCACACCATCAACTCCGGCACCGAGGACGCCATCGCCCGGATCAAGGAGATCTTGGGCGGCCCGGCTGACTACGTGATCGACTGCACCGGTTCCGTGAAGGTCATCGAGTCCGCCATGGAGGTCGTCGGCATGCTGGGGACCATGATCCTCATCGGCGGCGCCCCGGTGGACGCGCGGTTCAGCCTGGACCACTTCACCACCCTGTGGGGCCAGCGGGTGGTCGGCACCCTGGGTGGATCCGGGACCTCCCAGGACCTGATCCCGGCTCTGGTGGATCTCTATCGGCAGGGACGCTTCCCGTTCGACGAGCTGGTGAGGTACTACGAGTTCGATCAGATCGACCAGGCCTTCGCCGATTCCAAGTCCGGCGAGACGATCAAGCCCGTCCTGCGGATCGGCTGATCCCTCCGCCACCCACGCTTTGAGGGCAGAAATCACAAGTAATCATCAGCCGGCCAGCAGCTGGCGGTTGATGTCCTCCGCGGCGTGTCGGAGGCGATCGACCATGTTGGCCTCCCGGTCGGGCGTGCTGCGAGACGAGGGCAACACGATGCCGAGACCGGCCACGGGCTTGGTGGGATCGTCCCCGAATACGGGCACTCCGACGGAGACGGAGTCGCGGTCGTATTCGCCCCGGGATACGTAGAAGCCGTGCCTGCGGATGGCATTGACGATCCGGAGGACATCCTGGACCGTGCGCGGGGTGTCATCCGTGTACGGTTCGATCTCGACGCCGCTGAACGCCGACCTGACCTGCTCATCCGTGTCACCGAACAGGAGGACCAGGGATGGGGCGCCGGCGTACAGGGGCATGACCGTGCCCAGGTCGTAGGACACCCGGAGCAGCCGGTTGCTGCTCTCCGATGCCCGGATGACCGTGCGGATCCCCCCGAGCCTGGCGGTGTACGTGGTGGTCTCGTCGAATTCATCGCGCAGCTGCAGCAGCCACGACTGGGCCAGGACGAGGGCTCGGTCGGAGTCCCGGTCGAGCATGGCCAGTTCCTGGATCCGTCGGCCGATCCGATAGCCACCTGCCGGATCTTCAGCGAGAAAGTTCATCTCCAGCAGGGTGTCCAGGTAGCGGTAGGCAGTCGATCGTGAAGTCTGCAAATGATTGGCGATCTGAATCGCCGTGATGGTCTTCTGCTCCACCGTGAACAGATTGAGGATCTCCAGCGCATTGTTGGCGGTGCTGTTCTTTCCCTTGTAATTCCCGGCCATGAGGCCATCCTTCCACGCGATCCGCACGAACGGGTCCTGAAAATCAGGACATTGACTTGCACATGTCAGGTCATCATAGTTATTGTGAGTTGCATCTCAACCGCACCGTTCTCTGCTGTCTCAGCCCTCGAAAGGCACCTTCATGACGAATCGCTCGCGTTCCCCCCGCCGGGTGGCGGCCGTCACGGCCACGCTCGCCGTCGCCGCCCTGACCCTGACCGCCTGTGGCGGCGGGTCCGATGCCGCCGACTCCGTGGAGTCCTTCGCGGACATGGAGGAGGTCAACCTCAAGGTGGCCACCATCTACGGCCCGGACAATTACTCCACTCTGGCCATCGAGAAGTACACGGACGCCATCACCGAGGCGACCGAGGGCAAGGTCACCTTCGAGTACTTCTATGCCGGGAGCCTGCTGCCGCAGAATGAGATGGCGCAGGGGCTGTCCGACGGGACCATCGACTTCGCGGAGTTCATGCCGACCTATACCCCGGCCGACTACCCGGTGGACAACTGGGCCACCAAGCTGGCCTTCATGTCCGATCCGGCCCCTGTGGTGGGCTCGACGCAGAGCAAGAGCGCCACCTGGGAGTTCGCCTACTCGGAGCCCGCCTTCCAGGAGGAGCTGGCCGACAACAACATCCACGGTCTGGTCCCCCGCAATCAGACCGTGCACACCTACGACCTGATCTGCAAGGACCCGGTGACCTCGCTGGAGGACATCCAGGGCAAGCGCATCCGCGTGGGCGGTGAGGCCTGGGCCGGCGAGGTGGAGAACCTCGGCGGGACGCCCGTCAACCTGCCGTCCAATGAGGGGTACACCGCCCTCCAACAGGGTGTGACCGACTGCCACCTGGGCGGCGTCCAGGAGATCGACGGCATGGGACTGACGGACGTGGCCAAGAACTACACCCCGCTGGGCCTGACCGGCTGGACCAGTGCCTCCACCGGCGTGAACCAGGACACCTGGGAATCCCTGCCGACCCTTGCCCAGCAGGCCTTCGTGGACAACCTGCCGGTGCTGTTCGAGGCCCAGGCCGCGGAGTCCAGTCAGGCCGCGTTCGACTTCTTCAGCCAGGCATCAGACGCCGGGGTGACGACCCACCAGGCCGACGAGGACGTCCACGCCAAGGTGGGCAGTTACCACGACCAGCTGGCAGCCGACCTCGTGGAGCAGGCGCCCGCCGAGGTGGCTGACCCCGAGGCGGCCATCGCCTCCTACCAGGAGGCCCACGCGAAGTGGCTGGAGACCCTGACCGGCGAACTCGCTTTCCCGAACGAGGCCGCCACCTGGGCCGAATACGTGGAGCAGAACGAAGGCGTGGACGAGGACTTCAGCGCCTGGTCGGACAAGATCTCCACCGAGATCCTCGATCAGACCGACTTGCTCGGCTCCGCCGAGTAGCCACCACCTGAACCCTCCCGGGGCCCGGCCAGCACACGTGGCCGGGCCCGGGGTCCCACGGAGAAGAGGACGACGCATGTCGACCACCACGCCGGAGCCGAGCTCCGGATATCCCGAGGCGCTGGTGCGCAAGCGCGACCGGCCTCCGGGCGTGAACCTGAAGAATCCCACCCGTTGGTGGCAGTGGCCGGGCCAGGTGCTGACGTGGCTGGGCATGGCCGCCGTCGCCGCGATGCTCTTCCACGTGGTGGCCGAGGTTGCAGCCCGCGGGGCGCTGAACTCCCCGTTGACGGGGACGCTGGAGATCACCACGTACTGGTACCTGGGGGGGATCGCCTTCATCGGCCTCTGGCAGGCCTTCGTCCACAATGAGCACATCTCCGTGGACCTGGCCACCGCCCGTCTGCAGCCGGGTGCCCAGTGGGTCGCGTACCTCTTCGGGGCCGTGATCACCTTCATCTTCCTGGCACTGGTCCTCTGGTTCTCGGTGGAGGCCGCGTTCGAGGCCATGGACAAGGGCGAGTACATCGGGGCGGACCGGGTCCCGGTCTGGCCGATGCGCTTCGTCGTCCCCCTCGGGGTGGGCGCCTTCATGCTGTCCCTGATCGCCCAGGTCACGCGCGTGGTCCGCGACGGCAACCTCACATCCCTGGAGGATCACCATGAGCCTGTCTGAGCAGCTGTCCACCCCGTCCACGGCACCCGCCGGCGGGCAGGGGCCGGCCGACCCGAAGGCCGGGCGCAGGCAGGGATACCTGATCGTGGCCGGCACCGTGGTGGCCGCGGTCCTGATGGTCCTCGCCGCCCAGTCCGACCTGCCCCGCGAGGCCGTGGGCGGGATCCTGCTTGTCCTCATGCTCGGTCTCATGGCCCTGAACGTCCCGGTCGGGGTGGCCATGGGCCTGACCGGCGTGATCGGCGTGTTGTCCCTGGCCGGCGAACGACCGACCATCGGCCTGCTGGCGGAGGGCCCCTTCGCGGCAGCCACCAACTTCTCCCTGACCGTGATCCCCATGTTCGTGTTCATGGGCCTGATCCTGTGGCGTTCAGGGGTCACCGCGGATCTCTACACCGCGGCCAAGCACTGGCTGAGCTGGCTGCCCGGCGGACTGGCGATCACCACCAATCTGGCCGGGGCGGGTCTGGGTGCGGCCTCCGGGTCCACCATCGGCATCACCTACGCCCTGGGCCGCATCGGGATCCCCGAGATGCTCAAGGCCGGGTACGACAAGCGCCTGGCGACGGGGGCGGTGATGAGCTCGGGCACCATCGGCCAGCTCATCCCCCCGTCCATCCTGCTGGTGCTCTTCGCCGGCTTCGCCGAGGTCCCGGTCGGGCCCCAGCTGATGGCCGGTATCGTCCCCGGGATCGTGCTGACCCTGATGTACATCGTGATCGTGGTCGGCACGGTGAGCCTCAAGCCGCACTGGGCGCCCCGGGACACCTCCAAGACCCAACTGGACTGGGGCGTGGTCTGGAAGGACTCCGCCAAGTGCTGGCCGATCCCCGTGATCGCGTTCATGATCATCGGCGGCATGATGTCCGGCTGGTTCACCGCCACCGAGGCCGGTGCCGTCGGCGCCATGACGGCCCTGGTCTTCGCCCTGTTCCGCCTCGGTCCCCGCGAGGCCCTGCGGTCCGGGCTGACTGCGCTGAAGGACACCGTGGCCTCGGTCGGCGGGATCCTGTTCGTGATGATCGGGGCCACGATGCTCAACCGCTTCCTGGCCCTGTCCGGCACGGCCCAGCTGTTCTCGGACGCCGTGATCGCCGCTGGCCTGCCGATGCTGGGGCTCGTGGCCGTGCTCACCGTGTTCTACCTGGTGCTGGGCATGTTCATGGACCCGATCGCGATGATGCTGCTGACCGTGCCGATCCTGCTGCCGGCTGCCACCGCCGCCGGCATCTCCCCGGTCTGGTTCGGCGTCTTCGTGGTGCTGATGGGCGAGATCGCGATCCTCTCGCCACCGGTCGGCATGCTCGCCTTCATCACCCACAAGATCACCCGGACCCGAGAGGTCAACCTCGGCCACGACATCACGCTCATGGACGTCTTCAAGGGCGCGCTGCTCTTCGTGCCCGGCGCCCTGGCCGTGGTCTTCATCATGGCCCTCTTCCCCGAACTGGCGACCTGGCTACCTGGCCTGACCTCGTCCCAGTAGGCCGGCGCGCCTCCTGACACCCCACCCCACCCCACAGAGGTTGATACTGCATGCATGACATCGGATTGGGCTCCTGGCCACGGCGCCGGGCCCTGGCCAGCCCGCACCGGGTCGCCTGGACCCATGAGGGCCGGGACACCACCTACGCGGAGGTCCACGCCCGGACCACCCACCTGTCGGGGGCCCTCGGGGACGCCGGGGTGCAACCCGGAGACCGGGTCGCCTACGTGGGGTTCAACCACCCGGCACTGCTGGAGACCCTGTTCGCCACCGCGCGGGCCGGGGCCATCACCGTGCTGGTGAACCCACGGCTCTCCACCGGCGAACTGGACTACATCGTGGCGGACAGTCAGCCCACCGTCGTGGTCCACGGACCGGAGTTGGCCGCCTGGGCGCAGGGGTACGCGGCCGGAGACCGGAACGACGCCGGCCCGGACGGCTCCAGCGGGGGCGTCCGGGCCGTCGTCGGGGTCCAGGAGGCGGGGCCGGGAGGCTACGAGGCCTTCCTGGCTAGCGGGTCGGAGACCGAGGCGACACCGAACGGGCTCGAGGACGTCTGCCTGATCATGTACACCTCCGGGACCACGGGAAATCCGAAGGGGGCCATGCTTACGCACGGCAACCTGTTCTTCAATGACATCAACCAGCTGCTCACGGTGGACCTGCGCCCGGACGAGGTCTGCCTGGACGTCGGCCCGCTGTTCCACATCGCCGCCCTGAACGGGCTGGCGCTGCCGGTCTTCCTCAAGGGAGGGCGGCAGGTGATCAGGACCAAGTTCCGTCCCGAGGAGGCCTTCCGGGATATCCGCGAGCACGGGGTCACCTCCATGTTCACGGTGCCGCTGATGCTGGACGCCATGGCCCACCACCCGGACTTCGCCACCGCGGACCTCTCCAGCCTGCGATCGCTGATCTGTGGCGGGGCTCCCGTGCCGGACCGGCTGCTGCGGGTCTTCGCCGAGCGTGGGATCAGCGTGCTGCAGGGTTACGGATTGACTGAGACTTCGCCGGGGGCCATGCTCCTGGAACCGGAGTACAGCGCCACCAAGTCGGGTTCGGCGGGGGTGTCCCAGTTCCTGGTGGACACCCGCGTGGTCGGTCCGGACGGCGAGGACCTGCCTCCCCATGAGCCGGGCGAGATCCTCATCCGCGGGCCCATCGTCACCCCGGGGTACTGGCAGAAGCCGGAGGCCACCGAGGAGGCCTTCACCGGTGACTGGTTCCACACCGGGGACATCGCGGTGCGGGACGAGGACGGCTTCACCTTCCTGGTGGACCGGTCCAAGGACATGTACATCTCCGGTGGAGAGAACGTCTATCCCACCGAGGTGGAGAACCGCCTCCTGGACGTGCCCGGGGTCGCCGAGGCCGCCGTGATCGGCGTGGCGGACGATAAGTGGGGCGAGGTCGGGTCAGCCTTCATCGTGCCCCAGGACGGCGTGGAGCTCACCGAGGACTCCCTCCGCGCGGACCTGGAGAACCGGCTGGCCCGGTACAAGATGCCGCACCACGTCACGTTCGTCTCCGAGCTGCCGCGCACGGCGACCGGCAAGGTGAAGAAACACGTGCTGCGCCAGGACCTCGCCGGCGCGGCTCCCGGCGTCTCTGACTCGCCTGGTGCCCTGTCCACGTCCATGACGGGAGAATCCCGGTGACCACCCCCGACCTGCTCGACATCGCCTCTCTGCTGTCCGCCGAGGAACGCGCGCGCCTCGACCGGCTCAAGGAAGCCCTGGCAGGCCTGGACCGTGCCGAGTTACGCGGGTGCTGGGAGCGGGCAGAGTTCCCGCACCACCTGGTCCCCGTCCTGGCGGAGGCCGGAAGCCTGGGCCTGCACCTGGACGAGTACGGTACCCAGCCGCGGGCCTCCTGGCTGTTCCGCGGTCTGGCCGCCATGGAACTGGGCCGAGTGGATGCCTCCATCGCCACGTTCTGCGGGGTCAGCTCCTCACTGTTCGGGTTGTCCGTGCGCCACTTCGGCTCCGAGGAGCAGAGGCGACGGTACCTGCCGCGCATCGTCACCGGGGAGGAGTCCGGAGCCTTCGGGCTGACCGAACCCCTGCACGGCTCGGACGTGGCCGGGGCCATGACCACCACGGTCCGCCGCGAGGGGGAGGACTGGGTCATCAACGGCCACAAGCGCTGGATCGGCAATGCCACCTGGTGCGATCACGTGGTCGTCTGGGCTCGGGAGGAGACCACCATCGCGGCGGATTTCGAGGACGACGCCGGCCGGTCTGGTTCCGGACGACCGCGCACCCTGGGCTTCATCGTCCCGACCAGCAGCGAGGGCTTCGAGGCACTGAAGATCGAGGGTAAGTACAGCCTGCGGACCGTGCAGAACGCGGACTTCACACTCACGGAGGTGAGGATCCCGGAATCGGGCCGGCTGCCCGGCGTCGAGTCCTTCAAGCAGACCTCCGAGGTGCTGAAGTACACCCGCCTGGAGGTGGCCTGGGTGTCGGTCGGCAACGCCCTCGGCGCCCTCGACGGGGCCCTGGACCACGCCAGGAATCGGGAGCAGTTCGGCAAGCCCCTGGCGAAGTTCCAGCTGATCCAGGACCTGCTGGTGAGGGCCCAGGCCGAGATCGCCACCGCATTGGCCTCCCTGGCCCACGCCGCGGCCCTGGCCGAGAGGGGGGAGCTGACGGACGAGCAGGCCTCCTTCATGAAGCTGGTGGCCTCCGGCAATGCCCGCCGCGCCGTGGCCGCCTGCCGCGAGGTGCTCGGCGGGGATGGGATCACGCTGGAGAAGGATGTGATCAAGCACTTCATGGACGCCGAGGCCCTGTACACCTTCGAGGGCACCCATCAGGTCAACACCCTGATCGTGGGCCGCGCCCTGACCGGGATGTCCGCGTTCGTCTGACCCGGGCGCACGTCCCGATCCACCCCACAGACCACCCCGAAACCAGGAGCCAGATCTCATGAACGATGCCGTCCTCGTGTCCTTCGCCCGCACCCCGATGGGCCGCGCCTACAAGGGCGCATTCAACAACACCTCCACCCAGGAGCTGGGTGGCCACGCCATCGCCCACGCGGTCTCCCGATCCGGGGTGGACCCTGCCGAGATCGACGACGTGATCATGGGGGCTGCCCTCCAGCAGGGTGCCCAGGGGATGAACCTCGGGCGGCAGGCCGCCCTGCGCGCCGGGCTGCCGGCCTCGGTGGCCGGGATGACGGTGGACCGCCAGTGTGCCTCCGGGCTGATGGCCGTGGTGTTCGCCAGCCGCCTCATCGCCGCCGGGGACGCCAGGATCATGGTCGCCGGCGGTGCCGAGTCGATCTCGGTCGTCCAGAACCAGCACCTCAACACCTACCGGGCGGAGGACCCGTGGCTGCGGGAGAACGTCCCCGGGATCTACGACTCCATGCTCCAGACCGCCGAGACCGTGGCCGAGCGCTACGGCATCTCCCGCGAACGCCAGGACGCCTACGCCCTGGAGTCCCAGCGGCGCACCGCGGAGGCGCAGGCCGCGGGCCGGTTCGATGAGGAGATCGTGCCGCTGGCCTCGACGCCCCTGGTCAAGGAGGAGGACGGGCAGATGGCCGAGGGACAGCCGGTGACCCTGGCGAAGGACGAGGGCAACAGGCCCTCCACCACGCTGGAGGGCCTGGCCGGCCTCACGCCCGTGCTGGACGGGACGGTGGAGAATGCCTCGGTCACCGCCGGAAACGCCTCCCAGATGTCCGACGGCGGCGCCGCCCTGGTGGTCATGGCGGCCGAGGAGGCCTCCCGCCGGGGTCTTGAGCCGCTGGGCCGTTTGGCCGGATACGCCGTGGGCGGCGTGGACCCGGGCGAGATGGGCATCGGTCCAGTGGCCGCCGTGCCGAAGCTGCTGGCCCAGACCGGATTGGGCGTGGACGACATCGACCTGTGGGAGCTCAATGAGGCCTTCGCCAGCCAGGTCCTGTACTCCCAGGACGTCCTGGGCATCCCGGCCGAGCGCCTCAACGTGGACGGCGGCGCCATCTCCGTGGGCCACCCCTATGGCATGTCCGGTGCCCGGATGACGGGCCACGGACTGCTCACCGCGAAGCGTCTCGGTGTGAAGCGCGTGGTGGTCACCATGTGCGTGGGCGGCGGCATGGGTGCTGCGGCTCTCTTCGAGCGCCTCTGATCCCAGGCGAGCCCCAGCCACCTCAAGATTCACAGTGACCAAACCCCGTCACAACGGTGGGGGTCAGGTCACTGTGCGCCCAGGTGTCAGGCCAGCAGGGTGGGTCCGATGGCGTCCCGCGGTCCACGGGAGGGGCCGCTGCCGTGGACCCGGTCGTGGAGGCGCTCCATCCGCCGGTCCAGGTCGTCGGCGGCCTGCGCCGCCTCCGTCAGTTCATCCACGACGTCGGCCGGCACCTCCCCGTCGTACTTGTACTTGATCTTGTGGTCCAGCGAGGCCCAGAAGTCCATGGCGATGGTGCGGAACTGGAGTTCCACCGGGATCAGGATGACGCCAGTGGAGAGGTATACGGGCACACGGACGGTGGCGTGCAGGGAGCAGTAGCCGTTCGGCTTGGGGTGGGCGATGTAGTCCTTCACCGAGATCACCTCCACGTCCTCCCGACTGGTGAAGAGCTCGAAGACCCGGTAGGCGTCCCGCCGGAAGCTGCACGTCACGCGGGTTCCGGCGATGTCCAGGATCTCCCGCCGCCACACGCCCAGGTCCATGGGCAACTCGCGCCGGTTGGCCTTGGCCACGAGGGAGTCCAGGGTCTTCAGCCGGGTGGAGACATGCTCGATGGGGTTGTAGTCGTGCAGGTGTAGGAACTCGTCCTGCAGGATGTGCATCTTCGTCTCCACCTCCCGCAGCGCGAACTCGTACTCGAGGGTGAGCTGGCGGAACTCGGAGCCGATGGCCGCCAGCCGTTGGGCGAGGTCCGGCGGCATGGTGCTCAGGTCCATCCCGGTCTCGGCGCCCAGCCGTTCGAGGTCGGTGGAGGGCGCCGGCCGTCTGGGGGAGTCGTCCATGCCGCCCATTCTCCCGGAGCCGCCTGTCAGCGCGCCGAACTGAGGCTGGGTGTCGGCTGGACCGGACTCGGATCACCTGAGACCGCCGGAGATGGCCGGTGACCGCCGGAGATCACCGCAGTTTCGGAGGGGACGGCGCCCATGGCCCGGACCTACCGTGGGGGCACGCACGCAGAGCCCTGCGTCCACCGTCCACCGGTCCGACCCGGCTGAAGAGGATTGCCATGACCGCCACCGATCTGTCCCACTACGATCCGGCACCGGCCACCCCGCCCGTCGTTGACCAGGCGACGTGGCAGACCGAACTGGACCAGCTGCGTCGGCGCGAGAAGGCCTCCACCCGTGAACTCGACGCCATCGCGGCCCAGCGCCGGCGGCTGCCCATGGTGAGGATGCCCGACTACACGCTCGAGGGGGCCTTCGGGCCCGTCCGCCTCGCGGACGTCTTCGACGGGAAGCACCAGCTCATCGTCTACAGCCATATGTGGCATCCCGGCGGCGAGTACCAGTGCGGCGGTTGCACCTTCTTCACCTCGCAGTTCACCCGACTCGACTTCCTCGAGGCCTTCGATGCCCGGTTCGTGGTCGTGACCCAGGGTTCGATTGACGAGGCGCTCGCGTACCGGCGCCGGGTGGGGAACCGCATGAGCTGGTATTCCACCGCGGACAGCACCTTCGGGGCGGACGTCGGCGCCCCGCCGGACGCCGGCTTCGCCCTGAACGTGTTCCTGCGGGACGGTGAGGACGTCTACCGGACCTGGCACACGGACGGACGCGGGGTGGAGCAGGTCTCTCATGTCTTTCCCTTGATGGACGTGCTGCCCTACGGACGCCAGGAGATGAGGGAGGACTCGCCCGAGGGGTGGCCGCAGGACGAGACGTACGGTGGCTGGCCGGAACCGCAGGAAATCGCCGGCTGGTACGGCGAGGAGTGAGGCCGGTGCTGGCCGCGCCGGGCACGAAGTGACGGATCTACGTCACATCGGTGGGGGTGTGGTCACTTTGCGCCTGGAGGGGTCAGGCGTCGCGGGAGGGCGAGAGGATGCAGAACTCGTTGCCGGAGGGGTCGGCCCAGGTGGACCAGGGCCAGTCCGGGTGGTCGACGAGCAGCTGCGCGCCCGCAGCCTTCAGTCGGGAGGCGACCGGGCCGTCGTCGGGCCCGGGCCGCACGTCCAGATGCATGCGGTTCTTGCCCCGCTTGGGATCGGATTCCGGCAGGAACTCCAGCAATGGGCCCGTCCCCGAGGGGTGGCGCAGCGACGCCGGCGCCACCCCCTCAACGCGCTCCCAGCCGGTGGCCACCGCCCAGAAGTCCGCGTCCCGGGCCGGGTCCGTCCCCTCCAGGACCAGGGAGGCGAGGACCCCGGTGCCGCGGTAGGCCTCCCGGTCGTCCATGACGCAGAAGGCGTTGCCCTCTGGATCGGCCAGGACCACCCACGGCGGGTCCCCCTGCCCGATGTCCGCGGGAGTGGCGCCCAATCCGAGGAGCCCGTCCACCACCTCGTGCTGGCGCGCCCCGCCGGTCAGGTCCGGGTGGACTCTGGACTTGGCGGGGGAGGGATCCGGGACCCGCTCGAAGCAGAGGTCCAGGAAGCGACCCTCGGGCAGGGTCACCCGGATCTCGACCAGGTCTTCCTCCGCGGTGACCGTCTCCGCGTCCAGGGTCGCCGCCCAGAAGGCCGCCAGCCGGTGCGGGTCGAGGGAGTCGACGTTCAGGTTCTCCAAGCGCATCTTGCCGGTCTATCAAGACCGGCAGGCACCGGACAAGGGGTTCGAGCCGCTCGGATCTTCATTCAGGACACCGGTCGGGCCTACCGTCGTGGTGGGCGCAGCCGGCACGGTCTCGGCCGGGGAGCCACGGACAGCGCCCACGGAGCATGTCCACCGTGCACGCACACCTGGAGAACGCCATGAAATACATGCTGATCATGCGGGCCACGGACGCCGCGCTCGAGGCCTCCCGCCAGATCCCGATGGAGGAGATGTTCAACCGGATGGGCGCCTACAACGAGAAACTCATGAGCGCCGGCGTCATGGTCGGCGGCGAGGGCCTGGCCGAGCCGGAGGACCCGGCCAACTTCGTTGTCGATTTCGGCCAAGACCCGCCGGTCATCACGGATGAGTCCTACGGCGCCGCCGAGGCACTCTTCAACGGCTTCTGGATGCTCGAGGTGCCATCCAGGCAGGACGCCATCCGGTGGGCCAGCAAGTGCCCCTTGGGCCCGGGCTCCAAGCTGGAGGTCCGCAGCGTGTCCGGCGAGGAGGACTTCGCCGACTTCGCAGACAACGAGTACCTCCAGAAGGAGGCGGGCTGGCGCCAGGAAGTAGCCCGGCGCAACGCGGGCGGAGGCGAATAAGCCATGGCGGAGTTCACGGATCGGTACGACGCCGGCCGGCAGCTGGCCGCGCTCCTGGCCTCCCGCGGCTGGTCGCCGGACCCACGCTCCGGGGGAACCTCGGCGCAGGAGGTGACGGCCGGCGTCGGGCACGAGGGGATGAGGTTGGTGGTGCTGGGACTGCCGCGCGGCGGGGTGCCGGTGGCCGAGGTGGTGGCCCGGCACCTCGTGGCGCCGCTGGATGTGATCATGGTCCGCAAGCTGGGGGTGCCCGTCCACCCGGAGCTGGCCATGGGCGCGATCGGGGAGGGCGGACTGCGCGTGCTGGACGAGTCGATCGTTCGGCACTTCGCGGTCACCCCGGAGCAGGTCGAGCAGGTGCAACGGCAGGAGGAACAGACCCTGACTCGGCGGGCCGAACTGTTCCGGGCGGGACGCCCGCCCCTGGATTTGGGCGGCTCTACCGCTGTGCTGGTGGACGATGGCATGGCCACCGGTGCCACCGCCCGGGTGGCGTGCCAGGCCGCCCGGGGCCTCGGGGCGGCGCGGGTGGTGCTGGCGGTGCCGGTGGCCGCGCGGGACACCGTGGAGCAGATCCAGGCGGACGGGGCCGCGGATGAGGTGATTGTGGTGTCCACGCCCCGGTACTTCAGGGCGGTCGGGGAGCACTACGGGGATTTCGCCGCCGTGGACGACGACGACGTGGTGGGCATCCTTCAGCGGTCGTGATCCTCGAAGAAGAACAACAGCTCCTCCTCGAGGTCACCGGCAGCCTGCATCGGCAGCGAGTGCGTGGTGTTCGGCCAGATCTTCACCGTCGACTGGGCCAGTGACTCTGCTCGCTGCAGGGCGGGGGGTCCTCCGGCCATGGAGTCCCTCGAGGCCAGGGCCACATAGACCGGCATCTCGAGCCGGTCCAGTTGGTCGTCGGTCAGGGGCGAGGGCTGCGGCAGGGCCGCCTGGTAGTGGGCGGAGGCCGCTGTGACCAGCCGGGTCACCGGATCGCCGCGGACCTCCTCCGAATTGATCTCCGCGCCGCCGACCCGCTCCAGCGCCGTCTCCCGCCATGCCTCTGGCAGGCCCGGCAGGGAGACGACCATGGCCCACCACAGCATGTCCGGCGACGGTGTGCCGAGCGTGAAGGCCGGGTCCAGCAGGGTGAGGGTGACCGTACGGTGAGGGTACTGGTGTGCATACGCCGAGGCCACGGCACCGCCGAAGGAATGGCCCATCAGGTGGACGCCCTCAGGGGCGAGCTCGGAGACCACCTCGTCGATCGGATGGGCCTGGTCGGCGAAGCTGTCGAACGGGACCGTCTGCTGGGACCGGCCCGAATCACCGAGGGCGTCGAAGGCCAGCACCCGGCGTTCCCCCACGAGGTTCTCGAGATTGTCGACCCACATGGGAGCCCCCGTCGCACGGCCCGGGATCAGCAGGATCGGGGTATCGCCGCGGTTCTGGTCGGTCGCCCATTCGTAGACGCGGATCGATCCGTGGCTGGTCGGGATGTCATGGGTATCCGTGGGTTCCGGCAGCTGGTCCATGGAGTCCTCGTAGGCCGACATGTACTCCCCGCGGCCGTCGGCACTCCGGAAATGCCCGACGCCGGGAGGGCCGGCAAAGAAATCCCAGGTGGCCACGAGACCGATGGCCGCGAATACCACGACCAGTCCCTTGGCCAGCCACAGCGCGATCCGGCACCATCGACCGCGGCGCCCTGGCCGGCGTCGGGTCCCGCCGTCTGTGAGCCCCGGTCCGTGGGCCTGCCGGAGCGACCGATCTTTTGACAATACGTTCATACTGCAATGGTGATGCAAGTCGACCGTACTGTAAAGTCGCGGCATGCCGAAGATCGTCGACCATGACCAGCGCCGCTGGGAGATTGCACAAGCGTTGTGGCAGGTCATCTACGCACGGGGAATCGACGGGGTGTCCTTCCGTGCGGTGGCCGAGGCCGCCGGGGTATCCATCGGCCGCGTCCAGCACTACTTCTCCAGTAAGGACGAGTTGGTGGTCTTCGGTTGCCGCTCCATGGTGTCCGCAGCGGAACGGGACCATGGTCCGGATCTGGTCCTTCGGGGAGCAACCCGGGTCCAGGACGCGCTGGTGGATTTCCTCTGTGCACCCCTGGCAGTCACCGAGGCGCTGCGGGTGGGCGCCTCCGTGTGGGCGACCTACCAGGCCAAGGCGGTGTCCCATCCGGGGATCGCCGAGGTGGTGGCCGAGGCGATGCGGGGCCGGACGGAGGCGACATCCGCGCTGCTCGCCGTGGCATGCGGTGCGGCGGCGGCGGACAGTGCACCGTCCCGCCCGCGTGCCGAGGGCGGCCCCGCGGCGTCCGCGGGGTTCCACGCCACGGCCCTGGTCCTGGTGTCGCTGGCCGAGGGGCTGAACACGCGCGTACTGGCAGGCGCCGTGAGGGCCCGGGAGGCCGGCGAGCTGATCCGGGATGCTGTGGACCGCGCCGTCCGGGCGGCGTGAGGCGGACACCGGGAATCCGGCAGGATCGGAGACGCCCTCCAGAAGGCATTGCCCCTACGGTGGAGGCACCCGCCGAACCGGGAGGATGACCCATGCGGATTGTGATCACCCAGAACACGACCCTGGACGGCCGGGTCGAGATGCTGGACGACTGGTTCGACCCGGCGAGCCAGGACGAGGAACTGGCCGCCGAGCTGATGCGCCAGACCGAACGGGAGGACGTGCTGCTGCTCGGACGGCAGACCTTCGAGGACTTCCGCGGCTACTGGCCACAGCAGACCGAGGACACCACCGGGGTGGCCGCGAGCCTGGAGGCGGCGGACAAGCGGGTCGTCTCCGCCACCCTGACCGAACCCGGCTGGGCCAACACCACGGTCATCTCCGGGGATCCGCTGGAGGCCGTGCGCGCGCTGCGGGACGAGCCGGGGCAGGACGTGATCATCACCGGCAGCATCACTCTGTGCCACGCCCTGATCGGGGCCGGTCTGGTCGACCTGTACCGGATGTTCGTCTATCCGCACTGGCAGGGCCGCGGCCGGTCCTTCTTCCCGGACGGGCACCCCGGGACCGGCCTGCACCGGGTTCAGGCCCGGGCCTTCTCCGGCGGGGTGACCTACCTGGCCTATGTGCCGCTCGCCGGCCTCGGCTCCGAGCAGGACGACTGAACCGGCTGCGACGACTGACGCGACTGACATCTATGAAGGACCTGACATGGGACAGCTGACCTATTCCGCCATCGGATCCCTGGACGGCTACATCGCCGATCCGGACGGCGACTTCTCCTGGGCCGAGCCGGACGAGGAGGTCCACCAGTACGCCAATGACATGCTGCTCGGCGTGGACCTGCACCTCTACGGGCGGACCACCTACGACCTGATGACCGTGTGGGAGACGGACCCGGAGTTCGCCGCGGGGTCTCGCGTCTACGCCGAGTTCGCGCAGCGGTGGATGGACGCGGACAAGGTGGTCTACTCCACCACCCTGAGCGAGGTGGTCACGCGTCGGACGCGGCTGGAGCGCGTCTTCGACCCGGACGCGGTGCGGGAACTGAAGGACTCCACCGCCGGCGGGATCATGATCGGCGGACCCACCCTGGCCGCAGCGGCGTTCCGGGCCGGGCTCGTGGATGTGGTGGACCAGGTCCTGCTGCCCATCGTCATCGGCGGCGGGCTGCCCGTCTTTCCCGGCGGCGTCCGGCTGGGTCTAGAGCTGGAGGCCGAGCGCCGCTTCGCCTGCGGTGCGGTGGCGGTGCGGCACCGGGTGGTGTCTGGCCAGTAGGGGGGTGCGCTACAGGAGGTTGACCAGCAGCACGAAGGTCAGCGTGCCCAGCCCGATGCTCAGCAGGGTCCGCCGGCCGAACAGCAGGTGCACAGCCACGGTGACCGCAGCCGCGAGGGCCGCTTGGGCCGCCGTCGCCCAATCGATGCCGGCGCCGCCGTCATCACCGGTGAAGGTGCCGATCCAGGTGGAGGCCGCCAGGATGCCGAGGATGCCCACCGGCATCCACAGCCCGAGGGCCAGCACGAGACTCGACTCACGCAGGGGTTTGAGGATGGCGAAGGGCACGGCCCGCAGCGCCACGGTGATGGCGCCGGCGATCAGCAGGGCGGCCACCACATATCCGAGGTCAGGCATCGGAGGTCTCCGTTCCGTCCGGCCCGTGCTTCCCGGACCGCCGCGAAAGGGCGTACCGCGCGGCGAGGGCCACCACGAACAGCATCATGGCCAGGAACAGCGACTGTTCCGGCAGGGTCAGGTGGGCGGCCGCGAAACAGGCCAGCGCTAGGAGGAGCGACGGCACCTGCCTCCGGGTGCGGCAGGCGTCCAGGGCCAGGGTGATGAACAGGGCCACGAGGGCGAACTCGAGGCCTTCGACCGGGCCGGGCAGGGCGGAGGCGAAGAGCACCCCGGCCAGGCCGCCGAAGACCCAGTAGCACTGGAAGGCGACTTGGGTCGCGAGCAGGCGCGGGGCCGTCCACCCGCGCGGATTGACCGCGGTGATGGCATAGGACTCGTCCGTGAGGGCGTAGACGGAATAGGCCCGGGCCAGCGGGTTGCGCACCCGGTGCAGGGGAAAGGTGAAGGCGTAGAAGACATGCCGGAAGTTCACCAGCAGGGTGGTCAGGGCGATCGTCGCCAGCGGGGTGGCCGCGGAGATCAGTCCGACCAGCAGCAACTCCACCGAACCGGCATAGACGGCGATGGACAGAGCCGGGGCCATCCACCACGGCAGCCCGTACTGGATCACCAGGATGCCGAAGGCCACGCCCAGCGGGAACATTCCCAGGCCCGCGGGTAGGGACAGCCGGATGCCGAAAGCGATCTCGGCGCGGCGACCGCGCGGTTGATCGATCGCCTGATTCATGTCATCAATGATCCCCTAGATCTCCGGGCCTGATGACGGAGATCCTGGTTCGGCGTGCAGTACCTGAGGCGATCGGGGAAGGGGCCAGTCCCTCTCTCAGGAACCCGCCGGGTACGGATGCCTGCGCAGCAACAGCGCCAGGTGCGTGGCGTTCCGGGCCGCGCCGGCCGTCGTGGCGGCCACGTTCTCGGGGACCTCGTCCAGGTCCTGATAGTCCACGGCCTGCATGGCCTCGCCCACCCAGTAGGTGCCGGCCTGTGCGGGGACGGTGAACCCGATGTCGCTCAGGGCCTGGGTCATGTCCGCGATGGTCTTGTGGGCGCCGTCCTCGTTGCCCACCACGGCCACGATCGCCGTCCTGTCGTACATGATGGGCCGGCCCTGCTCATCCGTCTCAGCCAGGTCGGCGTTGAGCCGCTCGATCACGCGCTGGGCGATACTGCAGGGGTGGCCCATCCAGATGGGGGTGGCCAGCACGATGATGTCCGCCTCCAGCACCTGCCGGCGTAGTCCCGGCCAGTCGTCGCCGTCGCCCATATCCACTTGGACCCCCGGCTTCACGTCGTGGTCCACGACGCGGATCAAGGAGGTGGCGACGCTGTTCTTCTCCAACTCGCCCAGCACGTGCCGGGCCATCAACTCACTGCTGGAGGGCTTCGGAGAGGGTGTCAGGGTGCAGACCAGGGCCACCGCCTTCAGTCCGGCGGACGGTGCGGACGGGCTCTGTTGCGTCGATTCGGTCATGGTCCCCAGCATGGGACGATCCGGGCTGACCTGGCTAGGGCGCAGTGGCAGTCATCGTCGCCCTGCCGTACCGTAGAACCCATGAGGTCTTGAGTTCCCTTCGTCCCGCGCCCGCGGCTGAACCCTCACGGTGCCCGGCGGGAATCCGGCTGTACTCCTCCAGGACTCCCTCATGACCCGAAACCCCGCTCAACACGTCTCCGTCCTGCCCAGTGGGCCCACCGGCCTCGGCCACGCCGCCCACCTCAGCGTGGACGGTGTCTCCCAGTCCTTCCCGGACCGCCGGGTTCTCACGGACGTCTCCTTCACCGTCCCCTCCGGCGAGCGCGCCTGCCTGATCGGGGAGAACGGCACCGGGAAGTCCACGCTGCTGCGCATCATCGCCGGGCTGGTCGAGGACCATGGCGGCACCATCGCCGCCCCCGGTTCGGTGGGCCTGTTCCACCAGCAACCGCCCTTCGCCCTCGACCACACGGTGGAGGAGGTCCTCGCGGAGGCCGCGGCGCCGGTCCGCGCGGTCGCTGAGGAGGTCGCCCGGCTCGCCGAGGCGCTCGCCGTGGGTCCACCATCAGGTACGACGCCGGCCCCGGGCTCCGGCGGTCGGCTCACCCCGGGCACTCCGGAGCCATCCGAGGACCTGGCCACCGCCTACGACCGCGCCCTCGCCGAGGCCAGCCGGACCGACGCCTGGGACGTGGACCGGCAGGTGGAGCGCCTCGTGGACGGGCTGGGCCTGGCCCGTATCCCCCGGGACCGGCGGGCCGGGGAACTCTCCGGCGGGCAGCTCTCCCGGCTGTCCCTGACCTGGCTGCTGCTGCGGCGGCCGGACACCCTGCTGCTGGACGAACCCACCAACCACCTCGACGCCCGCGGCACCGCCCTGCTCGTGGACCTGCTCACCGGCTGGACCGGGCCGGTGCTGATCGCCAGCCACGACCGCGCCTTCCTGGACGAGGTGGCCACCACGCTGCTCGACCTCGACCCGGCGCCGCGCCCGCACACGCAGGTGCGGGACATTCCGGGCGGAGGAGTGGTCGCAGGCCCCGCCGGCGATCTCAGCACCGGTGCCGGCTTCGGGGTGACGCGCTTCAGCGGCCGCTACTCGGACTACCTGCTGCACCGGCTCGAGGAGCGCGAGCGCTGGGAACGGCGTTACCGGGACGAGCAGGCCGAACTGAAGCGGCTGCGTCAACGGGTAGCGGACGACCACTCCGTGGGACACGCGGACCGGCCCCCACGGACCGAGGGCAAGATGGCCCAGAAGTTCTACTCCGACCGCAACGCCAAGGTCGTCTCCCGCCGGGTCAACGACGCCGCCACCGCCCTGGCCCGACTGGAACGGGAGCAGGTCCGCAGGCCTCCGGCCGTGTTGCGCTTCCACGGCCTGGATGCGGCAACCCCGGGCCGGGGCGCCGGGCACCGTGACACCGCAAGGGATCGCGCAAGGAACCGGCCGGCGTCGGGCCCGGTGCTGGTGGCCGCGCAGGTGTCCGTGGCGAACCGGCTCGCCCCGGTCTCCCTGTCTCTCGCGCCGCGCTCGCGGCTGCTCATCACCGGGCCCAACGGGGCGGGAAAGTCCACCCTGTTGCGGATCCTGGCCGGAGACCTGACGCCCGACGCCGGCTCGGTCACCACCTCCGGCCGGATCACCGTGGGGCTGCTGGGCCAGGACACGGATCACGTTCCGGGCGGGGGAGACGGCACCGTGGGGGAGGGCCTGTCCGTGGCCGAGGCCTATCGGGCCGCCCTCGGCCACGAGCGGGCCGAGCGGGTCCCGCTGGGCACCTTCGGCCTGGTCGCGGGGCGGGACGGGCAACGCCGCGTGCGTGATCTGTCCGTGGGCCAGCGCCGCCGCCTGGACCTGGCCGTGTTGCTGGCCGATCCGCCGGACGTGCTGCTGCTGGACGAGCCCACGAACCACTTCTCCCTGTTGCTGTCCACGCAGCTGGAGGCGTCCATCCCGGACTACCCGGGGGCCGTGGTGGTGGCCAGCCACGACCGCTGGCTCGGGGCCGGCTGGACGGGGGAGCGGCTGGAACTGCGGGGGCTCGGCCAGGAGAATGGATAGGATTCTGGGCGTCCCCGCCCCTGCGAAGAATCGAACAGCCATCTCCCGCGACACCCCTCCCATCCCCGAGAAGCAGGCCTGGCGTGCCCTGGCGGCCCTGTCCGTCGGACTGTTCATCACCCTGCTGGACCAGTCCCTGGTGGCGGTCTCCCTGCCGAGCATCCGTGCGGAGTTCGACGCCGGCATCAACCAGGCCGTGTGGGTCTCCGCCGCCTACCTGTTGGCCTTCGCCGTCCCGCTGCTGATCACCGGCCGGCTGGGCGACCGCTTCGGACAGCGGAACGTGTACCTGGTGGGCATGGCCGTCTTCACCCTCGGCGCCCTGGCCTGCTCCCTGGCGCCGACCATCGAGTGGCTGATCGCGCTGCGGGTGCTCCAGGGACTGGGCGGCTCCCTGATCAACCCGCAGCCGCTGAGCATCATCCACCGCATCTTCGCCCACAGCCGCCGGGGAGCGGCCACCGGGGTGTGGAGTGCGGTTGCCAGCTCGGCCGGCCTGTTCGGTCCGGTCCTCGGCGGTGTGCTGGTCGGCACGGCCGGCTGGCGGTGGGTGTTCTTCGTCTACGTCCCCCTGGGCCTGATCTCGCTGGTGATGGTCGCGCGCAACGTACCGCGGCTGCCGACCGGCACCAGCCGCATCGACGTGCTCAGCGGCCTGGTCTCCCTCATCGCGGTGCTGGGGATCGTCTTCACCCTGCAACAGGGCCCCGAGGTCGGCTGGGCGCCGTGGCTGTGGATCGTCCTCGCCATCGGGCTGCTGGCATTGGTGCTGTTCCTCCGGCTCCAGCGGACGGCCGGGCGGCGGGGGACCGAGGCGCTGGTCCCGCTGGAGTTGTTCCGCCACCCCAACTTCGCGCTCGGCGTCGGAGCGGTCTTCACCCTGGGGTTCACGGTGTACTCGATCAACCTGCCGATCATGCTCTACCTGCAGGAGGCCCAGGGCCTCCCCGCCGAGCTGGCGGGCCTCATGCTCCTGCCGATGGGGCTGGTCTCCGTGGTCATGTCCCCCGTCATCGGCCGGCTCACCGACCGGCTGTCCCCGGGGCGGATCTCCCGGATCGGATTCTCGGCCCTGATCGCCGCGATGGCGCTGTTCGGGGTGTTCATGCACCTGGGCGTCGGTGCCGGCTGGCTGCTGGTGCCGGTCATCGCCCTCGGGTTCGCCAACTCCCTGTGCTGGGCGCCCAACTCGACCATCTCCCTGCGGGACCTACCGCCGACGCTGGTCGGGGCCGGCTCGGGCGTGTACAACACCTCCCGCCAGGTGGGCGCAGTGGTCGGTGCGGCCGCCCTGGGCGCCACCATGCAGGCGGGGGTGGGGGCCGTCGGCTTCGGGGCGGCCATGGGCAACGCCCTGCTCGTGCCCGTGGTGCTCCTGCTGGCCGGTCTGCTGGCGGTCTCCAGGTTCCGTGCCGACGGTCGCCCGCGTGATGCGTGACGACGGTCGCCCGAGTGCGGGCGGGCGGGGCCGGTGAGCGCAGGGTAGCCGCCTGGACACGGGGACGGGCAGGATGGGCGCATGACCTCTCTTGCCCAGACCTGGGACCGGCACACCGAACCCCTGACCCGCGTGATCCAGGACGTCAGGGACTGGGACGCCCCCAGCCCCTGCGAGGGCTGGACCGCCGCCGACGTGCTGGACCACCTGATGGACACCCACCGCGACTTCGTGACGCGCCAGGGTCGGGAGATCCCGCTGGTCAGCGGGTCGCCGGCCGAGCAGTGGCAGCACCACTGTGCCGCGATGGACGCCCTGGTCCGGGACGAGGAGTTCACCGCCACCGGGCTGGAGACGCCGTTCGGGGACTCCACGGTCGGTCAGGTGCTGCTCGACTTCTACGGCATGGACCTCATCGTGCACCGCTGGGACCTGGCGGTCTCACAGGGTGAGGACCACCGGCTCAGCGAGGACGAACTGGCGGAGGTGGACGCCGCCGTGGACGGCTACGGTGCCGCCGCCTACGGCCCGGGCGTCTTCAAGGACCCGGTCCGGGCCCCGGAGGACGCGGACCGGCAGGCGCGGGTGCTGGCCCGGACGGGGCGCGCGGGCTAGCCCGTCACGCGATCGCGCTCGGAGGTGACCGCGCGCGTGAGGGCCACCAGGCGGGCCAGGACCTTCGCGAGGGAGGCATCGTGGTGGTCGGTCAACGCCAGCTGGCCGCCCGGGAAGTCCACCCGGCGGATCAGGTTCACGGAAGCGCCGACCACGTGCATGTTGTAGGCGGCGGTGGTCACCCGCCAGGCCTCGTTGGCGCGCACCCCGCCGAGGCCCCCGTAGGCCACGATCGCCAGGGTCTTGTCCATCCACTGCCGGCTCAGCAGGTCGTAGGCGTTCTTGAAGGCACCGGGGATGTTGCGGTTGTACTCGGGGGTGACGAAGACGAAGCCATCACATTCCTCCACGGCGTCCCGCCAGCGGTGCACCTCGGCCGGGCCCTCTGGATCCTGAGCCCAGTTCTCATCCGTCATCACGGGCAGCCTGAAGTCCTTCAGGTCCAGCAGCTCCCACTCCACGTCCGCCGCGTCCTCCTGGACCGCGGCGCGCTCGGCCACCCAGGCGCCGATGGATTCCCCGATCCGGCCCTCGCGGACCGATCCGATGATGATGCCGATCTTCATGTGGTGCCCTCCCGTGCGTCTCCTGCGATGTGGCACAGTGCCCTGACCTCCCCAGCGTAGGCGGGACGGGCCATACTGGGCAGAGCAGCGTCATCCGCCGTCCCACCAGCACCGTTGCCCGACCATCCCGTCGTGGCAGCCCCCCGAAAGGCCCACCATGAAGATCGCCCAGGCCCATCTGCTCGTCAGTGACCAGGACGCCGCCAAGGCGTTCTACACCGAGGTGCTCGGCTTCGAGGTGGAAACGGACTTCGCCAGCGGGGACTTCCGCTGGCTGTCCCTGCGCGCCCCGGGGCCCGACGGCGGCGCCTCCCTGGTGCTCGGCGGTGCCGAGGGTGCCGGGCTGGCCTACCAGGAAGAGACCAAGCGGGCCGGGATGCCCGCCTTCTCCCTGACCCTGACCGGCGGCACCGAGGAGTTCGAACAGATCCGGGCCCGCGGTGCGGTGGTGGTCATGGAGCCGACCCAGCAGCAGTACGGCGGTACCGATGCCCTGATCGATGACACGGTGGGCAACATCATCTGCCTGCACCAGGACTGACGGCCGTGGCCGGGCTGTCCTCCCGCGCCGTGCCGGGTGGGGCCGGCGCTGCGCGGCAGGCGACCGGCGCACCCGGCCGGTGGGCCGGCGTCGGGCGCGTGGTGTTCGTCCTCTCGGCGCTGCTGTCCTTCACGGGCAACGGCCTGTCCTTCTACATCGGCTCCTGGAAGGACTCCGACCTGCCGGCCGATGCCGGGTTCTCCGGCGGTTTCGCGGGCGGCTGGGAGCACCTGCTCAACCAGCCGACGTACTTCACCTTCCTGGCCAACTTCCTGGTCGGCCTGACCTCACTGCTGCTGGCGATCCGGCCGCACCGGAGCTCGGAGGTGTTCCACGCGCTGCGGATCGCGGCGGTGGTGTGCATCGTCATCACCGGGGTGGTGTTCAACGTGTTGCTGCGGGACGCGCCGCCCGGCACCACCGTGGAGTACGTCAACGACACCATCCAGCACATCATCACGCCGATCCTGACGCCGGTGGTGTGGCTGCTCTTCGATCCGCCCGGCCAGGTGACCTGGCGGCGGATCGGGCTGTCCTCCGTGATCCCGCTGGCCTGGCTGGCCTTTACCCTGGCCCGGGGCCCGGTCCTGGACTGGTACCCGTACAGCATCCTGGACGTGCCGCGGATGGGCTACGGCGGGGTGGGCGTGTACGTGGTGGCGATCCTGGCGTTCTTCTTCGTGCTGGCGGCGCTGATGTGGGTCGTCGACCGAGTACTGCTCCGGATCCTTGCATCGCGAATGCCCTGACCTCCGGATCACGGCCGCGATAGAGGTCGAGAATCGCCGGTGCAGTCGACAGTTACCGCTCTCGTGATGGGGTTCAGGCTTGGAAGGGCCTGAGCTCCACCTTGTTGCCGCAGGCCTCCGACGCGCGGGCGGCCAGTTCCTCGGCCTGCTCCGGGCCCGCGGCGGTGACCACCCAGAACCCGCCCATGTGCTGCTGCGCCTGGGTGAAGGGGCCGTCCGTGATGACCGGGGCACCGCCGGCGGTGCCGTCCACCACCACGGATTCCTCAGGGGCCACCAGGCCGCCGGCGAACACCCAGGCGCCCTCCGCCCGGAGGGCCTCGTTGAACTCCCCGACCGCCTGGAAGGCGGCCTGCATGGCCTCCTCCGAGGCGTAGGGACCGGTCTCGCGGTGCTGGACACCGGGAGAGTGCCAGACGGACAACAGGTACTGCGGCATCGGGACCTCCAGGGGTGAGCGGGGTTACACTCTACGGGGCCCTTTCCGCCATGGCACCCCGTGGCGGCCGGGTCCGGCCAGAGCACCGCCAGACCCCCGGGCGCCCACCACGCGGAACCGATCGTTCCGTCAATCGAGGAGCACTCCCCTGCGATCCACCGAGACACCCGTTGAGACGAGCGCCGCCCCGCGCTGGAACCGCTTCGACACGAGTTGGACCATCAGCCTCTTCGGCACCGCCGTGGGCGCGGGCATCCTGTTCCTGCCGATGAACGCCGGCCTCGGCGGACTGTGGCCGCTGCTGGTGGCCACCCTGCTGATCGGGCCGATGACCTACCTCTCCCACCGCGGCCTGTCCCGCATGGTGGTGGCCTCCCCGAACCCGGACCAGGACATCACCGGGGTGGTGCGCGACTACTTCGGTGAGACGGCCGGCCGCGTGGTCACGGTGCTGTACTTCCTGGCGATCTACCCGATCGTGCTGATCTACGGGGTGGGCATCACCAACACGGTGGACTCTCTCATGGTGAACCAGCTCGGCCTGGACCCGTGGCCGCGCTGGCTGCTGGCCGGGATCCTCGTGCTGGGTCTGTCCGCCGTCATGCTGGCCGGGCAGAAGGCCATGCTGGTGGTGACCCAGTGGATCGTCTACCCGCTGATCGCGGTGCTGTTCGCGGTGACGCTGCTGTTGATCCCGTCCTGGTCCTTCGACGGCTTCGGGGCCGTCCCGGCCGCCGGTGACTTCGCCCTGTCCCTGTGGCTGATGATCCCGGTGCTGGTCTTCTCCTTCAACCACTCCCCGGCCATCTCGCAGTTCTCCGTGGCACTGCGAGCCCGCTACGGGGACGCGGCCGTGGCCAAGGCATCCTCCGCCCTACGGGTGAGCGCCGTCCTGCTGGTGGTCTTCACCATGGGCTTCGTGTGGTCCTGCGTGCTGGCCCTCGGCCCGGAGGGCCTGCGGGACGCCAAGGACGCCAACCTGCCCGTGCTCTCACACCTGGCCAACGTCATGGGGCTGCCGATCATCGCCTGGCTGGGCCCGGCCGTGGCCGTCACGGCGATCGCCTCCTCCTTCTTCGGCCACTGGATGGGCGCGGCCGAGGGGGCCGCCGGGATCGTCCGGACCATGGTGGACCGCAGGGGCCGGTTCAGCGACCGTGGCGTGCGGATCGGCGTGAGCGTCTTCCTCATCGTCACCACGTGGCTGGCCGGGGTGCTCAACCCGAGCATCCTGTCCCTGATCGAGTCCCTGGCCGGCCCCGTGATCGCCGTGGTGCTCTACCTCATGCCGATGTACGCGATCCACAAGGTGCCCGCCCTCGCCCGGTTCCGGGGCACCGCGTCCAACGTGTTCGTGGTGCTGGCCGGCCTCGTGGCCGTGGGCGGGATCCTGCTCAGCTTCTTCCGCTGAAAAGGCCGGGCCCGACGCCGGCCGGAACCCGCGCTGGCAGGTTCCGGCCGCCGTCGGGCCCGGGTGGGGGTGCCGCAGAGCGCGTCAGAGCTGGACGAAGGCCGCGGTGACGGGCTCCTCGCCGTCGGTGAACTCGATCTGCTGGCCGATGGTGTTCGGACTGGCCAGGGCCACGCGGATGGCCTGCGCCACGTTGCCGCGGGAGGTGTCCCGGCTGGCGCCGTCCCCGCCGCCGGAGCCCACGGCGATGGTGCCGGTGGGCTCATCCAGGGTCAGCGCGCCCGGGCCGAGGATGGTCCAGTCCAGTCCGGAGTTGCGCAGGTGCTCGTCCGCGGCGCCCTTGGACTCCGCATAGGGGAAGAAGGAGCTGTCCTCGGGCACGCCGTGCTGGGCGCTGGCGCCCTGGTAGGACACCATGAGGTAGCGCTTCACGCCGGCCTGTCCGGCCGCGTCCATGGAGCGGATGGCAGCATCCCGGTCTACGGCGTAGGTCCGTTCCGGGTTGCCGCCGCCGGCTCCGGCCGACCACACGATGGCGTCCTGGCCGTTGAAGGCTCGGGCCATCTCGTCCTGGCTGGCCGTCTCGACGTCCAGCACGAGGGCCGTGGCGCCCGTGGCCTCGATCTCCGCCGTCTGCTCCGGGTTGCGGATCACGGAGGTGACGGTGTGGCCCTCCTTCACGAGCAGGGGCGCGGTGAGCATCCCCACCTTGCCGTGTCCGCCGATGATCAGGTAGTTCGCCATGGATCTGGTCCTTCCGTCCGGTGTGCACTGATTCAGTGGCCACTGTTCCACCGGGAGGACGGCCACGCCAGCCGGTTCGGCCAGCGGCGGAACGGACGTCTCCTGCGGTCATCCGGGGAATACGGTCGGATCAGGTCTCGGTGACGCCCTCATAGAGGCCGATCTCGTTGCCGTCCGGGTCCCGGAAGACCGCCCACCAGCTGGTCTCGGTGATGGGCGACTTCCCGGCCACCACCGTGCCCCCGAGCCTCTCAACCTCTGCCAGGGTCTCCTCGATCGAGTCGACCTCCACCGTGGACCGCGGCTGGGTGAACCCCTCGCTGCGCGGGGCCAGCCCGCCCCCACTGACCTCGTTGGGGGCCTGCCACATGGGGTAGTCCTCGAAGCCGGGGTAGGTCTCGATCCTCCAGCCGAAGACGGCCCCGTAGAAGGTGGAGGCGCGTTCCTGGTCCGAGACCGGGATGTCGACGTGGGTGATGTCTCCGTGTGCCATGACAGATATCGTCCTGCACCCGGCGGGCTGGCGGAACCCCTGCCGGGCGGTGCTGTTCAGGACCTTTCGCGCCGGTGCCCGCGCCGGTGCCCGCGCCGGTGCCCGCGCCGGTCAGGGCATCCCCTGCCGCTCCCGCCACTCGTCCGCCAGGATCCCCATTACGTGGGAGTCCACCCACGCCCCGTCGAAGAGCAGGGCCTCCCGCCGGGTGCCCTCGTGGACGAACCCGGCCTTCTCGTACACGTGCCGGGCCCGCGGGTTGAAGGCATAGACCTCCAGGGACACGCGGTGCAGGCCCTGATCGGCGAAGGCATGGCGGAGGGTGAGTTCCACCGCCTCGGTGCCGAGCCCGCGGTCCCGTGCCCCGGCGATCCAGATCCGGAAGCCGCAGGCGAGGTTGTCCTCGTCCAGGTCGTTGAGCACCGATTCGCCCACGATGCGCCCCGTGGCGGTCTCCTCGATGACCCAGACGATCCGGTCCAGTGCGGTGGACCAGCGCCCGTAGATCTCGGCGATCTGGGCTGCGGACCAGGACAGGCCGGCGTCCTGCCCCGGGTCCGTGGAGTGGACCGTGCCGGTCAGTCGGCCCACCTCGGGATCCGCCAGCAGCGGATGCAGCGCGGCGGCGTGCTCGCGCCGGGCCGGCACCAGCCGCACCAGCGTGCCGGTGAGGGCGGTCTTGCGGCTGAAGTCGGGGCCGGGTACGCCCATCAGATGTTGGAGCCGTCCGGCGGCAGGTGCGCCGGGGGCTGGGAGGACCCGCCGCCGTCGGGGGCCTCGGGGCAGTCCATGCCGAGGGTGTAGGCCGTCATGGACAGGGATCCGTAGGAGTATCCGTCCACCAGGATGCCGGTGCCCGGGTCCGGGCTCGCCCCCGCCAGGCCGGCCAGGTAGAGCGAGGGGATGAAGTGGTCCGGGGTGGGCACGGCCTGGTCCCAGTCCGCGTGCGCGTCCAGGGTGGGCAGCTCGGTGGGATCGGTGAGCAGGCGCTCCTTGGCGACCTCGTTGAAGCGGTGCGCCCAGTCGAAGCCGTCGTCCGTCCGCTTCCAGTCCATGCTGCGCAGGTTGTGCACGATGTTCCCGCTGGTCACGATCAGCACCCCCTGCTGCCGCAGCGGGGCCAGCCGGGCCCCGAGCTGCAGGTGGTAGTCCAGGGGCTTGTCCGCGTTGATGGACATCTGCACGACCGGGATGTCGGCGTCCGGGAAGGCGTGGGTGAGCACGGACCAGGTGCCGTGGTCGATCCCCCAGCTGTCCACGTCCGCCCCGACCCACGTGGGATGGACCACATCACTGATCTCCTCGACCAGTCCGGGCAGCCCCGGCGCCGGATACTGCACCTCGAACAGCTCCTGCGGGAAGCCGTAGAAGTCGTGGATGGTGCGCGGAGCCGGCATGGCCGTGACGGCGGTCGCGTTGATGTACCAGTGCGCGCTGACCACCAGGATCGCCCGGGGCCTGGGCACGGCCGCGCCGAACGCCTTCCAGGCGGAGGTGTAGCGGTTGGTCTCCAGGGCGTTCATCGGGTTGCCGTGGCCGAAGAAGGCGGCCGGCATGGTCGCGGACGGGGCCTCGGTGGGCTGGGACGTCGGCGGCACGGCTGCTCCTCGATCGGCTGGCGGCACCAGCATCTCACGCCGATCAGCCGTTGTGGAGGGCCGGTCCGTGGACCTCGGGACGGGCCGTCGGGTGGGCCGTCCGGTTGGCCGCGGTGCGCGGCAGCACCACCGGGTGCCCCAGCAGGGGATCGGGCACGACGTCGGCATCCAGTCCGTAGATCGCCTCCAGGTTCGCGGGGGTCAGCACCTCGGCCGGGGTGCCCGTCGCGACGACCTGGCCGTCCGTCATGGCCACGATGTGGTCTGCGCAGCGGGCCGCGAGGTTCAGCTCGTGCAGCACCGCCACCACGGTGGCCCGCGGCCGCTGCCTGGTGGGGTCGGGCAGCTCCCGGACCAGGTCCAGCAACTCCACCTGATGGGAGAGGTCCAGGTAGGAGGTGGGCTCGTCCAGCAGGACCACGGGCGTCTGCTGGGCCAGCACCAGGGCCAGCCACGCCCGCTGGCGCTGCCCGCCGGAGAGCTCGGCCACGTCCCTGCCCGCCAGGCCCACGAGGTCGGTCAGCTCCAGGGCGCGGGCGATCGCCTCGGTGTCCCGGGGGGTCCGCGCGCCGAACCAGCCGCGGTGCGGGTGCCGGCCACGGTCCACGAGCTGTTCCACGGTCATCCCCTCCGGCACCACGGGGGACTGCGGCAGCAGCGCCACGGTGCGGGCGTAGGAGCGGGCGTGCCAGCCCTCCACGTCCCGGCCCAGCACCTCGAGGGAGCCGCTGGCCAGCGGCAGCTGCCGGGTGATCCCCCGCAGCAGGGTGGACTTGCCGCAGCCGTTGGCCCCGATGATCGCGGTGGTCCGGCCGGCCGGCACCTCCAGGTCCAGCGGAGCCTGACGGCCCACGATGATCCGGTCCCCGTAGCCGAGGGTGACCCCGCGCAGCCGCAGGGCGGCAGGCGCGACGGGCCCGGCGGGCGCGACGGGCTCGGGGGACGGCGGTTCCGCCGGGGCGGCGCTCTCGGTGCTGGGATCGGTCATCAGGTCCATGCTGTCAGAGGTGGACATCTCACGCCTTCCGTCCGGTTCGGATCAACAGCCACAGCATCAACGGGGCGCCCGCCGCGCCGGTCAGCACGCCGGTGGGCAGGCGCGTGCCGCCGAAGGCCTCGGCGGCCGCGAAGTCCGCCACCACCACGATCACCGCCCCACACAGGGCCGCCACGGGCAGCGAGGGCCGGCCGCCCGTCAACCCGCGGGCCAGGGGGGTGGACAGCAGCGCCACGAAGGCCAGCGGGCCGGTGGCCGCGGTGGCTGCCGCGGCCAGCAGGGCCCCGACCACCAACGCGCCCAGGCCGGTCCGTCCCGGCCGGGACCCCACCCCGTGGGCCAGCTCGCCCCCCAGGTCCGCGGGGGCCAGCCGGGCGTGCAGGGCGCCACCGATCGGCACCAGCACGAGCATGAGCACGGCGAGCAGGGTGATGCGCTCCCACGTCACCGCGTTCAGCGAGCCGGCCGTCCACACGGCGGCCGCCTGCAGGTCGTGCTGGTTCAGCGCGAGCATGGCCCCGGAGAGGACGGCCTGGCACAGCGAGGCCACGGCGATCCCGGCCACGATGAAGGTGGCACCGCCCAGCGCGCCGGCCAGCCCCCCGCTGCCGCCCGCCCCGCTCCCGGACTTCTTCCCGGCCAGCGAGAACCCGAGGACGATGCCGATCGCTGCCAGCCCGCCCACCAAAGCGGCGGCGGCCATGCCGGTCCCGCGGACCCCGCCCAGGGCCAGCACGGCCACGGCGGCGACGGCGGCCCCCTGGGTCACGCCGATGATGTCCGGGCTGGCCAGGGGGTTGCGCAGGGTCCGGCGGAACAGTGCCCCGGAGGCCCCGAAGGCCGCACCGGCCAGGGCCCCGGCCACCGCCCGCGGCAGCTTCTCCTGCCGCACGATGAAGGAGGCCCCGGGGATCTGCTCGCCGCCCAAGATGGCGAGGAAGTCGGGCAGGGTGATGGTGTAGTTGCCCAGCAGCACGCGCACACCCATGGCCAGGAGCAAGGCCACGGCGAGGCCGATCGTGGCGGTGAGCAGCCGTCGTCGGGCCCTCGAATGCAGGGAGCGGACCGCCGCCACCGCGGCAGGCGAGGCCGCCACGGGCGGCGGGGTGGCCGAGCGGGTGGTGGCGTCCAGGACCGGGGCGCTCACGGTGACGTCGGGCGTACTCACAGCGAGACCGCCTTGCGGCGCAGCAGCACCAGCAGCACGGGGACGCCGATGACCACGGTGGTGACGCCCACGTGGATCTCCTGCGGGGCGATCACCAGGCGCCCGGCCAGATCGGCCGCCACCACCAGGACGGCGCCCCACAGGGCGCAACCCAGCACGAGGATGCGGGTGGAGTCGGGGCGGAAGCGGCGCAGGGCGTGGGGAACCAGGAGCCCGACGAACACCACGGGGCCGGCCAGGGCGGTGGCGGCGGCGGTGAGGACCACGGTGGCGCCCAGCAGCACCAGGCGCAGCCGCTCGGGACGGGCGCCCAGCCCGTGGGCCAGCTCGTCGCCGAGGGCCAGGGCGTCCAGCCCGGGGGCCGCCACGAAGACCGCGAGGATCCCGAGGGCGATCACCGGGGCCAGCCACGCGGCGTCCTCGAGCGAGGTCCGGGCCACCGAGCCGACGGTCCAGAACCGGAAGCGCTCCAGCACGGCGGGGGAGAGGATCAGCAGGGCGCTCGTGACCGCGGTGCAGCCGGCGGTCACGGCCGCGCCGGCGAGCACGAGGGAGAGCGGCCCGGGGGCGCCACCCCCTGCGCCGGAGCCGCCGCCGAGGCGGGAGGCGGCCGCGGCCACCGTGTAGACCACCACGGCCGCGGCCAGGGTGCCGACGATGGAGAGGACCATGACCCCGGCCAGGCCGGCCGAGAGGCCCAGGCCCAGGCCGAGGGCCACCGCCAGGGAGGCCCCGGCGGTCAGCCCGAGCAGGCCCGCATCGCCCAGCGGGTTGCGGGTGGCGCCCTGCAGGGCCACCCCGGAGACGGCCAGGGCCGCACCCACCAGGATGGCCGTGATGGTGCGGGGGATCCGGGACAGCACCGCGGCGGCATCGATGTCCGCCGCCGCGGCGCCGCCGGATCCGGAGAAGAACGCCCCGAGCGCCTCCAGTGCCGTGCCCGGGTCCACGCTGCGGGCCCCGAACGCCACCGCCGCCAGGGCGGCGAGCACCAGGACGACCACCGGAAGGGCGAGGAAGACGCCGCCGGTGACCGGCCGCCGTCGTGCTCCCGGCGCGGCAGCCCGCCCCCGAGGCGCGAGGGCCGGGGAGGCGGGCCGCGGTGTGCCCGGGGCGGGGCGGTGCAGGGTGGGGCGCATCAGCGGGGCGTGATCAGTTCCCGGCCGTCTCGGCCTGCTCGGCGGCGGCGGCGAGGTCCGGGACCACGTTGTCCAGGGCCCACGGGATGGACAGCGGCGAGGCGGCGGAGGTGGAGAGGACCTCCTGCTCGTCCGTCTGCAGCACGAGGGTGTCGTCCTGGACGGCCGGGATCTTGGACAGCAGCGGATCGGCGGCGATGGCCTCGCCCACCGAGTCGTCCGCGGCGGAGGTGACGAAGATGTCCGAGTCCAGCTCGTCCGCACGCTCGGGGGACCAGGTCAGGTAGAAGGCGCCCTCGGCGTCCTCGTTCTCCGCGAGCACGGGGGCCAGCTCCATGCCGAGCGAGGTGAGGAACTTCGGCCGGTTGTCCGCGGCCGTGAACAGGTAGATCTGGTCCGCGGCGGCCGGATCCACGGTGCCCGTCAGGAAGGTGGTGCCCGCCAGCGCGGGGTACTCCTCGGCGGCCTGGGCCACCTGGCCCTCCACGTCCGCGATGACCTCCTCGGCCTTCTCCTCCTGGCCCAGGGCCTCCCCGATCAGGCGGGTGGAATCCTGCCAGGCGGTGGTGAACGCGGCGGTGTCCTCCGGGTAGGCGACCACCGGGGCGATCTCGGAGAGCTTGTCATACTCCTCCTGCGTGATGCCGGAGTAGGCGGCCAGGATGATGTCCGGCTCCGTGGCGGCCAGGGCCTCGAAGTTGATGCCGTCCGCCTCGGAGTACTGCTCGGGAGCCTCGCCGCCGGCCTCCTCGAGCGCCGCGTCGAACCAGTCGGTGGACTGCTGCTCGTTGCCGCCGTACTCCGTGGCCGCCACACCCACGGGCACCACCCCCAGGGCCAGGGCCACGTCCTGGTTCACCCAGGACACCGTGGCCACCCGCTCCGGCTGCGCCGGGATCTCGGTCTCGCCGTAGACGTGTTCCACCGTCCGGGGGAAGGTGGCATCCGAGCTGGTTGTGCTGGACGTTCCGGAGGACTCGTTGTCGGTTCCGCCGGCGGGGCCGGTGGAGCAGCCGGCCAGCAGGGTGGCGGTGAGCGCGAGGGAACCGACAGCCAGGGCACGACGGCGGGTGGTCCCGCGGGTACGGCGCTCGCCGGAGGACGGGGGGAGGGATGAGGCGGGGGAGAGGGAGGAGACGGAGGAGACGGGGGAAGAGGACACGAGGTCGCCTTTCGGATCATTGGACAACGTTGACATTGCCTAATTTCGGAAGGTTAGCCTAGCCTAACCATGTGGTGCAATCCGCCGTGCGGGGTGGATGCACCTCCAGTGGGTCGACGGGGTCGGCTGTGTTGGCTGGGTCAACGGTGGACGTGCCCGGCGACCGTACCGGATGTGCGAACCCTCCCAGGGTTTCCGGTGCGGTCGTCGGGTACGCGACGTTGAGGGGGCTGTCGGGCGGCTGGCTCACCCGAACCGCACGACCGAACGAGATGAGGGGCGAGGGATGAGGTCGGACGTGGTCGCAGCAGTCCGTTCCACGGTGACAGCCATTCCAGCGGGTCAGGTGGCGGCCTACGGTGAGATCGGGCTGGCCGTGGGCATCGGCCCTCGACAGGCTGGCCGGGCGGTCTCGATGCTGGAGGGCGACGTTCCCTGGTGGCGGGTCGTCTACGCGGACGGTACGCCGGCGACGTGCCATGAGGGAGGCGCCCGGGCATTGCTCGAGGCCGAAGGTGTTCCGTTCCGCCAGGGCCGCGTCCTGATGGCGCAGCTGCGGTCCGACCTCGATTCCGGCGAAGGGCCGTGGGGGCGGCGCCCGTAGGGGCATTTTGCCGCGATGTCTTACTATCCATCGTTTACGTGACAGAAGGCCCGCACAGTCCGAAGTTCAAGGAAGCTGTCACATAACCCGTCATCTATTCTACGTCTCGCAGACAGTGCCGGATGCGATCAATGTGACAGGGAATCTCGGTGACGCCCCGCCCGGCGGAGTCCCCTCGGAGTTGATGGGCGGCCTGCGTGGCTCCTGCCTCTCTTTCGGGAACACCACTGGGTGCGGTCGATCAGCTTGCCGCAGCGGTCGCCCGGAGTGACCGGCTCCTCGGTGGGCTGGGCGAAGGGGTGGGAACCCTGGCAGTACAGCTCCAGGCCCATCGGGGCGGTGATGCCGCGCAACTTCTGGCCGAACTCGCGCAGCTGGGCGGCGGCCTCGCCCACGGTGGTGCACACGCCCGTCACCAGCTCCACGGTGTTCAGCAGCATCTCGGGCTTGACGTGTGGGTGCTTCTGGCCCAGGTGCAACCCCGCGCGGTCTGCGACGCCGGCCAGCACGCGGTCTGCCAACGGCTGCAGCGTGCCGTCAGCATCAACCAGGGCGAGTTCCCACTCGATGCCCAGCGTTGACTGGTCAGATCGTGCGAAGGGCAGAGGCATGGGGACTCCTTGTCGGGCGGCAGCAGCGGGCGGTCCTGCCTGGATGCCCGACAACGCTCCTCCTTATAGCCGGTGCTTCCGCACTCCAGGAAACGCCGATGACGTTTCGGTAGCGGTATTACGGGACCCGGGCGGGCCAGGCATGCCCCGGTGGTGGATTGTGACGTCCCGGGTCCCCGCATGACCGCGAGCTGGCGTCACGCCCCGGCGCAGGCATTGACTGAGGAAGTTATGTCCATCTCGAGCGGCTGAGAGATCTGGCTTGGTGATGCCGCAGCAAAACCCGGACCCCAGGTGCCTCAGGGTAGTGCTCCTGCCAGAAGCGATGGAGAGGATTCGCGCATGCCCCGTCATAGTTCCACCCCCACCGACCCCGTGACCGTCTCAGGTGACGGCACCCTGCCCGCAGTCACCCTCACGGCGCCGGACGACCGGGCCCTCACCGAGCGCTTCGAACCGATATTCGCTCGTATTGCCGAGGGCGCCTCCACCCGCGACGCTGAACGTCGCCTGCCGGTCACCGAGATCCGGGAGCTGGCCGATGCCGGCTTCGGGGCCGTGCGGGTGCCCGTGGAGCACGGCGGTCTCGGTGCCACCCTGCCGCAGCTCTTCGAACTGCTGACGGCCCTGGCCGCCGCCGACCCGAACATCACCCAAGCTTTACGAGGTCACTTCGCGTTCGTGGAGGATCGGCTCGTGGCGGCTCCCGGGCTTGACCGTGAGCGTTGGCTGCGTAGGTTCGTGGGCGGCGAGTTGGTCGGCAACGCCTGGACCGAGGTCGGTGACGTGAAGCTCGGCGAGGTGGGGACCACCGTCTCGCCGCGGCCGGACCTGGGTGCGGGCCGCTTCACCGTCAACGGTCAGAAGTACTACTCCACCGGCAGCATCTTTGCCGACTGGATCGACACCTATGCCGAGCGCACCGACACCGGACAACGGGTCATCGCCGCGGTCAGCACGCACCAGGAGGGCGTGATCCTGCAAGACGACTGGGACGGCTTCGGTCAGCGGACCACCGGGACGGGGACCACGAGCTACGTCGACGCCGAGGTACTCGAGGAAGACATCGTCGACTTCGACACCCGGTTCAAGTACCAGACCGCCTTCTACCAGGTCGTCCTGCTGGCCGTGCTGGCCGGCAGCGCGCGAGCTGCGGAACGGGACGTCGCCGCTGCCCTGGCCGGCCGACGTCGCTCCTTCAGCCATGGCGCTGCGGCAATCGCCGCTGAGGATCCCCAGCTGTTGCAGGTCATCGGGGAGGTCGCGGGGGCCGGGTTCGCCGGCGAGGCCGTCGTGCGCAGGGCCGCCCAGTTCCTGCAGGGCTCCTACGAGGCGGCTCTGGGACGGGGCGAGGGGACCGTCACCGCGGAGGAGGAGGAGCGGCGCAACGACGAGGCCGAGCTGGCCTCTGCGGAGGGACAGGTCGCGCTGACGCGGTTGGTGACGGCATCGATCTCAAATGCCTTCGACGCCCTGTCGGCCTCCAGCACCTCCAGCACCAAGAACCTGGACCGGCATTGGCGCAACGCCCGCACAGCGGCCACCCACAACCCCTGGGTGTACAAGGCCCGGCTGGTGGGCGATCGCAGCGTCAACGGTGCCGCCCTGCCGCGGGTCTGGGCGATCGGCGCCACGTCGTGAGGACGACGACACCTGCACTACCGGGCAATGCCCGCCTTCCGAGAGGACGATCATGGCCACAGTGACCTTTGAGAACGCCACGCGCCCTACCGCCACGCCTCCCGGCCGGCCGTCGACGGCCTCGACCTGACGGTGCAGGACGGGGAGTTCCTCGTCCTGGTCGGCCCCTCCGGATGCGGGACGTCGACGTCGCAGCGCATGCTGGCCGGGCTGGAGCAGGTCTCGCATGGCCGGATCTTCATCGATGAGCGCGAAGCCACCTGCCGGTCATCGAACACGGTGTTCACCGGGGCGACCGCACACTGCCGGCGCCGTCGGAGAAGATCGCCCGAGTGACGAACAGGATCCGTGTGAGCGTTTGCCCGGAGCACCGGCACCTCATCACGGAGGGCCGCCTGTCCCTGCGCGTTGGCACCGTGGAGGAGCTCGGGCGGACTCCTTCATCCGCGGGCACCTACGCCACGAGGAGGATAGACCCCTGATCACGGTGCGCGCCGGGGGGATACTCCGCCCCCGAACCCGACACAGTCGTGACCGTGGCGCCCGCCGTCGAGGCGCTCCACCTGCTCGGCCGCAGCACGGGCCGGCGCCTCTGACCGCTCAGGGCCTCGGCGCGGAGCCGTCCTGGACCTGTATGCCCGAACACAGCCGAAGGGGGCATCGTGAAACCACGGTGCCCCCTTCGACTGTGACTGCTCAGGTGTAGAGGGATAGTGGCTGGTTGATGCCCAGCAGGTGGTACTGCGCTATCTCGATCTTCTTGTAGTCGACGGGATCGTGCAGGGTGTGGGTGCGCACGTTGCGCCAGTACAGGTCCAGGCCGACACTCGAGGCGGTGGAACTGGCCCCGGTGACTTCGAAGATCCGATGGGCCGTCTCCAGTCCGACTTCGGTGGAGACGACCTTGAGCTCGGCGATGGCCACGGCGTACTCGCCACGCTCGGCTGCGGTCAGGGAGGAGGACTTGTCCACCTCCTCGTCATAGCGGTCGTTGAGCTCCCGGGCCAGGGCCGCCACGGCCGCGGTGCGCGCTTTGAGCTCGCCCCACACCCGTTGGAACACCGGGTCCTCGGCATACCGGTCCGCGTTGCTAAGGAACCAGGCGTTCTTGCGCTCGAGCAGGATCTGCCGGCCGCGTTCCAGGGCCCCCTGAGCCACGCCGAGGTAGAAGTTGGCGAAGCCCAGCTGCACTCCGGGGGTCAGCAGGGTCACGTAGGGATCGTCGGTGACCTCGCCCAGGATGTCCTCGGGTCGCACGGCCACGGAGGTGTACCGGACGGAGCCCGAGGCGGTGAGGCGCTGGCCGAGCATGTCCCAGTCGTCGACCAGCTCCACGCCCTCCCGGTCGGTCTCGAGGACGAAGCACAGGACCGTGCCGTCCCGCTGCCCGCCCTGGACGCCCGCATTGACGACGATGACGTCACCGACACCGGACCCGGTGGAGAAGCGCTTGAAGCCGTTCAGGCGGAAGCCCTCCCCGTCCGGGGTCAGGACCAGGTCGGGGTCGACCGGGTTGACCGAATCCCCCCACAGCCACCGGCCCTCGACGGTCCGCCGCCACCAGGCGGGCTGGTCTGCCGGCGGGGCGTAGAAGCCGATGCACCCCTGGTTGAAGTAGTGGTAGGCGAGCAGCTGGGAGATCGACCCGTCCGCTTGGGCAAGGATGCGTACCGCGTCGAAGGCCGTCGCGAAGTGCCCACCGTGGCCGCCGTATTCCCGGGGTACCAGCAGGTCCACGAGGCCGGAGGCTTTGAGCAGCTCGACCTCACGCCGCGGCTGCTGGTTGGCGCGGTCACGGTCGATTGCGTCCCGCGCGAGCTCGTCGGCGACCTGGCGGGCCACGTTGGCCCAGTGGTCTCGTTCCTGCCGGTCGGCCTGACCGCGCCAGGGGGATCGTGGCTCGACCGCGGTGGGATCTGATCGGTCTGTGGTGTCGGTCATGGGGATCTCCTCTGGAGGGGCGACTGGGAGCCGGCTCAGCGTCCGAGCACGGCGTGGGGGGTCAGCGAGGCGTCGATGTCCGCGGCGGAGGGACGTCCCGCGTAGGCGCCGCGGTAGGCGGCGGCCGGATGGGTGTCCGCCACTTTGGTCTGGCCGGGACCGGCGACGTACTCGCGCAGCGTGCTGCCCTGGTAGTCATCCCAGACCCGGCCGCGCTTGCGCAGCTCGGGCACCACCAGGTCGATGAACTGCTCATACGAGCCCGGGGTGATCGCGTAGGCCAGGTTGATTCCGTCCAGTCCGGCGACATCCACCCACCGCTCGATCTCATCGGCCACGGTCTCCGGTGAGCCGACCAGCACCGGGCCGATCCCCCCGATGCCGAGGTACCGGGCGATGGAGTCGGGCGTCCATGACCGGGAGGGGTCCGCCGTGGTGAAGATCGACAGCGCCGAGCGAGCAGCGTTGGTGTCCAGGTACGCGAGTTCCTCGTCGCTGGCGTACTGGGAGAGATCCAGGCCGGACCAGCCCCCGTAGAAGGCCAGGGCGCCCTCGCGACTGGAATACGACTGGTACTCAGTGAAGAGTTTCTCGGCCGCGGCGTCCGAGTCGGCGACAACGGCAGTCACCAGTGCATAGAACCGGGCGGCGTTCCGGGGCCGCCCGGCCTCTTCGAAGGCATCGCGGGTGGCGTCGGTCGCCTTGCGCGTGATCTCCGGGGCGATGGAGTTCAAGAAGATTCCCTCCGCGTGCCGGGCCCCGAAAGCACGGCCCCGGGGCGAGGCCCCGGCCTGGAAGATCGCCGGCGTCCGCTGGATCGAGGGTTCGGACAGATGAATGCCCGGCACGGTGTAGTGCTCCCCGCGGTGGTCGATGGGATGGACGAGAGCCGGGTCGGTGAAGACGCCGCGCTCGGCATCGCGCACCACCGCCCCGTCCTCCCAGCTTCCTTCCCACAGCTTGTAGACCACCTCCATGAACTCCTCGGCGAGATCATACCGGGTGTCATGGTCGAGCTGGCGGCTCAGCCCCAGGTTCCGGGCAGCGGACTCCAGGTAGCTCGTCACCACGTTCCAACCGATCCGCCCGCGCGTCAGGTGGTCCAGAGAGGAGAACCGGCGGGCCAGCAGGTACGGCTGTTCGTAGGTCAGGGCGCTGGTGACGGCAAACCCGAGGTTCTTCGTCACCGCGGCCATCGCGCTGATCTGCAGGAAGGGGTCATTCAGCGGAACCTGGTCGCCGTCGGCCAAGGCCGGGGCGGACGAGTTGCGGTAGACGTCGTAGATGCCCAACACGTCGGCCAGGAAGACGGCGTCGAAAGTCCCTCGCTCCAGCAACCGGGCCAGATCGGTCCAGTACTCCAAGGTGTTGTAGTCCGCGGCCCGGTTCTCCGGATGCCGCCACAGCCCCGGGCTCTGGTGAGTTGGAGTGGTCATCGTGAACGCGTTGAGACTGATGCGGGACATCAGCGGCTCCCTTCGGTGGTCGGGGCTACGGGCTGGGACGTTTTCGGGCTCTGGGTCCGTGGTGGAGGGCGCCGGAACAGTGCATTAAGAGCGCTCGGTGACCCCGCGCGTCGGGTGAGGAGGACGCCCAGCACGAGGATGGCCAGCAACACCACACCTCGGCCGAGGCCCTGCCAGAAGAAGGACAGGCCGATGAGGTTCATGCCGTTGCTCAGCAGCGCAAACAGGAGCACGCCGACCAGGGTCCCGGGAACGGTCGCCCGGCCGAACTTGCTCAAGGTGGCGCCGATGAACACGGCACCGATGGCGTCCATGAGGTATGACTGACCACTGCCGGGGACGAAGCTGGTGGTGCGCGAGGCTAGGACAACACCGGCGAACGCGGCAACAAGGGAGCAGAGGATGTACGCGGAGGCCCCCAACCGGCGGACGCGCAAACCGCCAATGGCGGCGGCAGTGGGTTGCTCGCCGGCCATCGTGACGGCTCGTCCCCAGCGAGTGGCACTCAGCAGCAGGCCGGTGCCCAGAGCCACCAACACCAAGATGAGGATGGTGCCGTCAATGGTGTCGAGGAACCAGCCATGGCCCAGCAGGGCAAAACCTTCCGGGACCGGCCTCGAGGAGAGGTAGGTCGGGGCCCCTCCACCGGTGAGAAGTTGCTGGACGCTGGTCCCGATGAACCAGACGCTGAGGGTGGCCAGGAACGGCGGAATCCGCAGCAGAAAGATGAGCGCGGCGTTGATGGCGCCGACGAGCAGGCCGAACAGCAGACCGGCCACGATCGCCACCCAGGCACGGTACCCGTCGTAGATCAGAGCTGCTGCGGCCAAGGCGGACAGGTCTAAGGCCACGCCAATGGACAGATCGATGCCGCCGGCACGAACCGCGATGGTCAGACCGGTCGCGACCAGACCCAGGATCGACAGCTGGGCGAGCACGCCGAGCAGGTTCCCCGCGGTGAGGAACACCGGCGACATGGTCCCAAAGACGAACAGGACGGCGGCCAGAGCCACGGGGGTAATGAGGCGGGGTGCGAGGGCACCGGCCCGGCGCGCCGCCGTCGTCCTAGGGGTGCCGGCGGCTGTGCCAGTGCCGGGCGGCAGGTTGGCCGGTGTGGTCGGGGCGGGGGTGGAGCGTTCCTGGGTGAGGTTCATCGGGCGTTCCTTCCACGGAGGGCGACGACGGCAAGCACCAGCAGGATCAGCGCACCCTTGGCGGCGCCGGTCCACTGGCTGGTCACGCCGAGCAGTGTCAGTCCGTTGCTCAACCCGGCCACGAACACTGCGGCCACAACGGTGCCGGGCACGTTGACCACCAGGCGGCGGGAGAAGACGGCGGACATGTAGGCCACGAGAATGATGTCCAGCAGCACTTGGGCCCCGATGCCGGGAACGGCCGCGGAGAGCCGCGAGGCCAGCAGGATGCCGGCGGCCCCGCCGAGAACGGAGCTGATGACGTAGCTGCCGAACCGGTAGCGGTTCGGGTTCAGTCCCGCGACCGCGGCGGCCGTGGCATTGTTGCCGACCGCGTAGCTGTTGATCCCGAAGGGTGTTCGACCCAGCGCCCACCAAGCGAGGGCACCGATGGCGACGAGCACGAGCACGGCGGCGGGAAGGCCGGCGATGGAGCCCTCGCGAAGCCAACGGAACAGCTCCCCGTCAAGGGCGGTCTTGATGTTGCCGCTGATCACGAGCTCCAGAGAGGTCGCGATGCCCATGGTGGCGAGGGTCGCCAGCAGCGGCCGCAGACCGAGGACGACGGCGGCTCCGTTGGTGACGCCGATCGCTGCGGCCGCGGCGAGGGACACGAGGATAGCCGTTCCAGCCGGCAAACCGGCCGTCGTGGCGACAGCGGCGATCGTGCCGGCCAACCCGCAGACCGCACCGACGGACAAGTCGATACCGCCGGTGAGGACATCGTCGCCACCGGTGGCGATGACGGTGCTCAGGCCGATTCCGGCGACCGCGAAGACGGTGGCCTGGGTCAGCACCGCGCCGATGTTGCCGGGGGTGGCGAAGTGGGGGGAGGCCACGGCGAAGAAGCCGAGGACGAGGACCACGGCGGCGTAACCGGCCCAGGCGAGCACACTCTTCCGGGTCGCATTCCGGGGAACAGCCACGGGTGCTGTCGGTGTGGCGGTCGTGCTCATGCGGGTTCCTTCACGGATTCGGCGCCGGAGGCGATGGTGAGGACTCGGTCGGTGGTCACACCGTGGCCGGATAGGTCGGCGACGACGCGTCCCCGGTGCAGGACCAAAATCCGGTCGGCGATGCCGACCAGCTCTTCGAGGTCGACAGTCACCACCAGCACGGCGGCGCCGTCGTCGACCAAGCCGTTGAGGTGGGCGTAGATCTGGGCGCGACTGCCGACGTCGACGCCGGAGGTGGGCTGGTCGAGGATGAAGACGGACGCTTCGGTGGCCAGCCACTTTCCCAGGACGACCTTTTGCTGGTTGCCACCGGAGAGGCTTCCGCCGACGGCGTCGCCGTCCGCGGGGCGAACATCCAGCCGGTCGATCAGGCGTCCCGACAGGGCCCGCTCCCGGGCCTTGGAGAGAAAGCCGCCGAAGCGACTGATTTTTCGAAGGCTCGCGGCCGTGAGGTTCTCGGCCACGGTGTGCCGGATGAGCAGGCCGTCACGACGCCGGTTTGAGGGCACGTAGGCGCCACCGGCCGCCACGAAGCCCGCACTGTCCCGGACGGCGTGGCCGTTGACCCGGACGCTGCCGCTGGCGCGGATAATGCCGGTGATCGCGTCGGCCACCACGTCCACGCCGGAACCGACGAGCCCGGTGATGGCGACGACCTCACCGGGGCGGATCTGCAGGTCAAGCCCCTCGAGGGCACCGGGGACCGCGAGGGCCTCAATCTCCAGCGCTGGCTCGGCGGTAATCGGGGTGCGGGGCGTGCGGGCGTGGTCGAACTCGGTGACGGTCCGTCCGACCATCAGCTCGACAACGTCCTGGAGGGTGCCGCCGGCCCCGAGGTGGATGTCCCCGGCATTGCGGCCGTTGCGCAACACCGTGATCCGGTCCGTGATGTCCTGCAGTTCCTGCAGGTAGTGGGAGACATAGATGATGCCCACGCCTTGGCCCCGGAGTCGGCGGAGCGTGCCGAACAACTGCTCGACTTCACCAGAGGCCAGTGGCGCGGTCGGCTCGTCGAGGATCAGGACGCGCGGTTCGGCGAGCACGGCCCGGGTAATCTGGATGAGCTGCTGCTGGGCGACGGTGAGTTCGTCGGTGAGCAAGCCAGCGTCCAGTGACTGGCCGGTGCACCGTTTGATGTCCTCGGCGGCACGGCGCTCGAGTCCGCCGCGATCCAGCCAGCCAGTGCGTGGCAGATGGCCCAGGTAGAGGTTCTCGGCGACGGTGAGTCGACCGGCGAGGTGCCGTTCCTGGTGAATGACATGGATGCCCAAAGACTGGGCGTCGGCCGGTCGGTTGATCTGCACGGCGCCGCCGTCAAGTTCTATGGTTCCGCCGTCGGCGGTGTACAGGCCGGTGAGGATCTTGATCAGCGTGGACTTGCCGGCCCCGTTCTCACCGACCAGGCCCAGGACTTCCCCGCGGCGCACGGTGAGGTCGACGTCGTCCAGAGCACGAGCGGAGCCGAAGGACTTGGCAATGCCGCTCAGGCAGAGCAGCACGGGCTCAGATACCGAGGTCACTACGCACCTGCCCGACGTTCTCCTTGGTGATGAAGATCGGGTCGACATAGCTCGTGGTGCTGACTTCGTCCTCCCGGCCATCCAGGAAGAGCGCCACGTTGCTGACCGAGGACGCGGCGATCTCGTCTGTGGGCTGGGCGACCGTGAGCTCGTACGAGCTCTCCGGATCGGCGATCAGATCCAAAGCGCCGGGCTCGGCATCCACCCCGTAGAGTCCGATCCCCTCCCGACCGGCCCCGTCCACGGCTTGGGCGGCACCGATCAGAGGCATGTCCCAGCAACTCCAGATGGCGTCGACTTCCCCGTCGGGAATGCGGCGCAACTGGTCGTCGATCTGACGTCGGGCGTCCTCGATGGTGCCCTCGTACTTGTCCTGCAGCTCGGGTTCGATGATCTCGATCCCGGGATAGTCCTCGAGCACCAGTTGCAGGCTGTTGTAGCGGATCCGGCACGGGGCGACACCGGGGAACCCGTTGAAGGCCAAGATCTTGCCTTCCCCGCCGGTGTCCTCGGCGAGGGTCCGGGCAAGCGTGGTGCCGACGTTCCAGTTATCGCTGGTGACGTTGTTGACGCTGTACTCGGTCTGGAAGTCCACCGTGAACAGCGGGATCCCGGCCTCGTCCACCTTCTTCAAGGCAGGGGTAAGCGTCTGAGCATCGCCGAGAACCACGATGATCGCGTCCGGACGCTGAGCGATGAGGTTTTCAACGTCCGTGACGTGCTTACTATCCTGCGCCTCAGCCTGGGTGGCGATCACCGTGCCACCGCGGGCCTCAACATCGTCCTGCAACTGCTCATAGATCACACGGCTGTAGTCATGGAGGATGTCCTTCGCCGCGATCCCGACAGTCTTGCCCTCAAGTGAGGGCCCCTCTGCAACGATCGCCTCCGCGGCACCACCAGAGGAGGCAGCTGCGGCAGGCACTGCCCCAGACTGTCCCACGGGTTCCTTGAGCGAGCAGCCGGTTAAGGCCGCCGATCCCGCAAGCACGACGGTCAGCATCCTTATGCGAAACGACCGGGATGCATGTCTTGTCGTCGTCATCGTGTACTTCCTCCGGGTTTGGTACGGAAAATTACGCACACACCGCCGAACCCCTCCGGGCTGGACGGCTCGTGTGGAACTTCATCGGTCCTGGCTGGAGCACTCGCCGCGACGACAGTCACGGCCTTGCTGCGGCGTCGACGAGCCAGGTCTCTCAGCCGCTCTGGATGGTGCGCTCCGATAAAACCAGCCTCCCGGCGCAGGAACAGAATCACCCGTCAAACAGATGCCATGCGACGCCACGGGAGGACGCATTCGGCACACACCGGCCAATTTCGATGTGTGACGCCCGCCCTGGCGTCACACAGCGTCATACGTGCCGCACAGACCACTCCACGGCAAGCCGAGACTCCAAGGCCTGTCGAAAGGGAACACCATCGTCTTCTCCCCAGGGAAAGGGACAATTGGCGCAGTAGCGTGATGGACTCGGAGTGAGCGAGGTTGATGTGGAGAGTACTTCGCACCCACCGCGGACCGCGGTCAAGTGCTCATGCAATCCGAGGTCAAAACCCGATCTCTCACCTCGCGGTTAGACGCTAACCGGCCGCGTCCTACCAAGACAGCAGCCAGAAATCGGCCACACAGCCTCCAACATGGGGAAGTCATTCACACTGGCGGATTCGCATCCACCGCGAATACGGCAGTTTCTACCTTGACGTAATCAGGCTTCTCGGTCTTGGGGTCATTCGAGGCGGTGTCCATGCCGGTGACCATTCGACACTTCTGTCCACCGCACATCATGTGGTCACCAATACTGGGGCACGGGTATACCTACCTTGACACCCATAAGACGGGGAAATTGCCCACGCCTGTCGATGGACGGAATTCGAGGTCCCTGAGGTCAAGACGGTGCAGTGTCCTGGCCTCCGTTGGCATCACAACAGTCCCGCTTACTGTGACTATGAAGACCCGGCGACGGCGTTCTTCTGGAGCCACGTGGCGAGACCGGAAGGGACTGGCGCCGGCGCTGCGGTGGACGTCGGCTCGTGAGAGGTCACCCGGAGGCTCGTCCAGGGAGAAGCCCGGGCTTACTCGCCGCGTGGGAACTGCGCGGCGCCGGCGAAAATTGTGGGCTCGCGGATCACTCCCTGAGGAGATGGGTGTCTACGGAGGGTATGGTCTCGGACGTCGTGAGTTGGGCAGCGGAACCCTGGAGTTCCGAACAGGGACTCGTTTGAAGGCTCTACGCCATCATCCGCTCTGTGCGGATTGATGGTGACGGACCGACTACCGTGGAGCGGGTGAGCACGAACCAGCCAGCCGCCGAGAACGCCCGCCCCGCAGACCACGAAGGCGGACCGGGGGACGACTCCGGACTCGACCACGGGACAGGCCATGGCGCCCAAGTCTCCTCCATGTTCGACGGCATCGCCGATCGCTACGACCTGATGAACCTCGTCATGACGTGGGGCCAGGAGCCGCGCTTTGTCCGCCGGACCGTGGAGCGTGCCGAGCTGCCGGACGCCCCGGTGGTCCTGGACCTGGCCACGGGCACGGGGGACATCGCCCTTGAGGTGCTGCGGCGGCATTACGGTGCCACCATCACCGGCGCCGACTTCGCCCCGGAGATGATGGAGGTCGGCAAGCGCCGCCCCGGCGGCGAGCAGATCGAGTGGGTCGAGGCCGACGCCATGGACCTGCCCTTCGCCGAGGGCGCCTTCGACGCCGTGACCCACGGTTACCTGCTGCGCAATGTGGCGGACATCCCCGCCACCCTGGCCGAGCAATTCCGGGTGCTCAAGCCCGGCGGGCGCATGGTCGCCCTGGAGACCTCCCCGGCCCCGGACAACCTCATCAAGCCGTTCTCCACGGCCTACATCAAGTACGTGGTGCCGCAGATCTCCAAGCTGATCACCCAGGACCCCGACGCCTACGAATACCTCTCCGCCACGTCCCGCGGCTTCAAGACCCCGGCCCAGATCCAGGGCCTGCTGGAGGACGCCGGATTCACCGACGTCGGCCATGAGACGCACCTGTTCGGCACCCTGGCGATCCACTGGGCCACCAAGCCCCGCTGATCCGCCCCGCCCTCGTCGCGGCACCGGTTCCCCATCACGGCATCAGTTGATGTCGACTTCTCCGGCGAGTCTCGACCAGTAGCGCTCTCGTAATCAAGGGTGTCGAACTCTCGTGATGAGAGCCGGTCACGGACCGTTCACCTTCCCCGCCGGCAGATCTACGCTGGAGTGAAGGCCGGTGCCCCGGCATCGGCTCGCTCTGGGAGGCACGCCATGCATGAGAACGAGAACGAGAAGGTCCATCCCGTGGTCCGGGACAACACCGGGCTGTCCCTCGGATACCGCCTGCTCTGGCGGATCCGCTATGCGGCCAACGACGTCTACGGCCCGGCGAGCCGACAGGCCGGCCTGAACCCCCGCGAGGGGCTCCGGGCGGAACGTGCGCAACGGGTGGCGGCGGCCTACCGTGCCCACGGCGAGGAGCCGCCCCCCGCCGTCAAGCGTGCGGCGGGCGAAGCCGGTGCGCCCGCGTCCGAGAAGTCGGAGTTCTTGAGCCACCACGGACAGCCCCCGAAGCCGTTCCAGGAGGGCTACCGCTACATCATGGTGGACCAGGACGGGAACCCCGTGGACCCGGAGCAGACCGTGCAGACGGTCGAGCGGACTCCCCAGCCCGAGGACCCGCCCGCGTCCGAGGATCCCCGGCCCCGGACCGACGACTGACCGGCGCCCCACCCGGCCCGTGCGGCCAGATCGCGGCGCTACGCCGCCCCCGGGTGGACGCGCTCCATCAGCATCGTCATCAGCCGCTGCAGTTCGCGCAGCTCGGTCTCGTCCATCCGCAACCGCCGCATCATCTGGACGGGAACCTGTTCGGCCTGCCGTCGCAGGGTCCGCCCCGGCTCGGTGAGGGAGAGCGCCAGGCCGCGGCCGTCGTCGGGATCCCGGTCCCGGCGGAGGTAGCCCAGCGCCTCCAGGCGCCGCGTCATCGGGGAGAGGGTGGCCGTCTCCATGTGCAGCCGCTCGGCCAGGGCCTTCAGGGACAGCGGGGCGTGCTGCCACAGCGCGAGCATCACCAGGTACTGCGGGTGCGTGAGCCGCAGCGGCTCGAGCACGGGCCGGTAGGCGGCGATCACCCCCCGGGAGGCCACGGACAGCGCGAAGCAGATCTGGCTCTCGAGGGCCAGGGGGTCGGTGGCGGGGGTCGGCTCGGGCATGCCTCTAGGATGCCTGATGTGCCCGGCAGGCGGGCGCGCGGTGCCCGGCCTCCCCGTGGCTGCGGTGGAGGGAGGCGGCATGGTGGCGGATCCGCAGGGGGCGGACAGGCCCCAAGCACGACGTCGGCGCGGCAGGACCGCTGTCCTGCTCGCCTGCGCGGTGCTCGCCGGCGGCCTGGCGGTGCTGCCCCACCCGGCCATCACCGTCCCGTGGGTCGTCGTGCCGTTGCAGTCCCTGGTCCCGGTGTTGTGCCTAGTGGCTGTGGCTTTGGCCATGGTGATGGCCGTGGCGCGCCAGCGATGGGCCGCCCTGGTCCTGGTTGCCGGTGCGGTGGCGGGACTGGTGCCGGCGCTGGTGCCGATGGCCCCGCCCGCGGCGTCCGTGGCCCCGGATGATGCCGCCGGCGCTGGTGCGAGTGGTGGCGCGGGCAGCCCCCAGGCGCCCGCTGAGCTGACCCTGCTGAGCCTGAACGCCGAGTACGCCGGCGTCGATCCCGCCGCCCTGGCCTCGGTCATACGCGAGAACGGGGTGGACGTCCTCGTCCTGGTGGAGGCGGACGAGAAGCTGCTCGATGGTCTGCAGGCCCGTGGCGCCCTGGACGGGCTGCCGCACCGCACGGCGGCGATCCCAGAGGAGCCGCAGGGTGGGAAGGCCGGCGGAGCCGTGATCCTGTCCGCCCATCCGCTGCGCTCCGAGGGCGTGCTGCCGCGGTTCGCCGGGTACCGCCATTTCGACCAGCCGGTGGCGGTGGTGCAGGATCCGGGGCTGGGGGCCGTGCGCGTGGTGGGCATCCACCCGGTGCCGCCGATCGGGCCGGACTTCGTGCCCTCCTGGGATCAGACCCTGCGGGGCCTGGCCGGTTGGCAGGCGGAGCGGTCGGATCTGCCCCTGGTGCTGGCCGGGGACTTCAACGCCAGCGGGGCCCATCCGCAGTTCCGGACCCTGGCCGAGGGGTTCATCCCGGCGGCCGCAGCGGCCGGGCCCTGGCCGGGGGCGACGTGGCCGGTGGGCTCCTGGGTGCCGCCGTTCACGCAGATCGACCACGTGTTGCTGCGGGGGCTCGTGCCGCAGGACTACCGGCGGCTGACGTTGCCCGGGACGGACCACCGCGGCATCCTCACCACGGTGACGGCGGGCGGGATCTGAGGGATGTCTGAGGGGTGCTGAGGGGGCGCTTGGCCGGTCCTCAGTCCATGGCCGGCGCGTTGGCCCGGAACAGCTCGGTCATCGCCTCCGCCACCTGCGCGGCCCGCTGCTCACCGAGGACATCGATGAAGACCTCGTGGTTGGTGCGTGCGGCCATCGCAGTCAGCCGGCCGGCGACCTCGAGCCCCTCGGGGGTGAACTCGAGGAAGGTCACCCGCCGGTCGTCCGAGCAGGCGGCCCGCGTGACATACCCGCGTTTGGTGAGCTTATCCGCGAGCTTGGTGAACCCGCCGGTGGAGAACGAGGCCGCCTGCGCCAGTTTGGCCATCGGTGCGCGGTGCCCGGGCTGGCGGTGCAGGTTCAGCAGGACCTGCGTCTCGGCCGCAGTCAAGGAGAACTCCCGGTCGATCGCGTCGTGGAGCCGGCGGTTGGTCACCTCGAAGCCGTTGATGACCCGGCCCCAGAGCTCCACGGCCCGATGGTCGGTAGTGTGCTTCTCGTCGGCCCGCATGCTGCGGATGGAATCCATGACCTGGTCCTCCTCGTCATTCCTTCCTTCATAATACCTTCCCAGGAAACAGAATGGCAGTGCAGCACCACCCCGAACGACGACCACCCGATTCTCCGGAGGGAAACACCATGAGCAAGAAGGTCCTCATCACCGCAGGCGCCGGCGGCATCGGCTTCGCCACCGCCACCGCATTCGCCGCCGAAGGCCACCGCGTGCACATCGCGGACATCAACGCCGAGGCCGTGGCCGCCGCCGTCGCCTCCCACGAGAACATCACCGGCTCCGTCACCGACGTCTCCCAGGCCGACTCCGTCCAGGCGCTCTTCGACGACCTCCAGAAGGAGCTCGGCGGCCTGGACGTGCTGATCAACATGGCCGGCATCGGCGGTCCGACGGTGCCGGCCGAGGGCCTCGACCCTGAGGCCTGGAACGCCATCCTGGGCATCAACCTGACGGGCACCTTCATGGTGACCCAGCGGGCGATCCCGCTGCTCAAGCAGTCCGAGGCCGGCACCATCGTGACCATGTCCTCCCTGGCCGGCCGCTTCGGCTACGAGAACCGGATCGGCTACTCCACCACCAAGTGGGGCCTGGTCGGCTTCGCCAAGACCCTGTCCCTGGAGCTGGGCCAGTACGGCATCACCTCCAACACCATCCACCCCGGTGCCGTCGCCGGCCCCCGCATGGACAGCGTCCTGGCCGGCCGCGCGGAGGCCAACGGCACCTCGCTGGAGGCGGAGCAGGCCAACGCCCTGCAGAACCAGTCCGTGAAGGAGTTCATCGACGCGGCGGACATCGCCGCGCTGATCATCTTCCTCGCCGGCCCGCACGGCCGCACCATCACCGGCCAGCAGCTGCCGATCGACGGGGACTCCAAGGCCGCCTCCTGAGCGGAGCGGGCAGGACATGAGAGAACTGGGAGGGGCGCGGTGACCCCGGAGACGGCCTCGCCGGTTCCGCGGGTCACCGCCTTCGCCACCGCCGTCCTGGTCTTCGGGGCGGTCAACGCCCCCACCGTGCTCTACGCCGCCTGGCGTGCGGAATTCGGGTTCTCGGCCACGGTCCAGACCCTCGTCTACGCCATGTACGTGGGCGGGCTGATCCCCGGACTGCTGCTCACGGGCCGGTGGTTGCGGCGGCACAGCCCCCGGACGCTGATGGTGCTGGCGGCGGCCGCCTCGGTGGTGGCCGCCCTGGCGCTCGCCCTGGCGGGCGGGGCCGGGATGCTGCTGGCCGCCCGGTTCATCCAGGGCCTGGCGCTCGGGGTGGTGATGTCCGCCTCCAGCGCCGCCCTCTACGGTGCGGCCCCGCCGCGGGCCCGGTCCTTCACCGCGCTGCTGGTCACCCTGACCGCGCTGGTCGGGGCCTGCCTCGGTCCCGTGCTCGCGGGGGCGCTGGCGGACCTCTCCGCCGGAACCACCCTGCCGATGCTGGTGGCGGGCGCCTGCGTGGCCGCCGTGATGCTCCTGCTGCTCGTGCACGGGCGCTCCCCGGCCCCACCGGCGACGCCGGCCCCCACCGGTCCGTCCACCGGCCCCCTGGTCCTGGGGGAGGCAGGGGCCTCGGCGGTGGTTCCGGCCGAGTCCCCGGCGGCGGAACCGACGCGGGAGACAGCGCCGGCTTCCGCCCCGATGCTCGCGCCGCGGTCCCACCTGATGATCAGCCTCACCGCCGGCACCAGCTGGGCCATGGTGGGGCTCTACCAGTCGGTGGGACCCGGCCTCATCGGCACCGCCCTCGGCGTGGAGAGCCTGACGGTGCTGGGCGGGATCGTGGCCGCGGTGCTGGCGGTGGCCGGCATCGTCCAGGTGTCGGCCCGGAACGTGCCCGTCCAGCGGGGCCGCCGGCTGGGCCTGTCGGCCCTGCTCGTCGGGATCGGCGGCTTTGCCGCCATGCTGGCCACGGGGCAGGTGTGGTGGGCGCTCATCGCGGCGGTGGGGGCCGGCGTCGGGCATGGCTTCACGTTCTTCAGTGCCACGCAGGAGATCGGTGAGTTCAACCGCCGCCGCCCGCTCGGGGCGGCCGCCTCCATGAGCCGGTACTTCACGATCGCCTACCTCTGCCTGGCGGCGTTCACGCTGCTGCTCGGGATCGTCGGGGACCTGTGGGCCATGGTGCCGGCCGCCGTGACCCTGCTCGGGATCCTGGCCGCCGGTTGCGTGGCCATGCTGTTCTCCCGCAACGCCACCCCCACCCCCTGATCACGAGAGCGGCAACTGTCGATTTCATCGGCGATTCTCGACGTCAACTGCGGCCGTGATGGGGGTCGGGGTCATCCTGTGGGTGGACCCGCGGCGGGGCAGGATCGGAGCCGGGGCCGACGACGGTACGGGGCGGAGCGGCGAGAGTGGAAGCATGATGAATCGACCCGCAGCCCTGCCCGCACCCCTCCTCGTTGCCCGCGGCCTGAGGAAGTCCTATGGCACCACCCATGCCCTGGACGGCGTGGACTTGACCGTCGAGGCCGGGGAGTCCGTGGCCATCATGGGGCCCTCCGGTTCCGGCAAGACCACCCTGATGCACATCCTCTCCGGAATCCTGACGCCCGACGCCGGCTCGGTCCAGTTCACCGGTACCGGCACCGGGCCCACGGCGAGCGGCACCGAGGTGACCGCCTTGAACGAGGAGGCGCGCGCGAAGCTGCGCCGCGAACGTTTCGGCTTCGTCTTCCAGGACGGACTGCTGCTGCCTGAGCTGACGGCCGTGGAGAACGTCGCCCTGCCGCTGATGCTCTCCGGCGTGCCCCGTCCGGCCGCCGAGTCCCATGCCGCCCAGTGGCTGGCCGGCCTCGGGCTGGACGGGATGCAGACCCGCCGCCTGGGCGAGCTCTCCGGCGGACAGGCCCAGCGCGTGGCCATCGCCCGTGCGCAGGTGGCGGACCCGCACGTCGTCTTCGCCGACGAGCCCACCGGCGCACTGGACTCCGCCACCTCCGCCTCCGTGCTCGCCGCCCTGCTCGACTCCACCGTGGGCCGCGGGCGCACCCTGGTGATGGTCACCCACGACCAGGCCACCGCCGACCGCTGCTCCCGCCTGGTGCGCGTGGCCGACGGCCGGATCGTCGCCGACTCGGCCGCCACCGCCACCGGAGGTGTGCGATGAGGAACGAGACCGTTCGTACTGGCCGCCAGTCCGACCGGTCTGACCATCCCGGCGCGACGCCGGACGGTGACCTGGGCGCGCTCCCCGGCCGGCCGCCGTCGGGCACGGGCCGGGGGCCCACGGCCGGCACCGCCGCGGTGCTGAGGCTGTTCCTGACCAAGCTGTTCGCCGACCGCCAGGTCTGGGGGCTGCCCGTGACCGCGTTCGCAATCGTCGGCACGCTGGCCCTGCTCGTGGCCGGCGGCGCCGCCTCGTTCTGGACGATCTCGGGCGACCTGGCCGGCTTCTACCTGATCCTCTCGGTCTTCGCGCTGATGCTGCTCGTGTTCCCGCTGGCCGGGCTGGCCGGGTCCGCCGCCCGGCTGCTGGCCCGGCGCCGGGACGAGCGCCTCTCCTCCCTGCGCCTGCTGGGCGCGGGGACCCTCACCGTGCGGACCCTGGCCGTGGTCGAGTCCGTGGTGCTGGCCGCCGCGGGGCTGCTGCTCGGCGTCGTGGGGTACCTCGTGTTCATGCCCCTGGTCGGGCTGATCCCGTTCGCGGGGCGGCCCATCGGGCTGGAGGGCATGTGGCTCGGGACCGGCTGGCTGTTCGCCGTGGTCGGGGCCCTGCTGCTGATGGCCGCCGCGAGCTCGATGGCCGGGCTGCGACGGATCGAGATCACCCCCTTGGGCGTGCGCACCCGGCAGCAGGCCGCCACCGTCCACTGGGTCCGCGTGGTGCTGGCCGTGGTGGGACTGGTGCTGGCCCAGGTGCTGCTCAACGCCTTCGGGGCCGGGGAGATGATCGTCGTGCTGATCATGCTGCTCGCGGGCTTCGGTCTGCCGATGCTGGCCCTGCACTTCATCGGCCCCTGGCTGGTGGGCCTCGTGACCCGCCGCACCTGGCGCCGGGCGGAGACCGCCGAGCAACTCGTGGCGGCCCGGAACGTGCTCGAATCGCCGCAGCAGGCCTGGCGGCAGATCGGCGGCCTGGCGGTGACCACCTACATCGGCGTGGTCGGCGGGGCCGGCATGGGCCTGGCGAACACGGTCTCCGCCGAGGGGGCGCGGCCGGAGGACCTGGTGCTCATCGGTGACCTGCAGACCGGGGTGCTCCTGACCATGCTCATCGCCTTCGTGCTGACGGCCTGCTCCGTCGGCATCACCCAGGCGGCCCAGGTGCTGGACCGCGCCCAGATGTACCGGGGGCTGGGCCGGCTCGGCATGACCGAGGCGACCATGGAGGCCATCCGCCGCCGCTCCGTGATGGGGCCGCTGTGGATCGTGCTGGTCTTCACCCTCGTGGCCGCCGTGGTGACGACCCTGCCCGTGATCGGTGCGGCCGTCATCTTCAGCCCAGCGTCCATCGCGTTGGTGGCCGGGGCCCTGGTGCTCGGGGTGCTGCTGGTGCGGCTGGGCGTGGCCGCCTCTCGGCCCACGCTGCGCGGGGTGCTCGCGGAGCGCTGACCCGGGGCCTTCAGGACACAAGCCGTGGGTGGTCAGTGAGCGGTGGGTAGTCAGTTAGCCGTGGGTGGTCAGTTGGAGTGGCGATCAGGGCCGCGACCCCCACCCCAACTGACCACCCACCGTTGGTGTCAGCGCATCCGGTGGAGTTCAGTTCACGGTGCTTTCACCCAGGTCCACGGTGGCGGAGTGCTCGGCACCCTCGGCGTCCGCCCACGTCAAGGTCACGGAGTCACCCGGATCCGACGAGCCGACCTGATCGGAGAGTTCGGCGGAATCGGCCACCTCGGTGCCGTCCAGGACCGTGACGGTGTCGCCGGCCACCAGCCCTGCCGACTCGGCCGCGGATCCCGGGGCGACCTCCACCACGAGTGCGCCAGCGGCGGCATCCGTCACGGTGACCCCGAGCGCCCCGGAGGCGCCGACCTGCACGCTGTCCGACTCGGTGCCGGCCACGATCTGGTCCGCGATGCCCAGGGCCTCGGTGATCCCGATGCCGAAGCCGTTGACCTGTTCGGAGGTCTCCCCGGTGGAGGCCGCCGTGCTCATCCCGACGACCTGGCCGTCGTCGTCCACCAACGGCCCACCCGAATAACCGGGCACCACATCTGCGTCCGTCGCGATCAGCCCGGTCAGGTCCTCGGCGTCACCGAGCCGCTCCGCGGAGATGGACTGGTCCACGCCGGTCACCGTGCCGGAGACGGCGGTCAGGTAGCCCTGTCCGGAGCCGTTGCCCACGGCGGCCACGTCCTCCCCGGTATCCACGCCGGAGGGGTCCACGCTGGCGGTGTCCAAGCCGGAGGCATCCTGCAGCTGCAGCACCGCCACGTCATGGGCGGCATCCCGGCCCATCACCTCGGCCGTGTGGGTCTCACCGGTGTCCGCCACGGTGACCTCCACCTCGGAGGAGCCGTCCACCACGTGGTAGTTCGTCAGGGCGAGGCCATCCGCGCTCAGCACCATCCCCGAGCCGGCGCCCTCACCGTACGAGGTCTCGGTCTCCACCAGGAGCACGCCGGGGGCGTCCTGGACCTCGACGCCGGCATCCACCGGGGTGCCCTCGGCACCCGGGGCGTGGCTCGCGTCAGCCGGTGCGGCCTCCCCCTCCGGCACGGTGATGCCGTCGTGGGTGTGGTCCAGGGCCCCGGCCAGGGTCGCCGGGTCGGCGACGGTCTGCGCCGAGAGCTCGTTCCCCGAGGACGATCCACCGTTCGAGCCGCCGTTCGAGCCGCTGCCGGCGGCCGGTGAGGACGCGGCGGACGGGGACGGATCCGTGGCCACGGAATCGGCCACCACGCCACCCACGGCGCCGGCGACCAGGAGCCCGGCCGCTGTCATCGCGGCCACGGCCCCGCGCATCCGGCGCGGTCTCTTCGTCTCGGTCATCGCGTCCTCCTCGGAGTCGGCTGGTTCTTGGTCCGCCCACACACCACCATCACAGCCTCCGCGCCACGTGTGCCGTTCCTGTGACTGCGCTGGGTGGGCATCCGGACGCGTTGGCAAAGCTATCGCTTAACGATAGATTTGTGTCGAAAGACAATCGATGGAGGACTGTCATGCCCGCTTCCGTGTCCACCTCCGTACCGCGTTCCCTGGTGCTCGTCCTGCGGACCATGTTGGTGCTCGCCGCCACCGGCTCGCTCGTGGTCCTGGCGGTGATCCTGCCGCTGCTGTGGATCGACCTCGGCGCCGCGCCACCAGAGGTCGCCGTGTCCCTCATCGTGGTCCTGGCGCTGGGAGTGGTGAGCCTTCAGGTGGTCGGCGTCTGCATCTGGCGGCTGCTGACCCTCGTGCTGCGGGGTCGGATCTTCTCCCGGCAGGCCTTCCGCTCCGTGGACGTGATCACGGGGGCGATGGCCGGTGGTGGCGTGCTGTTGGTGGCCTTCGGGATCATCCTGAGCGGCGGCACCACCGCCCCGGGGCTCGTCCTGCTGATCGGTGGGGTGGCGTTGTTGGCCTTCGCGGCGGCCCTGACGGTCCACGTGGCCCGGCGGCTGCTGGCGCAGGCCGTGGAGCGCGACGATCAGGCCCGCCGCCTCGAGGACGAACTCTCGGAGGTGATCTGATGTCGATCGTGGTGGACGTGGACGTCATGATGGCCCGGCGCAAGATGTCCGCCGGCGAGCTGGCCGAGGCCGTCGGGATCACCCCGGCCAACCTGGCCGTGCTGAAGAACGGGCGTGCCAAGGCCGTGCGGTTCTCCACGCTGGCCGCGCTCTGCCGGGTGCTGGACTGCCAGCCGGGGGACCTGCTGCGCTGGGACGGAGCCGGCGGCGAGGTCGCCGGGGAGGGTGGCCCGGATGGCGGAACCGACTGACCGCGAGGCGCACGGAGCGCCCGACGAGCGCGCGGAGGGCGCGGACGTCATGGTGGTCGGTGCGGGGCTGGCGGGACTGCATGCCGCCACCCTGTTGGCCCGGTCCGGCAGGAGGGTGGTCCTCGCCGAGCGCCGCCCCACCCTGACCGGCACCGTCCGCACCACCGGGATCTTCGTGCGCCGCACCCTGGAGGACTTCGACCTGCCCGAGGAGCATCTCGGCCCGCCGATCCGCCGCATGGTGCTCTACCCGCCCGGATTGCGCGGCCCGGTCGAGCTGGCCAGCGAGAGGGACGAGTACCGCGTCGGGGACATGGGCCCGCTGTACGTGGACGCGGCCCGCGAGGCCGAGCGGGCCGGCGTCGAGCTGCGCCTCGCCACCCGCTTCCTGGGGCCGGCCGAGAGGTACGACGACGGCGCCCGGCAGGGCGGACCTGCCTACCTCCTCGAGGGGCCGGGTGGGCCGGCGCGGGTGCGGGCCCGGTACCTCGTGGGGGCGGACGGGGCGCGGTCCCGGGTGGCCCGCACGCTGGGACTGAGCCGGAACGCGGAACTGCTCGTGGGGGCCGAGGAGGTCTTCGCGGACCCAGACCCGGCCGTCGAGCCGGGGTTCCACTGCGTGGTGGACCCCCGGATCGCCCCCGGCTACCTGGCCTGGGTGCTGCGGGACGGCGAGCACATCCACCTCGGCACCGCCGGCTACGCGGAGCGCTTCCCGCGCGGGATGTATGCGGCGCTCCAGAGGTTCGCCGCGGCAGCCCCCGGAATGGACGGTGTGGTCCGTCCGGAGGCAGTGGAGAAGCGGGCGGGGCCCATCCCCGTGGGCGGCGTGCTGCCGCGGATCTCCTGCGCCGAGGGGCTGCTCGTGGGGGACGCCGCCGGGGCGGTCTCCCCGCTCACCGCCGGCGGGCTCGACCCCTGCCTGCGGCTGTCCGGGCACGCCGCCGAGATCCTGGACGAGGCCTTGCGTGCCGGCCGGCCCGAGGTCCTGGAGCACTACGACGGCGGCGCACTGCGGGCCCGGTTCCGCAAGCGGCTCCTGCTGCGGCAGGGCCTGGACGCCCTCCGCACCCCCGCGATGGCCTCCGCCGCCTTCACGGCGCTCCGGACCCCGCCGGGGCGTGCCCTGGCCCGCCGGATCCTCTTCGGCCACGGCTCATTTCCGCTGCCCTGACCTGGCCAGACCCCTCCGCTGGGTGGTCAGATCGTGCGGCAGTCTGGACCGGGATCGCCGCGGGAATTGACCACTCAGCCCATCCATCCCATCCAGCTCCTCCAGACCACCCGGCGGGAAGTTGAAATCTCAAGGAATGAATCGGAGGGGTCCCGGCGTTCTCCCTGACGTGACCGAGAATCCTGCCTCCCAGAGCCCTGCCGCGCTCGCGGCCCCGCGCCCCAACCCGTCCACCGAACGTGCCGACTCCGTGCCCGCCGGCACGCTCGAGTTCGGCCTGCACACCTTCGGGGACGTGACCCACACCGCCGAGGGGCAGCCCCTGAGCCACCCCGAGGTGCTGCGGAACGTGGTGGCCGAGGGCGTCATGGCAGACCAGTCCGGCGTGGACGTCATCGGCATCGGCGAGCACCACCGCCCCGACTACACCATCTCCTCGCCCGAGATGGTGCTCTCCGCCATCGCCGGGCAGACCGAGAACATCAAACTGATCTCCGCCGTCACCGTGCTCTCCTCGGATGACCCGGTGCGCGTCTACCAGCGCTTCGCCACCCTGGACGCCGTCTCGAACGGCCGGGCCGAGGTCTCCCTGGGCCGCGGCTCCTTCATCGAGTCCTTCCCGCTCTTCGGGTACGACCTGAAGGACTACGAGATGCTCTACGAGGAGAAGCTGGACCTCTTCTCCCACCTGCGCACCGAACGCCCCGTCACCTGGCAGGGCAACACCCGCGCCGCGCTGACCCGCCAGTCCGTGTTCCCCACGACGGCGCATGAGTTCGGCCTGCCCACCTGGGTGGCCGTCGGGGGCACCCCGACCTCCGTGGTGCGCGCGGCCACCTATGGCATGGGGCTCGAGTTGGCGATCATCGGCGGGGCGCCGGAGCGGTTCCGGCCCTTCGCCGAGCTCTACCGCCGCGAGATCGCCTCCCGCGGATTCGAGGCCCGGCGCGTGGCCCTGCACTCCCACGGATTCGTGGCCGCCACGGACGAGGAGGCCGCCGAGCGGTACTACCCGCACTGGGAGGCCTCCATGCGCAAGATGGGCGCCGAACGCGGCTGGCCCGCCCCCTCGCCCGCACAGTTCCGGCAGGAGATCACCCACGGCGCCCTGCACCTGGGCTCCCCGGAGACGGTGGCGCGGAAGGTGGCGGCGAGCGTCCGCGCCCTGGACGCCGGCCGCTTCGGCATGAAGTACGGCAACGGCTCCCTGCCGCACGAGTACATGATGGAGTCGATCGAGCTCTACGGATCGAAGGTCAAGCCGATGGTCCTGGACATGCTCTCCGGCTCCTGACCCTCCGCACCGACCAGTGGCATCACGAGAGCGATAACTGCGGATCGGCTCGGCGTGTCTCGACCTCTGGCGCGGCCGTGATCCCCGGGGTCAGGGGGTGCGCAGGGCGGCGGCGATGACCTGGACGAGGTGACGGCCCTGCAGGCCCGCGAGGTCCGCGACCTGGGTGCGGCAGGAGAACCCGTCGGCCAGGATCGGCTTGTCCGGCGAACGCTCCGCCGCGGCGAGGATGCCCTGCCGGGCGATCGTCTCCGAGACCTCGTAGTGGCCCTGCTCCATGCCGAAGTTCCCGGCCAGCCCGCAACACCCGTTGGACAGCTCCACGTCCACACCCATCGACTCCAGCAGGCCCCGGTCCGCGGCGTAGCCCATGACCGCGTGCTGATGGCAGTGCGGCTGGGCCAGCAGCTCCGCGTCCGCGGCGGTGACCCGCGGGGGCGTCCAGTCCAACTCAGCCAGCAGCTCGGCCACGGTCCGCACAGCGCTGGCCACCTCCCGCGCACCGGGGTGCTCGGGCAGCAACTCCACCAGGTCGGAGCGCAGCGCCGCGGTGCAGCTGGGCTCCAGTCCGACGACGGCCCGCCCCGCCCGCACGTGCGGCAGCAGGATCTCCACGGTCCGGCGCAGCTTCTGTTTCGCCGCGGTGAGCTGTCCGGTCGAGATCAGCGTGAGCCCGCAGCAGGCCTGCTCGCCGGCCGACTGCCCGACCACCTGCACCTCGCAGCCGGCGGCGTCCAACACCGTCAGGGCATCCGCGGGGATCTCCGGCGACAGCGCGTCCGAGAAGGAGTCCACCCACAGCACCACCGGCCGGCCGCCACCGGCCGGGGGAGCGACGCCCGCCTCCGACCAGCGGAACGGCGCCTTCGGCAGCAGCGGCAGGGAACGGCGGGGGTCCGCCCCCATCAGGGTCATCATGGCCCGCCGCACCGCCGGGACCCTCCCCGCGGCGTTGACCAGCGGGGCCAGCGGCGCCGCCAGCCGCAACCAGCCCGGCAGCCGCCCCAGCGTGTAGTGGGACAGCGGGCGCACCTTCCCCTGATACGTCCGGTGCAGGGTCTCGGACTTGTAGGTGGCCATGTCCACCCCCGTGGGGCAGTCGGTGGCGCAGGCTTTGCAGGACAGGCACAGGTCCAGGGCCTCGTGGACCTCGGGGGCGTCCCAGCCGAGCGTGACCACGGAGCCGTTGAGCATCTCCTGCAGCACCCGGGCCCGTCCGCGCGTGGAGTCCTTCTCGTCGCCGGTGGCCAGGTAGGACGGGCACATGAAGGTGCCCTGCTCCCGCAGGTCCGCCCGGCACTTGGCGATCCCCACGCAACGGTGCACGGCATCGGTGACGGAGCCGTCGTCGTGGGCGAAGGCGAAGCCGTCCGCGGCGCCCTCTGCGGCGGCGGCCGGGCGGCGCTGGGAGGCGTCCACGGGGTCCGGGTCCACCAGCACCCCCGGGTTCATCAGCCCCGCAGGATCCAACAGTGCCTTGAACTCGGTGAAGACCGCCAGCGCCTCGGGGGAGTACATGGCCGGCAGCAGCTCGCTGCGCGCCCGCCCGTCCCCGTGCTCGCCGGAGAGGGAGCCGCCGTAGCGGGCCACCAGGGCGGCGGCGGCCTCCATGAAACCACGGAACTCCGCGGTGCCGGCGGCGAAGGGGAAGTCGATGCGCATGTGGATGCAGCCGTCCCCGAAGTGCCCGTAGGCCAGGCCGGCCAGGCCGCGGGAGTCCATCAGCGTCTTCAGCTCGCGCAGGTAGTCGCCGAGGTGCTCGGGCGGCACGGCGGCGTCCTCCCAACCGGGCCAGGCCTGCGCGCCGGTGGCCGTGCGGACCGCGAGCCCGGAGCCGTCGGCCCGGATCTGCCAGAGTTTGGAGGCGTCCGGGCCGGCCGGCAGTACCACCGCCTCCAGGCCGTTCGCGGCGGCGACCATGGCCTCGGCGGCGGCCACCGCCTCGGCCTCGTCCGCCCCGCCGACCTCCACCATCAACCAGCCGCCGCCGGCCGGCAGCTCCGGGATGCCCGAGCCGGTGGGGGAGCGGCGCACCACCTCGACCATCTCCGCCGAGAGCCCCTCCAGGGCCAGCGGGCGGTGGGGCAGCAGGTGGGGGACGTCGTCCGCGGCGGCCGGCATGTCCGGGTAACCGATCACGGCCAGCGCGGGTGCCGGCGCGCGCGGCACCAGGTCCACCTCGGCCTCGAGCAACACCCCGCACGTGCCCTCGGTCCCCACCAGCGCGGCGGCCAGGTCCCGGCCGTTCTCCGGCAGCAGGTGCTCCAGGCTGTAGCCGGAGATCTGCCGGTCGAAGCGCCCCAGCTCCGTGCGCAGCAGCTGCAGGTGCCGCTGGATGAAGGACTCCAGCCCGGGCACCCGGTCCACGGCCTCCTGCCCCGGGGACACGTCCAGGATCCGGCCGTCCGGCAGCAGCCACCGCAGCCGGCGCACGTTGTCCGCGGTGCGCCCGTAGGCCAGCCCGTGCGGCCCGCAGGCGTTGTTGCCGATCATCCCGCCGAGGGTGCAGCGGCTCGCCGAGGACGGATCCGGGCCGAAGCGCAACCCGTGCGGCGCCGCGGCGGCCTGCAGGTCCGTCAGGATCACGCCGGGCTGCACGACGGCGGAGCGCGCCGCGGCGTCGATCGAGACGATGCGGTTGAGGTGCTGGCCCACATCCAGCACCAGCCCCGGCCCCACGGCGTTGCCCGCGATCGAGGTGCCCCCACCCCGCGGGGTCACGGGCAGCCCGTGCCGGGCGGCGATGCGGACCGCGGTGATGACGTCGGCCTCGTCCAGCGGGCAGACCGCCACCTCGGGGGCCACGCGGTAGTTGGAGGCGTCCGAGCTGTACAGGGACCGGCGGAGCGAGGAGGTGAGGACCTCGCCGCGCACCTCTCGCTCCAGCTCGCGCACCACGTCCCGAAGGGTGTCCTGGGTGAGGTCCGGGGTGAGGTCTCGGACGGCGGTGTCCACGTGCATGGGTCCCTCCACAGGGTGGGTAGCGGCGGCAGTCGGTTCCGGCATGGTCCCGTCCCTGCACTGTGCCGGACGTCGCAGGTCATCACAAGGGCGAGGGGTCCTGTCTGAAGTACCCCGGGCAGGCCATACTGGAGACATGAGTGATCCAGCCAACACTCCGGCCCCACCCGCACCCGTGACCCCACCCGACTGGAAGCCCATCCTCGCCGCGCTCGGCAATGAGGCCGCCCGCAACGTCTTCGCCCTGGCGACCCTCGGCGAGCTGGATGCGGCCACCCGCGCCGGACTGAACGCCAAGGAGCAGAAGTCCGTCGCCGGCTGGCTTTCCCTGGGCATCCTGACCGAGGACGCGGAGGGCTCCGTCACCGTGGACGGCGCCGCCGTGCGGGCGCCGCTCACGGCACCCGCCGCCGCCGGGGCCGGGAGGGCGCGGGCCGGCGTCGGGAAATTCCTGGTCGCAGGGCGGGGACCGCGGATCGAGGCGATGCCCGCGTCTGTGGCGGAGCGCGCCGAACTGCTGGCGTGGGTGCGCGACCACGCGCTCGCCTCCGACGAGGTGCTGAGCGAGGAGCAGCTGAACCAGCGGCTGCACGTGTTCCACCCGGACGTGGCGATGCTGCGCCGCTACCTCGTGGATGCATCGCTGCTCGAGCGCACGGCCGCGGGGACCGAGTACGCGATCCCCGCCGACTCCCGGATCTCCTAGGCCGGCCTCCGCGACCGCTGGATTCCAGTGGTCAGGGCAGGTTCAGCGCCTCCCGCACGGTGCGGGCCACCGAGAGGGCCGTCAGCCCGGAGGTCTTCGGGTTCTCGGGGCTCGGCGCCGACTCGAAGCTCAGCTCGATCCGGCCCGCCGGACCGGTGGCGAAGATTTCGTGGCGGCTGCGTCCGGCCCCCGGATCGGCCACGAGCTCCACCCGCACCCGGTCCAGGGAGCGCCGCAACAGCTCGGCGTCCGCCGGGGAGGGCCCGACGCCGGCCCCGGCACCTCGCGAGGACACGTCACCCTGCGCCGTCCCGGCACCGGGCGCGGGGTCACCGGGCGGGAGTGCGGGGCGTCCCCGCGTGGCCCAGGCCAGCCCGACCGCCACATTGACGTTGGCCGGGAACCGCTCGATCGCGCTGGCGGGTCCGCCGGAGAACACCGTCACGGGGTCATCACCGGGTCGTAGGGCCCGCAGCTCGGCCTCCTGCGGGCCGGACATCCACGGCCGGAGCAGGGAGGTGGGGAGTTTGGCGGTGCGGATGCGCACCTCGTCCAGCCCGCCGGCGTCGGCCGCGGCGCCGAGCACGTCGAAGCCGCCGATGGCGCCGTTGGTCACCCAGAGTCGGCCTGGCCCGGCCAGCAGCCGGCGTGCGGTCTCCGGATCCGCCAGCGCGCCCACGCTGGTGAGGACCAGGTCGATCCCGGCGGCGATCACGCCCGGCCCGTACTCGGCGGCGGGTTCTACGCCGGCGCACTCCACCACCAGGTCCGCCTCCGCCAGCGCCTCGTCCCAGGTGGGGCAGTCCGTGTCCGTGCCGGTGGTGGAGAGCTCGACCCCCGGGATGGCCCGGTCGCGATGGGCGGAGACCTCCCGTTCGGCCGCGCACATCCGCAGCAGGCCGGCCTCCCGCTCCGGGGCCAGCAGCGTGGCCACGTGGCGGCCGATCGCGCCGAAGCCCAGCAGGAGCACGCGCGGACAGGCTGCGAGGGCGTCGGGAGCGGGGTGGGCGGGGGAGGCTGCGGGCGTCATGCCCACAGTCCACACCACGACCGTCCCGGCGCCGGCCATGTTGCGGCTCTGGACAGCCGGCCGATCAGATCATGGTGCGCGCCGCCTGCTGCACGGCGGCGGTCAGCCGGTCCAGGGCCTCCGTCCCGGCCGACCAGCGCTGCCAGTGCAGGGGCACCCGGGACTGGCCGAGCTGTGGGATGGTCACCAGATCCGGGTGGGTGCCCTCCAGGACCCCCTCCGGAAGCTGGCCCGCCGGGATCATGCCCCAGCCCAGGCCCGCCGCCACGGCGGCGTTGAACCCGCCCACGGTCGGCACCTGGTGGCGCGGCGGCTCAGCGGTGGGTGCCGCGGAATCCTCCACCCGCCCGGCCCGCCACGCGGCGAGCCGGCTGCGCTGCAGGTTGTCCCGGGTGCCGAAGTCCTGCACCGGCACGGCCCCGAAGTCCACCGTGCCGTCCTCCCCTCGGTGCCGGTCCAGCAGGGAGGAGGCCGCCACCGCGTGGTAGTCCATGGTGCCCAGCTCCATGGAGATGCAGCCGGAGACCGGGGCGGGGTGCTCGGTGACCGCCGCGATCACCGAGCCGGAACGGAGCAGCTCATGGGTGTGCTCCTGGTCCTCCAGGTGCAGCTGCAGCACCGCGTCGTCCCAGGTGGCGGCCTGGCGCAGCACCTCCACGAACCACGTGGCCAGCGAGTCGGCGTTGACCGCCACGGACAGCACGGTGCGCCCGCCCGTGCCACGTCCGAGCGAACGCCGGGTCTCGTCCTCCAGCACGGCCACCTGCCGGGCTAGCCGCAGCATCCGGTCTCCCGCCGACGTCGTACCCACCGGGACGGTGCGCGTCAGCAGCACCTGGCCGGCGTCCTTCTCCAAGGCCTTGATGCGCTGGGAGAAGGCTGATCCGGAGATCCGCAGGGCGTCGGCGGCGGAATCGAAGGTGCCCTCGTCCACGGCGGCGGCGAGGGCACGCAGGTGATCGGTGTTCATGAAGGAAAGCTTAATACCCTGAAGGATATGCAGGTGGAACGGAAGCCGCAGGTCAACCTACCGTGATTGTTGTGACGATCTTCCTGACCGGTCTGTTGACCTGCCTCGCCCTCATCGTGGCCATCGGTGCCCAGAGCCTGTTCATCATGCGCCAGGCCATCCGCCGCGACCGCCTCCTGCTGGCGCTCGCCGTCTGCCTGGTGGGGGACATCGTGCTGATCACGGCCGGTACGGCCGGCGTCGGCGTGATCGCCGAGAACGCCCCCTGGCTGCTCGAAGTCCTGAAGTGGGGCGGCGTGGCCTACCTGCTCTGGTTTGCGTTCTCCTCCTTCCGCTCCGCGTTCGCCACCCGCCGGTCCATGACGGTGGACGAGGACGAGACGGCGGGGGTGCGGTCACAGGGCGCGGGGCACGACGACGGCGCGCGGCCGGCTGCCGACGTCGCCGACGAGGTGGCCGGCGGGACCCGAGGGGGCGAGCCCGCGCTGGTGGGCGCCGGGGCCGGCGTCGCGCCTGGGGCCGGGAACCGGCGGGGGAGCGGCGGCGGACCGTCGACCGGGACCCTGGCCGTGGTCTCGGACCAGCGGCGGCTGTCCGTGCGGATGGAGCGCTCCGGCTCCCCCCGGCGCGCGCCGAGCCCCGTCTGGACCGTGGTGCTGACCGCCCTGAGTGTCTCGCTGTTGAACCCGCACGCGATCCTGGACACGGTGGTCATGCTGGGCACCCTCGCCAACTCCTACGGGGCGCAGAAGTGGGTCTTCGCCGGCGGCGCGCTGGCGGGCTCGGCGCTCTGGTTCCTGACCCTGGGCTTCGGCGTCCGCGCGCTCGCACCGCTGCTGGACACCCCGCGCACGTGGAAGATCGTGGACCTCGTGGTCGGCTCGGTGATGGTGTTCATCGCCGGCGGCCTCGCCTTCGGCTGATCCGGCTCCGCATTCCGCGTGGCGGGAAGAGACCTCGCCGCCGCACTGTTGCCCCAGATGATGGACACGTCGTCGACAAGGAGCACAGCATGAAGATCGGCATCATCGGAGCCACCGGCATGGCCGGCCAGGAGATCTACCGCGAGGCGGTGCGCCGCGGCGAGGAGGCCGTGGCGCTGGTCCGCGACGCAGCCAAGGCGAGGGAGCTGCTGGGGGCCGAGGCCGCCGTCGTGGAGAAGGACGCCTTCGAGCTGACCGCCGCGGACCTGGCCGGCTTCGACGCGGTGGTCGACGCCTTCGGCACCTCGCCGGAACAGGCTTACACCCACAACGACCTCACGAAGCAGCTGGTGGCGGCTGCGCCCGCCGCGGACGAGGCATCCCCGCGCCTGGTGTTCATCCTCGGGGCCGGGTCCCTGACCAACCCGGAGACCGGGCGGCTGGCGATCGAGGACATCCGCAGCGCCCCCGGCTCCGAGGCCTGGATCAGCATCCCGGAGGCGGCCCTGGAGCAGCTGGAGTATCTGCGCACCGTGGACTCGGCGGAGTGGGTGGGGGTCTCCCCGCAGATGATGTTCACCCCCGGCGAGGCCACCACGCCACAGGTGGGCCGGGACTCCCTGCTGACCGCCGCTGACGGGGGCTCCCACACCACGGCCGGCACCATGGCCGTGGGCATCCTCGACGAGCTGCAGCACCCGTCCTACCGCAACACCCGGTTCACCGTCTCGGACGCCTGACTCCATCGCCGCCCCGGGCAACTGGAGTCAGCGGCGCTGGGACGGCTCGTGGCCGCGGGCGTCGAAGTCCAGGGCGCCGGGGCCGCGGAACCGCTCGGCGGGCACCGGCCGCCCGGCCAGGGCCATGATGAGGTCCTTGGCGGTGCCCTCCACCTCCGGCCCGGCGCCGACCCAGTGGTGCACGTCCCGGGCCACCAGGGTCAGCCCGCGGGCGCGCGCCTTGGAGGGGACCGTGAAGTTCGAGGACTCGAAGAACTGGAGCAGCGTCACCAGGACCTCGTCCGAGTAGCCCCGGTGCAGGCCGAGGGGCTGCCGGATGTCCTCGCCGTGGATGACCACCTCGCCCAGCCAGGCCGGCAGGGTCCCGGTCGGGGAGACGGTGGAGTCGATCGTCGCGCGGAACCGCTCCAGCGTGTCCGCCGGCGTGGGGCCCAGCCGCTCCTGGAGCCGCCGCTGGTTGTGGGTGTCCGCATTGAACCCGGCCCCGACGATGCTGCGGATCCAGGCCCAGAAGCCGATCGATGCCCCGGCTGTCAGATGGGCCACGACCTCCTCCACGGTCCAGGCGGTGGCGAGGGTGTGCCGCTTCCACTGCTCCTCGTCCAGACCCGCCAGATCCTCCGCGAGGGCGGTGCGTTCGGCGTGGATGAGCTCCCAGAGGTGGTTCACGCTCCCACCCTAGGTCACCCCGTTACACTCGGCCCATGGATCTGCCCGAGACCTCCGCCCGCCCCCTCGCCACCCATCCCTTCTCCCAGGTCAATGTGTTCTCGTCGGAGCCGTTGGCCGGCAACCCCGTGGCCGTGGTGCATGCGGCCGACGACGTGGACGAGGCGGAGATGGCCGCCTTCGCACGGTGGACCAACCTCTCCGAGACCACGTTCCTGCTGGCTCCCACGGACCGCGCAGCCGACTATCGGCTGCGGATCTTCACCCCGGGCGGTGAGTTGCCCTTCGCGGGGCATCCCACCCTCGGCTCGGCGCACGCGTGGCTGGCCGCGGGCGGCAGCCCTGGGACCGAGGGGCGGGTGGTCCAGGAGTGTGCCGCCGGCCTGATCACCCTGCGCCGGGAGGATGGAGACGGAGAGGCCCACGACGCCGGCCGCCTCGCCTTCGCCGCCCCGCCCCTGGTGCGCTCCGGTCCGGTGGACCCCGCCGACGTGGACCGGGCCCTGACCGAGGTGGGGCTGGGCCGGGCCGACCTGGTGGATGCGGCCTGGGTGGACAACGGGCCCGGCTGGATGGGGCTTCTGCTCACGGACGCCGAGGCTGTGCTCCGCGCCGCCCCGCAGGCCGGGTCCGAGCTCAAGGTGGGCCTCGTGGGACCGCACCTCGCGGCGGAGTCCCCGGCCGACGTCGAGGTCCGCGCCTTCATCCCCGGGATGGGGATCCCGGAGGACCCGGTGACGGGCAGCCTCAACGCGGGGCTGGCCCAGTGGCTCATGGGCGCGGGCCGGTTGCCGGGCCGGTACGTGGCCTCCCAGGGCACAGCCCTGGGCCGCGCCGGACGGGTCCACCTGGAACAGGACCCCGCGGAGCCGGGGACCATCTGGGTGGGCGGGGCCTGCGTCACGGTCATCGAGGGCACGGTGTCCCTGCGGGGCCGATAGCCGGATCGGCTAGGGCCTGGAAATCCTGGATCTCCCGGCGGCCGGGGCGCATCGCGCGCAGCGAGTTGACGATCGCCACCACGTCCACGACCTCCTGGAACAAGGCGCCGACGATCGCGGGGATCACCCCGAAGGCGGCTGTGATCATCAGCACCAGGGACAGCACGATGCCCGTCCAGATCGACTGCCGCGCCACCTGCAGGGTGCGCTGGCCCACCGAGACGGCCACGGCCGCGCGTGAGATGTCATCGGTGAGGATCACCACGTCCGCGGATTCGGAGGCGGCCGTGGAGCCGCGGGCTCCCATCGCCACGCCGACGTCGGCCACGGCCAGCACCGGCACGTCATTGACGCCGTCGCCGACCATCATCACGGGGCCGGGTCTCGCCTCACGGATCAGGCGGACCTTGTCCTCGGGCAGCAGTTCGGCGTCCACCTCGGTGATGCCGGCCTGGGCGGCGATATGTCCGGCGGTGGCCTCTGCGTCCCCGGTGAGCATCATCCGGTGCTTCACGCCGAGACGGTCCAGCTCGGCCAGCGTCGCGGCGGCGTTGCCGCGCAATTGGTCGGAGAGGATCAGGGTCCCGGCGAAGCGCCCGTCCACCCCGACATAGACGGCGGACTGGCCGGGCCGCAGGTCGGTCTGGGTGAGCCCGGTGGTGTGTGCGCGGACGTAGCCGTGCTTGCCCACGATCACCCGGCGTCCGGCCAGGGTGGCCGTCACCCCGTTGGTGGCCTCCTCACGGGCATCGGCGGCACTGATCAGGTCTAGGCCCCGGTCCACCGCGGCGGTGCGGATGGACTCGGCCAGCACGTGGACGGAGTACTGCTCGGCCGAGGCGGCCAGCCGCAGCATCTCCTCCCCGCCGATCCCGGGCTCAGGGCGGACCTGCAGCAGTTCGGGACGGCCGTAGGTGAGCGTGCCGGTCTTGTCGAATGCGGCCGTGCGGACCGAGCCCAGGGCCTCGATGATGCCGCCGGACTTGACGATGACCCCGTTCTTGGCCGCGCGGGACATCCCGCCCATGAACGCCACCGGGGCGGCGATCAGCAGCGGGCACGGGGTGGCGACCACCAGCACCTCCGCGAAGCGGACCGGGTCTCCGGAGGACCACCAGGCCACGGCGCCGATGAGATAGGCGATGGCGGTGAAGGGCACCGCATACCGATCGGCCAGGCGCACCATCGGTGCCTGGGATGCGGCAGCCTCCTGCACCAGGGCCAGGATCCGGGCGTACTGGGAGTCCTCGGCGGTGGAGTTGGCCACCAGTTCCACGGCCTGCTGCCCATTGAGCGCGCCGGAGAGGACCTCCTCGCCTGATATCCGGGTGACCGGCAGCGACTCCCCGGTCAACGAGGACTCGTCGAAGTCCGCCGAGATCTCCGCGCCGCCGGGGCCGGCCGCCAGGGTGCCGTCCACCGGCACGACCTCGGCCGGACGGATCAGCAGCCGGTCGCCGGGGCGGACCTCGCCCAGGGCGATGTCCTGGCTGGTGCCGTCCGGGTTCAGCCGGTGGGCCTGCTGTGGCGCGCGGTCCAGCAGGGTCGACAGGTCCTTCCGGGCCCGCCCGGCGGCATAATCCTCCAGGGCCTCGCCGCCGGTGAGCATCAGGCAGACCACCAGCGCCGCGAGATACTCACCGACCACGACGGTGGCGACGATGGCGGTGACGGCCAGGACGTCGACTCCCCAGTGTCCGCGAAGCAGGTCCCGCACCATGCCCACTGCGGTCCACGCGGCCACCGCCAGGGCGAACACCGAGGCGATCAGCTGGGCCACCGGTTGGGCGCCAGCCCACTCCAGGAGGCCCACCGTCGCCAGGCCCGCCAGGGTGGCGAGCACCCACGGGTACGAACGAGCCGCAGTGAAGATCATCATGGTCAGGGCCTCCTCGAGAATCCGATTCTGCCCCGTCACCATGAGGTTGGCCACGAAGGGCAGGCTCTCCTGAGCTCGCAGGCCTTCGGCAGTGTCCCGCAGGGCCTACCGGCGGGTACAACACGCCCTGCGGACATCTTCAACCTTTTCGGTGCGGCCGCGAGAAGATGGGGGGATGCAGAACACAGTTCCGGACGGATCCCGCGCCACCCAGCCGATCGAGGTGGCCGCGGTGGTTCTGTACCGTCCGAACGGTGAGATCCTCACGGTCCGGAAGACCGGCACCAGCATGTTCATGTTCCCCGGCGGCAAGCAGCAGGGGGACGAGTCCGCGCTGGACACCGCCATCCGCGAGCTGGCGGAGGAGACCGGACTGGCCGTCCCGCCGGAGGACCTGGAGTACCTCGGTGCCTGGGACACCCCGGCCGCGAACGAGAATGGCCTGCAGCTGCACTCGGAGGTCTTCGTCCTGCTGCGGCCCCTGGCCCGCAACGAGGTCCCCACGCCGGATGCGGAGATCGAGGAACTGGTCTGGATGGACCCGGCTGCGCCCCAGGCCCCCGACGGCCACGGGATGGCCCCGCTGCTGCTGGCCGTCTTCGAGCACCTCAAGGACCGCCGCCCGTTCTGAGGGCTCAGCCCTTGACGGCATCGCCGTGCGCATCGTGCTCGCGCAGGAAGCGGTGCTGGACCCGGGCATCGACCACCAGCAGGACGGCGACCACCGCGAAACCGGCCAGGGCCAGCAGGGCTGCCGGGCCGACGTCGTCCCCCCAGCCCGTCAGGGCGCGCGTCTCGTCCTGCCAGGGCCACAGGGTCCGCAGCCCGCCGACCATGACGCCCGTCAGCAGGGCCAGGGTGATGGTGTGGTGGTGGTCCAGCAGCCATTTGAGTAGCTTCACCACCACCACCATTCCCAGCGCCATGCCGAGCGCGAAGACCCCCAGGTAGGCGAGGTCGAGCTCGTCCACGGCGCGCAGCGTGGGCTCGTAGAGGCCGAACGTCAGCAGCAGGAACGAGCCCGAGAGCCCCGGCAACACGAGCGCGGACACGGCCACCATGGCCGCCGGCACCAGCACCAGGGGATGGGCCTCCACGGAGGCCGGCGGCAGGGAGACCAGCAGGAAGGTGGCCGCCGCCGCGAGCACCCCGCCGATCAGGTGGACCGGCCGCAGGCGGACCTCGGCGGGGTCCCTGCCCACGGCCACGCGGCGGAACCGCTCGGTGGCCAGGCCCTGCAGCATCATCCGGAACGGCACGGCCACGGAGGCCAGCACCATGCCGAAGAACAGCGCGCGCATCAGCACGGGGTGGTTCTCCATGGCATCGGCCATGGGCCCGGCCACCGTGAACACCGCGAGCACCATGGCGATCCCCACCGGGATGACCACGCGCCAGTGCACCCGGGCCAGGTGTTCGGCGGCGCCGGCCCGGCGGTCGGGGCCCGTGATGAGCCGGCGCCCGGCCGAGATCAGGTGGGCCGCCGAGTCGATGATGTGGTGGTAGATCCCCACCACGAGCGCCACCGTGCCGCCGGAGACCCCCGGCACGGTCTCCACCGCGCCGATCAGCGCGCCGCGGATGAGGTTTCCCATCAACGACGTCGGCCTCCCGGCCGGGGAGGTCGGCTCGGCCGGGGTGCCGGTCGGGGTGCCGGTCGGGTTGCCGGCGGGTGAGGCGGCAGGGGGTTCGGGACGGGACATGACGCGGGGGACCTCCGTGGATCACTGCAGGCGGCTGGCAGCCGGACGGCCCCCGAGTCTACCGACCGGCCGGCTCGGATCGTCCGACCGCCTCACGGTAGCGGCGACCGCGCCGCCAACAGCGCGCGGGTGAACGGGTCGGCCGGCTGGGCCCACACCTGTTCCACGGGCCCGTGTTCCACGATCCGCCCGCGGTGCATGACGGCGACCGTGTCGCAGACCTGGCGGATGACCGCGAGATCGTGGGAGATGAGCACCAGGGCCGTGCCGGTGCGCTCCTGCAGCTCACTCAGCGTCTCCAGGATCGAGGCCTGGACCGTGACGTCCAGGGCGGAGACCGGCTCGTCCAGCACGAGCACGGACGGTTCGGCGGCCAAGGCCCGGGCGATCGCCAGCCGCTGCCGCTGGCCACCGGACAGGGAGCGGGGACTGCGTCCCAGGACCGCGGCGGGCAGCCGCACCAGCTCCAGCAGCTCCTCCGGGGCGCGGCTGCTGCCGGAGGTCCGCAACGCCGTGCGCAGGATCCGCCCGGCGTTCCAGCGCGGGTCGAAGGAGCCCAGCGGGTCCTGGGGGACCAGCCGGACCAGATGGCGCCGGGCCCGGCGTCGGCGCTCGGGCAGCTCGCTCCACGGCTCGCGCGCCAGCTCCACCCGGCCCGCGTCCGGCGGTTCGGCGGCCACGAGGATCCGCGCCAGGGTGGACTTCCCGCTGCCGGACTCCCCGACCACCCCCAGCGCCTGGCCGCGGCGCACGGTCAGGTTCACGCCGTCGAGTGCGTGGACCGCGCCGCCGCCGGGCAGCCGGTAGCGGCGGTGCAGCTCCGTGGCCCGCAGCAGCTCCGGGGCCTCCGCGGGTACCGGTGGCCGATGGCCCGCACCCCGCGGAACGGCGGCCAGCAGGGTCCGGGTGACGGAGTGGGCGGGCCGGCCCAGCACCTCCTCCGCGCTCCCGGACTCCACCACGCGGCCGCCGTCCAGCACCACCACGTCGTCGGCCAGTCGCGCCACGGCGCCGAGGTCGTGGGTGATCAGCAGCACCGCCGTCCCCTCGTCCCGCAGCCGCCCGAGCAGCTCGAGCACGCCGCGGGCCACCGTGGCGTCCAGGGCCGTGGTGGGCTCGTCGGCGACCAGCAGCTGCGGCTCGGACACGATCGCCGAGGCGATGAGCGCACGTTGGCGCATGCCACCGGACAGCTCGCCGGAACGCTGGGCGGCACGGGTCGCCGGTTCGTCCAGGCCGGCGTGCGCCAGGGCCTGTTCCACCCGGCGCCGCCGCTGGGCTCCGCCCATCCCGCGCAGCTGCAGGGACTCGCCCACCTCGGCGCCCACGGTGCGCAGCGGGTCGAGCGACTGCAGGGCGTCCTGCAGCACGAAGCCCACGGCGGGGCCGCGCAGTTGCCGCCACTGCCGTGCGCCCGCGGCCCGGACGTCCTGACCGGTCACCGTGAACCGCTCGGCGGACACCGTGGCCGGGGCGCCGCCCTCCCCGGCCAGGCCGACGACGCTGCGCGCCAGCACCGACTTGCCGGCACCGGACTCGCCGACCACGGCCAGGCACCGCCCCGGTTCCAGCCGCAGGTCCACGCCCCGCAGCACCTCGCCGACGCCCGGGAAGGCGACGGTGAGCCCGGCGACGTCCAGGATCGGGGCCGCGCCGCTGGCCCCGGCACCTATGACGGCACCCCGGTCCGCGCTCATGCCAGCGCCACCGTGCTGAGGCGCCGGCCGAGCATCGTCAGCGCGGCCGCCGCCACCGTGATCGCCAGCCCCGGCGCCACCGTGAGCCACCACGAGGTGGTGAGGTGCAGCCGCCCGGCGTTGAGCATGGCCCCCCACTCGGGAGAGGGCGGCAGGGCGCCGAGGCCGAGATAGCTCAGGGCGGACACCCACACGATGGCCTGCCCGATGCCCAGGGTCCCCACGGCGATCAGCGGCCACATGGTGTTGGGCACCACGTGGCGCACGAACGCGGTGGGGGCGGACACCCCCTCCAGGCGGGCGGCGGTGACGTAGGGGCTGTGCACCACCGAGCGGGCGCGGGCGCGCAGGATGCGGGCATAGCCGGGGGCGGTGGCCAGGCCCACGGCGAGCACCGACGGCCCCACCCCCGCTCCGAGCACGGCGACGAGCAGCAGCGCGAGCACGAGGCTGGGCAGCGCGAAGAGCACCTCGATCACCCGGCTGAGGGCCCCGTCGAGCCAGCGCGGGCCCAGGGCGGCGCCGAAGCCCAGCAGGACCCCGAGGCCCAGGCCGATCGCGGTGGCGGCGGCCCCGACCCCCAGCGACTGGCCCGCCCCGTGCACCACGCGGGTGTAGACGTCCCGGCCGGAGGCATCGGTGCCGAAGAGGGCGGCCGGCCCGGGCGGCTGGTAGGCCTGCGCCGGGGAGACCGCGGTGGGGTCACCGGGGGCGAACAGCCCCGGGACCACGGCGGCCAGCACCATCAGGAGCACGACGCCGGCGCTCACCATCCCGCCCGGCCCCAGGTTCGCTGCCCAACGCCTCGCCCACCCGCTCACGCGACCACCTCAGAGGCGGGGGCCGACCGCACGGCCTCGACCCGGCCGCGCAGGCGGGGGTCGACCACCCGCTCCAACAGGTCGGCCACGGACATGACCACCACGTAGCCCAGGGCGATGACGAGCACCACGCCGATCACGAGCGGCACGTCCCGGGCATGGGTGGCGTCGATCAGCAGGCGGCCCAGGCCCGGCCGGCCGAACAGCGTCTCGACCACGACGGCCCCGGAGAGCAGCGAGCCGAACGCCCAGCCGGACAGCGCGATCGCCGGCAGCGCGGCATGGCGCAGCGAGTGGCGCCACAGCACCCACCGCTCCGAGGCACCCCGGGTGCGGGCCGTCGTCGCGAAGGGGGCCGTGTGCGCCTCTTCCAGGCCGTCCCGCATGACCTGCCCGAGGAAGCCGGCCACCGGGACCGCCAGCGTCACGGCGGGCAGGATGAGCGAACGCAGGGAGTTGTCGCTGCTCGTGGCGGGCAACCAGCCCAGCCCGCCGGCGAAGAGCGCGATCAGCACGGCGCCCAGCCAGAAGTGCGGCATGACCGAGGCCACCACCTCGCCGCCGCGCAGCAGGCCCACCGCCCGGCGTGCCAGCGGGCCGCGGGCGCGCACGGCCAGCGTGGCGACGGTCAGGGCTAGGAGCCAGGCGAGCACCAGCCCCAGGCCGGCCAGGGCCAGGGTGCCGGGCAGCTGGTCGCCGATGAGCTCGGACACGGGCCGGCGCCGGGCGTAGGAGTCACCGAGCTGGAACGTGACGGTCCGGACCAACTGGAGCAGGTACTGCACCCACAGGGGTTCGTCGAGGGAGTACTCGGCGCGGACCCTCGCCATCGACTCCTCACTCGCCTGGGAGCCGGGGCCCCCGAGGATGGCCTCGGACGGGTCGCCGCCCGCGGCCCGCAGGGCGAAGAACACCACGGTGGCGACCACCCAGGCCACCAGGGCCGCCGCGGCCAGGCGGCCGAGCAGCCAACGCAGCACGGCCTTCATGCGCTGTCCGTCCGACCCCGTCTCACGGGGTCACTGTTGCCGGGACCACTGCTACCGGGGTCACGGCTGGGTGAGCCGGGCGTTGATGAAGGTGGGCGTGGACACCGTCCCGAGGGTGGTCACGCCGCTCACGCCGCGAGTGAGGAAATGGTTCTGCTGGTCGTACAACGGCAGGATGTAGTAGCCCTCCAGCACCTGCCGCTGGGCCTGCTCGTACAGGGCCGGTCGCTCCCCCGGGTCGGTGATCCGGGCGGCCTCCTCCAGCGTGGCGTCCAGCTCCTCATCCGTGACCTGGGACAGGTTGGCGAAGTATCCGCTCGGCGCGGGCTGGGTGCCGTCCGAGTGGTAGAGGGTGCGCAGCACGTCCGGGCCGACCTTGGTGTACGGGGCGCTGACGGCTTCGTAGCTGTTCTCCCCGCCGTCCTCCGGGGCCGCCAACGCGCCGTACCAGGCGGACAGGTCCAGCGGCGTGAGAACCACCTCGAAGCCCACCTCGCGGGTGTTGGCCTGGATCTGCTCGAACAGGGCCTGCTCGGCGGCCACCGACTGGTTGGTGCTCACCGGGAAGCGCACGGTCAGGCGTTCCCCGTCCTTGACGCGGTAGCCCTCCGAGTCGGTCTCGTTCCAGCCGGCCTCGTCCAACAGCCGCGCCGCGGCGTCCGGGTCGGTGCCGAAGAGCTCCGGATCGCTGTAGGCCATCGGCTCCACGCTGGACAGCGGGGAGTGGGAGCGGGTGGCCACGCCCTGGTAGAGCGCCTCGATGCCCGGGTCCACGTCCGCGGCCCGGACGAAGGCCTCGCGCACCCGCTCGTCGTCGAACGGGGGCTGGGAGGAGTTCAGCTCGATCCGGTTCACCGATCCGGGCCGGGGCGCGTCCAGGTGGGTGAACTGATCACCGGCTGTGCCGTTCTCGGCGGCCACGATCGCCTCCGGCTCGGGGTTGTCGATGACGTGGACCTCGCCGGACTGCAGGGCCGCCCAGCGGGTGGCCGGGTCCGGCAGGAAGCGCCACTCGATGCGCTCGAGGTGGGCGGGGCCGCCGTGGTCCGCCTCAGGGCCGTGGGAGGCGTAGTCCTCGTTGCGCTCGAGGATCACGTGCTGCTGGGGGACCCACTCGGCCACCGTGAAGGGACCGGTGCCGATCGGGGCGGCGCAGTTCTCCTCCATGCCGCGCTCGATCCCGGCGGGGGACTGGATGGCGGTCCACTGCATGCTCAGGGACTCGAGCAGGGCGGAATCCGGCTCGCTGAGGTGGAAGCGCACGTGGGTGGCGTCCACCGGCTCCACCTCGGCGATCTTCTGCACGGCGAGGAAGCCGGTGGAGGAGGCGGTCTCCGGGTCCTGCAGGTGCTCGATGTTGGCCTTCACCGCCTCGGCATCCAGCGGCGTGCCGTCGGTGAAGGTGATGCCCTCGGCCAGGGTCATCTCCCACGTGAGGCCGTCCTGGCTGACCTCCCAGTCGGTGGCCAGCCAGGGCTGGATCTGCCCCTCCGCGTCCCGGCCGACGAGAGGCTCGAGGTACTGGGTGCTGATCAGGGCCTGCGGGTAGTTGCCGCCCACATGGGGGTCCAGGCAGGTGGGTTCGGCGTCCCCGGTGGCATAGACGAGGGTGCCGCCGGCGACCGGGTCACCGGCTCCGCCCTCACCGGCGGGATCGGAGCCATCGGCGTCGGTGGCGCCGCCGCTGCAGGCCGTGAGCAGCAGTGCCAGCACGGCCGCACCGGTGGCCAGGCGGACTCCGCGTCGGGGGGAAACGGTGGACAGCCGGGCATCGGCCATAGGGACATGCACCTTCACTCGTGATTGACACGTCAATCGTAGTCGAGCGGCCCCGGCCGGATTCATCCGGCGTCATGCCGCTCAGGCACTGCGGGCACGGGTGCGCTGCTGGCATGGCTGCGCCGCTGGAGGCGATCGCCACAGCCGCCCCGGAATGACCCGAGCACTTTCAGGGCAATCTCACCGGGTGGGATTGCCCTGAAAACAGGATTGCCCTCAAAACGGGGGGAGGGGTGCGGGGTCAGGCGGCCGGCTTCTCCGCGATCTGGAAGGTGGCCCCGGCCGGGTCGGCGACGGTGGCGAGCCGGCCGAAGGGGGTGTCCATGGGTCCGTCCAGCACGGTGCCGCCCTGCGTGCGGATGAGCTGCGCGGCGGCGTCGGCGTCCCCCACGGTGAAGTAGGCCCGCCAGAACGAGGGAGTTCCCTCGGGGAACCACTCGCGCGGCGCCCCGCACAGGCCGGCCGTGGCGGCGTCGCCCGGATGGTTGTTGGCGTAGTCCACGTCCTCGCCGCCCCCGCCCCCGGACTCACTGGACCCGCTGGATTCCTGGCCGTCGCTGCCGAGTGGTGTCAGGTCCCAGCCCCAGACGGTGCGGTAGTACTCCGCGTCGGCGCGGTAGTCGAAGCTCATGACCTCGAACCAGGCCGGCGCGCCGACGGCACCGTCCAGGACGAAACCCTCGAAGCCGTCGGACTGCCACAGCCCCATGGCCTCGCCGCCGGGGGTCGTGACGATGCCCATGGACCCGAGCCCGGGCATCGGCATGGCCGGGTAGATCACGCTGCCACCCGCCGCGGCCGTGTCCGTCAGGGACTTCTCGATGTCCTCGGTCTTGAGGTAGACGGTCCAGGCGGCGGACTCGTCCTGATCCCCCTCCGGCATGGACATGGCCCCGCCGACGTGCGCGCCGTGGTTCGTGATCATGTGGTAGTTGCCGTAGTCCGGTCCCATGTCCTCGAACCGCCAGCCGAACAGGGACGTGTAGAAGCCCTGCACCGCGGCCAGGTCCGGGACGCCGAGGTCCACCCAGACGGGGGAACCCGCGGTGATCGTTCTGGCCGCCGTGGTGAGGTTCTCGGAGGAGGAAGTGTTCTCCGTCATGTCGGTCTCCTGGTGCTTGCGGTGGGCGGTCGGTCCGGTGCCGGACGGTGGGTGGTTCAGCCGCCGGGCCGCAGGCCCGGCAGCAGGGAGGGCAGCGCGCTGAGCAGCGGGAACTGCCACGGGGCGGCGAAGTCCAGTACCAGCGGCACGGTGGCAGAGCCGGTGAGCGGCTGAGGATGGACCCCGACGGCGGGCCGCGGGTTGGCGAGGTGCTCCACCGGTTCTGCGGTGGTTGGGACCGCGGTGGCCAGCAGCCACGGGGCGGAGGCGACGACGGGCAGCCGGAACGCGCCCTCACCGAGGCGGAGCACCCCGGTCACGGGCAGCCCGGCCGGGGACGGCGCCGGGTAGAACCCGATCCAGACGAGGGCCTCCAACCCGGGTCCGCCCCGCAACCGGGGCGGCAGGTGCACGGTGCCCTCCACGGTGCCGACCTGGCCGGTGGCCGGGTTCGGCCACCCCGCGGCCACGTGGGCCTCGGTGACGCCGGGCGGGTAGAGGGCGAAGGGGCTCGGGGTGGACACGGACAGGGAATCCGCCAACCGGCGGAGCTCCGAGGGGGCCACCCCCACCTCCTCACGGAAGCGGCGGGTGAATGTGCCGGGGGAGGAGAATCCGACCTCGTGGCAGATGTCCACCACCGAGTGGTCCTGGGTCAGGAGTAGTTCCTTGGCCCGGTGGAACCGGACGCCCGCGAGGTAGCGGTTGGGCGTGACGCGCAGGTTCTCGGCGAACATGCGGGTGAAGTGGAACTGGCTGTAGCCGACGGCATCGGCCATGTCCGCCACGGTGATGGGCTCGGTGACGTGCTCGGTGATGAAGCGGGCCGCCCGCCGCGACGCGGCCTCGTGTTCGCCACTCTGGTCTTTCACGGACCCAGTGTGAGGTCCGGTCCGGGTTGCTGTCACCATGTCGCCTGCTCCCGTCGCCCTTCCCGCCCACCCGTGCCCCCGACCGGAGGGTGCCGGGGCTGAGCTGGCGATGGAATCGACCCTAGGACCATGAGGTCCCAGGGCCGACTCCGATCCTGCGCAGCCCACCACGCTGCCGACCACGCACCTGATGCGGCACCCTGGCCGGGGCTCCTGACATCGAATAGGGAGGACACGCCGGCGTCAGCACGACGTTGTCAGTGTGTCCTCCCTCCTCGAATGACGGGTCCTGAGGTCCTGGGGCCGACCCGGGCGGTCCCGGGTCAGGCCATGGCCAGTCCCTGCACCGGGGCCAGCTTGGCGGCCCGCTGGGACGGCGCAACGGAGGCGAGCAGTCCGGCGAGCACGGAGACTGCCACGATCACGGCGAGCTCCCACCACGGGACCACGGGCCAGACGATCGCCTGGCCGATCCCCGCGGCCATCGGCCCGAAGACCGTGTGGGCGCCCATGCCGCCGTAGACCGTTCCGAGGGCACAGCCGATCAGGGCCGCCACCCCGGAGATCAGCACGGCCTCCAGCGCCAGCATGCCGCGCAGCCCGCGCCGCGTCAGGCCCAGGGCCCGCATCAGCGAGTTCTCCCGGGAGCGCTCGATCGCCGACAGGGACAGGGTGTTGGCCACGCCGATCAGGGCGATCAGCACGGAGACCGCGAGCAGTGCGGTGACCACCATGAGCATGCCGTCGATCACCACGGAGAACAGCAGCCGCACGCTCAGGTCCCCGGTGATCTTGTCCTGGGAGACCCCGGCCGCCTGGGCGATGTCCGTGTTCAGCTGCTGCAGTCCGTCCATGGTGACGCCGTCGGAGGCGTCGAGCCAGAGCAGCGGTGCCGCGGCCTCCTGGCCGGACCCCGTGGTGGCACCCTCGTCCCAGCCGATCCCGCGGGCGTCCTCCAGGGTCATCACGGGGCGGAGGGCGGACGAGGCGCTGTGGATGACGTCCAACTCCACGGAGCCGGTGGCACCGGCGACGGTCAGGGTGTCCGCCTCGATGGTGTTGGGCACCAGGATGGTCCCGGGGTCACCGAGACGCTCGGTAGCGTCTCCGGCGGGCATTCCCGACACCACGGAACGCAACTCGTCCGGGTCGGCGGCGAAGACGGGAACGCCCTCGGCCTGCGCCCCGGCATCAGCCGCGGTGGTGCCGGCCGGCAGCAGCAGGGCGGCGGAGTCGATGCCGTCCACGCCGCCCACGGCCTGCTGGGCGGCGGCGTCCTCGCCACCGAGGAGCTGGACCTGCAGGTCCACCGGGAACTCGGCGGAGAAGATGGTGTCCATCTGCTGCTGGGCAGTGCGCCCACCCGTGAGCATCATCGCCACCAGGGTGGTGCCGATCAGCAGCGCCGCCGCGGTGGAGGCGGTGCGCCCCGGGTTGCGCACGGAGTTCAGCCGGGCCATCCGGCCGGGGACACCGGCGGGCTTGGCGGCCAGACCGGCCACGGACACCACGGCCGGTACGAACAGGATGGCGAGCATCAGCACGCCCACGAAGGACAGGGCGCCACCGGCCACGGCGATGGCCAAGTTCGCGACCGCGGCACCCCAGACCAGCCCGGCCAGCCCGGCCAACAGGAACAGGGACCCGAACACCAGGCGGACGACGCCGGCCCGGTTGCCGACCGCGGCGTCCTCCCGGGGGCGCATGGCCTCCAGCGGTGAGACCCGGGTGGCGGCCAAGGCGGCAGAGAACGAGGCGACGATGGTCAGGACCATGCCCACGGCCACGCAGGCGAGGAGGTCCCGCACGTTGGCCTCGAAGGTCAGGAACCCGAAGCCCTGGTTGGTGGCGCCCCATGCCACCAGGGCGGCGACGATGCCGCTGGCCAGGGCCGAACCGATGATCGCGCCGACCACGCCGATGATGCCGGCCTCGGTCAGGACGGCACCGCGCACCTGCTGACGGGAGGCGCCCAGGGCGCGCTGCAGGGCCAGGTCGCGGGAACGCTGGGCCACCAACACCGAGAAGGTGTTGGAGATGACCAGGGCGGTCACCAGCAGGGCGATGACCGCGAAGGCGCCGAGCACGTACACGAAGATGTTGGACCCGGCCATCTGGGCGACCTGTTCCTGCGCCTGGACGTCCGGGGTGGCCACGGAGGCCCCCATCCCCTCGGTCTCGGCGAACTCCTCCAGGGCGGCTTGGACGGTGGCGACATCGGCGCCGTCCGCCAGCCGGATGAGGACGTGCTCGGCGTAGTCGCGGCCCAGCATCTCCTCGATCTCCGCCGCGTCGAGCCCTTCCGAGCCAGCCGCGGCCCCGGCCTCCGATGTCATCGCCCGGGCCATGTCCGCCTTGAGGGCCCCGGCCAGGGCATCGTCCATCTTCAGCTGGATGGCGCCGATCGCGTTGGGATCCTGGGAGACCTCGGTCAGCCCGGTCACGGTGACCTTGCGGCCGGCCGCGTCCTCCGAGCTGCTGGACATCAGGAAGGTGCTGGAGCCGACGTCGAGCCCGAAGTCCTGCGCGGTGCGCTCGTCCAGGGTGATCTCCGTGGCGGATCCGGCGGCCGGGTACTCGCCGGCCACGAGGGGCTCGGCCATCAGGGAGGTGTCCTCGGGGACGGTCGAGGCGAGGGCGAAATCAGAGTCAGCGGTCCAGGTGCCCTGGCCCTGGGCGTCGGCCGGGCGCTGGAGGCCCACCGCGGCGACCACGTGGGCATAGGCCTCCCGGACGCCCTCGACGTCCTGCAGGGGGCCCGGCTCGGCGGACGATCCGGCCACTTCGGCCAGGGCCTCCATGGTGCCGTACGTGTCACCGGTGCCGGCCTCCGGGGCCATCACGAGGTCGGCCTTCGAGTAGGTGGCCCCCAGCGAGTTGCGGAGGCTGGCCGTGGAGGAGGAGCCCACGAGCAGGGCGGAGGCGAGGAAGGTCACGCCGATGGTGATGGCCAGCAGCACCGAGATGTAGCGGCGCGGCTGGTCCCTGAGCTGGGACAGTGCGAGCTTCAGCATGGCTCAGGCGCCCCCGACCATGTTCAGTTTCGCCAGTGACGCCAGGACGTTCTCCGGGGTCGGATCGGTGATCTCCCCGGCGAGCTGGCCGTCGGCGAGCAGGACCACTCGGTCGGCGTAGGATGCGGCCGAGGGGTCGTGGGTGACCATGATGATGGTCTGGCCCATCTCCCGCGAGGAGCGGCGCAGCAGGGAGAGCACCTCGGCGCCGGTGGCCGAGTCCAGGTTGCCGGTGGGCTCGTCGCCGAACACCACGTCCGGCCGGGTCAGCAGGGCGCGGGCCACGGCCACGCGCTGCTGCTGGCCGCCGGAGAGCTCGTGCGGCTTGTGCTTGAGTCGGTCGGTCAGGCCCAGGATGCCGACCACATCGGCCATCCAGGACCGGTCCACCGGCTTGCCGGCCAGGTCCAGCGGCAGCACGATGTTCTGCTCGGCCGTCAGGGTGGGCACCAGGTTGAAGGCCTGGAAGACGAAGCCGATGCGGTCGCGGCGCAGCTTTGTCAGCGAGGTGTCGTTCAGCCCTGTGATCTCCTGGCCGCCGAGGACGATGGAGCCGGAGTCGGCGGTGTCCAGCCCGGCCAGGCAGTGCATCAGGGTGGACTTGCCGGAGCCGGAGGGGCCCATGATGGCCGTGAACGCCCCGGCAGCGAAGTCCACGTCCACGCCGGCGAGGGCGTGCACCGCGGCCTCGCCCTTGCCGTAGGTCTTCACGAGGCCGCGGGCGGAGACGGCGGTGGATGCAGTGTTCTGCGAGGGGGGAGCGGTGGGGGAGATGACGTCGGTAGTGGTGTCCATGCAAGCCACTCAACCGCATCCGCGGTCGCGGCGAATCCACCGACGGGCCTGTTCCGTGGCCGTTCAGGGTCATCCTCCGGGATGACTCGGGGTCATCCCGGAGACTCCGGTGACGTCCCGTTCAATGACCGGCATGGGCCCGCGCGCTGGACACCGGGGTAGCATTCGGCGGGGCGGTTCCGGGACCGGAGGCCGCCAGATCGCATCGTCTCGGTGAAGGGGGAGGCCGTCAGTGGATGTCCTCATGGCGGCGCTGCCCATCGCGCTGACGCTCGGGCTGTTGCCGACCAGGCTCCCTTCCTGGGTGGCCCCCGGCGCGGGCCTGGCGGCCGCCCTGGTCATCGCCCTGTCCTGGTTCGGTGCACGGTGGGCGGACCTGGGCGAGGCCTTCGGCGGCGGGGCCTGGACCGTGGTGGAGGTCCTGGCGATCATCGGCGGCGGGGTGCTGCTCGCCCGGGTCATGGACCGCACCGCCGCGCAGCAGCGGATCGCCGTCTGGCTCTCGGCCGGCGGCGGCCCCACCGTGGCCTCGGCCCTGCTCATGGTCACGGGCGTGGTGCCCTTCATGGAATCCGTCACGGGCTTCGGCGTCTCCGTCATCATCGCCATCCCGCTGCTGCGCGCCCTGGGCTTCACGCCCCTGCGCGCCGCCCTGCTGGCCCTGCTGGGGCTGACCGTGGCGCCCTGGGGATCCATGGCCCCGGGCACCCTGCTCGGCTCCGAGATCGCCGGGGTCTCCCTGATGGATCTGGGCCTGGCCTCCGGCGTCTTCAACGTGCTGCCCTTCGTGGCCGGCGGGGCGCTCGCCGCCGTGGTGGCCGGCCGGGGCTCCCACGAGGTGGGGGCCTTCCGCGGGCAGGCCGACGCCAAGGCCTATGCCATGTGGACAGCCACGGGCTGCGCCGCCGGCCTGGTGCAGAGCACGCTGGTCATGCTGAGCAACCTGCTCCTCGGCACCGCTGTGGCGGGCGCGGTGGGCTCCCTGCTGATGTCCGCCGGCTGGGCGCTGGTCATCAGCCGCGGCCGACTCCACCCCACCCCCTGGCGTTCCCTCGCCCCCTACCTGATCCTGCTGGTGGGGACGATCTCCGGCCAGGTCCTCGAACGGACCCTGCTGCCGAACGGCTTCGGGGCCGTGCTGGGCTCCCCGGCCCTGTGGTCCATCACCGGGGCGCTGGCCGGCACCTGGGTCCTCGGGATGGAGAGCCACCACCGCTGGCTGCTGCCGCGGGAGACCGGCCGGGTGTGGTTGGGCGCCGCCGTCCCCACCGGCCTCTACCTGTTGCTGGGCTACGCCGTCTCCGGGGGCGGCCTGGCGGAGTCCCTGGCCACCGCGCTGACCACGTTGGGCGGCGGATACCTGTTCCTGGTCCCGTGGATCGGCGGGCTCGGCGGCTACATCACCGCCTCCAACACGGGGGCGAACTCCATGTTCGGCGGTACCCAGACCGCCGCCGCCCACGCCCTCGGAGTGGACCCCCTGTGGGTGATGGCCTCCCAGAACGCCGCGGCCGGCCTGGGCTGCCTCACCAGCCCCGCCCGCATCGAGCTGGCCTACCGGCTGGCCAGCCAGGAGGACCACGCCGACCACCCGGGCCCGCGCGTGACCCGCGGCAACCTGCTGCGCGTCACCCTGCCGTTCTTCCTGGTGTGCCTGGTCCTCTGGGCCGTCGCCGGGCTGCTGTTCCTGCCGACCACCGGGTAGCAGCGGTCGGCAGCCCCCAGCCGGGCACTCACGGCTGGGCGATCCCGGTCCGGTAGGCCGTCACCACGGCCTGGACGCGGTCCCGGGCGCCGAGCTTGGCCAGCACGCGGCCCACGTGGGTCTTCACGGTGGCCTCGGAGAGAAAGAGCCCCGCGGCGATCTCCTGGTTGGAGTCCCCGCGCGCCATCAGTCCGAGCACCTCACGCTCGCGCGGCGTCAGCGAGTCCACCGCCGCCGACTCCCGCTGCCACCGCTGGTCCGCGGCGTTCTCCCGGCGCAGCGTGGGGGCCATGTGGTCCAGCAGCCGGCGCGTGGTGGACGGGGCGATCACCGCGTCCCCCCGGTGCACCGTGCGGATCGCGGCCAGCAGCTCCTCCGGCGGGGCGTCCTTGAGCAGGAACCCCGAGGCACCGGCCTCGATCGCCTCCAGCGCGTACTCATCCAGGTCGAAGGTCGTCAGGACCACGACGCGCGGGCCGTCCGGTTCCGCGGCGGGTGCGGGGCCGGCGTCGTACCCCTCGGGCAGCAGGGCCCGGGTGGCGGCGATGCCGTCCATCTGGGGCATGCGGATGTCCATCAGGACCACGTCCGCACTCCGTACGGCGGGGGAGGCCACGGCGTCGCGGCCGTTGGAGGCCTCGGCCACGACCGTCAGGTCAGGCTGGGAGTTGATGAGCATCGCCAGCCCGGAGCGGACCAGTTGCTGGTCGTCCACGAGGGCGACGCGGATGGGTGCGGGCGTCTCGGTCTCAGTCACGGTTCCATCATCCACGGTAGTCCTCAGATCTCCTGGTACGGCACCGTGGCGTGCACGGCGAAACCGCCGCCCTGGCGCGGGCCGGAGCTGACGGTGCCGCCGAACAGCCCGATCCGCTCGCGCAGCCCCACCAGTCCCTGCTGGGATCCCTGGGTGGACTGGTAGGCGGCGGCACCGCGGCCGTTGTCCACCATCTCGATGTCCAGCCCCCGGCCGGTCCACCGCAATCGCACCGTGGCGGCGGCGTTCGGGCCACCGTGGCGGACGGTGTTCGTCAGGGCCTCCTGCACGGCGCGGTAGGCCGCGAGCTCACCGCCGGCGGGCAGGGCGCGGCGGGCGCTGCCCTCCACGGCGAAGTCCACGGTCAGGCCCGTCAGGCGGATGGTCTCCACGAGGTCCTCGAGATCCCCCAACGCCGGCTGCGGATGGAACTCGGTGGCCTCCGGCCCGCGCAGCACCCCCAGCAGCCGCCGCATCTCCCCGAGGGCCTTGCGGCCAGTCTCCGAGATGGTGCCCAGCGTGTCCACCGCCACCTGCGGGTCCTGGGCGCCGGCGTACCGCCCGCCGTCCGCCTGGGTGATGACCACCTGGAGGGAATGGGCCACGATGTCATGCATCTCCCGGGCGATGTGGTTGCGCTCGTCCGCCGCCGCCAGTTCGCGCTCCTGAGCGGCCTCCACCTCGAGCTGCCGGGCACGGTCCCGCAGCTGGTCCAGGGCGAGCCGGCGCGTTCGGGCGAGGTCGCCGAAGGCCCAGGCCGCGAGCACGATCGAGGCGGCACCGACCGCGAAGGAGCCGGCAATGACGGCTTGTTGGACGGGATCGGTGTTGGCAGAGATGTTGTTGGAGATCATGTCCGCACCCGGATCCAGGAACGACGGCGGAGCATAGGCGATCTTGAGCCCGTTGAGCACGGAACCGCCGAGCGCCGTGCCGATCCCGGCCAGCGAGGCCCACCGCGGCCCGTTGACGGCCAGGTTGTGCACCATCAGCGGCACGGCGATGATCGAGGGCAGCAGGTCCGGGCCGATCAGCAGCTGCAGGAGGCAGAAGAACACCGTGATGCCGGCTGCCAGCACCGGCTTCCACCGCCGGATGGCCCACGGGACGAGCTGACCCACCGAGATGACGAAGGCCAGCGACAGCCAGGGCACTACGGCGCCGTCGCTGGGCCCGATGGGTGAGGCGGCCCCGATGGAGAGGCTGGAGAAGGTCAGCACCAGCAGGCACGTCACCAGCACGTCCGTGATGACGGGGTGGGTGCGGAACCAGGTGTCGATGCGACGCAGCGGATTCACGGAGTCAGGCTCTCCAGGATCTGCTCCGCTGGGGCCGTCCGGGTGCGCGCGGCCCCGATTCCGGCCCACAGGCTGACGGACTCCGGATCACCGGCCACGGTGGCCGCGGCACGCAGGGGCTTGGTCAGGTCGTTGACCTCCGGGTAGGCGGCCGGGGCGTCGGCGTGCTCGCGCATGAAGCCGTTCTCGAGCCCGCGGGCCCAGCGCCCGGAATAGGCGCGGGTCAGCGCGGTGCGGGCGGAGCCGTCGTCGCGCGCGAAGCGGGTCCCGGCGGCCACCTGATCCAGGGCGGCGCGCTGCAGCGCGGAGGTCCCGGCCTGATCGGCGCGCAGGAACGCGGTCCCGCACTGGGCGGCGGTGGCCCCGGCGGCCAGCACGGCACGCACCCCGTCCGCGTCCATGATCCCGCCCGCGGCGAACAGCGGAACCGAGGGCCCGACGGCGGCCCGCACCTCGGCCAGCAGGTCCCCCAGGGCGGTGGTCTCGGGAGCTGCTGCGGGATCATGCACCGAGCGGTGACCGCCGGACTCGGGACCCTGCACGCAGAGCAGGTCTGCGCCGTGCTTCAGGGCACGGGCTGCCTCGGCGGCCGTGGTGACCGTGACCCCCAGGACGGAGCCGGAGGCGTGCAGACGGCGGAACACCTCGGCCGCGGGCAGTCCGAAGGTGAAGGTCACGAGCGGCCAGCGGCCGGCCTCGGCGGCATCCAGCTTGGCGTCCCAGCCGTCGGTGGCGTCCGGGTCCAGGGCGTCCGCGGCCGGCAGGTCGCCGGGGTCCACGCCGAGGCGCTCCGCCTCGGGGAGCAGGCTGGAACGGTACGCGGCCACCTCGGCCGCGCGCCGCCGTCGTGCTTCCGATCCGGGCGCCGAGCGCTCGGCGGGGATGGCCGTGTTGGCCGGTTCCGGGACGAAGAGGTTCACGCCGAAGGGTGCCGGGGTGGCCTGACGGGCCGCATCAACGTCCTGGACGAGTCCCTCCACCGGACGCATCCCGCCGGCGATGAAGCCGATCCCGCCGGCGGCGGACACGGCCGCGGCGAGCTGCCACGTGGAGGGTCCGCCGGCCATGGGCGCGGCGACCACGGGAACGGCGGGCGGGTTGAAGCGGGGTGCCGGGTGCGTGGCGGTGCGCGGGGCGGGAGGTGGTGTGGCGGGTCGGTCAGGGCTCATGGGTGGATTCTGGCATGTTCGCCGGCGTGGGGATTGAGTGTGAGGGGTGAGTGTGGGGTTGGAGTGCGGGGCTCACCCGGCGCTGAGCCGGCCGCCGATCAGTCGGGTCACCCCGGCGGCGGTCAGTCCGGAGACCAGGATGGCCGCGAGGACCACTCCCTGCCCGGCACCGGTGAGCTGGGTCAGGAACGTGCCCACGAGGATCATGGCGAGCAGTGCGGCGAGGAGGACGCCGCCGAGGCCGTCGGACGGTGCCGGGTGCGTCCCCGCCGGGCCGGTCCCGGTGGGCTGCCGGACGTACCCCGCGGGCGTGGGCTCGGCGGTGTCCGTGAGGTCCTCGGCGTAGCCGGAGGCGGAGATGACGTGGTGGACGGGGTCGGCCGTGGGCTCCGTGCCGGGGACGGTGATGACGCGGAGGCCGGCGGTCTGGTCGGGGGCGTGGGCCGTGGCGGCCGAGGTGCCGGAGAGGGCGGTGGATTCCGTGGCGGTGATGGTCGGCGTGCTCATGGTCTCCACGATGCCCGGCGGCCCGGGTCTCCCAGAAGCCACCGGGGGGTGAACCTGGGTGGCGCGGACTCATCCTGGGGTATGACTCTGACCCTGACCCGGAGTCCCACTCATCAGTTGCTGGATTCGGAGGGGGTGTTCGACCTCAACACCCCCTCCGAATCCAAGAACTGGTCCAACCACCTGGCCCCGGACGCCGACGGGAGGTCAGAGGATGCCGAGCATGCCGGCCTCCGGGGAGACACAGGCCATGGGATCCACCGAGGCCGTCAGCGCCGCGTTCCGGTTCAGCAGCGGCACGGTCCACTTCTCCCCGGGGTGCATGGTCTTCTCCCGGCCCTCCACGTTGAGGTGGATGGGGTGGGCGGAGCCCTCGAGCAGCTGCAGGGTGATGCAGTACTGGGTGATGCGCACGCTCAGCGGCTGCCGGCGGAACCGGATGGTGAACTGCACCCCGGGCACCTCCAGGGGCAGCAGTGGATGCAGCCACAGGGTGTTCGAGCGGGTCTCCACCCCCGCATAGCAGCGGATGACCATGTCCACCGTGCCGGCCATGGCCCCGAGGTGGATGCCCTCCCGGGTGGTGCCGCCCTGGGTGTCCGAGAGGTCGGCCTCGAGGGCCTCCTCGAACAGCTCCCAGGAGCTCGAGCGGTCGGTCCGGGCCGCCACCCAGCCGTGGACGAGCCGGGACAGGGTGGAGCCGTGGGAGGTGCGGGCCAGGTAGTAGTCCACCGTGGCCGTGAAGTCCTCCGAGGTGAAGTGGTACCCCATCCGGTTCAGGATTCCCTGGAGCTCCTCGGAGGAGAACAGGTAGGCGAGCATCAGCACGTCCGCCTGCTTGGAGAGCTTGTAGTGGTTGGTGCTGTCGCCCTCGGCCTGCAGGATCAGGTCCAGCCGGCCGATGTTCCCGTACCGGTCCCGGTAGGCGGCCCAGTCGAACTCCTCCAGGTCCTCATAGCCGTCGAACTGGCTCATCACGCCGCCTGACTGGAACGGCACGCGCAGCTTCAGGCTCATGTCCGCCCACTGCGCCAGTTCGTCCTCGAAGACGTCCAGCCACTCGGTCAGCGGATCGTCCAGCCCGTCCAGCCACTGCACCAGCCGCACCGTCTCGGAGAGCACCCAGGACAGCAGCACATTGGTGTAGGCGTTGTTCCGCACCCCGGAGCCGGGGGTGTCCGGGTAGCCGTCGTGGTACTCGTCCGGCCCCATCACGCCGTGGAGCTCGTACCGGCCCCGCTCCGGGTTGTAGTGCGCCATCGAGACGAAGAAGCGGCAGATCTCCACGAGCATCTCGGCGCCGTAGTCCGAGACGAAGGTCTGGTCCTGGGTGGCCTCCACATAGCGCAGCACCGAGTACGCCACGGCCAGGGAGACGTGCCGCTGATTGTGGGAGTTGTCCGGCATCCACTGTCCGGAGCGCTCGTTCCACAGCTCGGTGGGGGTCTCCTCCCGGCCGTCGGAGCCGGACTGCCACGGGAACATGGCCCCGCGGTACCCCTCGGCGAGGGCGTTGGCCCGGGCCTCCCCGAGACGGCGGTAGCGGTACATCAGCAGGCCGCGCGTCAGGTCCGGCCGGCGCAGGGTCAGCATGGGGTAGACGAAGATCTCGTCCCAGAAGATGTGGCCGCGGTACCCCTCGCCGTGCAGGCCCCGGGCGCCCAGCCCCGCGTCGAGGTCACTGCGGGAGCCGAACGAGGTCTGCAGCACGTGGAAGGTGTGCAGGTTCAGCGCCAGCTGGTGGCGCTGGGTGGTGCCCGCCCGGACCAGCGCCTCCGTGGCCTCGAGCCGGGTGGCCGGCGGCAACAGGTGGCCCTGCAGCTCGGGGGCGGGATCCAGCCGCACCGCGAAGCGGGACCAGTTCACCCCCCACATCTCCTCGTGGAAGGTCAGCATCTGGCGGAAGGAGCCGCTCCGCTCGACCCTCTTGACCGCGTTGTGCCACACGGTGGAGGTCGCGTGGTCATGGGTGTTGGCCGCGGCGGTGATCTTGTCGAACATCACCGGCACGCCCTCCGCCAGTGCGATCTCGATATCGTGCCCGATCACCAGGGAACCCAGCTCCACCGGCGTGCGGACGGGTTCGGGGGCGTCGGAGGGGGACTGGAAGCGGGTCCGCGAGGACAGGGCCACGTGGACGCGGGACTGGCTGGCGACCGTCTCCAGCAACACGGTCTCGCCGTCCGTCTCCCGGGCGTCGACCGGTTCCCAGTGGTCCGAGGCCAGTTCGCGGTCGTCCGCGACGTTCTGGTTGGCCACCCGGCCGTCGATCAGCGAGCGCACCGTGGCGGTGCCGGACCAGTCCTCCGCCTCCACCGTGAGCTCCAGGGCGGCGAGGTGGTGGTCCGCGAAGGACTGGAACTGGCGGGTGCTGACGCGGGTGGTCCGTCCCCGGTCGTCACGGAAACGCATGGTGCGGGTCAGCAGTCCCCGGCGCAGGTCGAGTTCCTGCCGGTAGGAGATCAGGTCCGGGTTGTCCGGCAGCAGCTGATCCCCGCCGGCCAGGGTGACCCGCAGGTACGTCCAGTCCGGTGCGTTGACCATGTGCTCGGTCTCCACCGTCTTGCCCTGCACCGTGGACTGCAGGCGGTTGAAGACCCCGGCCACGTAGGTGCCGGGGTAGTGGGTGGTCCCGGCCGTGGTGCCGGGCACGGAACCGCGGGTGCCCCAGTAGCCGTTGGCGAGGGTGCACAGAGCCTCCCGGGTGCCCTCCTCGGCCGGGTCGAAGTGGTCGTAGGCCAGGACCCAGTTCGGGTCGAAGGGCCGGGTGGTGCGCTGGCCCAGGTGGAGGGTGGAGAAGTCCTCGACCACCACGTCCGCGCCGGCGTCCTTGAGCCGCTGCGGATCGAGGGCCCGGTCCACGCCGACCACCAGGCCGAAGCCGCCGTCACGGGCGGCCTGCACGCCGGAGGCCGCGTCCTCGAGCACGATCGCGTCCACCGGCTCCACCCCCAGCTGCTGGGCGGCGAGCAGGAACATCGCCGGATCCGGCTTGCCCGGCAGCCCCCGCTCCAGGGCGGTGTTGCCGTCCACCACCACGTCGAACATCCGCTCCACGTGGCCCGCGCCCAGCACGGCGGCGGAGTTCCGCGAGGAGGTGACCAGCGCCGTCGGCACCGCGCCCTGCCGCAGCTCCGTCAACAGGGAGAGGGCCTCCGGGAACACGGTGACCCCGTCCCGGTGCAGGACCTCCTCGAAGAAACCCTGCTTGCGTTCCGCCAGGCCCTGCACGGTCAGCGCAGCCGCCGGGGTCCCGGCCGCATCCGCAGCCGCCGGTGTCCCGGGTGCCTCCGGCACCAGGAGTCCACGGGACGCGAAGAAGGAACGCACGCCGTCCTCGCGTGGCTTGCCGTCCACGTACTCCAGATAGTCCGAGCGCTCGTCGAAGGGGCGCAGCGCCCTCGGGGCGGCCGCCACGGCCGCCTCGTTCTGCGGCAGGGCGCCCACCGCCGGCAGGCACGAGTCGAAGAGGTCCTTCCACGCCCGGGCGTGGACGCCGGCGGTGTCCGTCACCACGCCGTCCATGTCAAAGACCACCGCGCGGAAATGGCGCAGTGCGTGGCGACGGGCGGGACCCGAGAGCTCGATGGGACGGGTCAGAGGATGCATGGATCCAGCCTAGCCATGGGGGCGCCGGGCCCAGAATCAGCGCCGCTCCAGCAGCATCAGCACCTCGTAGTGCTTCGTCTGCGGGAACATGTCCAGCAGCCGCGCCCGCACCGGCCGGTAGCCGGGCAGGTGTTCCAGGTCCCTGGCCAGGGTGGCCGCGTTGCAGCTGGAGTACAGCACGTGCCGGACCCCGGACCCCTCCAACCAGCCGGCCAGCTCCGCACCGATGCCCCGCCGGGGCGGATTGACCACGACGGCGTCCGGCACCTCCTCCGGTGCCTCGCCCCGGACGGTGGCATCCCCGACGGCGAAGCGCACCCGGTCCGCCACGTCCAGTTCGCGGGCGGTCACCTGGGCGGCGGCGACGGCGTCCGCGGAGGTCTCGAGGCCCCACACCGAGCGCTCGGTGCCGGCGGGCAGGGGCCCGGCCGGGCCGGCGTCGTGCGCCCGGACCTGCGCGAGCTGGAAGCCGAAGCCGCCCACGCCGCAGTACAGGTCCCAGACGCTGGCGGCCTCCGTGGCGTCGAGCCACTCGGAGGCCAGCGCGTAGAGGGCGGCGGCCAGCGCGGTGTTGGTCTGGAAGAAACCCTGGGGGCGCAGGTTCAGGGGGATCCCGTTCAGGGGCATCCGCAACGTGGGCTCCCCGGCGAGGTGGATCTCCTCCGGACCTTCCAGCAGGGCACGGTGCTCGGGCAGCAGGTTCGCCGTGATGACCTGGGCGTCCGGCAGGGCCCGCCGCAGCGCGGGGACGGCGGCGCGCAGGGCCGGCAGCTGGTCCGTGGAGCGCAGCACGAAGCGGATCATCAGCCCGCCGGTGGGGGAGAGGGTCAGGATCACGTGCTTGAGCTCACCCGTGCGGGCGCCCACGTCGTACGGGATCAGGCCGGAGGCGGTGATGACCTCCGCCACGGCACCGAAGGCGGCGCCGAGGGCGGGTTCGTAGAGGCCGCAGTCGCGCAGATCCACCCCCGCGCCGTCGTGGTGCTTGGGGTGCTGGCGCGGATCGAGGATGCCGAGCCGGGGCGCCTCGGCGGTGCCGGTGACCACCATCTTGGCCTTGTTCCGGAAGCCGGACTCCGCGGAGGGCACCGGCTCGTCCCACAACTCGCCACCGCCCGGGGCGAGGGTGCCGGCCACCGGGTCCAGCAGGGCGCGGACACCGGCCTGCTTGGTGGCCAGCTGCTCGGCGTAGGGCACACCCATCAGGGGGCAGGAGCGGCACTCGCCGGCGTCGAAATGGGGGCATTGCATGGTCCCCCAAGGATAGTGGTGCCGCGCGGTCCGCCAGCCCGCCGGAAATTTTCTTCAGCGCGGACCCATCCGCTCCGGGGACGGCTCCGAACACCCCACGACAGCCCGCCCGGGACGAGCGGCGGGACGCACCAGCGGGGCCCCGGGTCCCACACCCAAGGAGTAGTCATGAAGACGACGATGCGACGCACTTCCCGAATCACCCTGTTGAGCCTGACTGCCGTGGCAGCCCTCGGTCTGACCGCCTGCGGCGGCGCCACAGACGATCCCGCGGCCTCGGAGGACACCTCGATGTCCGCCTCGCCGTCCATGTCCTCCTCCATGGAGGAGTCGATGGAGGGCTCCGAGTCGGGCGCCCCCAGCGACTCCGAGTCCATGATGGACCCGGCCGCCAACCTGGTGGGCCCGGGCTGCGCGGCCTATGCCGAGGAGGTCCCGGACGGGGCCGGCTCGGTGGAGGGCATGGCCATGGACCCGGTGGCCACCGCGGCCTCCAACAACCCGATGCTGACCACGCTAACCTCGGCCGTCTCCGGCGAGCTGAACCCGGACGTGGACCTGGTGGACACCCTCAACGGGGACGAGTTCACCGTGTTCGCCCCCGTGGACGACGCCTTCGCCGAGATCCCCGAGGAAGACCTGAACGCCGTGGTGGAGGACGCCGACATGCTGTCCTCGGTGCTGACCTACCACGTGGTCCCCGGCCAGATCTCCCCGGACGAGATCGAGGGGATGCATGCCACCGTCCAGGGTGAGGACCTCGAGGTGACCGGCAGCGGCGACGAGATGATGGTCAACGACGCCAACGTCATCTGCGGCGGCGTCCAGACCGCCAACGCGACCGTCTACCTGGTCGATTCCGTCCTGATGCCCCCGATGGACTGAACGGACTGAACGGACTGAACGGTCCGGACGGACCGCACGGGCTCCACAGCCCGCGCATCACCGTCCGGCCCGGAACCGCAGCCGCGGGACCGGGTCGGCCCTTGCCGTCGAGCCGAGGGAGAGAAGAATGAGTGCCATGACCGGGACACCCGATCCGCGTCCACCCCGCTGGCGGCGATCCCGGCGGTGGCCCTTCGCCGCCTCCGGGGCCATCGCGGCCGCCCTGCTGTTCGGGGTGGCCGAGATCGTCTCCGTGCTGTTCTCCCCGGCGTCCTCGCCGCTGGTGGCCGTGGGTGCCGCCTTCATCGACGTCACTCCGGCCTGGTTGAAGGACTTCGCCATCGACGTCTTCGGGACGGCGGACAAGCTCGTGCTGTTCATCTCCATGGGCGTGGTCGCCCTGGTGGTGGCGGCGGGGCTGGGGCTGCTGGCGCGCCGACGGCTGGCCGTGGCCTCCGCCCTGTGTGTGGCCATCGCCGTGCTCCTGGGCGTGGCGGTGGTGTCCCGGGCCGGGGCCGGGGCGGTCGACCTGGTGCCGACCGCGGCCGGCGGGGTGGCCGGTCTGGCGGCCCTGAATGGGCTCGTGCGGCTGGCGCACCGCAGCGTCCCGTCCGGCGGTTCCCCGCCCTCCGCCGCGGAGCGCCCCGGGGCGCGGCCCGCGCGGCGCACCTTCCTGGTGGCCGCCGGCCTGACCACGGTGGTGGCGGCGGTGACCCTGGCCGGTGGCCGCGCCCTGTCCGCCGCCGGCAGCGCGGTGGCGGCCACCCGTGACGCCCTGAAGCTGCCGGGCGCACGCCGGACCGCGGCCGCCCTGCCGGACGGGGTGGGGGCTCCGGCCCCCGGGATGCCGCCGTTCGTCACCCCGAACGGCGAGTTCTACCGCATCGACACGGCCCTCTCCGTGCCCCGGATCGACCCCTCCACGTGGGAGCTGCGGGTCCACGGGATGGTCGAGGAGGAGTTCACGCTCAGCTTCGCTGAACTGCTGGAGCTGGACCTCGAGGAGACCTGGCTGACGCTGACGTGTGTGTCCAACCCGGTGGGCGGCGAGCTGGCCGGGAACGCGAAGTGGCTGGGCTATCCGATCCGGGACCTGCTCGCCCGGGCCCGGCCGCAGGCCGGCGCGGACATGGTGCTGTCCACCTCGGCCGACGGCTTCAGCGCCTCCACGCCCCTGGAGGCCCTGACCGATGACCGCGCCGCCCTGCTCGCCGTCGGCATGAACGGGGAGCCGCTGCCGCTGGAACACGGCTTCCCGGTGCGCATGGTGGTCCCCGGGCTCTACGGCTATGTCTCGGCCACCAAGTGGGTGGTGGACCTGGAGGTCACGCGCTTCGCGGACCGGACCGCCTACTGGACCCAGCGGGGGTGGTCCGAGCGCGGGCCGATCAAGCTGGCCTCAAGGATCGATGTGCCGCGGGGCTTCGAGACGGTGCCGGCCGGTGGGGCCGTCCTCGGCGGCACGGCGTGGTCCCAGACGATCGGCATCGAGGCCGTCCAGGTCCAGGTGGACGAGGGGGAGTGGCAGGACGCCACCCTGGCCGCCGAGGCCACGGTGGACACCTGGCGCCAATGGTCGTTCGACTGGGACGGCGAGCCGGGCGAGCACACCGCACGGGTCCGCGCGGTCAACCGGGACGGCGAGGTCCAGACGTCCGAGCGGGCCGACACCGTCCCGAACGGGGCGAGCGGCTGGCACCAGGTCCGGTTCCGCGCCGAGTAGCGCGCGGCCCCGGCCTCGGTCTGCCGCCGCGTCCCCGACGCCGGCCCCGGCCTCAGTACTCCGGCTCGGCCCGCAGGTCCGGCCGGGAGTGCCGCTCGGCCAGGCGCCCCAGGGCGTCCTCGGCGGCCGCGGCGAGCACGGAGTCCGGATCCATCAGCAGCCCCTGCAGTGCCGTGGCCGCCCGTTCGCCGCCGACCTCCCCGAGGGCCAGGGCGGCCGCGCTGCGCACCCGGGGCTCGGGGTCGACCAGCAGGGACTCGACCGTCGCGGCGGCGTCGGCCAGTGCCGGCGTCCCCTGGACGGCCACGATCCGGCAGCACGCCTGCCGCACGGCCGGGCTCTCATCTGTCAGCGCGGTCAGCACGGCCTGCGCGGCCCGGGGGTGCCAGTGGTACTGGAGCACGCGGGCCCCGAGCCACCGGGGCAGGTGCGGGTCCAGGACGAGTTCCGGATCCAGGTCGGTGACCTCCCCGCGGATCAGCGCGATGTCCGGATCCCCCGGGTCTCCCGGCCGGGCCCGTCCGGTCAGCAGGCGCACGGCCCAATCGGCCAGCTGGGGCCCGCCCACCTGCTCGACGGCGGCCGTCACCCAGGTGGGATCGGCGCCTTCCGCTGCGGCCGGCAGGGAGACGTCCCAGTATCCGCGGTCCTCATGCTCTCGGTGGTCCATCAGCGGTCCTCCCATGGTTGATCGGACTGTGAGGGCGATCCCCACGGGTGAGGATTGCCCTCACAACGTGGGGTCGCAGTGTCGTGGGTCACGGTGTCTGTTCCTTCAGCAGGTGGTTGGGGAGCCGGTTGCCCGGGGCCTGTCCCCGGATGCGCAGCAGGGTCCGGGCGTGCTCCCACAGCCGGTGGTCCTCCTCGCTGACCGGTGCCCACGCCGGCACGGGCACCGAGGTGCCCTCTCCGTCCCGGGCCACCATGACGGTGATGCAGTTCGTGGTCGGCTCCAGCGGGCCGCCCTTCGGATCGCCGGAGCGGACCTCCACGGCGATGTGCATGCCCTTGTAGCCGGTGTAGATCAGCCGCGCCTCGACCTCCACGAGGTCACCGATGCGCAGCGGGTGCAGGAACCGGATGCCCCCGGAGAAGACGGCCACGGTGTCCAGGCCGCAGTACCGGGAGGAACAGAGGTAGGCGGCCGTGTCGATCCACTCCATGACGATCCCGCCGTGGACCTTGCCGCCCCAGTTCACGTCCGTGGGCGCGGCGAGGAAGCGCAGCAACACCTTCTCCGCCGTGCCCTCCTCCGTGTAGTCCTGCCGGCGCAGCTCGGCCGTGATCTCGTCCCGGACCCGGATCCGTGAGGTCGCGTAGTCCCGGGCCAGCTCCTGCTCCAGGGTGCGGGGGACGAACTCGGGGACGGCAGTGGAGCGGCCCTCGGTGTCCACGGCCACGAAGATCACCAGGCAGCGGGCCCGTTCGGTGAGCAGCCCCGTCTTCGGATCGCCCGAGCGGACGGTGGTGTTGATGTGCATGGAGGACCGGCCCGTGTAGAGCACGGAGGCGGTCACCTCCACCATCTCGCCGACCTGGACCGGGTACTCGAAATGGATGTTGCCCACATAGGCCGTGACGCAGTAGCTGCCGCTCCAGCCGGTCGCGGCGGCGAAGGCGGCCTTGTCCACCCACTCCAGCACCCGGCCGGCGTCCACGGTGCCGGCTTTGCCCCGATCGGTGGGGGCCGCGAGGAACCGCAGGGTGACCTCGTGCCGGCGGTCCGCGGCCGATTCCGGCACCGCGGCGGCCGGTGGCCGGCCGGGGGAGGGGGCGGCCGGCGTCGGGAAGTTCTCCATCCCCCCATTGTGGCCGACCGGCCAGAGGCTGGTGGACGGCTGGGAGCCTGCTGGTATTTGACGAAGAGTTTCCACTCGGTGGGATCCCGATGAACGTGGCGCCCGTCACAGGTGCTAATTTTGTTTACATGCCCACCCACAGCTCCATCGCCCTGCAGTTCAGGGCCGAGTCCTATGACCACCCTGATGGGACCGTGGACGCCGGAACCGTCATGACCTGGATCGACAAGACGGCCTACGCCTCGGCCGCGTCCTGGTCCGGCACCAACGTGGTGTCCTCCTACGTGGGCAACATGCACTTCGGCCAACCCGTGCCGGTGGAGACCCGTGTGGTGGTCCAGGCCCGCGTGGTGCTGACGGGGCGGACCTCCGTGCACGTGCAGACCCGGGTGGTCCTGCCGGAGGTCAAGGACGCCCACGGCAGGGCCACCGTGAGCACGGAGTGCGTCATGATCTACGTGGCGGTGGACCATGAGGGCAACTCCATCCCCGTGCGCCCCTGGACCCCCGAGACCCCGGAGGAGGAGGAGCGGCAGCGGCTCGCCCAGCTGCGCGGGTCCATCCGCCGGGACGCGGAGGAGGCCATGATCGAGGCCCCGCCGCCGGCGGCCGAGCTGACCGGGGAATCCGTGGTCCTGCGGTTCGTGGCGAACACCCGCGAGGTGTACCCGGGCGAGAAGGTCCAGGGCGGGGCGGTGATGCGGTGGATCGACGAGGCCGCCAACGTCTGCGCCTCCCGGTGGTCCGGCCAGCCCGTGGTGGCGGTCTTCGCCGGCGGGGTGCGCTTCTACCAGCCCGTCCGCGTGGGGGACCTGGTGGAACTCGAGGCCCGTCTGGTGCACACCAGCTCGAGGTCCATGCACGTCTCCGTGCGGGCCCGCGCCGGGGACCGCCGGGAGCGCGAGCCCATGCTGATCGCCCACGGGCTGACCGTCATGGTCTCCACGGGCCCGGACGGCCGGGCCGCCCCGGTGCCCCAGTGGCCCGCCCGGACCGAGCAGGACCAGGACCTGGAGCGGCGGGCCCTGGAACTAGTGGGCCTGCGCAACAAGGCCGCCCACGAGTGGGCCGGCGGGTAGTACCGGTCACGGGAGCCGGGGACCCTGGAGACCCGGGCGCAGCGCCGGCCGCTCAGGCGTAGAAGCCCTCGCGCAGGTTGATCCCGTGCTCCACCCAGGCCTTCAGTGCCGCCAGCATGCCGGTCCAGCCCATGCAGTTGCCGAAGGCGTTCTGGGCGCCCTCCGGAGTCGGCTGCCAGGAGGACTCCGTGATGGACACCAGGGTGCGGGTGTTGCCCTCCAGCGGGGAGAAGGTGAAGGTCACCGTGGTCATCCCGGACTCGTCCTGCGCCGCCTCGCCGTCCCAGCGCAGCACCAGTCGTTCCGGGGCACGGGCCTCGAGGACCTCGACGGGGAAGGCGCCCGGGAAGTCGGCGAAGTCCCACTGGACCGAGGTCCCGGACTCCAGGCGGCCCACGGCCCCACCGGTGGTGAAGTACCGCGAGAGGCGTGCCGGGTCCGCCACTGCCTCGTAGACCTCCTCCACGGGGCGGGCGATGCGACCGGTCACCGTGAAGGACAGCTCGGTCAGGTCGTTGCGGTCACTGGCGTCCCCGGCCTCGTGGCCTGCGGCGGGTGCCGTGTCCGGTGCTGGCGTCATCCTCAGAAGGTATCCCCTGTGCCGGCCCCGGGGATAGGGTCCACGCATGGACTTCTCGCCGAGCCCCGCATCCGAATCCCAGCCGTGGGACGGCGTGATCCTGTGCGCCACCTGCGGGGTGGAGCAGGAGGCCGTTGACCCGGCCGGGCTTCCCGCTGTCTGCGCGATCTGTGCGGACGATCGCCAGTGGATTCCCGCCGAAGGGCAACGCTGGACCACCGTGGGGGAGCTCCGCGCCGCCGGGGCGGGCCTCGAGGTGGCCGAGCTGGAACCGGACCTCTGGGTCCTGCGGGTGAGGGCCGGCGTCGGGATCGGCCAGCACGCCAAGGTCCTGCGCACGCCCGCGGGCAACCTCATGGTGGACGTGCCCACGTACATCGACGCCGCCGCGGTCCAGGCGGTCGCCGGGCTCGGCCCCCTGGCGGGGATCATCGCCTCCCACCCCCACATGTACGGGGTCCAGTCGGCGTGGTCGGAGGCGCTGGCCGGCCCGGAGGGGCCCGTTCCGGTCTACGTCTCCGAGCCCGACGCCGGCTGGCTGGCCCGGCGGCCGGCTGCGGTCCGCGTGTGGTCGGGCTCCCTGGCGCCGGTGGCCGGCCTCCCCGGCGTGAGCGCCTCCCAGCCGGGCGGCCACTTCCCGGGCAGCGTGGTGGTGCACTGGCCCGGCCGTGACGGGGCCGGGGTGCTGCTCGCCGGGGACACCGTGGGGGTGGCCCGGGACCGGCAGTGGGCCACCTTCATGCGCTTGTTCCCGAACTACCTGCCGCTGTCCGGCGCCGTGGCCGAGCGCATCGCCGCCCACCTGGACCGGTACCGCTATGAGCGGCTCTACGACAACTTCTCCGGAGTCCTCGGTGTTCCGGGCGGCGGGGCGTCGAGGGTGGTGCACCACTCGGCGGCCCGGCATGCCGACTGGGCCGAGGGCCGGATGGACCACCTGACCTGAGGGGCGCCTGCCGGACCCGTTGCAACTGGAGGTCGATGGGTGACCCGAAACCACCGGATTCCCGGGCGTGTCCGTCATCCATCGACCTCCAGATGCAGGTGGGGTTGACCCTGACGCGACGTGAGGCTGTTCAGTGGGAGACATGAAGAACCAGAGGAACCCGGCCCGGCGCACGGGACCGGCCCGGCCGCGGGGCATCCACCCCGAGGTCGCGCTCATGACCGTGGGGGAGACCGCCTCCGCCACCGGGGTGACCGTGCGCACCCTGCACCACTACGACCAGATCGGCCTCGTCTCGCCGGCCGCCCGCTCTTCCGCCGGCTACCGCCTCTACGCCCCGGAGGACGTCGACCGTCTGCAACAGGTCGTCGCCTACCGGCGGTTGGGCCTGGGTCTGGAGGACATCGCCGCCGCGCTGGACGGGTCGGACGGGCCGGCCGGGCTGGAAGGAGGCCGGCCCGCAAAACCGGCCGGCCGCCGTCGCGCCTTGGAACGCCAGCGCGAGCTGGTGGAGGAGAAGATCACCGAACTCTCGCGGCTGCTCGCCGCGCTGGACACCGCATTGGAGAAGGACATGAAGGACATCGACCTGACGGAGGCCGAGATGCGTGAACTCTTCGGGGACTCCTACACGGAGCACTTCGAGGAGTATCAGACCGAGGCCCAGGACCGCTGGGGCCAGACGGACGCCTGGGCCGAGTCCCGGCGCCGGACGGCGGCCTACACCAAGGCCGACTGGGAGCGGATCAGCGCCGAGACCGAGGAGAACAACCGGCTGATCCTCGCCGCGATGGACGCGGGACAGCCCGCCGACTCGGAGCAGGCCATGGACGCCGCCGAGGCCGCACGGGCCCACCTGGACCGCTGGTTCTTCCCCGTGGACGGCACCTTCCACCGGAACCTGGGGGACATGTATGTCCAGGACCCGCGGTTCGCGAAGACCTACGAGGACCTGCGGCCCGGGCTGAGCCGGTACCTGCGGGACGCGATCCACGCCAATGCGGACCGGCTCCACGGCTGACCCCCCTCGCATCTGGAGGGCGATGGATGACCTGTTTCCCGTGAATTGCCGGATGATGGGTCATCCATCGACCTGCCGTTGCCCGGCCGGCGCTCTCCGATCCTGCGGCATCGGTTCACTGTCAGCGGATCGTGCCCTATTCTCCGCGGTTTTCGGGCATGATGACCATGGACCATTTTCGGCTCCGCGATCCCCGAACCCCAGCCGTCTCGGCCGTCCGGGCATCCCTGTGTCCGCAGGTGGTCCCGCCGATATCCCTCCCGCCCTCAGCGACGGTGAGGAACGAACGAACCGGAAGCGAAACCCATGCTGTGGAAACTCGTCCGGCACTACGGCAGGCCCTATTGGGGTCATGTCGTTGCCGTCCTGGTGCTCCAGCTGGCCGCCACCCTGGCCACGCTGTACCTGCCCAGCCTCAACGCCGACATCATCGACAACGGGATCGCCACGGGCGACACCGAGTACATCTGGCGCGTGGGCGCCGTCATGTTGGCCGTGGCCCTGGCCCAGGTCATCACGGCGATCGCCGCCGTCTGGTTCGGTGCGCGCATGTCCATGGCGATCGGCCGTGACATCCGCCAGGCCGTCTACACCCGCGTGGACCACTTCTCCGCCGAGGAGATGGGCCACTTCGGCGCCCCGACGCTGATCACCCGCGGCACCAACGACGTGCAGCAGGTGCAGATGGTGGTGCTGATGGCCTTGAACTTCATGGTCATGGTCCCGATCATGTCCATCGGCGGGATCGTGATGGCCATCCAGGAGGATCCCGGCCTGTCCTGGCTGGTCTGGGTGTCCGTGCCCGTGCTCCTGGTGATCGTCGGGCTGCTGGTGCGCCGGCTGATGCCTCTCTTCGAGAGGATGCAGACCAACATCGATGACATCAACGGCGTGATGCGCGAGCAGATCATGGGCATCCGCGTGGTCCGGGCCTTCGTGCGCGAGCGCCACGAGGCCCGGCGCTTCACCGACGCCAACGAGGCCCTGACCCGGACCTCCATCAACATCGGCCGCCTGTTCATCCTGATGGGCCCGGTCATCACGATGGTGCTGCACCTGGCCACGGCCGCCGTGCTGTGGTTCGGCGGCCAGCGCGTGGACGCCGGCCTCGTGGAGGTCGGCGCGCTGACCGCGTTCATGCAGTACCTGCTGCAGATCCTCATGGCCGTGATGATGGGCACCTTCATGTTCATGATGTTCCCCCGCGCCGTGATCACCGCGCGGCGCATCGGCGAGGTGCTGACCACCACGGGCTCCGTGCAGGAGCCGGCGTCCCCCACCGAGCCGCGGCGCCAGGACGGCACCGTCGAGTTCCGGGACGTCACCTTCTCCTACCCCGGAGCCGATGCCCCCATCCTGGACGGGGTGTCCTTCACGGCGGAGGCCGGCAAGACCACCGCGATCATCGGCTCGACGGGGTCCGGCAAGACCACGCTGATCAACCTCATCCCGCGGCTCTACGACGCCACCGAGGGCGCCGTGCTGATCGACGGCGTCCCGGTGGAGCAGATGTCCCGGTCCTCGCTGACCGCGGCCGTGGGACTGGTCCCGCAGAAGCCCTACCTGTTCTCGGGCACGGTGGCGGAGAACCTCCGCTTCGGCAAGCCGGAGGCCACGGAGCCCGAACTCTGGAACGCCCTGGACACCGCCCAGGCCACCGACTTCGTACGGGACCGGACCACGGGGGAGGGGGAGACCGCGGCCCACGGGCTGGGCTCGGGCATCTCGCAGGGCGGCACCAACGTGTCCGGCGGCCAGCGCCAGCGGCTGTGCATCGCCCGGGCGCTCGTGGCCAAGCCGCGGGTGTACCTGTTCGACGACTCCTTCTCCGCCCTGGACGTCACCACCGACGCCCGGTTGCGGGCCGCCCTGACGGGTTACACGGACGGGGCCACCACGCTCATGGTCGCCCAGCGGGTCTCCAGCATCACGGAGGCCGACCAGATCATCGTCCTGGAGGAGGGCCGGATCGTGGGGCGCGGAACCCACCACGAGCTGCTCGAGACCTCGGAGACCTACCGGGAGATCGTGGATTCCCAGATCAGTGCGGAGGAAGTGGCATGAGCCAGCGTGAGCACCACGGGCCCGCCGGGGCCCAGACGGACCGGAGCCGGCGCCCGGAGGACCTGTTCCCCGCCGTCCAGCGCCCCGCCTATCGGTCCACCGCGGCCGGGGGCACGAAGGGCGACGGCGCCGCGAAAGGTGCCGGGGCCGGCGTCGTCTCCGAGCAGGAGATCGCCGAGCTGCAGGACAGCGTGGGCGCCGACGAGTGGGGCAACAGCTCCGCGCCGCGCAAGGCGAAGTCCTTCTGGCCGTCCCTCGGACGCCTGTTCGGCACCCTGAAGGACCACAAGCTCGGGGTGGTGCTGACCTTCCTCTTCGGCGCCGTCTCCACCGTCCTGACGGTGTGGGCCCCGGCCATCCTCGGCCAGGCCATGGACGTGATCTTCGACGGCTGGCTGGGCGACGGCATCGACTTCACCATCCTGTCCCGGCTGCTGGCCGTGGTGCTGGGCATGTACGTGGTGGCCTCCCTGTTCGACTGGCTGCAGGGCTTCGTGCTCAACGAGATCGTCATGCGGGTGGTCTACCGGCTGCGCCAGCAGATCGAGGACAAGGTCAACCGGCTGCCACTGAGCTACTTCGACACGCGTCAGCGCGGCGACCTGCTCTCCCGCACCACCAACGACGTGGACAACGTGCAGACCGCCATGCAGCAGGCCTTCGCCTCCCTGTTCTACGCGGTGATGACCATCATCGGCATCACCATCATGATGTTCGTGCTGTCCTGGCAGCTGGCCCTGATCGCGCTGATCGCCCTGCCGATCGCGGCCGTGGTGGTGGGCCTGGTCGGCTCGAAGTCCCAGAAGCTGTTCACCGCCCAGTGGAAGAACACCGGTCGGCTGAACGGTCACATCGAGGAGTCGTTCACGGGCCACGAGCTGGTGACCGTGTTCGGCCGCCAGGAGGCCATGCGCGAACGCTTCGACGAGCGCAACGAGGACCTCTACGAGGCCTCCTTCCGCGCCCAGTTCTACTCCGGCATGATCATGCCGATCATGCAGTGGGTGACCTACCTGGGGTACGTGGGGATCGCCGTGGTGGGCGGGCTGCGCGTGGCCACGGGGCAGATGTCCTTGGGCCAGGTCACCGCCTTCATCCAGTACTCCCGCGAGTTCAACGCCCCGCTGGGCGAGATGGCGGGCATGGCCAACATGCTCATCTCCGGCGTAGCCTCGGCCGAGCGGATCTTCGAGTTGCTGGATGCCGACGAGCAGGACGAGGACCTCTCGGTCCAGGCTCAGAAGGGCACGACGCCGGCCGGGGCCTTGGCGGGCAAGGCACCCGGGCAGTTGGCCCAGCCCGTGTACGGGCGCGTGGAGTTCGACCACGTGCGCTTCTCCTACACCGCGGAGAAGCCGCTCATCTCGGACCTGTCCCTCGATGCCCGGCCGGGGGAGACCATCGCGATCGTGGGCCCCACCGGTGCGGGCAAGACCACCCTGGTGAACCTCATCATGCGGTTCTACGAGATCGACGGCGGCCAGATCCGGCTGGACGGGGTGGACATCGCCACCCTGGACCGGGGGGTGCTGCGCGGCCAGATCGGGATGGTCTTGCAGGACGCCGTGCTGTTCGGCGGGACCATCCGGGAGAACATCCGCTACGGGCGGCTGGACGCCACGGACGAGGAGGTCGTGGCCGCGGCCACGGCGACCTTCGTGGACCGGTTCGTGCACACCCTGCCGGACGGCTACGACACGGTCATCGAGGCGGAGGGGGCCAACATCTCCGCCGGTGAGCGCCAGCTCATCACCATCGCCCGGGCCTTCCTCGCGGACCCCGCCCTGCTGATCCTGGACGAGGCCACCTCCTCCGTGGACACCCGCACCGAGGTGCTCGTCCAGGAGGCCATGGCGGCGCTGCGCACGGACCGGACCTCGTTCGTCATCGCGCACCGGCTCTCCACCATCCGGGACGCCGACGTGATCCTGGTGATGGAGCACGGGGACATCGTGGAGCAGGGTTCGCACGAGCAGCTGCTGGCCGCCGAGGGCGCCTACTACCGGCTGTACATGTCCCAGTTCACCCAGGGGGTGGACCTGGACGCCGAGGAGGCCGCCGTGTCCGTGGGCACCGGGGCGATCCCGGTGCTCGGCGAGCCCACGGTCGGTGACACCCCGGTCGGCGAGGCCACGGGCGCCGTGCCCGTGGTGTCCGGCGCCGTGCCGCAGGTGGACCCTGGGCAGCAGCGTCCCGGGCCCTCCGGGCGGTGACGGGCGCGGTCCCCGGCCCGGCGGGCCCCGCGGTAGTCGTCCGTCTGGGCGTCCTGCTGGCCGGGGACGTGCCGGCAGGGCCGGACGTGACGGCAGGGCCCGACGTGCCGGACGTGCCGGGCGAGCCGCCCCCGGCGGACCTCGCGTCCCGGTTGACGGCCGAGCTGGGCGCCGCCTACCCGGGGCTCTCCTGGGAGGTGGAGGTCGTCCGGGAGGAGCTCGGCGAGGCCGAGGAGGACGAGTCGCTGGACCTGCTCGAGTACACCCGTGACCGGATGCTGGACGAGGGCTGGGATCTGGCCGTCGGGCTCTGCGGGGAACCGCTGCGCCAGGGCAAGCACACGCTGACCAGGCAGGTCTCGCCGGCGCACTCGTCCGCCGTGGTCTCCCTCGAGCTCGCGGGCACGAGCCCCCGGCAGGCGGTCGTGGCCGCCGTCGCCGGGATCCTCGGCCTGGACCCGGACGACGCCCAGCCCCCCGCGGCCCACCTGCGCGGGGCCGTCCACGCCGCCCGCCAGCTGGCCACGGACGTGGAGGAGCGCGGCGGGGAGAACGAGGTGACGTACGGCTGGCGCGTGGCCACGTCCAACCTGCGCCTGCTGCTGGCCACCATCCGCGCCAACCGTCCGTGGACGCTGGCGGCCTCCCTGTCCCGCTCCCTGTCCGCGGCGCTGGCGACCGGGGCCCTGACCCTGATCACCACGGACCTGTGGTTGCTCTCGGCGGAGTACAACGGCCTGCAGATGGCGCTCGTGGCGGTGGTGGCGATCGTCTCCGTGACGGTGGCCCTCGTGGTCGGCGCCAAGCTCTGGGAGAAGCCCCGGCGGCGGGGCGAACGCGAGCAGTCCATGGTGTTCAACCTGGCCACCGTGGTCTCCGTGGTGATCGGCGTGAGCGTCCTCCACGTGGCCCTGTTCCTCGCCGCCCTGGCCGGGTCCCTGCTGCTCGTGGACCCAGAGGTCTTCGGCTCCGTCACCGGGGAGCCGGCCCAGTTCACCGAATACCTGAAGCTGGCCTGGTTCGTCGGCGGCCTGGCGACGATCGGCTCGGCACTCGGCGCCGGCCTGGAGGAGGGCGACGACGTCCGCGCCGCCATCTTCACCCGCGGCAGTTCCTGACGGGGCCGCTCCTCACGGCGGCGCTCCCGACGGGCTGTCACCTCCGTCCGCGCCGATAGCATGGGCACATGACCCAGGAACCGAGGCAGGCGCCCCGTCAGCCGTACCCCCAGCCCGGTACCCGGCAGGCCATCCCCGCGGGCTGGCCCGGCCGCCGGCCCCAGGACCGGATCGTCCTGGACCCCGGCAAGCCGACCTGGATGGACCTGGTCACCGTGCTGGCCTACGTCCTGATCTTCATCCTCGGCGGGGCCGTGCTGGTCACCCTGATCCCCGGCTTCCGCGAGCAGTTCACGCAGGCGGACGGCACCCTGAATCAGGGCTCCTTCACCTTCGCGATCAACCTGGTCTCCTACTCGGTCCTCACCGTGCTGGCCCTGATCGCCTGCTGGCGGCCCTTCGTGGACTCCCTGCGCACCTTCAAGCGGTACGGCTGGCTCAAGATCGGTCTCATCCCGGTGATCTGGTTCGCCTGCATCCTGGTCAACGCGGCGGTGGTGATGTCCGCCGGCGGGGACATCAAGAGCGCCAACCAGGTGGCGATCGAGGAGATGACCACCGAGGTGTCCTTCCTGCCCATGGTGCTGGTGACGGTGTTCATGGCCCCGTTCGTGGAGGAGTACATCTTCCGCCACCTGATGATCGGCAAGCTCTCCCGCTGGATCAACGTGTGGGTGTGCGTGGGGATCTCCATGGTGCTGTTCGCCTCGATCCACTTCATCAGCACCGGCTTCAACTTCGACCCGGTCCAGATCATCCCCTACCTGACGCTGGCCGCCGCCATCACCGTGGCCTACGTGCTGACCGGTAGATCACTGGCCTACGCGACCATCCTGCACGTGTTCAACAACCTCGTCTCGATCGTGGTGGCCTACACCGTGCTGCCGCTGCTGTCCGAGGGGATGTGACCGTTTCCCCCCGGGACACCCGCCCGGTCTCCCGCCAGATCCTGGCGCTCGCGGTGCCCGCCTTCGGCGCGCTGCTGGCCGAACCGCTGTTCCTGCTCGCCGACACCGCGATCATCGGCCACCTGGGCGTGACGGAACTGGCCGGCGTCGGCGTCGGAACCACCATCCTGCACACCGTGACCGGCCTGATGATCTTCCTGGCCTATTCCACCACCCCGGCCGTGTCCCGGTTCCTCGGCGCCGGCAACCTGGGTGCTGCGATGGACCGGGGGCGCGACGGCGTGTGGCTGGCCCTGCTGCTCGGTGCGGTCCTGGGGGTGGCCGGCTGGATCGGCGCCCCGTGGCTGGCCGGACTGATCGGGGCCGAGGGGGCGGTGCTGGCCAACGGGGTGGCCTACCTGCAGTGGTCCATGCCCGGCATCCCGGCCATGCTGGGGGTGCTGGCGGCCACCGGCATCCTGCGTGGCCTGCTGGACACGAAGACGCCGCTGGTGGTGGCCGGTGCGGGCTTCGGGCTGAACATCGCCCTGAACTTCGTCCTGGTCTACGGGGCGGGCCTCGGTGTGGCCGGTGCCGCGCTGGGCACCTCGATCGTCCAGTGGGGGATGCTCGCCGTCTACCTGGCCGTCCTCTACCCGCGCTTCCGAACGGCCGGCACCCACCTGGCGCCCTCGGCCGCCGGCATGCGCGCCACCGCCCAGGTGGGCTCCTGGCTGCTGCTGCGCACCGCCAGCCTGCGCGCCGCCATCCTCGTCACCGTCATGGCGGCCACCGGCCTGGGCGTGGCCACCCTCGCCGCGCACCAGCTCGTCTTCACCGTCTACTCCACCCTGGCCTTCGCGCTCGACGCCCTGGCGATCGCCGCCCAGGCCCTGATCGGCCGCGAGCTCGGGGCGGGGCGCCGCGAGGAGGCCCGCGCCCTGACGGGCACCATGATCCGCTGGTCGCTCTGGTTCGGGGTCATCACCGGGGCCCTGCTCGCGGTGCTGGCCTGGGTGCTGCCCCCGCTCTTCACCCCGGACCCCGCCGTCCAGGCCGCCGCCACCGCCGGGCTGCTGGTGCTGGCGGCCTCGCAGCCGGTCGGGGGGTATGTGTTCGTCCTGGACGGCGTGCTCATCGGAGCCGGCGATGCCCGCTATCTGGCCCTGGCCGGCGTCGTGAACCTGGCGGTGTACCTGCCGGCCCTGGCCGGGCTGGTCTGGCTCGCCACGGGGGCCGGGACCGGTCAGGCGCCCGACGCCGGCGCGCAGCTGGCGCTGCTGTGGGCCGGTTTCGCGGGGGTCTTCCTGGGCGCCCGCGCGGTCACGCTGGGACTGCGGGCGCGCTCGGACGCGTGGATGCGCGTCGGCGATGCCTGACGGCGATGTCTGACGGTGCCGCCCGAGGCTGCCATGCGTCATGCGTATATCCGGTGTGTCGCTGCCCTGGAGAGCAGACACACCGGATATTCGCATGACGGTTCGCACGCGTGAGGTCCCTGGGCACTGGACGGAGGTGGCCGAGGCCTAGAATGGCCGGGTGCCTGCCGCAAAAGCCCCCGTCGAAACCGCCGCGATCATGTGGAAGCCCATCCTGATCCGCGCGCTCATTGCCGTCATCTTCGGCCTGACCACCGTGTTCCTGCAGGAGCCGGGACTGGGCGTGCTGAAGTACGGGCTGGCCGCCTACTTCGTGTTCTCCGGCTCTGGGCTGTGGGAGTACCTGCGCCGCGAGCCGGTGCCAGAGCAGATGCGCGGACCGCTCTCGATCGCCGCGGCCCTCTTCATGCTCGGGGCCATCGCCCTGCTGTTCGCCGGATCCGTGTTCGTGGCCGGGATCATCGCCGGCGTGGCGCTGATCGGCTCCGGGGTCGCCGAGCTGGTCGCCTGGGCGCGGCACCGCAAGGAATTCGTCCCGGCCCGGGACCAGCTGTACACGGGGCTGGTGGGCGCCCTGTCCGGCGTCGGGCTCCTGCTGTTCCTGCACCTGGACGCCCACGGGCTGCTCGGCATCGTGGGCGGCGGGGCCATCGTCATCGCCGTGGTGCTGGCCATCTCCGGCTTCGGGTTCCGGCACGACGCCGGCCCGGCTGCCCGTGCGCAGGCGGAGCCGCGGGCGCCGCGGAAGTAGCCCTCCGGCCCCGGACCGACCCGTTCTCTACACGCCGTAGAATGGTGGGGTGCGCCGTGGCCCGCCGGCCCGCGCACCGGACCGCAGCAGACCAGGAGACCAGTACGTGAGCACGCCCCAGACCGGCCCCCAGCCCGAGGACCAGCGCCCCAGCGGTGCCCCGAAGGAGAGCCGCGAAGGCAAGCCCGGCTTCCTGCAGTCGATCAAGGGACCGCTCTGGTTCTCCTTCGCGCTGGCCCTGATCGGCGGCGCCGTGGCCACCATGGCGTCCTCCGGCGGCACTGACAACCCCGTCCGGTTCGACCTGGGGCTGATCGCCTTCGGCGTGTTCTTCATGGTGTCCCTGGTGGTGGTGGCGATGCTGCAGCTGGCCGCCAAGGACAACCCGGAACACCTCTCCCAGGGCTCGGGCGTGCACCGCTCCTCCGAGGAACTGCACCGTCAGGCGGTGGCGAAGCGCAAGGCCGAGGCCCAGCGCAAGCGCGAGGAGTCCGGCCGTGGGGCTGCCGGGGAATCCGGCGGACCTACTTCTTCTTAGCCTTCTTCTTGCCTGGCTTGCCGTTCTTCTTGCCCGGCTTGCCGCTCGGCTTGGCGGGCTGGTCTGCCTCCTCTGCAGCCCTTGGTGCGGCGCCGGGTGCGGCCCCCGGCGCAGCCTCCGCCGCGCGCCGGGCCCGGTAGGCCTTCACGTGGGCGCGGTTGGCGCAGTTGGCCTCGTCGCAGAACTGCTTGGAGCGGTTGCGGGTCAGGTCCACGAAGGCGTTGGAGCAGTCCTCCCCGGAGCACGTCCGGAGCCGGCTCAGCTCCCCGGCCAGCGCCACATCGGTGAGGGCCAGGGCGATCGCCGTGGACAGGGACTTGTCCGGGGCATCACCGTCCTGCCCCGCGACCAGCACGGCGGGGGATCGGACGGTGGAGTCGGCGGGCAGGATCGCCCGGACGGCCCCGGCCGCCCCGATCAGGGAGTTGATCCCCTCGAGCGCGGCGTCAGCATCCTGCGCCGCGGCGTCCTGCCAGATACCGGCGACGACGGCCCGCAGCTTGCGGACGGAGCGCAGGGTGGCGCTGGACGGATCATCCTCGAACCCCCAGTCGGGCAGGATCGAGGGCAGCGGTGAGGGGAGTCCGGCCGGCCCGTCGAGCCGATCCGGCAGCTGACGGCCGCCCCGGAAGCCGGGCGCCGTGTTGGCGAGCGTGGCCGCCTGGGCCAGGCGTGCGGTGGTGATGGCAGAGAACATGGTGCATTGACTCCTTTGCTCCTGACGAGCCTCCGGGGATGGAGGCCGCAGGCGGTGACAGCACTGTACGTCGCGTTGGAGGTTCACGTCAGCGGATCGGGCCGAACCACGTGGTGTTCAGGAACCGGCCACGTGGGCACGGCGCGGACGAGGGGTTCCGGTGGGGACGACACATGCTGCCACAGCGCGGGGGCGGGCACCCGGGCTGGGGTAATTTGTATGAAGTTCGCCCAGCGCGCCGCCCGAGGACCATCCCGGGCTGCGGGATCGGCAGGGCCGGAACCGCACACAGTCCAAGGAGCCCTGAATGAGCACTGAACAGTCCACGGCCACAACGAAGTCGGCCGGACACGTCATCGTCGACACCCTCGAGGCCCACGGGGTCAAGCGGATCTACTCCGTCCCGGGCGAGAGCTACCTCGATGTCCTGGATGGCCTGCACCATTCTCCGATTGAGAACGTCATCTGCCGCCACGAGGGCGGCGCCGCCTACATGGCCGAGGCGGACGGGAAGATGAACTCCGTCCCCGGCATCGCCATGGTGACCCGGGGCCCCGGTGCCGCCAACGCCCATGTGGGGCTGCACACCGCGTGGCAGGACTCCACCGCCATGGTGCTGTTCGTGGGACTCATCCCCTTCGAGCACCGCGGCAAGGAGGCCTTCCAGGAGTTCGAGCCGCAGGCCTGGTTCGATTCCGGGGCCAAGCGCGTCATGATCCTGGACCACGCCGAGCGGGCCTCCGAGATCGTGGCCGAGGCCATGTTCGCGGCCACCTCCGGCCGCCCCGGCCCGGTGATCGTGGGTCTGCACGAGGACATCATCAAGGAGCAGATCGACCCCACCCTGCACCCGAACATCCCGGTGGCCACCGGCGGGATGACCGTGGAGGACTGGAAGGCCCTCAACGAGGCACTGCAGGATTCGGACAAGCCCCTGTTCATCACCGGCGGCAACGACTGGACCCATGAGGGCGCCGAGGCGCTGACCGCCTGGCTCGAGGAGCACAACATCCCGGCCGCCGCCGAGTGGCGCACCGAGGGCACCGTGCCGTTCACCTCCCCCTCCTATGTGGGTCCGATCGGCTACGGCCGTCCGAAGCCGACCTACGACCTGCTGGAGGAGACCGACCTCATCGTCTTCGTGGGCACCGTGCCCGGCGACGTGGTGACGGACGGCTTCACCATCCGCCAGAACTGGGACAAGAACAACTTCCTGGTCACCATCGACCCCTCGCTGCGCGGCCGTTCCGGGCCCGTCTCCCACCAGATCGTGGCCAAGCCGGACGTCTTTGTGCGGGACCTGGTCCGCATGGACCTCGCCGTGAAGGACACCTGGAAGGAATGGACGTCCCGCATGCGCGGCGAGCAGGAGAAGTTCGCCGCACTGCCGCCGGCCGAGCCGTCCGAGGGCCAGGCCCGCATGGACACCCTGATGGCCAACCTGGTGCAGTCGCTGCCCGAGGACTCCCTCATCACCCTGGGCGCCGGGGAGCACACCAACTGGGCGCACCGCTATTTCCCCACCAACTCCTACGCCTCCATGGTCTCGGCCCGCAACGGCTCCATGGGCTACTCGGTGCCCTCGGCCGTGGCCGCGTCCCTGAACTACCCCGGGCGCCGCGTGGTGACCATCGCCGGTGACGGCGAGTTCCTGATGAACGGGCAGGAGCTGGCCACCGCCGCCCAGTACGGTGCCACCCCGCTCGTGGTCGTCATGGACAACCAGGAGTACGGCACCATCCGCACCCACCAGGAGCGTGACTACCCGGACCGGGTCTCCGGCACGCAGCTGAAGAACCCCGACTTCGCGAAGATGGCCGAGGCGTTCGGCGGTTTCGGTGTGCGCGTGGAGCTGGACGCCGATGTCCCGGCCGCGGTGGAGGCCGCCACCCGGGCCATCGACGAGGACGGGGTCTTCGCCCTGATCCACCTGATCGTGGACCAGCGCGTCAGGGCCTACTGAGCCGCTGCGCCGGACCGAGACGGTCCGGATCCGCGGCCTCCTCCGATTCCACGCAGAATCGGCGTCATAGCCGCGGGCCGATGCGCGGAATCGGATGACACGACGGCGGCCGCCCCCTAGTCGGGGCGGCCGCCGGTGTTTTCAGCCGGCGTCCGGGTACGGCGGGTCCAAGCCGACCTGCCCGTCCACGGCCTTGCGGATCAGGTCCGCATGGCGGAGGTGTTTGGAGTACTCCTCGATGAGGTCGGCGATCACCACGGAGCTGGTGGCCTCCCGGGCAGGTGTCTCCGCCATCGGGTTCGGCACCACGCTGCTGGCGGCTGGCTGCCATGTCGCCGGTGGTGACGTGGGCCACAGTTAGGGATACCGTGGGTGCACCGCCACAGCCAGGAGACGTTGCCATGACATTCCCGTCCACGGAATCCACCCGCATCGCAGTGACCGAGGGAGTCGGCACGGAGCGTGCCGCCGGCATGCCCGATGCACGCTCGGTGCTGGACGCCCGGCCCGAAGTCGACGGCGAGACCGTGTCCCGCGTCGGCATGACCCAGGCTGCGCTCGACTTGATCGGCTCGCTCCAGCAGGTCCACGGACCGTTGATGTTCCACCAGTCCGGCGGCTGCTGCGACGGGTCCTCGCCCATGTGCTTCCCGGACGGCGACTTCAAGACCGGGGGAGCCGACGTCCTGCTGGGAACGTTCGACCTGCCCGACGGCACGGAACTGCCGTTCTGGATGAGCCGTGAGCAGTTCGAGTACTGGAAGCACACCCACCTGACCCTGGACGTGGTCGACGGCCGCGGCTCGGGTTTCTCCGTGGAGGCACCCGAAGGCAAGCGCTTCCTGATCCGATCACGGCTGATGGACGTCGCATGACCTTGCCCCTGTCTGGTCCCGCCTACCAGCTGGCGGTCGAGCGGGCCCATGGTGAGTTGGCCGCACTGGCGAGGTCCCCGGGCCGGGGGCTGGGCCAGCTCCGGGGGGAGGTCGCGGATTCGTGGCGCCGGTCCTGGGTGACCCTGGGCGGTCCGGCCGGGCGTCGGGAGCCCCGGGTCGTCAGCGATGACGCCCTGCGGGACGTGCGGCAGGGGCATCCCTTGTCCCCGGTGCTGCCGATCATCCGCCGGCTCCTGGTGGACCCCGCACAGGATGCGGGCCTGATCGTGGCGCTGGGCAACGCCGAGGGCCAGCTGCTGTGGGTCGAGGGGGATCCCGTGGCCCGCCGCCGCGCCGAGGCCATGGGGTTCGTCCCCGGGGCGGACTGGTCCGAGGCCTCCATGGGAACCTCCGCGCCGGGGGTGGCCCTGTACTCCGGCCGGCCCGTGCAGGTCAGCCGGGCCGAGCACTTCCATCCCGTGGTGCACCCGTGGAGCTGCTCGGCAGTGCCGTTGCGGGACCCGGCGGACGGCAGGATCGTCGGCGTCATCGACCTGACCGGCGGGGACGAGGCCATCTCGCCCCTGGCGCTGCCGCTGCTGAGCGCCGCGGCCGAGGCGGTGCACTCGGCCTGGCGGGACCACGCGCTCCCCGCCCCCGCAGTGCCCGCCCCTGCGGTGCCAGCCTCGGTGAAGCCGTCCGCGTCGGGGCCCGACGCCGGCCGGGAGGTTCTCGTACGCGTCACCGGCGGGCTGCCCCCTCGGGTCGCCGGCCCCGGCGGCGCCTGGTGCGAGGCCTCCGGCAAGCATGCCGAGATCCTGACCCTGCTGGACTGGCACGGCCCGGGCCTCGACGGCGCGGAGCTGGAGGAGCTGCTCTACGGCCATCAGGCCGGGACCACGCTGCGGGCGGAGATGCACCGGCTGCGCCGCTTCCTCGCCGTGAGCCTGCCCTCGGTGTCCATCCGGTCCCGTCCCTACCGGCTGGACGGCGCCCTGGCCACGGATGCCGTGCTGGCGCGGGATGCCCTGCGCCGCGGCGAGGTGGGGGTGGCCCTGTCCCATGCGGCCGGGCCGGTGCTGCCGCGCTCGGCGTCCCCGGGCATCACCGAGATCCGCCGGCAGCTGGAGGCGGACCTGCGGGAGTCCGTGCTGGGGAACGCCGGGATCGAGGACCTCTGGTCCTACGCCGGGCGCCCGGAGGCGGCCAGCGACCTGGACGTGTGGATGACGGCGCTGCAGCTGCTGCCGGCCGATTCCCCGCGCCGGTCCCTGGCCGTCAGCGCCGTGGAGCGGCTGCAGGCCGAGGGGGCCTAGCGAGGTCCCGGCTCGGGGAGGCCGTGCCGGGGATGCAACGTTGATGCAACCTGAGTGTGAGTAGCCTCACAGTCAGCAGTCCAACCATCCCCGCCATCCAGGAGCTGACATGACCATCTACGCGAACCCCGGAACCGACGGATCGAAGGTGTCCTTCAAATCCCGCTACGAGCACTACATCGGCGGCGAGTGGGTAGCGCCCGTGAAGGGCCAGTACTTCGAGAACCCGTCCCCGGTCACCGGCAAGACCTTCACGGAGGTCGGACGCGGCACGCCGGAGGACATCGAGGCCGCCCTGGACGCCGCCCACGCCGCGGCGCCGGCCTGGGGCAGGACCACCCCGGCGGAGCGGGCCGTGATCCTCAACAAGATCGCCGACCGCATGGAGGCCAACCTCGAGATGCTCGCGGTGGCCGAGACGTGGGACAACGGCAAGGCCGTCCGCGAGACGCTCAACGCGGACATCCCGCTGGCAATCGACCACTTCCGCTACTTCGCCGGCACCATCCGGGCCCAGGAGGGGTCCCTGTCCCAGATCGACAAGGACACGGTGGCCTACCACTACCACGAGCCCCTCGGGGTGGTGGGGCAGATCATCCCGTGGAACTTCCCGATCCTGATGGCCACGTGGAAGCTGGCCCCGGCGCTGGCGGCCGGCAATGCCGTGGTGCTCAAGCCCGCCGAACAGACCCCGGCGTCCATCCTGGTGCTGGCCGAGCTGATCGGGGACCTGCTGCCGGCTGGCGTGCTGAACATCGTCAACGGCTTCGGCCTGGAGGCGGGCAAGCCGCTGGCCTCCAACAAGCGCATCCGCAAGATCGCCTTCACCGGTGAGACCACCACCGGCCGGCTGATCATGCAGTATGCCTCGGAGAACCTCATCCCCGTCACGCTCGAGCTGGGAGGCAAGTCACCGAACATCTTCTTCGAGGACGTCATGTCCGCCGATGACGCGTACTGGGACAAGACACAGGAGGGCTTCACCATGTTCGCCCTCAACCAGGGCGAGGTGTGCACCTGTCCCTCTCGCGCCCTCGTCCAGGAGTCCATCGCGGATCCCTTCCTCGAGGCCGTGGTGGAGCGCACCCGCGCCATCGTCCAGGGCAACCCGCTGGACACCGACACCCAGATGGGCGCCCAGGCCTCCAACGACCAGCTCGAGAAGATCAAGTCCTACCTGGACATCGGCCGCCAGGAGGGGGCCGAGGTGCTGCTCGGCGGCGAGCAGGCCCACCTGGACGGGGACCTGGCCGGGGGCTACTACGTCCAGCCGACGATCTTCCGGGGCAACAACTCCATGCGCGTCTTCCAGGAGGAGATCTTCGGACCCGTGGTCTCGGTGGCCACGTTCAAGGACTTCGACGACGCCATGACCATCGCCAACGACACCCTCTACGGTCTCGGCGCCGGCGTCTGGTCCCGCAATGGCACCACCGCCTACCGGGCCGGCCGCACCATCCAGGCCGGCCGCGTCTGGGTGAACAACTACCACGCCTACCCGGCCCACGCGGCCTTCGGCGGCTACAAGTCCTCGGGCATCGGACGCGAGAACCACAAGATGATGCTCGACCACTACCAGCAGACCAAGAACCTGTTGGTCTCCTACTCGGAGAACAAGCTCGGCTTCTTCTAGACCCGGGCCCGCCACCCCGCTCCAACACCCCCTCCACCCATGACCCGGGCCCCGCGCGCCCACGAGGCGCCGCGGGTCACCGGCGGGCTGAGCGCGCCCACACCGAACACCACAACACCACAGCACCATCCACGAGTACACGACCCAGGAGTAACCATGAGCACCATGAAGGCCGCAGTCGTCGAGAACTTCAACCAGGACCTGGCCGTCAAGCAGGTCCCCATCCCCGAGCCGGGTCCGGGCCAGGCCCTGGTCAAGCTGATCTCCTCGGGGGTGTGCCACACGGACCTGCACGCGGCCACGGGCGACTGGCCCGTCAAGCCCTCCCCGCCGTTCATCCCCGGCCACGAGGGGGTCGGTGTGGTCGAGAAGCTCGGCGAGGGCGTCACCGAGCTCAGCATCGGCCAGATGGTCGGCAACGCCTGGCTCTGGAGCGCCTGTGGGACGTGCGAGCACTGCCGCACCGGCTGGGAGACCCTGTGCGAGAACCAGCAGAACGGCGGTTACTCCACGGACGGCTCCTTCGGCGAGTACATGCTGGTGGACGCCAAGCACGCCCCGATCATCCCCGAGGGGTCCGATCCCTATGAGGTGGGCCCCGTGCTCTGCGCCGGGGTCACCGTCTACAAGGGCCTGAAGCGGACCGAGGTGCGGCCCGGCCAGTGGGTCGTCATCTCCGGGATCGGCGGCCTGGGCCACATCGCGGTCCAGTACGCGGTGGCCATGGGCATGCGCGTGGTGGCCGTGGACGTGGCGGATGACAAGCTGGCCCTGGCCCAGAGGCACGGTGCTGAGATCGTGGTCAACGCCAATGTCGCCGAGCCCTCGGTGGAGATCCAGGAGAAGATCGGCGGGGCGCACGGCGTGCTGGTCACGGCCGTCCACCCGAAGGCCTTTGGGCAGGCCATCGCCATGACGCGGCGCGGCGGGACCATCGTCTTCAACGGGCTGCCCCCGGGCGACTTCCCCGCCCCGATCTTCGACATCGTGCTCAAGGGGCTGACGATCCGCGGCTCGATCGTCGGTACCCGCCAGGACATGGTGGAGGCGCTCGAGTTCTACGCCGCCGGGAAGATCCGGCCGACCTATTCCAAGCGCCCGATCGAGGACATCAATGCCATCCTGGACGAGATGCACCACGCCAAGATCGAGGGCCGGGTGGTCCTGGACTACTCCGCCTCATAGGTCCCAGCCCGGGACCGGACCGGTCCGGGACAGGGGCGGGCCCCGGGTGATCCGGCTGCGTGAGGGGGGACGCATCAAGCCGGGCCCGGGGCCCTGTCCTTCATCATCACTCGCACCTTGATGAGGTGCTCTCCACGGTAGGGGCCGGACCTGTTCGGGCACTCGGCTGCGGCTGGGAAACCGCTGGCAATCCGGCCCCGGGTGCCTAGAGGTACCGCCCGGCCAGGCGGGTGAGGGAGGCGCGGATGCCGTTGGCGTTGTCCTGCGGGCGGCGGGTCAGCTCGTAGCCGCGGGCCACCACGTGCCGGGTCCAGGAGTAGTCGAAGGTCTCGGTGACCACGGTGCTGCCGTCCCCCTGGTCCTCGAAGCGCCACCGCCACCGGTGCCCGCCCGGGTGCTTCCACTCCACGACCTCGTCCTCGTCCGCCGCCGTCACCACGAGCGTCATGGTGTAGGGGACGCCGAACATCTTCATGGCCACCGAGAACTCGTCCCCGACGCGCACCAGGTCCGGCCCGGACTTCGCGTACTGGACCGTGGCGGAACCGTCCACCTCGTGGTGCCGGTGCGGGTTGGCCAGGATCGGGTACAGCTCGGAGGCCGGGGCATTGACGCGGATGCGGTAGCTGACCTGCAGGGGGCCGGTGTCCACCGGCTCGGGCCACCCGGCCTGCGGGGCCGAGGTGGGCAGCCCGGTCTCGGGGTTGACGGTGGGCTGGGAGGCGCGTTCCGGCTCGTTGCTCATCCTCCCAGTGTAGGAAGTGCCGGAATCCGGCCGCGGCTAGGCTGGCCTCGTCACCCCCGCACCGATGGAGATCCCGCCATGCCCGACGCCGCCCCCTCGCCTGAGCGTGCCCCGAACCACCCCGAGGTGGCCCAGAACCTGGCCCTGAGCCAGGACGGCGCGAGCCCCGAGGAACGGCAGTCGGTGTGGCGCACGCTGCGCCGGCCGCGCTGGCTGAAGACGGAGCTGCTCGGCGGCCTGGTGGTGGCCCTGGCCCTGATCCCCGAGGCCATCGCGTTCTCGCTGATCGCCGGCGTCGACCCCAAGGTGGGGCTCTACGCGGCGTCCGTGATGGCCATCGTGATCGCCTTCCTGGGTGGGCGGCCGGCCATGATCTCCGCGGCCACGGCCGCCACCGCCCTCGTGGTGGCCCCCGTGGTGGCCAGCCACGGCGTGCAGTACCTGTTCGCGACCGTCATCCTGGCCGGGGTGTTCCAGCTGGTGCTGGGCCTGCTCGGCGTCGCCAAGCTGATGCGCTTCATCCCGCGCTCGGTGATGACCGGCTTCGTCAACGCGCTGGCGATCCTCATCTTCATCGCCCAGCTGCCCGACCTGATCGGGGTGCCGTGGCCGGTCTACGTCCTGGTCGCGATCGGACTGGCCATCATCTTCCTGTTCCCGCGGCTGACCACGGCCGTGCCCGCCCCGCTGGTCTCGATCGTGGTGGTCACGCTGCTGGCCCTCGCCGTGCAGCTGTCCGTCCCCACGGTGGGGGACAAGGGCGAGCTGCCGGACGCCCTGCCGGTCTTCCTCATCCCGGACGTCCCCTTCACCCTGGAGACTCTCCAAGTCATCGCCCCGTATGCGCTGGCCATGGCGGTGGTCGGCCTGCTGGAGTCGCTGATGACCGCCAAGCTGGTGGATGACATCACGGACACCCGCTCCTCCAAGACCCGGGAGTCCCTGGGGCAGGGCGGGGCCAACATCGTCGCCGGATTCTTCGGCGGCATGGGCGGCTGCGCCATGATCGGCCAGACCATGATCAACGTGAAGGCCTCCGGCGCCCGCACCCGCCTGTCCACCCTCACCGCCGGCGTCATGCTGATGGTGCTCGCGGTGGCGCTCGGGGACCTCGTGGGGATGGTGCCGATGGCGGCCCTGGTCGCCGTGATGGTCTTCGTCTCCTGGGCCACCTTCGAGTGGCACTCCATCCGGCCGGCCACCCTGAAGGCCATGCCGAAGTCGGAGACCGCGGTCATGCTGGTCACGGTCGCCGCCACGGTCGCCACCTCCAACCTGGCCATCGGCGTGGGGCTCGGCGTCCTGACCGCCATGGTGCTCTTCGCCCGCCGGGTGGCCCACTTCGTCACGGTGCGCCGCACCGTCCAGGAGCACGACGCCGGCTCGGTCACCTACCGGGTGGACGGCGAGTTGTTCTGGGCCTCCTCGAACGACCTCTACACCCAGTTCGACTATCTGGAGGACCCAGGGCGGGTGGTCATCGACCTGTCCCGCTCCCACCTGTGGGACGTCTCGACCATCGCCAGCCTGGATGCCATCACGGAGAAGTACGAGCGCTACGGCAAGACCGTGGAGGTGGTGGGGCTGAACGCGGCCAGTGAGGCCATGCGGGAGCGGCTGCGCGGTAGGCTGTCCCCGGGCGACTGACGCCTCCGGCGCCGCGGCCCGGTCTGCCGGGCGACGGCGGCCCGCCACCGCGGTGGATCGGCCGGTGCGATGATGGGGCCATGCAACCCGACGCCCTCGACGCCCGGCTCATCCAGTTGCTGACGGATGAGCCACAGCTGCCCATCCTGGAGTGCGCTCGGCGGCTGGGCGTCGCCCGGGGCACCGTGACCAGCCGGCTGGCCCGGCTCCAGGCGCGGGGCGTGGTCTCGGCGATCGTCCCACAGGTGGACCCGGCCGGCTTCGGCTACGACCTCGTGGCCTTCTGCTTCGTGGACATCATCCAGAACGTGGGCCACGGGCCGGTGACGGAGGCGATCCTCGAGGCCATCCCTGAGGTCACCGACCTCTACACGGTCACCGGGGACCACGACCTGCACCTGCGCGTAGTCGCCCGCAACGGCCAGGACCTGCAGGACGTGCTGGACCGGATCTCCCAGCTGGCCGGCGTGGCCCGCACCTCGTCCTCCCTGGCCCTGCGCACCCACATCCAGTCCCGCACCCTGCCGCTGCTGCACGCGGTGGCGGGCACGGACCACCCACCCTCGGCGGGCTAGGCAGTCTGTTCAGTGATCATCAGGGCAGTGCGGTCAATGTGCACAGCGTGACCAGTGAATCCTGAGTGGATTGCGTAGTGCCCGTCCGGCGTCCACACTTCTCGGCAGGACCTGACCGCCCATCGCCGAGGAGCCACCGCCATGACCGCCACCCCCACCGTGACCCCCGTGCCCACCGCCAGCGAGGCATCGGCGCCCTCGATGTCATCGACATCAATGACCGCCGCGTCTGCCCATCAGTCCGCCCGCGCCACGGTGCCCCAGGCCGTGGCCGGAGCGGTTCGCGAGAACGCCGAGGTGCTCTTCGGCCTGATGGGCAACGGCAACGCGCACCTGATCAGCGAGCTGACCAGCACCGGGTTCCCGCTGGTGACCGTCCGGCACGAGGCCGGTGCGGTCGCCGCCGCCGATGCCTACCACCGGGCCTCGGGCCGAGTCGGCACCGCGACCACCACCTACGGCGCGGGCTTCACCAACACGATGACCGCGCTCGCCGAGGCCGCCATGGCCCGCATCCCGCTCGTGCTGATCGTCGGGGACGCCCCGAGCACCGGGGCCCGAGCCTTCGACGTGGACCAGACCGCCATGGCCGCGGCGGCCGGCGTCGAGACCGTCCGCCTGGACCAGCGGGACCCGGGTGGCGAGGTGCGCCGCGCCTATGCCGCGGCCGCCCGCGATCGCCGACCGGTCGTCGTCGCGATCCCCTATGACCTGGTGGAGACGCCGGTCGAGGCCGCACCCGGCACCGCGTCCAGCAGCGAGATCGACACCGGGTCCGGCGACCGTGCCGAGACGCCGGTGGCCTCGGCGGCCCCGAGCGAGGAGGAGCTGGCGCCCCTGCTGTCCGCCCTGCGCGGGGCCGAGCGCCCGCTGCTGGTCGCCGGCCGCGGGGTGGTCGACTCCCCGGGGGCCCCGCAGGCCCTGCGCGACGTCGCCGACCGGCTGGGCGCCCTGCTGGCGAACTCCGTGATGGCGCGCAACGTGGCCGGCCCCGAGGGCGATCTGGGCATCGCCGGCGGCTTCGGCCGGCTGGAGCGGGTGGAGATCATGCGCCAGGCCGATGTGGTGCTGGTGCTCGGGGCCGGGATGAACCCCTTCCAGATGCGCTACGGCACCGTGTACGGCGCCGAGGCCACCGTGCTGCAGGTGGACCTCGACCCGACCCGGCGGCACGAGCGCACCGAACACTTCCTCGCCGCGGACACCGGCACCGTCCTGCGGGCGCTCGCCGGACACCTCGCCGAGACTCCGGCGGGCAACGGACGGCCCGACGGCGGCTGGCGAGCCCTCCAGCCGATCCCGCCGGCCCCGCGCCTGGAAACCGGAAAGGCTGAGCAGGACGGGTGGGACGGCGACGTCGGGAATGAAGGACGGGCCGGGCTGGCCCCGGACGGCCGGCTCGACCCGCGCGCGATGGCCCTGGCGCTGGAGGAGATCCTGCCGGCCGAGCGGACCTTCGTGCAGGACGGCGGGCACTTCATCGGCTGGGTCCCGCTGATGTGCTCGGTGCCGGACCCGCGCTCACACCTGTTCGTCGGCACCGCCTTCCAGTCGATCGGCCTCGGATTCCCCGCCGCCGTGGGGGCCGCGGCGGCCCGGCCGGAGCGGACCACAGTGCTGGTGACGGGGGACGGCGGCGGGCTCATGGCCCTGGCGGACCTGGAGAGCTTCCTGAGCCAGGCGCGTTCCGGCGTGGTGGTGGTCTTCAACGACGCCGCCTACGGTGCCGAGCTGCACCAGTACGCCGCCCGGGGGCTCCACGACCAGGCCATGCTCATCGACGAGGTCGACTTCGCCGCCGTCGGGAAGGCCTTCGGAGCCGAGGGGATCAAGGCCCGCAGCCTGGCCGACCTGGACGTCCTGGCCGACTGGGTGTCCCGCGGCGCGGACGGCGTGTTCGTGCTGGACCTGCCGATCTCCCAGGATGTGGTGGCCGAGTACATGACCGAGTCGATGGCCGGCGCGCAGCCCGCTCCGCGCCCGCTGCCTGTGGACTGACAGGTTCCACCGAAAGGTCGATGGACGACCCCGATCGCCCGGAATCCCGGGCGCTGCGGTCTCCATCGACCTTTCGATGTCTCCGGGGCGCCGATGAGGTGTTGCGCATCACGCTGAATCGTATACGATTGCTGGCAGAGAGAGCTGGATCACCCGGCGGCGGCGTCGCCTCCGCGCGGAGTCCATCGTCCGGGGGAGCCCGGAGCACGCAACCCACGAAGGCAGGACGGCATGGCAGAGACGACTTCCGACCCGAACCAGGTCGCCGGACCGGTGGACTTCACGGCCGGGGAGCACCGGCCCGGCAAGGTCATCGCCCTGCACCTGAACTACCCCTCGCGGATCGCCCAGCGGGGACGCAGCCCGAAGTTCCCGGGCTACTTCCTCAAGGCCGGGACCTCGATCGCCTCCACGGGCGACAGCATCGAGCGCCCCGCCGGCACCGAGCTGCTGGCCTATGAGGGCGAGATCGCGCTCATCATCGGCGAGACGTGCCGCCGTGTGAGCCCGGAGGACGGCTGGTCCAAGGTCTCCGGCATCACGGCCGCCAACGACTGGGGCCTGTACGACCTGCGGCACGCGGACAAGGGCTCCAACGTCAAGAACAAATCCGGTGACGGCTACACCCCGCTCGGCCCGGACGTGATCCCGGCCGCCGGCCTCGACCCGGAGCACCTGCGGGTCCGCACCTGGGTCAACGGGGAGATCGTCCAGGAGGACACCACCGCGGGGCTCGTCTTCCCCTTCGGACAGCTGGTGGCCGACCTGTCCCAGTTGATGACCCTCGAGGCCGGCGATGTGATCCTCACCGGCACCCCGGCCGGGTCCTCCGTGGCCCAGCCCGGCGACGTCGTCGAGGTCGAGGTGGACGCCCCCACCGCCCCCGGCGCACCGAGCTCCGGCCGGTTGGTCACCGCAGTCACCGCCTCCGAGCACGGCATGGCCCCCTACGGTCACGGCCCGCAGGTGGACGACAGACAGCGCGAGGAGGCCTGGGGATCTCGCGAGGCCGCAGGCCTCGGTCCGCAGTCGTCCGGCGACGGAGACGCGTCCGGTGAGGCAGCCGCGGCAGGTGCCGGGGCCGGCATCGGGCACCTGCACTATGTGCCCTCCACCCCGGTGGCCGACCGCAGCCTGCTCACCGAGCAGCTGAAGGCGAAGATCAACGAGACGGCCGTGGCCACCATCACCGCCCAGCTGCGCAAGCGCGGCATCAACAACGCCACGATCGACGGCGTCAAGGCCACCCACCCCGGCCAGCGCATCCTCGGCTACGCCAAGACCCTGCGCTATGTGCCCAACCGCGAGGACCTCTTCAAGGCCTTCGGTGGTGGCTACAACGCCCAGAAGCGGGCCATGGACTCGGTCGAGCAGGATGACGTGGTGGTGATGGAGGCCCGCGGTGAGAAGGGCACCGGCACCCTCGGGGACGTGCTGGCCCTGCGCGCCAAGGTGCGCGGCGCCGCCGCCGTGGTGACCGACGGCGGCGTCCGGGACAGCGCGGCCGTCGCCGAGGTGGGCCTGCAGGTCTACTCCAACGGCACGCACCCCTCGGTGCTCGGCCGGCGTCACGTGCCCTGGGAGGTGGGCGGCACCATCGCCTGCGGCGGCACCACCGTCCAGCCCGGGGACATCGTCATCGGCGACGACGACGGCGTGGTCGTGGTGCCCCCGGCCCTGCTCGCAGAGGTGGTTGAGGACGCCTGGGAGCAGGAGCAGCAGGACGCCTGGGTGTATGAGCAGGTGGAGGCCGGCCACCCGGTGGACGGGTTGTTCCCGCCGAACGCCGAGTGGAAGGCCCAATACGCCGCCTACCGCGCGAGCCGAGACGGTCGGTGACCATGACCTCCACGGCTGCGGTGGGCTCCAAGGCGGACCAGGCCTACCGCCAGATCCTGGCCGGCATCAACGCCGGGCGGTACGCCCCCGGGGCACGCCTGGTGCTGTCCCAGCTCGCCGCCGAGCTGGATATGTCCGTGGTGCCGGTGCGGGAGGCCATCCGCCGCCTGCAGTCTGACTCGATCGTGGCCTACACCCGCAACGTCGGGGCGACCGTGATCGGGATCGACCCGGAGGTCTACCACCACACCATGGAGACCCTGGCCGTGGTGGAGGGTTTCTCCACCGCCCAGTGCGCCCCGCTGGTCACGGCGGAGGAGCTGGGCCGGGCGCGGGAGCTCAACGAGAGGATGCGGGCGCTGCTGACGGACTTCGACGCCCAGGAGTTCACCACCCTGAACAAGGAGTTCCATTCGGTGCTCTTCGAGCACCACCAGAACCCCCACATCCTGGACCTCGTCCACCGCGGCTGGGCCCGGCTGGCCGCCCTGCGGTCCTCGACCTTCGCCTACGTGCCCGGCCGGGCCAAGACCTCGGTGGCCGAACACGACCACCTGCTGGACCTGATCGCGGCCGGCGCCGACTTCGCCACCGTGGAGGAGACCGCCCGCCGGCACCGGCTCAACACCCTGAACGCCTATCTGGACCACGTCGCCGGCACCGCCGATGACGCCGACACCCCGTCTGTCTGACGACCGAGAGGACCATGATGACTGCCCAGAGCAACGACTTCGTTCCCGCGAACCTGCCCTCGACCATCCAGCACTACATCGGCGGCAAGCACGTCGACTCCATCGACGGCGACACCTTCGAGGTGTTGAACCCCGTCACCAACCAGCCCTACCTGAAGGCCGCCTCCGGCAAGGTCGCCGACATCGACGCCGCGGTCGCCGCCGCCAAGGACGCCTTCGAGAACGGCCCCTGGCCGCGCATGCTGCCCCGCGAACGCTCCCGGGTGCTGAACCGGATCGCGGACATCGTGGAGACCCGCGGCCAGGAGCTCGCCGAGATGGAGTGCTTCGACACCGGGCTGCCGATCTCGCAGGCCCTGGGCCAGGCCCGGCGCGCGGCGGAGAACTTCCGCTTCTTCGCCGACCTGATCGTGGCCCAGCACGACGACGCCTTCAAGGTCCCCGGCCGCCAGGCCAACTATGTCAACCGCAAGCCGATCGGCGTGGCAGGGCTGATCACCCCCTGGAACACCCCCTTCATGCTCGAGTCCTGGAAGCTCGGCCCGGCCATCGCCTCCGGCAACACCGTGGTGCTCAAGCCGGCGGAGTTCACCCCGCTGTCCGCCTCCCTGTGGCCGGGCATCTTCGAGGAGGCCGGACTGCCGACCGGCGTGTTCAACATGGTGCACGGCTACGGCGAGGAGGGCTTCGCCGGCGACTCCCTGGTCAAGCACCCGGACGTCCCGCTGATCTCCTTCACCGGTGAGTCCACCACCGGGCAGATCATCTTCGCCAACGCCGCCCCGCACCTCAAGGGCCTGTCCATGGAGCTGGGCGGCAAGTCGCCGGCCGTCGTGTTCGACGACGCCGACCTCGACGCCGCCATCGACGCGACCGTCTTCGGGGTGTTCTCCCTCAACGGCGAGCGCTGCACCGCCGGCTCCCGCATCCTGGTCCAGCGCGGCATCTACGACGAGTTCGTGCAGCGCTACTCGGCCCAGGCGAAGCGCGTGAAGGTCGGGTTGCCGCACGAGGAGTCCACCGAGGTCGGCGCCCTGGTGCACCCGGAGCACTTCGAGAAGGTCATGTCCTACGTGGAGATCGGCAAGACCGAGGCGCGTCTGACCGCCGGCGGCGGCCGTCCCGAGCAGTTCCCCTCAGGGAACTTCATCCAGCCGACCGTCTTCGCCGACGTGGCCCCGGACGCCCGGATCTTCCAGGAGGAGATCTTCGGACCGGTGGTGGCCATCACGCCGTTCGACACGGACGAGGAAGCCCTCGAGCTGGCGAACAACACCAAGTACGGCCTGGCCGCCTACATCTGGACGAACGACCTGAAGCGGTCCCACAACTTCGCCCAGAACGTGGAGGCCGGCATGGTGTGGCTGAACTCCAACAACGTGCGGGACCTGCGCACCCCCTTCGGCGGCGTCAAGGCCTCCGGCCTGGGCCACGAGGGCGGCTACCGCTCCATCGACTTCTACACCGACCAGCAGGCCGTGCACATCAACCTCGGCGAGGTCCACAACCCCGTCTTCGGCAAGCAGGAGGAAGCCGCCGAGCAGCTCCAGGCCTGAGCGGCAGCCCCACCGGACGCCCCGTCCCCCTCCACGCCACCACCCCACCAGCGCAAGGATTGACATGACACACCTCGACGACCGGACCATGACGTCCTCCGGCTTCTACGTCTCCCAGGACGCCCCCATCGTCTCCGACAACCCCATCCCGACCCCGCAGGCCCCGGCCCCGGACATCCTGCGGTGCGCCTACATGGAACTCGTGGTCACCGACCTGGCCGCCTCCCGCCAGTTCTACGTGGACGTGCTCGGCCTGACCGTGACCGAGGAGGACGAGGACACCATCTACCTGCGGTCGCTGGAGGAGTTCATCCACCACAACCTGGTCCTGCGCAAGGGGCCGGTGGCCGCCGTCGCCGTGTTCTCCTACCGGGTGCGCAGCCCCGAGGAACTGGACCGGGCGGTGGCCTTCTACGAGGAGCTCGGCTGCCGGGTGGAGCGCCGGGCCGAGGGGTTCACGAAGGGCATCGGCGACTCGGTGCGCGTGGAGGACCCCTTGGGCTTCCCCTACGAGTTCTTCTACGACGTGGAGCACGTCGAGCGACTGGCCTGGCGCTATGACCTGTACACCCCGGGGGCCCTGGTGCGCCTGGACCACTTCAACCAGGTGACCCCGGACGTCCCCCGCGCCACGAAGTTCATGCAGGACCTGGGCTTCCGCGTCACCGAGGACATCCAGGACGACAAGGGCACCGTGTACGCCGCGTGGATGCGCCGCAAGCCGACCGTGCACGACACCGCCATGACCGGCGGCAACGGCCCCCGCATGCACCATGTCGCCTTCGCCACCCACGAGAAGCACAACATCCTGGCGATCTGCGACAAGATGGGCGCCCTGCGCATCTCCGACCGGATCGAGCGCGGCCCCGGCCGCCACGGTGTGTCCAACGCCTTCTACCTGTACATCCTCGACCCGGACGGCCACCGCGTGGAGATCTACACCCAGGACTACTACACGGGAGACCCGGACAACCCGGTGATCACCTGGGACGTGCATGACAACCAGCGCCGCGACTTCTGGGGCAACCCCGTGGTCCCGTCCTGGTACACCGAGGCCTCCCTCGTGCTGGACCTGGACGGCCAGCCCAAGCCGGTCGTCGAGCGCACGGAGAGCTCCGAGATGGACGTCACCATCGGCGCCGACGGGTTCTCCTACACCCGCGAGGGCGACGCGGACGGGACCTACACGGGCGAGGCCGCCAAGGGCTTCAAGCTCGGGAACCAGCTGTAGGGAGGGGGCACGCTCATGCTTGACCACGCCACGCACGCCGCCATCGCCGACGAGCTGCACGCCGCCGGGCAGGACCGCCAGCCGGTGCCGCTGCTCACGGCGCGCTATCCGGAGATGGAGATCGAGGACTCCTACGCGGTGCAGGGCATCTGGGCCCAGCGCCAGCAGGAGGCCGGCCGGAGGAAGGTGGGCCACAAGATCGGCCTGACCTCCAAGGCCATGCAGGACGCCACCGGGATCGACGAGCCCGACTACGGGGTCATCTTCGACGACATGGTGATGGAGTCCGGCCACGTGTACCAGTGGGACCGCTACACCCACCCTCGGGTGGAGATGGAGCTGGCCTTCGTCCTCAAGGAGACGCTGGCCGGACCGGGCGTCACCCTGTTGGACGTGCTGCGCGCCACCGAATACGTGGTGCCGGCGCTGGAGGTGCTGGACTCCCGGATCGAGATGGCCGGCCGCACCATCGTGGACACCATCAGCGACAACGCCGCGATGGGGGCCATGGTGCTCGGTGGCCGGCCGGTGTCCGTGGACGCCGTGGACCTGCGCTGGGTGGCGGGGATGCTCTCGCGCAACCAGGAGATCATGGAGACCGGCGTAGCCGCCGGGGTGCTGAACCACCCGGCCAACGGCGTGCACTGGCTGGCCAACCGGATCGCCGGGCACGGGGACGTGCTCGAGGCCGGGGAGACCATCCTCGCCGGCTCCTTCACCCGGCCCATGTGGGTCTACGCCGGGGACACCGTCTATGCCGACTACGGGGAACTGGGGACCGTGACATGCCGATTCGTCTGACGCCGCAGCCGAGCCTGAAGGACCTGTTCACCCCCGAGGCACGGGCGGCCCGGGACGGGCGGCCGTCCGCCGGGATGTTCGTCAACTCCGGGGACCCGACGGCCACCGAGATCTGCGCCTCCGCCGGCCTGGACTACGTGCTGCTCGACGGCGAGCACGCCCCGATGGGACTGGAGACCGTCCAGGCGCAGCTGCGGGCCATGGCCGGGTACCCAACCATCCCGGTGGTGCGCGTCCCGGCCCTGGACGCCGTGCTGGTCAAGCAGTACCTGGACCTGGGGGCCCAGTCCCTGGTCATCCCGATGGTGGACACCGTGGCGGACGCCGAGGAGGCGGTGCGCGCGATGCACTACCCGCCCCGCGGCATCCGCGGGGTGGGCTCGGCCCTGGCGCGCTCGGCGCGTTGGAACCGGATCCCGGACTATCTGCACCGTGCCGGGGACCTCGTCACCCTGGTCGTCCAGATCGAGTCCGCCGCCGCCGTCGCCGAGGCCTCTCGGATCGTCGAGGTGGACGGGGTGGACGGCATCTTCATCGGCCCCTCCGACCTGGCCGCGTCCATGGGGCTGATCGGCCAGCAGAACCACCCGGACGTCGTGGCGGCCGTGACCTCCGTGATCGGCCAGGTCAAGACCGCTGGGAAGTTCGTCGGCGTCAACGCCTTCGCCCCCGAACAGGCCCGGGACTACGCAGCTGCCGGGGCCGACTTCGTGAACGTCGCCGCGGACGTCGCGATTCTCGCCCGGGCCACCGAGGCCCTCGCCGACACGTGGTGCCCCGCACCGACCCTCGACTAGAACCGCCGGTCCTGCCACCGCCCTGACACCGATCCGCCACAGACTTTCCAAGGAGTCGTTATGCTCTTCCACCACAACGGGTACGTTTCCACGGACCCCCGCATCCAGCCCGCCGCCGGGGTGGGCCTCGACCGATCCTCCGAACTGCCGGACACCATGGACGTGCTCGTGGTCGGGGCCGGCCCCGCCGGGATGACCGCCGCGGCCCAGTTGGCGAGTTTCCCTGAGGTCATGACCTGCCTCATCGACCGCCGCCCCCGGCGCCTGGAGATCGGTCAGGCCGACGGCATCCAGGCCCGCAGCGTCGAGACCTTCCAGGCCTTCGGCTTCGCCGATGAGATCATCGCGGAGGCCTACCACCTGACCGAGATGAACTTCTGGAAGCCGGACCCCCAGAACCCGGACCACATCACCCGCACTGCCCGGGCGGAGGACGATCCGAGCGGTGTCAGCGAGTTCCCGCACCTGATCGTCAACCAGGCCCGGGTGCTGGACTACTTCGCCCGGTTCGCGCGGAACGCCCCGTCCCGCACCGAGCCGTACTTCGGCTGGGAGTTCGTCTCCCTCGAGCTCGGCGAGGGCGAGTACCCCGTCACCGCCACCCTGCGGCGCAGCGGCGACACGGCCCAGGCGGGCATCGAGCCCGGCGCGGAGCGGGTGGTGCGGGCCAAGTACGTGGTCGGCGGCGACGGCGCCCATTCCAAGGTGCGCCGGGACATCGGGGCCCAGCACGTGGGCGCGGTCTCCTACCACGCCTGGGGTGTCATGGACGTGGTGGCCGAGACCGACTTCCCGGATATCCGCACCAAGTGCGCCATCCAGTCCCGGCACGGCTCCATCCTGCACATCCCCCGCGAGGGCGGCTTCCTGTTCCGGATGTACGTGGATTTGGGGGAGGTGGACCAGGACGATGCCGGCGCCGTGCGCAAGACCCCGATCGAGTCGATCATCGCCCAGGCCAACCACATCGTCGCCCCCTACACGGTGGACGTGAAGGACGTGGCCTGGTGGAGCGTGTACGAGGTCGGTCACCGCGTGACGGACCGCTTCGACGACGTCCCGACCGAGCAGGCCGGCCAGCGCGAGCCGCGGGTGTTCATCGCGGGGGACGCCTGTCACACCCACTCGGCCAAGGCGGGTCAGGGGATGAACGTCTCGATCCAGGACGCCTTCAACCTCGGCTGGAAGCTCGGCCAGGTGCTGACCGGGGTCGCCACCCCGAAGCTGCTGTCCACCTATTCGGCCGAACGGCAGCCGGTGGCGCAGAACCTCATCGACTTCGACCGCGAATGGTCCTCGATGATGGCCGCCAAGCCGGAGGACCTCGAGAGTGAGACCGCGCTCGAGGAGTTCTACCAGAAGACCTTCGAGTTCCCGGCCGGGTTCATGACCGAGTACCCCGCGGGACTGCTCACCGGGCCGGCCACCCATCAGCACCTGGCCACCGGGTTCCCCCTGGGCAAGCGCTTCAAGGCCCACCCGGTCAAACGGGTCTGTGACACCACCCCGCAGCGACTGGGCCACCAGCATGTGGCCGACGGCCGGTGGCGGATCTACGCCTTCGCCGACTCGGCCGCGTCCTCGGCACCGGATTCCGCGCTGCGGGCCTGGGGCCAGTGGATGGACTCTGAGGACTCCCCGCTGCATCGGTACACGCCGGCGGGGAAGGACGCGGACGCGCTGTTCGACGTCTACGCCGTCTACCAGCAGCCTCACGAGCAGGTGGAGTTGATGCAGTCCCCGGCGGCCTTCCGCCCGAAGGTCGGACGGCTCCACATCTCCAACCTGAACAAGGTCTTCGGCGTGGACCCGGCGGAGGACATCTTCAAGGCCCGCGGCATCAGCCGGGACGGTGCCGTGGTGCTCGTCCGCCCGGACCAGTACGTGGCCGGCGTGTTCCCCCTGGACGCACCGGCTGAACTGGCCGACTTCCTGTCCCCGATCTTCGACACCCGCTCCTGAGGAACCCGTGACCACCACCTCCCATCGCTCCGAACGGGCGAACCAGCGCCGCGTGGCGGCCGCCACGCTGGTCGGCACCACCGTCGAATGGTGTGACTACTTCATCTACGCCACGATGGCTGCCGACCTATGAGTCCGCCGGAGTCCTCGCGGTCTGGCCGTTGTTCCTGCTGATCGACTCGGGCAGCCTGGCCAACCTCTACCTCGGCCTGGCACTGGTCTGCATCGGCACCGGGCTGACCTACGGCCCCCAGTCGGCGCTGTACTCGGAGCCGTCGGCCTACGCCGCCTCCTCCCAGGCTGGCTAACCGGCGGGCTCCGCCCGGGAGCCTGAGCCGGCGGGCTCGGACCCGTCCACGCGGGGGATGCTGCCGGTGATGAGGGAGACGGCGGGACCCGGGTCCTGGGCCCGGAAGACGCTGTGCTGGGAGCGAAGGGCCCAGCACAGCGTGCCGCCGAGGTCTGCGACCAGTCCGTTGCGGCGTTCCACCAGGGCCCGGCGCACATCCCCGGGGAACCACTGGTACCGCAGGCCGACCTCACCGTCCTGCAGCCAGGGGACGTAGCGGTCCGTGGCCTGCCGGGCCCACGCGTCCACCAGTCCGGGGCGCGCCCGCTCGGTGAGGGCCAGGGAGCCGAAGTACCGGCCGTTGAGGTCGATCAGCCGGTGCACGCCGTCCTCGGAGATCAGGAACTGCAGCTCCACCAGGCCGGACCACTCCACCCGGGCCAGGAGTCTCTCGGCCGACGCGGCCAGGGTCCGGTCCACCGGGACGGTGCGGGCGCGCGCGGAGGACCCGGCCGGCGTCGGCCACAGGCGGGGCGATTCCTGTTGCACCCGGCCGACCAACCGGCCGTTGTGGAACAGGCCGATCAGTGCCCCGAGCCTCCCGGGACGGTACTGCTGGAGGATGGGCTCGTCGCCGTCGGCACGGAATGCGGCCAGGGCGTCCCGGAGCTCGGCGTGGTCGGCGCAGACCCGCGTCTCGAGCCGCAGGGGCCGGAGCTGCCCCGGCCGCCAATGACGCCGATTCTTGACCACGAGCGGGAAGTCTCGTGCCGTCAGCCGGTCCAGGACCGCCGCGGTGGCGGGCAGGGTCTCCGGTGCGGCGAGCCCGGCGTCCTCCGCCCAGCGCGAGAGCAGCAGCTTGTCCCCGGCCCGCTTCACGGCCACCGCCGGGGGATGGGCCACCCGCGCCGGCAGCCGGTCCCGGTAGTGGGACAGCGCGGACAGGGAGTCGTCCCCGGCCCCGACCAGCAGCTCGTAGCCGACCTCGGCATGGGCCGCCCGGATGGCCGCGAGGAAATCGCTCGCGTCCCCACGCGGGCGGGGCACCCGGTGGACGTGTGCCACGGCGTTCGACCCGCCCACCAGGCCGCCGCCAGCGTCCGGCACCCCGGCCCCGACCGTCCACCCGGCGGCCCGCAGCGACCGTGCCGCTGCGACGGCGCCCCGGTCCCGCGATCCGGCGATGATCAGCACCGAGCGGCGACGGCCAGGACCCTCTGACGCGGCCGCGGAACGCGGGCGAGTCGCCGTGGCCGGTGCCTCGGCGGCGGAGCGGGAGGAGGGGGAGCGGGAGGAGGGGGAAGAGGGGGAGGAGCGGGGCGCGAGGGTCATGGCCTCACGCTAGGAAGAGGCCATGAGACCCCCATGAGACGTGCATGAGCGGTGGATGAGACTGCTGCGGCTACCGGCGGGCGAACCGCGTCAGCCGCAGCGAGTTGGCCACGACCAGCACGGAGCTGGCTGCCATGGCCGCGCCGGCCAGCATGGGGTTGAGCAGGCCCACGGCGGCCACGGGGATGCCGAGCGTGTTGTAGGCGAAGGCCCAGAACAGGTTGGACTTGATGATGCCCAGGGTCTTGCGGCTCAGCTGCACTGACTGCACCACCTGGCCCAGCGAGGAGCCCATCACCGTGATGTCCGCGGCCTCGCGGGCCACGTCCGTGCCGGAGCCCATGGCGATCCCCAGGTCCGCCTGGGCCAGCGCCGGGGCGTCGTTCACGCCGTCACCCACCATGGCCACCACGCGGCCGGTCTGCTGGAGCTCCGCCACCTTCGCCACCTTCTCCTCGGGGCGCACCCCGGCGAACACGTCCTCGGGGGAGATCCCGACGGCGGCCGCCACCTGGGCGGCCACGGCGGCGTTGTCCCCGGTCAGCAGGATCGGGCGCAGGCCGAGGCGCCGGAACTCGGCGATGGCCGGTGCCGAGGACTCCTTGACGGTGTCCTGCAGGGAGATGATCCCGGCGATCCGGCCGTCCACGGCCACCCAGATCGCGGTGGCGCCGGCCTCCTCCGCCTCGGCGAGCTGCTGCTCCTGGGCGGTGGTCAGCGCCCCGGAGTCCAGCTGCGTGACGATGTAGCTGGACCGCCCCGCCGCCACGATCACCTCTCGGCCGGGGCCTCCTTCACGCTGGGTGGTCAGTTCCGGTGGCGATTGACCGTCATCCGGCACGGGACCTGACCACTCAGCGCCAGGGGTGACGGTGCCGCGCACGCCCCCGCCGGCGGCCGAGGAGAAGTCGGTGACCTCGGGGACCTGGCCCGTGGCCGAACGCTCGCGGGCGGCGGCCACGATCGCCGTGGCGATGGGGTGCTCGGAATGCGATTCGACCGCACCCGCCAGAGCCAGGAGGTGGCCGGCGTCGGGCCCGTGGTCCTGTTCCCGGAGTGGCGTCACCGAGGTGACGGCGAGGTCGCCGGAGGTCACGGTGCCGGTCTTGTCCAGCAAGATGGTGTCCACGGTGCGGGTGTCCTCGAGGACTTCGGGGCCGCGGATGAGGATGCCGAGCTGGGAGGCGCGGCCGGTGCCGGCGAGCAGGCCGACCGGGGTGGCCAGGCCCAGCGCGCAGGGGCAGGCGATGACCAACACGGCGACGGCGGCGCGGAAGGCGGAGTGCAGATCGCCGCCGGAGAAGACCATCCACGCACCGAAGGTGAGTACCGCGATGACCAGGACGATCGGCACGAAGACCGCCGAGATGCGGTCCGCCAGGCGGGCGATCGGGGCCTTGCCGGTCTGGGCGTCCGAGACGAGGCGGCCCATCTGGGCGAGCGTGGTGTCCGAGCCGGTCCGGGTGGCCCGGACCAGCAGCCGGCCGGAGGTGTTGACGGTGGCGCCGGTGACGGTGTCCTCGGGGCCGACCTCTTCGGGGACCGATTCGCCCGTGATCAGGGAGGTGTCCACGGCCGAGTGGCCGGAGATGACGAAGCCGTCCGTGGCGACCTTCTCGCCGGGGCGGACCACGAACTCGTCACCCGGGACGAGGTCGGCCGCGGGGACGGTGTGTTCCGTGCCGTCGCGCAGCACCGTGGCGGTCTTGGCCCCCAGGTCCAGCAGGGCCTTCAGGGCGTGACCGGCCTGCTTCTTGGCGCGGGCCTCCAGCCAGCGGCCGAGCAGCAGGAACGTGGTGACCACGCCGGCGGTCTCGAAGTAGAGCTGGTGGTCGGCCATCGAGGCCATGTCCCCGGCACCCATGGCGGCGCCGGCGTGCGCGGTCATGGCGGGGTCGAGCAGGAGCTCGACCGTGGAGAACGCCCAGGCGGCGAGCACGCCGAGTGAGACCAGGGTGTCCATGGTGGAGGAGCCGTGGCGTGCCGCCTTGAACGCGGCGGTGTGGAACGGCCAGGCGGACCAGAAGGTCACCGGCGTGGCCAGGACGAGGGCGACCCAGCCCCAGTGGGGGAACTGCAGGGCCGGGAACATCGAGATCAGGAACAGCGGGACGGTGAGGATCGCCGCCCCGATGAGCCGCGGCCTGATCACATCCCCGGTGGGCCCGTGGTCCAGGTGACCGCCGTGACCGCCGTGACCGCCGTGGTCGGCGTGCTCCGGAACGTCGAGGGGCTCCGGAGGGTCGAGGCGCTGCCCCTCGCCCCCCTCCCCAGGCGCAGAGTGACCCTGCCCCCGCCGAAGTGACGTGGTCTGGTCACTCTGTGCCCCGGTTGTTGCCGGGCGGCGCAGGGAGGCGGTGTAACCGGCCTGGTCCACCGCCGCGAGGATCTGCTCGTCCGTGATGGAGGACGGAACCGTCACCGCAGCGGACTCCAGGGGCAGGTTGACGGTGGCTGTCACCCCGTCGATCTTGCCGAGCTTGCGCTCCACCCGGCCGACGCAGGACGCGCACGTCATGCCCGTGATGTCCAGGTCCACCCTCCGGACGGCTTCGAGCGTCCCGCTGGTGTCCGGTGCTGCGGTGTCCATGATCCGTCCTGTCTGTTGCGTCTGACCCGCCGGGTCCTGTTCCTGCCGCGGGTGCTGTTCGTCTAACCGGTCCGGGGCGCGGACCTGGGTTCAGGCGAGGTCCAGACCGGGGGTGGCGACGGCGTAGCCGGCTTCCTCGACGGCGGCCTTCAGGTCCTCGGGGGCCACGGTGCCCGTCCCGGTGGTCACGGTGGCCGTGGAGGTCCCGCCGGCCACGAGCTTGACCTCCACACCCGTGACGCCGGGCAGTTCCTGCAGTTCCTCGGTGACGCTGGCGACGCAGTGGTTGCAGGTCATGCCGTTGATCTTGATGTCGGTGGTGCTCATGATGGTTCTCCTCGGGATCGAAACGATGGCGGTGACGATGGTGATGGCGTTGGCGGCGTGGCAGGGCGTGGGACGGCGCGTCAGCGCATGAGGCGCGCGATGGCCGCGGTGGCCTCGGCGACCTTGGCCTGGACGGCCTCGTCGTTGCCCGTCTCACGGGACTCGCGGGCAGCATCGGCCACGCAGTGACCCATGTGGTCCTCGAGCAGCCCGAGACTGACGGCGTGCAAGGCCTTCGTGGCGGCTGCCACCTGCGTGAGGATGTCGATGCAGTACTGGTCCTCATCCACCATCCGGGAGATGCCGCGGACCTGCCCCTCGATGCGGCGCAGCCGCTTGAGGTAGGCGTCCTTGTTCGGGCTGTACCCGTGGTGGGCCTGCTCGTCCGTGGACTCAGGCTGTTCGGCGATCTCCGTGCTCATGCCTGCACTGTATACCCCCTATGGGTATCGGTTCAAGTACCCATAGGGGGTATCGAGTCGCGGTCAGGACATGCCTGCGGCCCGCCACCGGGTGGTGGCGGGCCGCAGGAGGGAAGAGTGGTGTGGCGGGGCAGGCTCAGGCGCTCATCCGCAGGGTGGCGCCCCCCTGGCCAGCGCTGTCGCCAGCGGTGCCGACGGACCCATCGGGCTGGACGCCGAGCTCTCGCATCAGGCCCAGGACCCGGGCCTCGAGATCGTCCCGCATGGCGCGGATGTCCGCCAGGGAGCGGCCCACGAAGCTGGGGATGTCCCAGTCGCGGACGTCCTGGCCGGACAGCTGTTCCACCTGCTCGGCGCAGGCGAAGGTCACCACGTGCTGGGCGGCCCGGTGCACATCCTCGGAGAGGGGCTTGGGGTACGCCTGGTCCAAGGGGACGCCGATCTCCGCCATGACGGTCACGGCGTCCTCATGCAGGTGTCCGGCGGGCGCCAGCCCGGCGGAGCGCGCGGTGATGCGCCCCGCGGAGTGCCGGAGCAACAGGGAGGCGGCCATCTGGGAGCGCCCGGCGTTGACGTCGTCGATGAACAGGACGCGGGGCAGCGGCGACTCGATGATGCCCTGGGCGATGCCGAGGGCGCGCAACCGGCTGTCCGCGAAGTTGCCGGCCAGCAGGGGCAGGTAGGCCTTCACGGTGGCCCGCCGGTCCATCTCCCGGTAGCACTCGGCCAGGACGCGGTCCACCGTGGGGCGGTCCGCCACCCGCGCATAGCGCTCATGCAGGTGTGCTGCGGTCCGCTCCAACACGTGGCGGTCCAGGGCGGGGGCGGAGGCGGCGGTGCCGGCGTCGCCCTGTGGCGACTCCTCCTGGGGGGCGTGCTTGCCGTTCATGACTGCTCCTTCGCAGGGCGTGCGGGTCAGGCGGCGGCTGCGACCGCTTGAGTCGCCGCGTCGCGCTCGGCGGGGCCCGCCGCCAGCCGGCGCAGGCGGTCCTCGGCCTCGCGGATGGCCAGGGTGGGCAGAAAGGTCTTCAGCCGTGCGGTCCGGTCCAGCTCGCGGTAGGCGGTGTTGACGGTGGAACGGATCAGGTCCGGCTCCAGGGCGGCGTACGTGGCCTGCAGGCCACGTACGGCGCGGCCCAGCACGTGGGCATGCAGGATGTGGTTGGCCCCGGTGGGCAGCGCGCCGTCCATGCCGTTTCCGGCGGGAGCGGGGGCCGAGTGGTGGCCGGCGGGCCGGGCGGCGCTGCGCTGCGCCGCGGCCGATGATGTTGTCTGGGTCATGACGTGGGTGGTCATGGGCACCTCCTTCTCTGATCCCGGCGACCTCTCGTCGGCGGGTCCGTCCTCGTCCTGAGGTGAACACCAGGTGAACGGAACATGAATCAGCATAGTCTATTCGGTATTGTTCCGGTAGTGCGTGGCTGAGAGCCACCTCACAAAGGCGTCATGGAGACCCCTGTCAGAACCCGGTCAACGCCCTGCCGGCACCTCATCGACAGCCCCGCCGGGCCCTGATGTGACCCGCCTGCGTCCGCGATTCCCGCGGGGTTAACCCGGGCGTGCCAGAATCGGCCACCGTGACGGACTTCAGCGCAGCCCCGCAGACCGCCACCGGCCGAACGCCCCTGACCGGCGTCCCGGACGGCGGTTCCGGACCCCTGTCCCGGCTCCTGTCGATCCGCCGCCTGACCAGCCCGGTGGCCCGCGAGTCCCTCGCGATCTGGATGGCCATCGCCGCCGGGGTGGCGGGCGCCGCCGTCGGGATCCTGGTCTTCGTGGGGCGCCGCGCGCCGCTGTCCGGGGACTTCTCGGTGGGCACCGCCGCCGGCATCCTCACCGCCGTGGCCGCGGGGCTGGCCTGCCTGGTGGGCCTGGCCCGCTCCACCCGCACCACGCACCAGTGGATGATCCAGCGGCACTGGGCGTGGATGGTGGCGGATGCGGTGGGGCTCGTGGTGGTGCACGCCTCGATCGCAGTGATGGCCTGCCTGGCCCTGTTCCGCCTGTTCCAGGAGTCGTTCACGGGTCTGACGGTGGACGGGATCGCCTCCACCGTGATGCTGACGATCACCGGTTCCGTGGCCGGCTACCTGGGGTTCAACTCCGCGGCCCGGATCTCCACGCGCTCCCTGTCCTCACTGCTGGCGCTGTTCATGGCCTCCGGCATGATCGTCTCGATGCTGCTGGCGGAGAACCCCTTCTGGTGGCACGCGTTCTTCTCCGAACTCGGCACGGGGCAGGCCGGCATCCTGTCCTTCTGGACGTTCAACACCACGCTCACGGTGTCCGGCCTGGTCCTGACCACCCTCTCCTCCTTCATCACCCAGGACCTCTTCTCCTGGGCCCGCGCCCGCGCCCGGCAGGGGGTCCGCAAGGCCCGGATCGGGGTGCTGCGCTGGTCCCTGTTCATCATCGGGCTGTGCATGATGGGCGCCGGCGTGGTCCCCATCAACTTCTCCGACCCCGTGCACTCGACCTTCATCCGCATCCTCGGCGTAGTGTTCATCGTCCTGCTGGCCTCGATCCAGATCTGGCTGCCCGGCTTCCCGGCCGCGGTCTACGTGGGCACCTACCTGATGCTGGCCCTGGCGGTGATGGCCACCCTGCTCTGGCTCCCGCTGCGCTACTACAACCTCACCGGCTTCGAGCTCGCCATGGGCGGGGTCATCTACGCCTGGCTCGTGGTGTTCATCCGCAACCTCGACGCCGTGCTCACCGAGGCCGGCCTGGGCGACCGGGCCCGCGAGGCCGCCGTCGAGGAGGCGGCGGTGGGGGCGAACGGAGAGGAGGCGGAGGTGCCGGGGCAGGGCCCGGCGCTGGTGTCCGGCACGGCGGCCCGCACGACGCCGGCCCTGCAGCCGGACGGTCGGCCCGCCTACCGCGGATGGCAGGTGGGGCACGACCGGCACGACCAGCGCGGCGATCCCGACGGGTACACCCGGTGGCCGTGACCCGAGGGGCCGGGCCCGGACCGACCACCACGGTGGGGCTGGCCCGGGAGGCCGTGGTGCTTGTCGGTGCGGGTGCCGCGATCCTGCTGCAGGTGTCCCACCGCCCCGTGGGGGCCGGGGTGGCACGGCACTCAGACTTCGCCGCCGACCCGCTGAAGCGGCTGCGTCACACCCTCCAATTCGTCTACGCGGCCGTCCTGCCGGAGGCCGAGCCGGCGCGGGAACGGATCGCCGCCTGGGTGGGCGCCGCGCACGCGCCGGTCCGTGGCGCCGACGCCGGGGGTCGTGCCTACTCCGCGGCCGATCCCCAGGCGCAGCTGTGGGTCACGGCCACCCTCTACTGGGCGGCGGAGCGCACCCGGTGGCGGATCTGGGGGGAGCTGGACCCCGCGGACGCCGAACGGATCTACCGCGACTACGCGGAGCTCGGGACCCTGCTGGGGATGCCCGCCGGTCTCTGGCCGAGCGACCGGGCGGCCTTCGCGCGGTACTGGGAGGCCGCCGTCGTGCGCCTGGAGGTGACCCAGGAGGCGCGGGACATCGCGCGGGACCTGTTCGCCGCGGAACAGGCCCCCTGGTGGCTGCGGCGGGTGATGCCGGTGGCGCGGTTCGTGACCGCGGGGATGCTGCCGGGACGGATCCGCACCGAGCTGGGACTGGACTGGGACGGGGTCCAGGCACGCCGCGAGGCCCGCCTGTGGGGCGTGCTCCGGGCCGTGTACCCCTGCCTGCCGCGCCGGCTGCGACACCTGCCCTCAGCATTGGTGGTGCGCACCCTGCGCGCTGGCACAATGCGGGGGTGACCATCTCGACTGCCTCCCGCCCCGCGGCCAGCCCTGCGGCCTCCTCTTGGGTCTACCTGGCGGTCTGCGTGGTCCTGGTCTCCCTCAACCTGCGGACCCTGTTCTCGAGCTTCTCGGCGATCCTGCCGGAGATCATCGCGGCCACCGGCCTGCCGGACTGGGGTGCCACCCTGCTCACCACCGTCCCGGCCACGCTCCTGGGCGTCTTCGCGCCCGTGGCACCGGTGCTGGCCCGCCGCTTCGGCACCTGGCAGGTACTGTTCGGGGCGCTGGTGCTGCTCACCGCCGGCCTGGTGCTGCGCGCGGTCCCGGTGCCCGACGGCGGCGCCCTGCTCCCGCTGCTGGCGGGCACCGTGGTCTCCGGCGCGGCCATCGCCCTGGCCAATGTGGTGCTGCCCAGTATCGTCAAACAGGACTTCGCCGAGCACCAGGGCCTGATGAGCGGCCTGTACACCACCGCGATCTGCGGATCGGCGGCCTTCGGCGCCGGACTGACCTTCCCGCTCTACGGCTCGATGGGGTCATGGCACCTGGCGCTGGGCGTCTGGGCCGTGCCCGTGGTGCTGGCCGCGGCGCTGCTGGTGCCGGTGCTGCTGCGGCACCGCTCCGCTGCGAGGGTGTCCACCTCGACCACGGGACGCAGCCCGCTGACCTCGCCCGTGGCCTGGCAGATCACCGGCATGATGGTCTGCCAGGCCATGACCTCCTTCACCTGCTTCGCCTGGCTGGCCCCCATCCTGCGCGAGCGGGGGATCGACGGCGGCACGGCGGGGGTGATCGTGGCCCTCTCGATCGTGCTGCAGATGGCAGGATCCCTGTTCGGCCCCGTCTGGGCGGCCCGGCTGCGCTCGCAGTCCGGGCTCAACGTGGCCGCCGCCGTGCTGACGGCGGGCGGGTTCATCCTCTCCATCCACGGACCGCTGGGCGCGATCTGGCTCTGGACCGGGATCCTCGGCGTCGGGCAGGGAGCGCTGACCGCTTTGGCCCTGACCATGATCGCGCTGCGCAGCACCACCTCCCACATGGCGATCCGCGTGTCGGGGATGATGCAGGGGCTCGGCTACGGCCTGGGCTCGGCCGGCACCTTCATCACCGGTCAGATCTTCGCGTCCACGGGCTCCTTCGGCCCCGCCGCGTGGCTCTTCGCCGCCTCCGGGCTCGGGGCGGCCGCCTTCGGCTGGCTCGCCGGCCGGGACCGCACCATCCAGGGGTAGCCGACCGGCCGTCGTCGGGCAGGAGGACCGGGTCGGCGTGGTGGCCTCTGGTCTCATCATGCGAACGTCCGGTGTGTCGCCGCCGCTCAGGACCGACACACCGGATATTTCCATGACGCGTCACAGGGTGGGGGCGAGGACGACGATCGGCCCTGAACGTCACGGGGCGTCCATGGGAGAATGGCGGGGATGGCTGAGACTTCTCGTCCCCGCGGAGGGGACCACCGCCCGGACCGCACCGCCCGGACCACTGCCGCGCGCCCGGCCGACCCCGCCGACGCGCGCCTGGAGCACGCCCGGGACGGAAAGCTCAAGCTCAACCGCCCGAAGCGGGGGCTGATCGACGAGACCGAGGCGAAGCAGATCGCCGAGGATCGCGCCCGGCTGCAGCAGCAGGGGATCGGCGGACCGTTGGACGGCCGCATGCTCTCCAACCCCGCCGCCGAGACGGGCCGCCCCCAGGTCCGCCCCCAGACGGAGGGCTGGACCCAGCCGACCGCCGACGACGGCCGGCCGCTGTTGCAGTTCAAGCAGCCCCGCGTGGCGCAGCCGAAGACCCACCTGGCCGACCTGACGCTGGCCGAGCGCGAGGCCAGGGTCAAGGAGATGGGGCTGCCGGGATTCCGCGCCAAGCAGCTCTCCACCCACTACTTCACGCACTTCACCTCGGACCCCGAGCGGATGACGGACCTGCCCGCCGGGCAGCGGGATCAGCTGGTGGGCGAGATGATGCCACCGCTGCTGACCGAGGTCCGCCGGCTCACCACGGACAACGGGGACACCGTGAAGTTCCTGTGGCGCCTGTTCGACGGGGCGCTGGTGGAGTCCGTGCTCATGCGCTATCCGGGGCGGGTGACGCTGTGCGTGTCCAGCCAGGCCGGTTGCGGCATGAACTGCCCCTTCTGCGCCACCGGCCAGAACGGCCTGACGCGCAACATGTCCACGGCGGAGATCGTGGAGCAGGTGGTCCGCGCCAACGAGGTCATCGCCTCCGGCGGACTGGGCGGGCTGCGCCGGGACGGCGGGCACAACGCCGAGCGCGTCACCAACATCGTGTTCATGGGCATGGGCGAGCCGCTGGCCAACTACAAGCGGGTGATCGCCTCCGTCCGCCGCATGGTGGACCCCGCCCCGGAGGGCCTGGGGATGTCCGCCCGCCACATCACCGTCTCCACGGTGGGGCTGGTGCCCGCCATCAACAAGCTGGCGGCCGAGGGCATCCCGGTCACCTTCGCGCTGTCCCTGCACGCCCCGGACGATGAGTTGCGGGACGAGCTGATCCCGGTGAACTCGCGGTGGAAGGCGGACGAGGCCATCGACGCGGCCTACAACTACTTCGTGCAGACCGGGCGGCGCGTGTCCATCGAGTACGCGCTGATCAAGGACATGAACGACCACGCCTGGCGGGCGGATCTGCTGGCCAAGAAGCTCAACGCCCGCGGCCGCGGCTGGGTGCACGTGAACCCCATCCCGCTGAACCCGACCCCCGGGTCCATCTGGACGTCCTCCGAGCCGGACGTGACGGACGAGTTCATCGACCGGTTGAACGACGCCGGCATCCCCACGACGCTGCGGGACACCCGGGGCAAGGAGATCGACGGTGCCTGTGGCCAGCTGGCCGCCGAGGGGGACGAGGACGAGGCGGACGGCACCGTGACTGACCCGGGCCCCGGCCGTCGTGGCCGCGGCGGCGCCGCGGAGTCGATCGACATCCGCGGCTGAGGCCTCACCCTCACCCCTGCAACTGGGGGTCGAAAGATGCCCGCGACACGCCGGAGATACGGCGTGTCGCGGGCATCTTCTGACCTGCAGTTCTTGGTGCCCGACGGCGGCCGGTGCGTTGCGCTGGGAGGCGCGGGGCCGGCGTCGGGCCCGGTCTTCAGGCCTGTTGCCTGGGACCGATGTTCAGGCCCGGTCTTCGGGTCGGAGCAGCCGGGCCATGTGTTCCAGCGCGAGGCGGTAGCCGTGGGCCCCGGCCCCGGCGATGACCGCCTCGGCCACCTTGGAGACGTAGGAGTGGTGGCGGAACTCCTCCCGACGGTGGATGTTGGTGAGGTGGACCTCGATCACCGGCAGCTCCGCGGCCAGCAGCGCGTCCATGATGGCGATCGAGGTGGTGGTGTAACCCGCCGGGTTCAGGATGACGCCGGCGCCCGACTCCCGGGCCTCCTGGATCCAGTCGATCAGGACGCCCTCGTGGTTGGACTGCCGGAAGTCCACCGCGAGGCCCAGGCCGGAGGCGGTCTCCTCACAGAGGGAACGCACATCCGCCAGGGTCGAGGTGCCGTACTTCTCCGGTTCACGCTGGCCGAGGAGGTTCAGGTTCGGTCCGTTGAGCACGTAGACGGGCTTGTTCTGGGTCATGACGCCTCAGACTATCGGGTGGCGCGCTGGGACGGACGCTGGGAGCCATGGTGCAGCCCGGCCTCGATCTCCGCGTCCGAGACGGGGTTGCCGAGCTCGGCCAACGGCGTCTTGTACGTCTCGCGGGTGGTCAGGGCCACCAGGGTCGCCAGGATGGTGGCGCCGGAGACCAGCCAGGCGGCCGGCCCCCAGTTCGCGTAGTTGTCCCCGACCAGCGCGGAGGCGATCATCGGCGTGAAGCCGGAGACCAGGATGCCGACCTGCAGTCCCACCGCGACGCCGGAGTAGCGCACCTTGACGTTGAACAGCTCGGAGAACCAGGCCGGGTAGACGGCGTTGGAGAGAGCGTAGGTCACGCCGAGGATGGTCGTGGAGGCCACGAACACCAGGGCGATGTTGCCCGAGGCGATGGCGTTGAAATACACCCAGATCATCACGGCGGTGGTGGCGGTACCGGCCACGAAGGTCGGCCTGCGGCCGATCCGGTCAGAGAGGTAGGCCGCCGCCGGCGTGGTGAAGATGGCCACGATGTTGCCCACGATGGTCACCCACAGCATGGTGGAGGAGTCGATGCCCACCTGGGTGGCGTAGGACAGGCCGAACGCCTGCATCAGGGTGTTGGTCACGACCTGCAGGGACAGGATGGAGATCTGGACGAACTGCACCGGGTGGGTGCGGAGCATGACCAGGAAGGGGGCCTTCTCCTGCTCGCCGGCGTCCTTGGTCTCCTGGAAGTCCTCGGGCTCCTGCAGGCTCCGGCGGACGAACCAGGCCACCGCCAGCACGAGGATCGAGGCGAGGAACGGCAGGCGCCAGCCCCAACTGAGCATGGCCTCCTCGTCCATGGCCGTGACCGGCAGGAACGCCAGGGAGGCCAGGACGATTCCTGCGGCGATGCCGGAGATCGAGAAGGACGGGAAGAACCCGCGCAGCCCCACGGGCGCCTCCTCGGTGCTCAGCGCGGAGGCGCCGGCGATCTCGGCGCCGGCGGAGAGCCCCTGGGCCAGCCGGAGCACCACGAGCAGGATGGGCGCCCAGAGGCCGGCCTGCGCGTAGGTGGGCAGGATGCCGATCAGGAAGGTGGCCGCGCCCATCAGCAACAGGGTGGCCAGCAGGATTGCCTTGCGGCCGACCCGGTCACCCAGGTGCCCGAAGAAGATCGCGCCGAAGGGGCGGGCCACGTAGGCCACTCCGAGGGTGCCGAAGGACGCCACCAGGGTGAGGGCATCGCTGCCGGTGTCCGGGAAGAAGACGCGGGGGAAGATCAGCGAGGCCGCCGTGGCGTAGACGAAGAAGTCGTAGTACTCGAGGGCCCCGCCGAGGAAGGCCGACCAGCCGGCGCGCTTGGCGCGGACCATGCGGTACTGCTGGTCCTCGGGCGACATGGTGTCCAGCTGACCGCTGGTGTCACGGGGGGCCGTGTGGGTGGTGCTCATGGTTACTCCCAGGTCAGGGGATGGTTCTTCGGCCATGCCGCCAGCGCTCCCGGGTGCCTGTGCTGCGTTCGACAGGCTGGGTGCCACCGCGGCCGGCGGTCCGGTTGGTCAGCGCGGTCCGGTGCTGTGAACGGGGTCACGCGGCTGTTCGAGAAGACTGCCTGCCGCCGGGGGCGTCGCCAAACAGTGGCCCATTGAATGGGTTGCCGGGGTCTAGGCTGGACCTCATGGCGAACTCGACGTCCGGGGAATCGGTGATCACCAGGGTGGCCCGGCTCCTGGACTGCTTCGACGCCGGCCACCCCGAGCTCTCGGCCGCGCAACTCTCCGCACGGACGGGGCTCTCGCCCTCCACCGCACACCGCCTGGCCTCCGACATGGCCGAGGCGGGGCTGTTGTTCCGTACGGGGCGCGGCCGCTTCCGGATCGGCCTGGCGCTCTGGGAGGCGGGGCAGCGTGGATCCCGGTTCCAGGCGCTGTCCCAGCTGGCGCTGCCCTTCATGGAGGCCATCCACGTCACCCTGAAGCAGAATGTCAGCCTGTCCATCCTGGACGAGCCGGCGGGGGAGATCATCTACCTGGAGCGGCTCACCCACCGCGGGGCCCGGGAGGACCTCACCCAGGTGGCGCTCCGGCAGCCGGTCCTGGCGGCCTCGTCCGGACAGGTGATGCTCGCGTTCTCCCCGCCGGACGTGCGCGAGCGCATCCTGGCCATGCCCTGGGACGCCAGCACGCTGCAGTCGGGGATGACGGAGGGGCACCTGAGGCGGCGGCTGGCTCAGGCGAGGGCGGACGGATACGTGCACCTGCCGGGCGTGCTGGTGGGCTCCCTGGCCGGCCTGTCAGCGCCGGTGCTGGACGCGCACGGCGGAGTGGTGGGCGCCCTGACCATCGTCCAGACGCTGGCCGACGTCAACCTCCGGGTCCAGGTGCCGGTGCTGCTCTCCGCCGCCCGCGGCCTCTCCGGCATGGCCGGCAGCAGCCTGCCCCGGCTGTGACCCCCTTCACGGCATATTCCATTCAATGGGCGCTCGTGTGACGGGCCGGGTGTGAACGGGATTACATGGGACCATGCCTACCGCCACCGGCCGCCTCCTCGGCGTGGCCCAACTGTCCCTGCTCTCCGCCGCCCCGCCCCGGCTGGTCCAGCTGGCCTCGGACGCCGGCTTCGACTTCGTGGGCGTCCGGGTGCGTCCCGTCACGGATGCGGAGGTCCCCTTCGACGTCCAGCCCGGCTCACCGCTGCTGGCCGAGACCCTCTCCCGCATGGCGGACACCGGCGTGGTGGTCCGGGACATCGAGTTCCTGCTGCTGGACGGAACGGACCAGCGGGACGCCTGGCTGCGGATGTTCGAGGCGGGCCAGGCCCTCGGCGCTGAATCGCTGACGGTGGCCTGCGGTGACCCGGATCTCTCCCGCGCCCGGGACACGCTCGCCCAGATGGCCGAGGACGGCCGCCCCTACGGGATCAGCCCGGCCCTCGAGGCCATCAGCTATCAGAGCGTCCGGTCCATCCCGGTGGCAGACGAGCTCGCGGTCCACGCCGGCTGCGACCTCGTGGTGGACACCCTGCACGTGGGCCGGTTCGGGGCCACCGCCGCCGAGCTGTCCGCGGCGGCGGGCCGGGCGCCGATGGTCCAGCTCTGCGACGCCCCGGCCGAACGGCCCGCCACCCGGGAGGCCCTGGTCACGGAGTCGCGCTCGGCACGGCTGGCCCCGGGGGAGGGCGGGCTGGACCTGCTCGGGGTGGTGGCCGCCCTGGAGGCGGGGCTCGCCACGACCCCGCGCGCCGGAAGCCAGCTCCCCGTCTCCGTGGAGGCCCCCAACAGCGAGGCGGTGGCCCGGCTCGGGGACGCCGGCTGGATCGAGCACCTGCACTCCTCGGCCGTGCGCCTGCTGGAGCAGAATCCCACGCCGGCCGCCACAGGCACGGCCGGAACCGACGCAGAAGCGAGGACCCCATGACGAACGCCACCGCACAGCAGCCCCTCACGGAGGAGGAGGCCCTGGCCCTGGGCATCCCCGTGGTGGACACCGACGTCCTCGTGGCCGGCTCCGGCGCCGGTGGGCTGGCCGCGGCCGTGACGGCGGCCTATCACGGCCTGGCCGTGATGGTGGCGGAGAAGGCCCCGGTCTGCGGCGGCGCCACGAGCTGGTCCGGCGGCTGGGCCTGGACGCCGGGCACCGCCCTGGCCCGGGCCGAGGGCGTGGAGGAGGACCGCGAGCAGTTCCGCACCTATCTGCGGGCCGTGCTGGGCGAGCGCTACACCGAGGCCGCCGGTCAGAAGATCGACGCCTTCCTCGAGGCCGTCCCGCACATGGTCGACTTCTTCCACACCAAGACCTCCCTGCAGTTCGTCACCGGCGCGAAGATCAATGACATCTACGGCGATCTGCCCGGCGCCGGCACCGGCAACCGCTCGGTGGGCCCGGCCCCGGTGCACGCCCGGGAGTTCGGCCCGTCGCTGCTGAAGAAGATGCGCCGCCAGTACTACGCCACCTCCTTCTTCGGGATGGGGATCATGGCCGGCAAGGACCTCTCCACCTTCCTCAAGGCCTCCCAGTTCAAACCCGAGGGCTGGGTGCACTCTGTCAAGAGGGTGGTCCCCCACGTGCTGGACATGGTCACCCGGGGCCGTTCGATGCACCTGGTCAACGGCACCGCCCTGACGGGCCGGCTGATGAAGTCCGCCGATGACCTGGGCGTCCAGATCCACGTCAACACGCCGGTGCAGCGGCTGGTCCGCTCCGCCGGGGGGCGCGTCACCGGTGCCATCATCGGGGGGCCCGACGGCGGCCGGTACGTCCGCGCGCAGCGCGGCGTGGTGCTGGCGACCGGTGGATTCCCGAACGATGTGGGCCGGCGCCGTGAGCTGTTCCCCAAGACCCCCACGGGCAACGAGCACTGGACCCTGGCCCCGGAGGAGACCACCGGCGACGGGCTGGAGATGGCACTGGGCTCCGGTGGGGTCTTCGACACGGACATGGCCTCCCCGGCGGCCTGGTGCCCGGTCTCCCTCGTGCCCTATCCGGGGAACCGGCACGGGGTGTTCCCGCACATCATGGACCGAGCCAAGCCGGGCTCCATCGGGGTGCGCAAGGACGGCAGGCGCTTCGTCAACGAGGCCAACGGCTACTACGACTACGTCAGCGGACTGCTCGACGCCACGGCTGAGGGGGAGGCGGTGGAGTCCTGGCAGATCGCCGACTCCACCGCGATCCGCCGCTACTCGCTCGGCTTCGCCAAGCCGATCCCGATGCCGCTGACCCCCTACCTGAAGACCGGTTACCTCGTGCAGGCGGACACGATCGAGGAGCTGGCCCGGAGATGCGGGATCGACCCGGAGGGGCTGGCCCGGACCGTGCGGGAGTTCAACGAGCACGCCCGGCGCGGCGAGGACCCGGCGTTCGCCCGGGGCGCCACGGCCTTCAACCGCTCCGGCGGTGACCCCGAGGTCGGCCCGAACCCCTCCCTGGCACCACTGCAGAAGGGCCCCTTCTACGCGGTGCACGTGCGGCCGGGCTCCTTCGGGACCTTCGCCGGCATCGCCGCGGACACCCGGGCCCGGGTGGTGGACGGACAGGGCGCCCCCATCGAGGGGCTCTACACGGCCGGCAACGACCACGCCTCCATCATGCGCGGGTACTACCCGGCCGGCGGCATCAACCTGGGCCCCGCCCTGACCTTCGGCTACGTGGCCGGCCGCCACCTGGCCGGTGCTGATGGTCCCGACGGCGCCGAGACTCCTTCGCAGACCTCGGGGGAGACGCAGTGAGCACCACGGACGAGTCCTATCTCATCGGGCTGATCGGGGACGGCATCACCGCCTCCCTCACCCCGCCCATGCACGAGCGGGAGGCGCGCGAGCACGGACTGCTCCACCTCTACCGCCCCGTGGACACCGCGGCACTGGGCCTGGCCGGGGAGGCCGCGCAGCAGGCGGCGCCGCGGCTGCTGGCGGCCGGCCGGGAGCTCGGCTTCAACGCCTTCAACATCACCCACCCGTTCAAGCAGACCATCATGGCGCACCTTGACGAGGTGGACCGGGACGCCCGCAACCTCGGGGCCGTGAACACCGTGGTGTTCCGGGAGGGGCGCTCGGTGGGGTACAACACCGACTACTCCGGGTACATCACCGGCCTGCAGAGCGCGATCGCCGAACCGGACCTGGGCGAGGTGGTGCAGCTGGGGGCCGGCGGGGCGGGCTCCGCCATCGCGTACGCCCTGCTGCGTGCCGGGGCCCAGAGGCTGACGCTGATCGACCTGGACCTGGACCGCGCCACGGCCCGCGCGGCCGCGCTGCAGGAGCAGTTCCCGGACCAGGTCGTGCGGGCCCGCCCGCACGCGGACCTGCGGGACGCCCTGGCCGCCGCCACCGGCCTGGCCCACTGCACCCCGGTGGGCATGCACACCCATCCCGGGATGCCGGTCCAGGCCTCCTGGCTGCGGCCGCAGATGTGGGTCTCCGAGGTGGTCTACCTGCCGGTCGAGACCGAACTGGTGGTGGCGGCCCGCGCGGCCGGCTGCCAGGTGGTGGACGGTGGGCGGATGGCCGTGGGGCAGGCCCTGGACGCCTTCGGGCTGATGACCGGCCGCCAGGCCGACCCCGAACGGGTGCGCCGCCACTTCCTGGAACTCGTGGCCCGGAACCAGGGCTGAGATGCGACGTAGGGTTAGCTCATGAGCCAGATCTCCTCCCCGGGTGTCACCCGCATGCAGAAGACCTCGATCGCCACGGTGTGCCTGGCCGGCACGCTCGAGGAGAAGATGCGGGCCGCGGCGGAGGCCGGATTCCACGGTATCGAGGTGTTCGAGCCGGACCTGGTGGCCTCCCCGCTCTCCCCGGAACAGGTCCGGGACCTCGCCGAGGAACTGGGCCTGACCCTGGACCTCTACCAGCCGTTCCGGGACCTGGAGGGCGTGCCCGAGGAGCAGTTCCAGCAGAACCTGGGCCGCCTCGAGGCCAAGTTCCAGCTGATGCGGCGCCTCGGGGTGGACGTGATCCTGCTGTGCTCCAACGTGGGCACGGCCACGAGCTGGGAGGACCCGGTGGCGGTGGAACAGCTGCGCCGCGCCGCGGACCTGGCCGCCGGGTACGACATCCGCATCGCCTATGAGGCCCTGGCCTGGGGCCGCTTCGTCAACACCTACGAGCACGCCTGGTCCCTGGTCGAGCAGGCTGACCGGCCCAACCTCGGCCTCTGCCTGGACTCCTTCCACATCCTCTCCCGCCGCGGCGACGTCACCGGGTTCCGGGACATCCCGGGGGAGAAGATCTTCTTCGTGCAGATGGCCGACGCCCCCATCATGCTGATGGACGTGCTGTCCTGGTCCCGGCACCACCGCAACTTCCCCGGCGAGGGCGGCTTCGACCTGGTCACCTTCATGCGGGAGCTCTACGCCACGGGCTACACCGGCCCGGTGTCCCTGGAGGTCTTCTCGGACATCTACCGCCAGACCGAGTCCGTCCGCACCGCCCGCGAGGCCATGCGGTCCCTGCAGTGGCTGGACGACGCCCAGGCCGGCGACGTCCCCGCCCACCCCACCGGCTGGGACTTCGCCGAGGTCCGGGCCGCCGAACCGGCCGACCTCGCGGAGGTGCTGGTCCAGCTGGGCTTCGAGGACCGCGGCCGCCACCGCACCAAGGACGTCCACCTGTTCGCCACGGGCAACGCCCGGGTGGTCACCAACGACCGGGTCGAGGCACCCCTGGAGCATGCCGGGGGGTCGGTCATCGCCTCCGTGGGGCTGCAGGTCCCGGATCCCCGCAGCACCGCGGACCACGCTCGAGCCCTGCACTACCCGAAGGCGTGGCGCGCCAACCGCGCGGACGAGATGGTCCTGCGCGGCGTCCAGGCCCCGGACGGCACCGAGGTCTTCCTGGCGCCGACCTCCTCCGCCGCACCCCAGTGGGTCGAGGAATACGGGCGGAACGACGCCGGCCGGACAGCCGGCAGCGCAGCGTCCGGTGACGCCGGGGCTGGGTCCCGGCCGGCCGACGTCGTCCCCGGTGGGGTGGAGGGTGACGGGCTGATCCTCGGGATCGACCATGTGAACCTGGCCCAGCCGTGGCAGTGGTTCGAGGAGGGCGTGCTGTTCTACCGCTCGCTGTTCGGGCTCGCCGCCCAGGTCAGCAACGATGTCGCCTCCCCGCAGGGGCTCGTGCGCTCCGAGGTGATGCGGACCCCGGACGGCGCCGTGCGCATCCCGCTGAACCTGATCCCGCACGGGCTGGACCCGGGACGCTCCGCGGAGGCGCGGCCCCTGAGCGGCCACGTGGACCGTGACGAGCTGCGTCTGAAGGCCGCCTACCCGCAGCACGTGGCGTTCCTGGCCACGGACGCCGTCGAGGTGGCGCGGCGGGCCCGGGGCCGCGGCCTGCGGATGCTGCCGGTGCCCTCGAACTACTACGAGGACCTGGCCGCCCGCTTCGACCTGGACGGGGACTTCCTGGCCGAGCTGCAGCGCAACGACGTGATGTACGACCGGGACGAGGGCGGGGAGTTCCTGCACTTCTACACCCGGACCGTGGGCACGGTGTTCTTCGAGGTGGTGGAGCGCCGCGGCGGCTACGAGGGCTACGGCGCCGGCTCCGCCCCGGTCCGGCTGGCCGCCCAGTACGACCTCGACCGCCAATAGCCCCCACCCCGGATACAACTGGAGGTCGAAAGCGCCCCGTTTTACGTGGTTACTCACCAGTAAACGGGCCGCTTTCGACCTCCAGATTCGGGTTCGGGCGTCAGTGGACCGGGGCGTCCTCCGGGCTGCGTTCCCCCGCCAGGACGTCCGGCTCCTCGTCGGCGGGGACGGACTTCACGAAGAAGGACCCGGCGAAGGCCACCAGGGAGATCACGGCGCCCCAGACCATGGCGTTGTGGATGCCCGTCATCAGGGCCGCCCCGGGAACGGCGCCGCTGGCCGCGCCGGCGAGGGTCGCCGTCGTCATCACCGTGATGAACACCGCGGTGCCGGCCGCGCCCGCCACCTGCTGGAGCGTGGACAGGATGGCCGAGCCGTGCGAGTACAGCCGGCGGGGCAGGGAGCCCAGGGCCGCCGTCATGAGCGGGGAGAACATGAAGGACAGCCCGCCGTTGAGGAGCATGTGCCAGGCGATGACCGTGCTCTGGGCGCTGTCCCCGGTCAGGGTGGTCATGCCCCACAGGGCGGTGGCCACCACGGCGGTGCCCGGGATCACGAGGGGGCGGGCACCGACCCGGTCGAAGAGCCGGCCGACGATCAGGCCCATGACGCCCATCAGCAGGCCGCCGGGCAGCAACGTCAGGCCGGTGTGCATGGCGTCCAGGCCCAGCACGGACTGCAGGTAGATCGGCAGCACGATCAGGGTGCCGAACATGCCCATCATGCCGATGCACATCATGACCAGCGAGATCGTGAAGGTGGGGGTGCCGAAGGCCCGGACGTCCAGCAGGGCGTGGTCCCGCAGCCCGAGCTGGCGCCACGTGAACACCGCCAGGGACAGCACGCCCACGGTCAGGGGAATCCACGGCGCCACCAGGGCGTTGCCCTCCGCGGCGGAGCCGATGCTGCTCAGGCCGAAGACCAGACCGGCGAAGCCGAGGGCGGCCAGGATGACGGAGAGCACGTCCAGGGGGAGGTCTCGGGTCTCGGTGACGTTGCGGATCATGGTGGCGCCGAGGATCAGGGCGAGCGCGGCGATGGGCAGCATGATCCAGAACATCCAGCGCCAGTCCAGGGCGTCCAGGATGACGCCGCCGAGGGTGGGTCCGGTGGCCGGGGCCACCGCGATGACGATGGAGATCACGCCCATGGTGCGGCCGCGGCGGCTGGCGGGCACCAGGTTGAGCACCGTGGTGAACAGCAGCGGCATCATGATGGCGGTGCCGACGGCCTGGACCACGCGGCCGGCCACGAGCACCGGGAACGTGGGGGCCAGGGCGGCCAGCAGGGTGCCCAGCAGGAAGCTCGTCATCGCGATCAGGAACACGGTGCGCAGCGGCAGCCGGGTCAGCAGGTAGCCGCTGACCGGGATGACGGCGGCCATGGTCAGCATGAAGGCCGTGGTGATCCACTGCGCGGTGGAGGCGCTGATGGCGAACTCACCCATCAGTTCCGGCAGCGCCACGGACATCACGGTCTCGTTCAGGATCACCACGAAGGCGGCGACCACGAGCAGGGCGATCACCCGGGTGGCGCCGGCGGGAACGGTCGGTTCCGCAGCTTTCGGGGCCTGGGGGGCGTTTCCGCCGGGTCCGGCGGTGGGGCGTTCGGCAGCCGATGCAGACACGGCATTCCTCTCTGACACGACAGCGGGAGCCGGTGGGCTCCGGTAGTCCAACCTCGTACAGTGTGCCCGTATTCCCGGGTCAACCGCTCATCCGATCCTGCGCGACGCCCGAGGCGTTCGTCACGCCCCGTTTCCGCCCGGTGCTAGCCTCGGCCGCATGAGCGTACCCGGGGAGTGGATCGAGCACCGCCGCGAGGACGGCGAGCGGCTCGGCTGGATCGTGCCCGACGGCGGCCGGTTCCGTCCCGTGGACATCCTCGGCCGCCCGGTGGGCGGGCCGGTGGACTGGCTCGAGGCGGAGGAGGCGCTCGAGGAGCGGGGCCTCGCCTTCCTCGCCGAACGTCACCTGCTGCGCTCGCCCGAGGGCGGCGAGCGGCCCGTGCGGATCAGCCAGGCCAGCCCGGACGGCATCGTGGTCGTCGCCGATGAGTACGGCGCCGCCACTGCCGTGGGCGCCCGGGCCGAGGTCTTCCACCTGCCGTTCCCGGCGCCGGGGACCCTGCGCGAAATCGCGGTCGGAGGATCAGCGGGGGAGCCAGCGGGGGAGCCGGCGGGGGGATGAGTGGTCTCCGCCGGGCCGGGGGCCTGCGCCGCTGACCGGCCCGGCGGAATCTGTGGGGCGGCTCAGCCGTCCAGGGATGGCACCGTGGCGAAGGCCGTGGGCTGATCCTCGGCGGGGTCGTAGCCGGCCTCCAGCAGGACGTCCTCGTAGGCGCGGAGGATCCGATCCGTGGGGATCTCGGTGGCTTCAGCAAGGTTCACGCTGGTCATGGGGTTCACCGGGCCTTCCTGCCGTGCTGGACGAGCGGTGATTCAACAGTGGACTGTTCCCGGCGGGCCCACACCGTGAGAACTACCCCCTCGGCTACCCGTCTGTACGCAGCCAGGGATATCCGGGGTCCTATGGGTGGAATTACCCGCTTCACTGCCCGTAAGGTGTGGCCACCAACGGTGATGGGGGCGAAGGGAAGCGGTCCATGGTCGTGACCAAGGCAGGCAACGGTGCTGTGACCGGGTTGACCGCGCTGACCAGCTTCATCGGGCGCCGCGGCGAGCTGGCCGAAGCCAGGGCACGGATGGCCCAATCGCGCCTCGTGACCTTGACGGGCCCCGGCGGGATCGGCAAGACCCGGCTGGCCGCCGAACTCGCCCATCGGGCCCGCAAGTCGTTCCGGGACGGGGTCTACTTCGTCGAGCTGGCCAACCAGCCGGCCGGCGCCGCCGTCGCCCCCGCCGTGGCCCTGTTCCTCCAGGTGCCGGACCAATCGGCCCGGGCCGCGACCGACCGCGTCCTGGACTTCCTGCGGGACCGCGAGCTCCTGATGGTTTTGGACAACTGTGAACACGTCCTCGCTGACGCGGCGGAGCTGGTGCAGCTGATCCTCGCCGAGGCGCCGGGGGTGAACGTCCTGGCCACCGGCCGGGAGCCGCTCGGGCTGGCCGGCGAGTTCATCACCGAGGTCCCGCCGCTGGCCGTTCCGGATGAGGACGATGAGGGCGGGGGACTCGACGCGCTGAGCCTGGGACGGCTCGAATCGGCGACCCTGCTCGTCGAGCGGGCGCGGACCGTGGTCCCGGACTTCGCCGTCACCGAGGACAACCGCCAGGCCGTGACCCGGATCTGCACCCAGCTGGACGGCATGCCGCTGGCCATCGAACTGGCGGCCACCCGGCTGCGCTCGCTCAGCGTCCACCAGCTCGCCGAACGCCTGGACCAGCGATTCACCCTGCTCAATCGGGGCGGGCGGGGGTCGGTGCCGCGGCAGCAGACCCTGGAGTCCCTGATCGACTGGAGTTACCAGTTGTGTGCTGCGGAGGAGCAGCTGCTGTGGAAGCGACTCTCGGTGTTCCAGGGCGGCTTCGACCTCGAGGCGGCCGAGGATGTCTGCAGCGGGGACGGCCTGGAACCCGGAGCCGTGCTGGACGTCCTGGACCGGCTCGTGGCCAAGTCGGTGGTGCAGACCAAACGCTCGGCCACCCGGATGCGGTACCGGCAGTTGATGACCGTCCGCGAGTTCGCGGCGGAACGGCTGGCGGAGGAGCACTCGGCCGGCGGCAGCGCGACCGAGGCGGACCGACTGCGCCGGCGGCACCGGGACCACTACCTGGAGCGGGCCGTGGTGATGGTCGAGACCTGGGCCGGACCCGATCAGGCCGGCCGCCTCGGCCGCTCCCGCGATGACCACGCCAACCTGCTCTCCGCCCTGGACTGGTCCCTGGCCACCCCGGGGGAGGAGCCGGCGGCCCTGAAGCTCGGCGCCTTCCTGAAATACCACTGGATCGCCGGCGGGTTCCTGGCCGATGGCCGCGAATGGCTGGACCGCGTGCTGGCCCGGACCGGGGAACACGGGAAGACCACGACGCCGGAGCGCGGCTTCGCGCTCACGGTCCTCGCCTGGGTGGCGCTCATCCAGGGCGACACCGACGCGGCTGCGTCCGCCCTGGACGAGGCCCGGGCGCTCGCCGCCACCCTCGGTGACCCAGAGTTGGGCAACCACGTGCGGACCTGGACCGCCAACGTGCACATGTTCCGGGGCGAGCTGGACGAGGCGATCGGCCTCTACCGGCATGCCGTGGACGATTTCCGGGTGCGGGGGATGATCGGCGACCAGCTGACCGCGCAGTTCCAGCTGGGCATGGCCCAGGTGATGCGCGGAGATCCGGAGTCCTCGCTGGCCACCTGCCACGACGCCCTGGCCACCGCCGAGTCACAGGGGGAGCTCTGGTCCACCGGCTACGTCCAGTGGGTCTGCGGCCTGTGCCACTGGCACCAGGGCGATCTGGCCGAGGCCCGGGCGGCCGCGATGGCGGCCCTTCAGGTCCAACGGATCTTCCACGACACCATCACCATCGCCCTGGTGGCGGACCTGCTGTCCTGGATTGAACAGGCCGATGCCGGGGGCGTCCGTTCCGAACGGGCTGAGGTGCTGTCTGCCGCGGCCGGGTCCATGTGGCGCTCCCTGGGCACCGACATCTCCGCCTTCGGGCCGCAGCTGGAATCGGAGGCCGCCCGCGGCCGCCCGCCTCGGCGCGCCGGGAAGCCCTCCAACGCCCTGCGGGAGGCCTCCGGGGCCACCGCCGAGCAGGTGATCGCGATCGGGCTGGGTGAGCCGCCGCCGTCGTGCGGTGTTGCGCCGGACGGCACGGACGCGGTCCCCAACCCGCTCACGCCGAAGGAGAACGAGGTGGCCGGCTACGTGACCCAGGGGATGACCAACCGGATGATCGCCCAGAAGCTCGTGGTCTCGCCCCGGACGATCGACGGCCACGTGGAGCGCATCCTGTCCAAGCTCGATTTCACCTCACGGGCCCAGATCGCAGCGTGGGTCGAGGGCGGCCGGGGGTAGCCGCCGGCCCGTGGGGTGTGGTCGCGGGAGGTCGCCGGAGTATTGCGCAAGCGGCAAATGACGTAATGTCGAAGGAACTGTGCAGTCCACCCGAGAGAGGTCCGCATGTCAGCGCCAGTACCCGTCCGTTCGCGTCCGCCGCGTCAGCCCAAGCCGCCGGTGCTGATGGAGGTCGTGGCCACCGAACGGCTCAGCGCGCACCTGGTGCGCCTGACCCTGGGCGGTCCGGGTTTCGAGGTCTACCAGGACCGGGACGCCACGGACAAGTACATCAAGCTCATGTTCGCGGACCCGGCCCTGGGCCTGTCCATGCCCTATGACATGGAGCAGCTGCGCGAGACGCTGCCCCCGGAGAAGATGCCCGTGCGCCGCACCTACACGGTGCGGGCCGTGGACCAGGAGGCCGGCACCCTCACGGTCGACTTCGTGGTGCACGGCGAGCAGGGCCTCGCCGGTCCCTGGGCCGCCCAGGCGCAGGTCGGGGACCCCGTGACCTTCGGCGGGCCCGGCGGGATGTTCAACCCGGACCCCGAGGTCGACTGGCACCTGCTGGCCGGGGACGAGTCCGCCATACCCGCGATCGCCTCGGCCTTGGAGGCGATGCCTGGGTCCGCCTCAGGCATCGCGATCATCGAGGTCGCCGGGCCCGAGGATGAGATCCCGCTGAGCGCCCCGGAGGGCATCGAGGTGCGGTGGCTGCACCGCGGCGACATCTTCAGCCCGGAATCCACGAAGCTGGCCCACGCGGTCATCGAGACGCCCTGGCGTGAGGGTTCCGTCCAGGTCTTCGCGCACGGGGAGCGGGAGATGGTCAAGGACCTGCGCCGGTACCTCTCCGATGTCCGCGGTGTGGACCGCAAGAGCATGTCCCTGTCCGCGTACTGGGCCTACGGGCGCGCCGAGGAGGCGTTCCAGGCGGAGAAGAGCGAGCCCATCGGGCAGATCTTCCCCGAGGCCTGAGCCCGGCGGCCGGTCAGGCCACGGCGCCGTCCCGTTGGCGCGAGAGGACGTCGAGTTCCTGGAAGACGGCCTTGTTGTGCTGGAAGCCCAGCCCCGCCTCCTCGATGAACGCCTCCTCCTGCTCGGGCGTGAGCTCGAGGGAGTCCAGCTTCAGGCGGTAGCCGTCCTTGTAGACCTTGGGCTTCTCGATGCCGGCGAACCGGTACATGGACAGATGCTCCTCGGTCAGCCCATAGTGGCGCGAGACCATCCGGCCGATCGCCTGCCCGCCGGAGAGGTCCCCGAGATAGCGCAGGTAGTGGTGGGCGGCCAGCCGGGCGTGGTCGTGCTCCACTGCGGCGATCCGCAGCACGTAGGCGCGGGTGGCCGGCAGCTCGGCGGGTGCCTCGTCCAGGCCGGTGGCCGGCAGGAGGGTGGCCAGGTCCCGCCGGATGAAGGGCGCGCGCTCCAGGGCGGGATCGAACAGGTCCGCCACGGGTGCCGGTGAGGTGACCCGGGCCAGGGCCACCGAGTCCTCCAACTGGTGGTAGATGTGCTCATACTGCGAGAGCAGCAGGGCGTAGTCCGTGCCGGAGCGGCGCCCGCCCATCAGGTCGGAGATGAAGGTGGCGGTCTCCGCCTCCTGGTGGTCGGCGCGGGTCAGCTCGCGGACGCGCGCGGACAGGGTCGGCGCAGGGGTATCGGTCATGGAATGCCCTTTCGGATGGTGCTGGCGCGGGGGCGCGCCACGTGATGGACGTCATCTTCGCAGAAAAGTTGTGATTCTGTTAGGCAAGGCTTACCTTAACGATAGCCGATTGCATCACATTGCCATCAGGTAATGCACCTGGCCCCCATCTGACCAGCACCTTTGGGTGGTCCGCGCCACGTGTGCGGGCCGCCCCACGGAGAGGACTCCATGAAGACCCCCCTTTACCGGCGCGCACTGCGCTGGGTGGCCATGGCCACCGCAGTGCTCCTCGCCTCCATCGGGCTCACCGCACTGCCCGCCAGCGCCGCCCCCACCGTCTCCATCACCGAGGTGCCCGACGGCGGCGGTCAGGTCACCGTCTCAGGCGCCGGTTTCGCGGCCGATGGCCCCGGCATCTACCTGGGCATCGGCCCGCAGGGGCTGGCCGGCTTCTACCAGGGCAGCGCCAGCCTGCTGGAGGACCAGACCGTCTACATCAGCCCGACTGCCGAGGCGGGCGACTCGCCCCAGGGCCGGACCGAGCGGATGCAGGCGGACGGCACCTTCACCTTCACCACCACCCTCCTGGAGGAACCCGAGGACGGCCTGGCCGCCTACACCTCCAAGGCCCACGGCCAGGGCTTCGCCGATCCGTCCCAGAACACGACCACGCCCATCACCTACGCCGCACCGGCACCGGCCGAGCCGCCGGTGCTGAGCGCCACGGAGGTCCCCGCCGGCGGCGGCGAGATCACGGTGACGGGCGCCAACTTCTCCACCGAGGGCCCCGGGGTCTACCTCGGTGCCGCGCCGACCTCGGCGGGCGGCTTCTACGCCGCCTCCGGCTCGGGGGCCATCACCCAGGCCGACACCGTCTACGTCCCCGCCGCGCGGATCTCCGCCGGGGGCGCCTTCACCGCCACCGTCACCGCACCGGCGGGGGACGGCACCTCCTACTCCGTGTTCGCCTCCAAGGCACACGGCCAGGGGATGGCCGACACCTCGCAGGATGCGAGCGTGGAGCTCACCTTCGCCCCGACGCCCACCCCGACGCCGACCCCGACGGATGAGCCGTCCGCCCCGGCGCCGACGCCCACGCCGACGCCCACCCCGACCCCGACGGATGAGCCCTCCAGCTCGCCGTCCACCCCTGCCACCGGTGGCCCCCGGGTCAGCGTCACGGCGCCGTCCGATGGGAAGATCACCGTCCGGGGCACCGGCTTCTCCACCGCGGCTCCCGGCATCTATGTGGGTCTCGGCAAGGCCGGACAGTCCGGCTTCTACGCAGCCTCGTCCGCGGGTGTGCTCGTGGACGGCCAGACGGTGGCCGTCGCGACCCAGTACACGGACGGCGAGATCGACATGGGCCGGACCGCCCGGCTCAATGCCGACGGCTCCTTCTCCCTGACCCAGACGCTGCCCTCCGGCGCCGCGGCCTCGGACTACGCCGTGTACACCTCCAGGGCCCATGGTCAGGGCCGCACGGACACCTCCCAGGACGTCATCGTCCGGCTCTCCGACAGCGCTCCCTCCGAGGGCACCGGTTCGGACGGGGGCAACGCTCCGGCGCCGTCCAGCCCCGCCGCCCCGAACCCGACGTCCGGCAACGGTTCCGGCAACGACAACGGTTCCGGCACCGGCAATCAGAGCACCTCCGGCAACGGCAACCAGAACACCTCCGGCGAGGACACCAAGCCGGTCTACGAGACTGTCTGCGCCGCCAACGAGGTATCCGGGGCCAGCCTGAACTGGGGCATCAAGTCCTCGTTCCGCAACTACATCCGGGGCGGCATCGCCCAGGGCGGCTGGACCCTCGGCGGCGGGGCGTCCTACCAGGGCAGCGCCTTCGCCTTCGGCGGCGGCAACGGCACCTACGCCAAGGACTCCCGGACCGGCACCGTCGCCTTCGGCGGCTCGGTGCACTTCTCCGGCCACGACGGTGTGCTGGACCTGCACCTGTCCAACCTCCGATACCAGCAGTCCAGCCCCTCCTCCGCGGTGATCGTGGCGGACGTGACCTCGTCCTCCGTGGAGGGTGACGGCTTCAGCCGCAACAACGTCACCTTCGCCACCGTCAACCCCGCGGGGCTGACAGTCAGCGAGAACCGCGTCGCACTCAGCGGTGCCGGGGCCACCCTGACGGCGGCCGGCGCCGAGGCCTTCGCGGGCTTCTACGAGGCCGGCGCGGCCCTGGACCCGATCAGCCTGACCCTGCCGTTGGGCGAGGGGACGGACTGTCAGCAGGTGCTGGTCAAGGACGGCACCGGCAAGTACGCCACCGGTCAGCAGCCGGGCTCCGTCGAGCTGGCCTCGACGGGTGCCGAGACCACGGGTCTGCTGGCCGCCGGCGGGGGGCTGCTCGCCCTGGGCGCCCTGGCGCTGGTCATCGCCCGCCGCAAGACCGGCAGCCACGTGGCCTGATCCCTATCCACCTCGAGACGGCCGGGCCCCGGAGACCTCCGGGGCCCGGCCTAGGACTTCCACATGAGCCTCACGCGCACCCCCACGCCCGCACCTCCCCAGCCCACGCCTCCCGGGCCCACGTCTCCCGGCCCCGCCGCGAACCGGACCGCGACCGCGCGGCCGGCCGGCCGCCGTCGTCCCCTGACCGGGGTCCTGACCGCTGCGTTGCTGGCCGTCAGCGTGGCCCTGGCCGGGTGCGGTGCCGCCGGGGCCGAGCAGGCCGCCTCGAGCCCCGCGGCCGCCACCTCACCCGCCGCTACCTCACCGGCCTCGGCCGAGACTGAGGCAGGGACTCCCGCCGAGGCCCTGGACCTGCCCGACCCCGCCGAGATCGAGGGCCCCTCCACGGCGCAGACGGTCGCTGACATCGTGCCGATCGAGGCGCCCCAGGCCCCCGAGCTGCCCGTCACCGTCACGGACCACGAGGGCCGGGAGGTCACGATCGAGGACACGGGCCGGATCCTCGCCCTGGATCTCTACGGGACCCTCGCCGACATCGTGACCGGGCTCGGCCTGGGGGAGCAGCTGGTGGGACGGACCTCCTCGGACACCGCGGAGTCCATGGCGGACCTGCCGCTGGTCACCACCGGCGGGCACGACCTCAACGCCGAGGCCATCCTGTCCCTGCGCCCCACGGTGGTCCTCGCGGACAGCACGCTGGGTCCGCCCGAGGTCTACGAGCAGCTGCGCTCCGCCGGCGTCACCCTGGTGATGTTCAGCCCCGACCGCAGCATCGACACCAACGAGGACATGATGGCCCAGGTGGCCGGGGCGCTGGGCGTCCCGGCATCCGGCGAGGCGCTGACAGCGCGCTACGCCGAGGAGATGGACGCCGCCCAGGCCCGGATCGACGCCCTGGTCCCGGACGAGGAGGCGGCCCGGATCAGCGCCGCCATCCTCTACGTACGCGGCACCGCCGGGATCTTCTTCGTCATGGGCAGCGACTCCGGCGGGGACGTGGTGGAGAGCGTCGGCGCGCTCAACGCCGCCGAGGAGGCCGGGATCACCGGCACCCGGCCCGCCAACGCCGAGGCCCTGGCGGCCCTGAACCCGGAGGTCATCCTCGTGATGACCCACGGCCTGGAGTCCACCGGCGGCCTGGCCGGGCTGCTGGAACGGCCCGGCGTGGCCCAGACCACCGCCGGGCAGCGGCGGCGGATCGTGGACGCGCCGGACGGACAGCTGATGTCCTTCGGACCCCAGACGCCGCAGTCACTGGTCTCCCTCGCCGAGGCCGTGTACAACCCGGAGGGCCTGCAGTGACGCTGCTGGAGAGGCCCGGGACGACGACGGCCCCGGCCGTGGGTGAGCCGCGGCGCCCCCGGCGGCGGCAGGCTTCCCGAACGGGCCTGCGGACCGCGGTGACCAGTGCGGTGCTGGCGGTGCTGCTGGCCGCCGTGCTGGTGCTCTCCGCCGGCGCGGGGCAGTTCCCCACCACGCCGGACGAGGTCCTCGGATCCGTCTGGCGCGGGATCACCGGAGCGGCGGCCGCGGACCCGGACCAGGTGCTGGTGGACTCCACCCTGTGGAACATCCGCTTCCCCCGGCTGCTGCTCGGCGTGGTGGTGGGGGCCTCCCTCGGCGTGGCCGGGGCCCTGATGCAGGGGGTCTTCAGCAACCCGCTGGCCGAGCCCGGGATCATCGGCGTCAGCTCCGGTGCAGCCGTGGGCGCCTGCGTGGTCATCGTCTTCGGGCTGACCGCCGTGGGCGGCTGGGTGCTGCCGGTGGCCGCCTTCCTCGGCGGGCTGCTCGTCACCTGGCTGGTCTACCTGCTGGCCCGCTCCGGCAACCAGGCCATGGTCCTGACGCTTGTGCTGACCGGGATCGCCGTGAACGCGGTGGCCGGGGCCATCATGTCCTTCCTCGTGTTCCTCGGGGACACCGCCAGCCGCGAGCAGATCGTGTTCTGGCAGATGGGCTCGCTCAACGGCGCCACCTGGACCGCCGTGGCCACCGCCGGGGTGGTGTTCCTGCTGGGCGTCGTGGTGGCCGTGGGCCTGCGCGGTCAACTGGACCTGCTGGCCCTCGGCGAGCGGCCCGCCCAGCACGCCGGCGTGAACGTGGGCCGGCTGCGCGTGGTGTCCATCGTCGCGGTGGCCGTGCTGACCTCGGCCGCCGTGGCCTACGCCGGGCTCATCAGCTTCGTGGGCCTCGTGGTGCCGCATGCCCTGCGCCTGGTGATCGGGCCGTCCCACCGGGGGCTGATCCCGCTCTCCGCGCTCGGCGGGGCGGTGCTGCTGTCCCTGGCGGACGTGGCCGCGCGCACCATCATCCCCTTCGCGGACATGCCGATCGGGATCTTCACCGCCGTGGTCGGCGGACCGGTGTTCTTCATCCTGCTGCGGCAGTCGCTCAAGAAGCAGGGGGCCCTGTGATGCTGCGCGCCCAAGGAGTCCACGTGGAGATCAACGCCCGCCCGATCCTGCACGGTGTGGACGTGGAGCTGCGGCCCGGAGAGGTGACCGTGGTGATCGGCCCGAACGGGGCCGGCAAGTCCACGCTCTTCTCCGTGCTCTCCGGGGACATCACCCCCAGCCGGGGATCCGTGACGCTGAACGGCACGCCGGTGGCCGAGTGGAAGCCCCAGGCGGCCGCCCGCGAGCGGGCCGTCATGGTGCAGGACTCCACGGTGTCCTTCCCGTTCTCCGTGCGCGAGGTGGTGCAGATGGGACGCAACGCCTGGCGCCGCACCGAGCAGGCGGACCGGGACGAGGAGGCGGTGGACGGTGCCGTCGCCGCGGTGGAGATCGAACACCTCCAGGACCGGACCGTCACCGTGGTCTCCGGCGGTGAGCGCCAGCGCACCGCCCTGGCCCGGGTGCTGGCCCAGGAGGGCAGGGCCGTGCTGCTGGACGAGCCGGTCTCCGCCATGGACATCGCCCACCAGGAGCGGACCCTCGCGTTGTGCCGCGAGCTGGCGGCGGCGGGCCACGCGGTGGCCGTGGTGCTCCATGACCTGGACTCCGCGGCCGTGTACGGGGACCGGGTGGTCCTGCTGGACCACGGGAAGGTGGTGGCGGACGGCACCCCGGAGCAGGTGTGCACCGCCGAACTGCTGAGCGGCGTCTACGGGACGCCGATCGAGGTGTTCGACCTCCACGGGGTGCGGCGGGTGATGCCCGCGCGCCGACCGGCCGCACCCCGGGACGAGGGCTCCGAGGGGCCCGTGATGCCTATCGGCGCCTCCGCGCGGACCGTACGCTGAAGGGGAGAGACACCGCCGGTCCATGGCGGTGCCACCGGAAGGATCCATGGGCAGCAAACACCACGCCAGCACACCCGCCACGGACGAGGCCTACGAGCGTTACCGCGCGGCCCGCGAGCAGTATTCCGTGGCCAAGTATGAGTACAAGGCCGCGAAGTACGCACTGAAGGCCGCCCGGATGCGTGACCAGCACGGGTCCGGTCAGCGCGCCCTCGGCGCCCTGGGGCCGGTGGAGTCCCGCGACTCCATGGACCGCTCGATGGAACGCGGCAAGCGCCGGCAGGTGGTGCTGGAGGTGGTGGCCACCGAGCGGATCGGGGAGCACTTCCAGCGGATCACCCTCGGCGGCCCGGGCTTCGCCGACTTCCGGGACAACCGTTTCACGGACAAGTACGTGAAGATCCTCTTCGTGGACCCGGCACTGGGCCTGGAACCGCCCTATGACGTGCAGGCCCTGCGCAAGGAGCTGCCGAAGCACCAGCGCCCCGTCCGCCGGACCTACACGGTGCACTCGGTGGACGGCGCGGCCCAGACCCTCGTGATCGACGTGGTGCTGCACGGGGACGCCGGCGTGGCCGGGCCCTGGGCCGCGCGCGCGGTGGTGGGCGAGAAGGTGGCCTTCGCCGGACCCGGTGGCAAGTACGCCCCGGACACCACGGCGGAGGCGCACCTGATGGTCGGGGACGAGTCGGCGCTGCCGGCGATCTCCGCCGCCCTGGCCGAGCTGGCGGAGAAGGCCCCGGCCGCCGTCGGGAAGGCTGTCATCGAGGTGGGCGGCCCGCAGGACGAGTGGGAGCTGACCGCACCGGCGGGCGTGGACGTGACCTGGCTGCACCGCGGCGGGGACTACGCGCCGGCCCGCTCGGGGCTGGCCGCAGCCGTGGAGTCGATCGGACGCGAGGAGTGGCCGGCCGGGCGCGTGCATGCCTTCGTCCACGGGGAGAAGGCCATGGTCAAGCGGTTGCGCCGGCATCTGACCGAGGACCGCGGCGTGGACCGGAAGATGCTGTCCCTGTCCTCCTACTGGACGTATGGCACGGCTGACGCCTGAGCGACGACTGAGTCCGGGCGCAGCAGCAGAAGTCAGCCGCGGCGCCCGGCCATGACCTCGGCGATCTGCCCGACGCAGGGCTCGTTCTGCAGGGACGTGGTGTCCCCCAGCGCGGTGCCCTCGTAGAGCTGGGTGAGCAGGCGGCGCATGATCTTGCCCGAGCGCGTCTTCGGCACGTCGGGCACGAACACCACCTCGCGCGGCTTTGCTACCGGGCCGATCACGGTCCCCACGTGGCGGCGCAACTCCTCGGCGGACTCCTCGCCCACCCCGGCGCGGGCCACCACGAACGCGACGGCGGCGTGCCCGGTCTTCGGGTCGGGCACCGGACACACCCCGGCCTCCACCACGCCCGGGTGGGAGACCAGTGCGGACTCGATCTCGATGGTGGACAGCCGGTGCCCGGAGATGTTGATGACGTCGTCGATGCGGCCGAGGATCCAGAGGTCCGCATCCTCGTCGTACTTCGCCCCGTCCCCGGCCAGGAACCAGCCCTGCTCGGCGTAGTCCTTCCAGTAGGAGGTGTAATAGCGCCGCGGGTTGCCCCACACGGTGCGGGCCATGGCCGGGCCGGTGCGGGTCACCACCACCTTGCCCTGCAGGCCGGCGGCAACGCGCTCGCCGGCGTCGTCCACCACGGCCACGTCCACCCCGGGCAGGGGGCGGGATCCGCAGCCGGGCTTGAACCGCTCATCGGTCTGCCGCGGGGAGAGGATGGTCGCGCCGGTCTCGGATTGCCACCAGGTGTCCACCATCGGCACGCCCACTGAACCGTCGCGCGCCACCCGCGCGCCGCCGTCGTCCGTCTCGGCCTGCAGCTGCGCATCCAGCGCGGCGAGCCGGTCCCGGCCGATCTGGGTGCGCGCCCAGGTCCAGGCCTCCGGGTTCACGGCCTCGCCCACGGTGCCGACGAGGCGGATGCTGGACAGGTCGTACTCCGCGGGGATCCCCTCGGGGAACCAGCCCATGAGGGAGCGCACAAGCGTCGGCGCGGTGTAGTACGAGGTCACGCCGTAGCGCTCGATGACCTCGAAGTGCCGGCCCGGGTGCGGCGCGTTCGGCACGCCCTCGTAGATGACCTGGGTGACGCCGTTGGAGAGCGGGCCGTAGATCTCGTAGGTGTGGGCGGTGACCCAGGCGAGGTCTGCGGTGCACCAGTGCACGTCATGCTCCCGCGCGTCCACATCCGGGTTCGAGAACAGGAAGTCGTGGGACCAGGAGGCCTGGGTGAGGTAGCCGCCGGAGGTGTGTACGAGGCCCTTGGGCTGGCCCGTGGTGCCGGAGGTGTACATGATGAACAACTCGGTCTCGGCGTCGAAGGCCTCGGGGGTGTGGGTGGTGGGCTGGCGGTCCACGATCTCGTGCCACCACACGTCCCGGCCTGGGGTCCATGCCACGTCCGTGTGCCCGGTGCGGTTGAGCACCAGCACGTGCTCGATCGCGTTGTCCCCGGCCACGGCGGCGTCCGCGTTGGCCTTGACCGGCACGGCCTGGCCGCGGCGGAACTGGCCCTCGGAGGTCACCAGCAGCTTGGCGCCGGTGTCCTCCACGCGGAACTTCAGCGCCTCGGCCGAGAAGCCGCCGAACACGAGTGAGTGCACGGCTCCGATCCGGGCGCAGGCCAGCGTGATGACCACCGTCTCCACCAGCACGGGCAGGTAGACGACCACGCGGTCGCCCTTGACGATGCCCAGCTCGGTCAGCGCGTTGGCGGCCTGGCTGACCTCTCGCTGCAGCTGCGCGTAGGTGACGGCGCGGCGGTCGCCCGGCTCGCCCTCGAAGTACAGCGCCACCTTCTCGCCGCGGCCGGCCGCCACGTGCCGGTCCACGCAGTTCACCGCGACGTTGAGCCGCCCGCCCTCGAACCAGCGGATCTGGGGCCCGCGCTCGGCGAGCGGGTCCGGGTCCGTCCATGAGTGGGTGGTGTGCCACTCCGTCTCCCAGTCCAGGCGGCGCGCGGCGGCATCCCAGAAGGCCAGGCGGTCCTGCTCGCTGACGGGCTGACCGTCCCCGAGACCGCCGTGCAGCAGGTGGGCGGGGCGGCCCGGATGGACGGTGGTGTCGGCGGAATTCACGACGGCGGCCGGCAGCGGAGCGGGCAGGGCGGCGGTTTCGGCGGTGGTGGCGTTCGGGGCAACAGACACGAGGGGAACCTTCTTTCCATCGAATCTGGCGGTAGCACCTGGTGGCCGCTGCGGCGCCCCGAGGGGGCTGGAGCGGACCACGGGTTGCTGCGGCGTCACGGAGCCAGATCTCTCAGCCGCTCGGGATGGTCGATTCCACTCTAGGGCCCGGCCGGTACGCGGGTCTAAACGGGTGACGGCGTGCGACGCGGTTCAAGTCGGGACTAGTTGACGTGCCTGACTAGTCAGGCATACGATCTAGTCATGACAGGGGACAACTGGCCGAGCGAGTGGCTGCGGGGTGTGCTCGGGGTGTGCGTGCTGCGCATCCTGACGGACGGCTCCAGTTACGGCTACGCGATCATCCAGCGTCTGGCCGAGGCCGGCCTCGGGACCGTCAAGGGCGGGACCCTGTACCCGCTGCTCGGCCGGCTGGAGGAGGCCGGGCACCTCGAGGTCGAATGGCGGCCCGGCGACGGCGGCCCCGGCCGGAAGTTCTATGCGCTCACCCAGCAGGGGCGCCGGGAAGCGGCGGACCAGGCGGCCCGCTGGGCCGCGTTCACCGCGACCACCCGGATGCTCACGGACGGCGCGCTGCCCGACGCCCATGAATCCGCAGGCCACGAGGGAAGGGATTGACATGAGAACTGGGCACGATGGATCGACGTCTCAGTCCGGAAATCCGCTGAACTATGCCCGGCTGGCGCCCGGCGTGGAGAAGGCCTGGGTGGAGGATTTCGTCCTCGAACAGCGGCTCCTCGGGGTGCCCGGGCCTCTCATCGGGGACGCTCTCGTCCTCGTGGAGAGCCATCTGACCGAGTCGGGGGAATCGGTACGGGAGGCCTTCGGCGACCCGAAGGCCTACGCCCGCCAGGCGGCGCCATTTCGCCGGATCGAGGGGGACCGCGACCCGCGGTGGCTCCTGGGGATCGGGCTGGGCCTGGTGGGGATGTTCCTCACCGCCACCGGTGCGGACGAGTGGTGGTTCGGGTCCGGGCAGGTCGAGGTCACGGTCGGTCTGCTGGTGACGGGAGGGCTCCTGCTGGCGGCCTTCGCCGTCCTGGTCCTGGCCACCGATAGGGTCCTGCGCCTGGCGGTGGAGCGGACCTGGGCGTTCCTGGGGGTCTGCGCGGTGTACTGCGCCGCCGTGGTGGCCGCCGTCCTGGTCCTCGATGCCGGTGTCGGACAGTTGCCGGCCGTGGCCCTGACCGCCGTGGGCGTGGGCCTGCTGGTGCTGGGCACGGTACTGGAGTGGCGGACGGCGGTACGGGGTGGCTTGGACGATTCGATCGTGGGACCCGTCCCGCAATCCGGGGCGGACGGGATCCGCGCGGCCGGTTCGGACACGGGTTCCAGGTCTGGGGGCGCCCTGGTCTGGGTGACGGTCTTTCTCTTCCCGATCCTCACGGTCCTGATGGTCGGCCTGAGCTGGGTCCTGCACCTGCTGGCCTGAGCGGCTCCACCCCTGGCTCATGAGCACACGGAACGGTCCGGCAGGAGTTGACGGGAGGGGCGGCGTGGGTCAGGCCCAGCGCCGGTTGGCCCGCTGCTCCACCACCCCGAGGATCGTGTCCGTGACCTTGCCGATGACGGCCAGCAGGATGATCGCCAGGATCAGCCGGTCCGTGCGCCCGTTGTTCTGAGAGTCGCTCAGCAGCCAGCCCAGTCCCATCGAGGCGGCGATGAGCTCGGCCGCCACGAGGAACAACCAGGCCTGCGCCAGCGCCAGCCGCAGCCCGGAGAACACGGAGGGCACCACGGCCGGCAGCTGCACGGTGCGCAGCAGGCGCAGGCCGTGGAAGCCGAAGGCCCGCCCGGCCTCCACGAGGTGCGGGTCCACGTGCTTCAGGGCCGCGTAGAGGTTGGTGAAGATCGGGAAGAACGCGCCGATGGCGATCAGCGTGACCTTCGAGTCCTCGTTGATGCCCATCCACAGGATCAGCAGCGGCACCCAGGCCAGGGACGGCACGGCGCGGACGGCCCCGATCGTCGGGGAGAGCAGGGCGTCCGCCCATGTGGACAGGCCCAGCACGGAACCCACCAGCAGCCCGAGGACCCCGCCGATCGCGAAGCCCAGCAGCACCCGCTGCACCGAGATGGCGATGTGATGCCCCAGCTCCCCGTCCGCGGCCAGGTCCAGCCCCGCCCGGACCACGGAGGCCGGTGCGGGCAGCTGTACGGGGGAGAACAGCCCGGCGGCCGTCGCGGCCCACCACGCGGCGACCAGCAGCACCGGGACCAGGACCCCGACGGCGGCCCGGCCGGCCGGGGTGCGCAGGGCACCGCGGGTGCCCCGGGGGCTGTGCGTGGTCCCCGGCTGCGGCGGGGTGGCGACGTCAGTCGTGACGGGCGAACTCATGAGGTGGCCTGCTCGGCGAAGGAGGGTTCGAGGAGCTCTGCGAGGGCGTCGTCCACGTTCTCCTGGCTGGCCACGTCCCCGGTCTCCACGAGGATGGGCCCGACGACCTCCAGCACGTCCAGCTGGGCCTGGCCCGGCACCGGGTCCACGTCCAGGTTGGAACGCTCCTCGATGACGACGGTGGCGACCTCGGGCTCCAGGCCCGCGACCTCGGCGAGGATCTCAGCGGTCTCCTCCGGGTTCTCCAGGGCCCACGCGCGGGCCCGCTCGTAGACGTCCACCACGGCCTGGGCCAGCTCGGGCGACTCCTCGAGGAAGGACTCCGTGGCGTTGAGGAACCCGTAGGTGTTGAAGTCCACGTTGCGGTAGAACAGCTCGGCTCCCTCGGCCTCGGCGCCGGCCATGATCGGGTCCAGCCCGGACCAGGCGTCCACGGCCCCGTTGTTCAGGGCGGCGTTGCCGTCGGCGTGCTGCAGGTTCTGGACGGTGACCTCGGACTCGTCCACGCCGGCCTCGGCCAGGGCCTGGACGAGGAAGAAGTAGGGGTCCGTGCCCTTGGTGGCGGCCACGGACCGGCCGACGAGGTCCGTGACCTCGGTGATGTCCGAGCCCGCTGTGGTGACCAGCGCGGACCACTCGGGCTGGGAGTAGAGGCTGATGGTCTTGATCGGCGTGCCGTTGGCGCGGCTGAGCAGGGCGGCCGAACCGGCGGTGGAGCCCACGTCGATCGCCTCGGCGCGCAGGGCCTCATTGGCCTTGTTGGAGCCGGCGGACTGGAGCCAGTTCACGGTGACACCCTCGTCCGAGAGCTCCTCCTCGAGCCAGCCCTTCTCCTTGATGACGAGGGAGAGCGGGTTGTAGGTGGCGAAGTCGATGTTCAGCTCGCCGCCCTGGCCGGCGGAGTCGCTGGCGGCGCCGGCTTCAGCGGCCCCGCCGGAGCCTTCGCCGGCCACGCAGCCGGTCAGGACGAGGGCGGCGGCGGCCAGGGTGGCCGCGGACAGGGTGATGCGTGAGCGCATGGTGGTGCCTTTCGAGGGTGCGATGCGTCCCGCGCCTGCAGGGATGCGGCGCGGACAGGGTGAGTGGGCGGGCCCAGACCGACCGACAGGCCGGCCCGGGCGGGCTAATGCCGGTGGGAGTCCACGCCGAGGCCGCCGAGCAGCTCGGAGCGGAGTTCTGCCAGGGCGGCGGAGCCGCGGTCCCGGGGACGGCTGCCGGGCACGGTGACCACGGACCGGGCGGTGGCGCCGGGCGCCGCCCCGGGGGCGGGGTCCTGGCCGAGCAGCAGGATGCGGTCGGCCAGCTGCAGGGCCTCGTCCACGTCATGGGTGACCAGCAGGACGGTGGTGGGGGTGGCGGCGTGGATGTCCAGGAGGAGATCCTGCATCTTCAGCCGGGTCAGCGCGTCGAGGGCCCCGAAGGGCTCATCCAGGAGCAGGACCCCGGGCCGGCGGGCCAGCGCTCGGGCGAGTGAGGTCCGCTGGGCCATGCCGCCGGACACCTCGCGGGGCCGGTGGCGGGAGTGGTCCGCCAGGCCGACCAGCTCCAGGAGCTGGTCCACCCGCTCGCGGCCCTCGGTGCGGCCAGTGCCCGGGGGCAGGCCGAGGGCCACGTTCTGGTGGATGGTCCGCCAGGGCATCAGCCGCGGTTCCTGGAACCCCACGGCGGTGCGGGAGTCGTAGGCGCGGGCGGGGGAACCGCCGAGCAGGATCTCGCCCGTGCTGCCGGTGTCCAGTCCGCCCACGGCGCGCAGCAGCGTGGACTTGCCGCAGCCCGAGGCGCCGATGATGGCCAGGACCTCGCCGGGGCGCACCGTCAGGGTGATGTCCCGCAGGACGGCCCGTTCGCCGCCGGCCGCGGGGAAGGCGCGGCCCACCCCGTGGAACCTGACCTCGAGACTGCGGGCGGCCCCGTGCTCCGGGGAAACTCCGCCAGCGGCTGCGGCGGGGGACGCGGGGGTCCCGGCGCGCGGCCCCGTCGACGTCTCGGCCAGGGTGGTCATGGTGCATCACTCTCCATCGGTCCTGGCGTGAGCACCTTCCCGGTCGGTGTGGGAGGTTGCTGCGGCGTCGTCGAGCCAGATCTCTCAGCCGCTCTGGATGGTTACGGGATCCAGTGTGTGCGGTGCCCGGGCCCGCGTCGAAACCGGACGTCATCTCCAGACGCGCAGAGCCAGCAGGGACCCCTCGAGCGGCCGGGGGCCTCCGAACCGGCCGAATGTGACGCCCCATGACGCCCCCCTGGCGCCCCGGCGTTTCGAGTGCAATGCGCACCGGTTGGGTTTGCCCTCAAAACGCAAGGGGGGGTGGAGCAGGAGGGGTGGACGGCGCACCGCCTCCGAGGCATTTGACAGCAGGCCGCCCCACCCGGCTTGATGGAGGGGACCACCATCCAGAGCGGCCGAGAGATCTGGCTCGACGACGCCGCAGCAACCCGCCCGAACCGGGGCCAGGGTGCTACCGCCAGGACCGATGGAGTTCCCATGAGTTACGAGTCCCTCGCCGCCCGCTTCGCCCCCGCCTTCGACGAGGTGGGCCAGGGCGAGGTCGCCCGGGAGTCCGGCCGGCACCTGCCCTTCGCGGCATTCGAGATGCTCCGGGCGCAGGGCCTGGGGACACTGTCCGTGCCGGTGGGATCCGGGGGAGCGGGGGCCGGCCAGGAGGACACCTACCGGCTGCTGATGGACCTCGCCGCCGAGGACGCCAACACCGCTCACCTGGTGCGCAGCCACCTCAGCTTCGTCCAGCACGTCCTCGCCCAGCCCGACCCCGCCGTCCGGGAGCGCTGGCTGGGGCGGATCGTCGCCGGGGAGGTGGCCGGGAGCGCCCTGTCCGAGGGTCGTGGCACGGCACTGGGGGACGTCGGCACCACGGTCTGTCAGGACGAGACCGGGCAGCTGCTGATCAGCGGCAGCAAGTACTACACGACCGGCAGCATCTTCTCCACGTGGGCCCTGGCCACGGCCCGGCTGGACCCGGGCCTCTCCCGCTCCCACCGCCGCCGGCACAAAGGGTTCGCGCTCGCCGTGGTGCGCGTGCGCCAGCCGCGGGTCACCGTCAAGGACGACTGGGACGGCTTCGGCCAGCGGCTCACCGGGACCGGGACCATGGAATTCTCCGGGGCCGGCGTCGAGGATCTGCTGGTGGTCCCCCCGGAGGACGGGGCGGTGCCGCTGCACCACGAGTCCACGCTGATGGCCCTGCTCGCCGGGATCGGCCGGGCCGCGCTGCGGGACGGGGTGGCCCAGACCCGGCTGCGCCGGCGCTCACCGAACACCGGCGGGGGCCTGACCCCGCGCGATGACGACCAACTGCTGGGAATCGTCGGCGAGCTGTCCGCGCAGCAGGCGGCCGTCGAGGAACTCGTGCGCGCCGCCGGGCGGGACCTGGACGCCGCCCTCGCGCTCGCGGCCATGGCACCGGACGGTGCGCTGGAAGGCGCCGGGGCCGGGGTCGGGCATCAGGCGGAGGAGCACGACGGCGGCGCGGCGGCCGAGGCGATGCACCGCGCCGCCCTGACGGCGCACCGGGCGCATGTGATGGTGCCGCGGCTGGTGCTGGACACCTGCACCCGCATCTTCGACACGCTGGGCGCCTCCGCGACCAGCACGGACCTGCGGCTGGACCGGCACTGGCGCAACGCCCGGACCGTCGCGAGCCATGACCCGGCGGCCTTCATGGCCCGGATGGTCGGCGACTGGGAGGTCAACGGGACCCGCCCCGTGCCCTACCTGTCCACGGGGGCCGCCGGAACCGGGTGAGGTCCCTCACCGGACCCATCCGCGGGCCCCACGGCTCCGAACACCGGATATCCCGCCGGACCAGGCGCGGGGCGGACACAGACGGGAGGCAGCGCCGCTTAGGCTGGGGAGATGACGAGCGAGGCAGGGCCCACCGCCGGGCAACGCGGGCCCCGAGAACGGGACCGCCACCTCAAGGGCCTGCTGCAGCGCAGCGCCGCCGGGGACCAGGAGGCCTTCGCCGCGTTCTACGACGACGTGGCACCGGTGGCCTACGGGCTGGCCCGCAAGGTGGTGCGGGACGCCGACCTGGCCGCGGATGTCACCCAGGAGGCGCTCGTGGACGTGTGGCGCTCCGCGGACCGCTTCGACGCGGCTCGCGGTTCGGTGATCGGCTGGGTCTGCTCCATCACCCACCGGCGGGCGGTGGACCTGATCCGCTCCACCCAGTCCAGCCGGGACCGCGAGCAGCGGGCCGGGGCCGCCGCGTTCGACCGCGCCCATGACGACGCGGCCGAACGCCTCGAGGCGGTGGAGGACCGGGACCGCGTGAACGAGTGCCTCGGCACGCTGACCGAGCTGGAGTACGAGGCCGTGACCGCGGCCTACTACGGCGGCCAGACCTACCGGGAGGTCGCCGAACGCCTGGGGGCCAAGCTGGCCACCGTGAAATCCCGGATGCGCAGCGCGCTGCAACGACTACAGGACTGTTTGGGGGTGGGGGCATGACACACCGCGATGGACTCGAGGGCGGGTTCGACGGCGGCCCGGACGACGCGCTTCTCGCCGCCTGGGCGCTGGACGCCGTGGACGGCCAGGAACGCCGAGACCTCGAACGGCGGCTGGAGGCCGACCCGGGACTGCGGGACCGCGCCGATGCCCTGAACGGCACGGTCGCCCGGCTGGCCGCCAGCACGCCGGCCGAGCCCCCGGCCGGGTTGCGTGACCGCGTCCTGGGTGCCGTGGCCGGCACCGAAGTGGACGGCACCCAAGTGGACGGCATCGGACAGGACGCGCAGCAGGGCTCCGGACCCGAGCGCTCCCGTCCCGCCGACCTGGACCGGCACCGCGCCCAGCGCCGGCCCGACCGGAACCGCTGGTGGGTGACGGTGGCCTCGGCGGCCGCGGCCGCCGTCGTCGCCGTGGGCCTGTTGGTGACCCAGCCCTGGGCCGAGGCCCCCGGGATCTCCGAGGGCGAGCAGGTGACCGCCCTCGAGCAGGTCCTGCAGGTGGACGGGGCGCAGCGCCTCGAGTCGGACGTGGCCGGGGGCGGTGCGGCGGAGGTCGCCATGGCGCCCAACGGTGAGGCCGTGCTGGCCGTCCGGGACCTGCCGGACCCCGCCGAGGGGCACGACTACCAGCTGTGGACCATCCAGGGCGAGGAGCCGCCCCAGCCGGCGGGCCTGCTGCAGGTCCAGGACGGCCGCGCGCTGGTCCGGATGCAGCAGGTCCCCGCGGGCGCCGCGATGGCCGTGACCGTGGAGCCGGACGGCGGATCCGAGGCCCCGACCACCGAGCCGATCGTGGTCCTCGCCGCCGGGTGACTCCTCGTGACCCGGCGGGTGGTCCCGCGGCCTCCGGGTGTGGTGGAATCTACGGGTAACCATCCAGAGCGGCTGAGAGATCTGGCTCCACGACGCCGCAGCAACCACCGGGAGACCGGACAGGTGCTACCGCCAGAACCGATGGAAGGAGCATCATCGTGTCTGTCCCCACCCCTGAACCCGCAGCCTCCGCCCGCCTCCCCGAGGGCGTGCCCACCACCTCCGCCGGCCGGCGGGAGATCCTCTTCAACGCCTTCGACATGAACTGCGTGGCCCACCAGTCCCCGGGACTGTGGCGCCACCCGGAGGACCACGCCCGCGACTACAACACGCTGGGCTACTGGACCGGGCTGGCCCAGACCCTGGAGAAGGGCCTCTTCGACGGACTGTTCATCGCGGACGTCCTCGGCCCCTATGACGTCTACGGATCCTCCGACGAGGCCACCCTGAAGGCCGGCACCCAGGTCCCGGTCAACGACCCGCTGCTCGTGGTCCCGCCCATGGCCGCCGTCACGAAGAACCTGACCTTCGGCGTCACCGCCGGCACCGCCTACGAGCACCCCTACCCGTTCGCCCGCCGCCTGGCCACCCTGGACCACCTGACCGAGGGCCGGGTGGGCTGGAACGTGGTCACCGGCTACCTGCCCTCCGCCGCCATCAACATGGGCCAGCAGGACCAGATGGAGCACGACGAGCGGTACAACCACGCCGACGAGTACCTCGACGTGGTCTACAAGCTGCTCGAGGGCTCCTGGGAGGACGACGCGGTGCAGTACGACAAGGAGTCCGGCGTCTTCATCGACCCGGCCAAGGTGCACCGGATCGAGCACGAGGGCAGGTACTTCAAGACCCCGGGCATCGCCTTCACCGAGCCCAGCCCGCAGCGCACCCCGGTGATCTACCAGGCCGGGGCCTCCACCCGCGGCCGCGCCTTCGCCGGCAAGCACGCCGAGGCCGTGTTCATCAACTCGCCCACGGACGATCTGATCCGGGGCACCACCGCGAAGATCCGGACGTCCCTGGTCGAGGCCGGCCGTGACCCCTATGACGTCCGCGTGATGTCCATGCAGACGATCGTCACGGGTGCCACCGACGAGGAGGCCCGCGCCAAGTACGAGGAGCTCTCGAAGTACATCGACGTGGAGGGCGGGCTGGTGCTGATGTCCGGCTGGATGGGCATCAACCTGGCCGAGTTCGAGCTCGACGAGCCGATCGGTGACGTCCAGTCCAACGCCATCCAGTCCGCCGTGGAGACCTTCAAGAAGGCCTCCGGGGACGACTCGATCGAGTGGACCGTGCGCAAGCTGGCCGAGTGGTGCGGCGTGGGCGGCTTCGGCCCGGTCATCGTCGGCTCCGGGGAGACTGTGGCGCGCGAACTCGCCCGGATCCAGGACGAGACGGACGTGGACGGCTTCAACCTCGCCTACCACATCACCCCGGGCACCTTCGAGGACATCGTGGAGTTCGTGGTCCCGGAGCTGCAGAAGCTCGGCCGCTACAAGACCGAGTACACCGAGGGCACTATGCGCCACAAGCTCTTCGGCCAGGGCGACCACCTGCCGCAGAACCACTACGGCTCCCGGTTCGCCCTGCGGAACCGCGCGAACGCCTGACCCCTCCGGGCGCAAAGTGACCCGACCCCCGTCGAAGTGACACGGTCAGGTCACTTTGCGCCTGTCGGCGGCGGGAACGCAAGAACCCCGGCCCCCTGAACGGGGGCCGGGGTTCTTGCGTGGTGGACCGTGGTCGGTCGGGTCCGGATCAGTAGCGGTCGGGCCCGCCGCCCTCGGTCTCGAGGGACTGGGACGGATCCGAGAGGACGTCGCCGTTCGAGGACTTCGCGGTGGCCTTGCCGCTCGAGGTGTCAGAGTCGGCATGCTTGCCGGTCGACTTCTCCGCGGCGCTTGAGGCCTTGTCCGCCAGCCCCTGGGTCGCGTCGGCACCCTTCTGGGTGGCCGTGTGGACGGCGGCGTTGGCCTGGTCCGCCTTCTCCGCCAGCTTCGGGGCCTTGTCCTTCACGGCCTCCGTGGCCTTGTCGGCCAGCCCGGCGGCCCGGTCTGCCACCCCGGGGGCCTGCTCCTTGACGGTGGAGGTGGCGCGCTGGACCTGCTCCTGCGTCTTCGGGTCATTCCAGAAGCTCTGTGCGTTCTTGGCGAACTTGTCCAGGTTCTGCCGGCCTTCGCGGCTGCCCAGCAGGTAACCGAGGGCCGCGCCGATGCCGAGGGTGATCAATCGCTTCATGGTGTCTCCTTTGTGGCGTCGTCCCGGGGCGGGATCCACCGCGCGGGTACGCCCCCGAGTCTTCACTCTGTGCGGGCCGCGGTCAATCTGTACCCAGTGCAGTCTCGGGGCATTCCTAGCGGTTTTTCAGGATCCTCCGGCGGCGGCCGCCCGTGGCACACTGTCCCCAGCGAAGGAGGCATCATGCCCGCACTCACCCCGGAGGTCGTGGCCCGGATGCGCCTGCTCGCCCAGGGACTGGTCGAGCCCTGGCCCACCCCCGCGGAGGCCGCTCGGTCCCTGACCTGCACGCAGGGCCAGGACCATCCCGGGTCCACCGTCTCCCTGGCGCTGCGTTCCGGCTCCGATGGGCCCGGCGGTACCGCCGGCGGCACGAACAGGGGCACGACGGCGGCCGTCCGGCAGGCGTATGACGCCGGCCTCCTCGTCCGGTCCTGGCCGATGCGCGGCACGTTGTTCGTGGTGGCGTCCGAGGACCTCGGGTGGATCCTGGACCTCACCGCCCCGAAGATGCTCGCCGCCACGGGCCGTCGGCGCGGAGAACTCGGCCTGGACCAGGCCACGCTGAGCGCCGCAGAGACCATCGCCGTCCGGGAGCTCGCCGGCACCGGGCTGACTCGCACGGGGTTGCTGGAGGCCTGGACGCGGGGCGGGATCCCGGTGGAGTCCGGCCGCGGCTACCACCTGATCTTCTACCTGGCCCTGACCGGGGTGCTGTGCTTCGGACCCACCGAGGGCAAGCAGCAGCGGATCGTGCTGGTTCAGGAATGGATCGGTGCCCGCGCCCCCACCGCAGCTGCCCGGCCCGCGCGCACCCGGGACGAGGCGCTGCGCGAGCTGCTGCTGCGCTATCTGCGATCCCACGGGCCGGCCACCCTCGAGGACTTCTGCTGGTGGTCCAAGCTGGGCAAGACCCAGGCCCGCGCCGCCCTGCGCGAGATCCTTGGTGAGGCGCCGGACCAGCTGGAGGGGGCCGACGTCGGCGGCCGGGAGCACTGGATGGCCGCCGGACTGCCGGACCGCTATGCGGACCGGGCCCGGGCCACCGCCGCACCGCTGCTGCTGCCCGGGTTCGACGAGATCGTGTTGGGCTACCAGGACCGTTCCGCCGTGTTGACGACGGCGGAGGAGGCCCGGGTGGTGCCCGGCGGGAACGGCGTGTTCAAGGGCACCGTGCTGCACCGGGGCCACGCCGTGGGGACCTGGAAGCGGTCCACGCGTCGCCACGAACCGGTCGAGGTGGACCCCTTCGGGACGCTGCCGTCACCGGTGGCGAACGCGATCCCCCGGCTCAGCGCGGGGTTGCCGGGCTGAACCGGGGCACGGACGCGGGGGTCTCAGCCGCGGGGTGTGGCCACCTGCGCCACGGCGTCGGCCACGCGGACCGAGACCTCGGGATCGAAGACCGAGGGGATGATGAAGCTCGGGTTGAGCTCCTCATCCGTGATGGTCTCGGCGATGGCCCGGGCGGCCACCACGAGCATCTCGTCCGTGATGTCCGAGGCGCCGGCGTCCAGCAGGCCGCGGAAGAAGCCGGGGAAGGCCAGCACGTTGTTGATCTGGTTCGGGAAGTCGGAGCGTCCGGTGGCCACGATCGCGGCGTACTTCGAGGCGATCTCCGGGTGGACCTCCGGGTCCGGGTTGGACATGGCGAAGATGATCGAGTCCTCGTTCATGGTGGCCACATCCGCCTCGTCCAGCAGGTTGGGGGCGGAGACGCCGATGAAGACGTCGCGCCCGGCCACGGCCTCCTTGAGGGAGCCGGAGAAGGCCTCCTCGTTCGTGTTGTCGGCCAGCCACTGGCGGTTGGAGTCGCTGTGCTGGGAGCCGCGCTCGATGATGCCCGAGCGTCCGGAGGCCACGATGTGACGGGCGCCGGAGGCCATCAGCAGCCGGATGATGGCGGTGCCGGCCGCGCCGACGCCGGCCACCACGATCTTGACGTCCTCGATCTTCTTGCCGGTGAGCTTCAACGCGTTGGTCAGGGCGGCCTGGACCACGATCGCGGTGCCGTGCTGGTCATCGTGGAAGACCGGGATGTCCAGCTCCTCCCGCAGGCGGGCCTCGATCTCGAAGCAGCGCGGGGCGGAGATGTCCTCGAGGTTGATGCCGCCGTAGGCCGGGGCGATGGCCTTGACGATGGAGATGATCTCCTCGGTGTCCGTGGTGTCCAGGGCCACGGGCCAGGCATCCACGCCGGCGAACTGCTTGAACAGGGCGGCCTTGCCCTCCATCACCGGCATGGCGGCCTCCGGGCCGATGTCCCCGAGGCCCAGCACGGCGGTGCCGTCCGTGACCACGGCCACGGTGTTCTTCTTGATCGTGAACTGGCGGGCCAGCTCCTTGTCCTCGGCGATGGCCTTGCAGACGCGGGCCACGCCGGGCGTGTAGGCCCGGGAGAGGTCATTGCGGGTGCGCAGCGGCACACGCAGGGTGGTCTCGATCTTGCCGCCCTCATGGAGCTGGAAGGTGCGGTCCGTGATCTCGTGGACGGTGACGCCCTCGAGGGCTTCCACGGCGGTGCGGACGGTCTCGGCGTGGCCCACGTCCACGGTGTCGCAGCTGACGGCCACGATCATGGAGCTGTGGTGGGACTCGACCACGTCCAGGGCGGTCACGGCCGCGCCGGTGGCGGCCACCGCGGCGGCGAGGTCGGTGGTGGCCGTGAAGGACACGGGGGTCTCGACCTGCAGGGTGATCGAGTAACCGGGGCTGGGTGCTGCCATGGGGATGCTCCTTGGATTGGGGATCCTACCGGGCACTGGCCCGATTGCCTTCGTGGCCACCTTCGCGGCCAACAACGATCCTGAGTGTATCGGCGGGGGGAAACTACCCCCCAGTTCACGGCGTAACGTTGGGCCGCGCATGCTCCGCCGTCACCGCATGCCCACCCGACACCGCACCCGTCACCGCATGCCGGCGCCGGTGGAACTGGTGGATGCCCTCCAGCAGCAGGCACGCCACGGCCCCGATGCCCACGGCGGCCACGGCCAGGTCCGGCGGCGGCAGCTCGAACTGGTGGAAGGTCCGGGAGGCCGGGATGAGCAGCACCAGCATCAGCAGCACGTACATGGAGGCCACCAGCGTCAGCTTGAACCGCGTCATCGGCCGGGAGATCAGGTTCAGCACCCACAGGCCCATCAGGGTCAGGGTGATGACGGAGGCCGTCTGGACCTGCTGCAGGGAGACCTCGCCCGCGGCACTCGCGACGCCCACGGACTCGGCGCCCCCGGTGAACCCGGCGAACCAGCGCGCATAGCCGTTGACGGCCAGCATCCCGGCCAGGATGACCACGCCCGAGGGCAGGGCGAACCGCAGGGCCCGGCCGAGGAAGCCGGGGACGTAGCGCCGCTGGTTGGGCACGAGCGCGAGGAAGAACGTGGGCAGCCCGATCATCAGGAAGTCCACGGTGGAGGCCTGGCGCGGCAGCAGTGGATACTGCCAGGCCAGCAGGGAGAAGACCACGCCGAACAGCACGGCGTAGGCGGTCTTCGTCAGGTACAGGTGCGCCAGCTGCTCCATGTTGGCGATCACCTGACGGCCCTCCGCGAGCACCTTCGGCAGCCGGGAGAATCGGCTGTCCAGCAGCACCATCCGGGAGACGGCCTTGGTGGCCGGCGCGCCGTTGCCCATCGCGATCCCCAGGTCTGCGGTCTTCAGCGCCAGGGCGTCGTTGATGCCGTCCCCGGTCATGGCGACGACGTGGCCGGACTCCTGCAGCGCCACCACCATGCCCTTCTTCTGCTCGGGGGAGACCCGCCCGAACACGGAGTGCTCGGCCAACACCGCCCGGCGCTCCTCCGGATCCTCCGGCAGCTCCCGTGCGTCATAGCCGTCCCCCGTGACGGGCAACCCGACCTCCCGGGCCACCGCGGCCACGGTGCGGGGGTGGTCCCCGGAGATCACCTTCAGCGCCACGTCCTGCGCGCGGAAGTACTCCAGGGTGTCCCGGGCGTCGTCGCGGACCTTCTCCCGGAAGGTCAGCAGCGCCACGGGTTCCAGCACCGGCGGCAGCGTCACGCCACCGCCACCGCCACCGCCATCGTCGCCGCCGCCGAACCAGGTCTCGTCCCCGGCCGGCCGGCGCGACCGGCACAGCACCATGGTGCGCAGCCCCCGGCTCGTGGTCTCGGCGCACAGCCGCTCGACCCGTTCCCGGGTACCGGCGGCGCATCCGGCGGCCGGGAGCAGGGCCTCCGGGGCACCCAGGACCCAGGCGCCGGCCACCGCATCCGGCGGGCCCGCGGGGCCGAGGTGGGCGCCGCCGTCGTGCTCCAGGCGCTGCCCGGCCGGCTGCGGAGGGTGCGGCCGGCGGTGGGGGAGGGGACCGAAGGCGACGGCGGACCAGCGCCGCTCCGAGGAGAAGGCCACCTGGGCGGTGGGCGCCTGGGCGGGCGGCGCGGTGAAGGGGGCGGCGAGGGCCAGCGCGGTGGGGTTGGCGTTGGGGTCCCCGCCGAACCAGGCCAGGACCTGGGATCCGGCATCCCGCAGGCCGGGGGCCTCGGTGAGGAACGTCGCCTGGTCGAAGACGATCCGGCCCTCCGTGAGCGTGCCGGTCTTGTCCAGGCAGACGGTGTCCACGCGGGCGAGGATCTCGACGGCCGGCTGTTCCTGGATGAGTACCTCCTCCCGTGCCAGCTTGAGGGCGGCCACGGCGAAGGAGATCGTGGTCATCAGGGCCAGGCCCTGGGGGATCATCGAGGTGATCGCGGCCACCGAGGCCACCACGGCCGGCTCGAGCACCCCGTCCTCCAGGGCCCGGGCCCAGCCGCCGACCGCCTGGACCTGGCCGTTGACGATCAGCGCGACGATCGGCACCAGGGCGATGGTCAGCCACTTCGCCACCGTGTCCAGGGCGCCGCGGAGCTCGGAGGGCACCTTGGCGAAGCGGCGGGCCTCGATGGCCAGCTGGGAGGCATGGGAGTCCGCGCCGACCGCCGTGACCCGCACCAGCCCCGTCCCGGACAGCACCGCGGAGCCGGAGAGCACCGGGTCGCCCGGGCGCTTGCCCACCGCGTCGGACTCACCGGTCAACAGGGACTCGTCGATGTCCAGGCCGTCGGCGGAGAGCACCACCCCGTCGGCGGGGACCTGGTCGCCACGGCGCAACACCACGGCATCGTCGAGCACGATGTCCTCGAGATGGACGGGCCCCTCGACGCCGTCCCGCAGCACGCGGGCCGCGTCCTGGTGGAGCAGGGCGATCGCGTCCAGCTTGCGCTTGGCCGTGTACTCCTGGATGACGCCGATGACCACGTTGGCCACGGCAGCCAGGCAGAAGACGAGGTCGAACCAGCGGCCCAGCAGGATGATCGAGGCCGCGCAGGCGGCGATCGCGAGGTTGAACAGCGTCAGGATGTGCACGCGCAGGATGGTCCAGAGAGACCGGGAGGTATCCCGCGGCTGCCGGTTGACGAGGTGTTTGCCCTCGCGGAGCGCGACGGCGGCCCCGTCCAGTCCAATGGTCCGCAGGACCTCGTCGTCCGGCCGGCTCAGCGGCGCGTGGCCCCGGCGGTGCAGGTGCAGGTGGCGCTGGTGGTCCGGGTGCTGCGGATCGGCCGGATGGTCCGGGGCAGCGGTACGGCCGGCGCCCTCGCTGGCCGACTCGGCGGCGGTCTCCACCATGCTCATGATTCTCCCTGAAGGACGCGGTACCCGGGACGGCGTGAGCCGCCGGACCGGCCGGTGTGTGGTGCGTTTCCCCTGTACAGCGATCAACGTACTGGTCTGATGGGGCCGGGGCGTCACTCCCGGGGCGTATTCCGGGACCGTTCCGGGTCATTCTCAGGGGTGGCTCCGGGGTGGTTCCGGGGTGGCTCCGTGGAGAGCCGGATCAGGGGCTGACCGGGGGGTTCACGGCCCGGGTCCGAGCCGTTCACCCGGTTGAGGCCGGGCGTTCAGGGGATGCCCATAGTTTGTGCAGGTCATCACGCACCTGAAGGGTGCGCATCACGTTCAACAGAAGAATGGATCATGACTGCCAAACGACTCCCCCTTGCCGTACTCGCCCTGTCCGTCGGGCTGACCTCCACCGGCGCCCTCATGCCGGTGGCCGCCACCGCGGCACCCATCGCCCCGGCCGTCCAGGCTGCCGTGGCCACCCCGGCCGCCGACCTGCTGGACGTCGACTTCGAGGACGGCACCCCTGAGGATGCGGCCCAGGGCCGGGAGGTCAGCACCTTCGGCGAACCGACCATCTCCGTGGACGGCACCCTGGCCCGCGGCGTGGCCGACTTCGACGGCTCCTCGGCCTTCTCCTATCCGCTGGAGACCACGGACTACGAGCAGCTCGTGGACGGCTTCACCGTGGAGTGCAACTTCAAGCGCACCGCGGCCACCTCCGGCGAGGACACCTTCTGCGGCAACAAGGAAGCCGGCGGATTCGCGATGTTCGTCCAGGATGACCAAGCCGGGTTCATGGTCCACAACGGCGGCTACCGGAAGGTCGCGGTCGACATCGAGTCAGACCGCTGGTATCACGCGGCCGGCGTCTTCGATGGACAGACCGTCAGGTTCTACCTCGACGGGGAGCTGGTCGGCGAGACCGAGGCCACGGGCCAGATGACCGTGCCGCCGAACGAGACCGCCCGGCATATGGTGATCGGCGCGGACAGCGGTCCGAACTTCGAGCCGGGCCAGCACGCCGAGGTCACGGTCGACGCGGCCCGCCTGTACAGCGCCCCCGCCTCGGCCGAGCAGGTCGCCGCGCTGAACACCGAGTTCGCTGTGGACGTCGAGGCTCCCTCGGCCGACGTCCTCGACATCGACTTCGCGGACGGCACGTCCGCCGACCGCGCCCAGGATCTGCCGGCCACGGAATCCGGCGATCCGGTGATCGAGGAGGACCCGGCGCTGGGCCGCCCGGCCGCGACCTTCGACGGCGACGACGCCCTGCTCTTTCCCTTCGGCGAGCAGTACGCCACCATGACCGACTCGTTCTCCGTGGAGTGCGCCTTCCGCTACAACGGTGACTTCCCGGGGAGCGGCCAGGCGAACCTGTGCGCCAACAAGGAGGCGGGGGGCTTCGCCGTCGCGATGTTCGAGGACAAGCTGACCTTCGAACTCCACACGGGCAACTACCAGAACATCGGCGTCGAGATCGAGCCGAACGAGTGGTACCACGCTGTGGCGGTCTTCGACGGCGGCAGCCAGACCGCGAAGCTGTACGTCAACGGCGAGCTGGCGGCCGAGGTCGAGACGGTCGGAACCGAGATGACCTGGCCGTCGGACTCCGGCGCCCACAACCTGGTGATCGGCGCCGACTCCTCCAAGAGCGGTGCGCAGTTCCACTCCACCTCCACCGTCGCCTCGGCCCGTGTCTACAGTGAGGCCCTGGACGCACAGCAGGCCGCCGCCCTGAACATCGCCTCCATCGGGGACCTGCGCCAGCAGGAGGCCACGCTGACGGGGTCCACCCCCGCGGCCGGCTCGGAGCTGACCCGCGCCACCGAGTTCGCCCTCGAGTGGGACCGCCCCGGCCTCGTGGCCGCCGGCACCACGTACACCCTGGACGGCGATCCGATCGAACCGGGCCAGGTCATCGGCTCCGGCATGGCGGCCGGTGAGCACGTCATCGGCATCGAGGGCAAGACAGTGTTCGGCACCCCGATCTCCGAGACCATCACCTTCACGTCCGGGTCCATCCCGGTGGGCGGCGGCACCGAGACCGGCCAGGGTGACGGCACCGTCACCCTCTCGGCGCGGGCTGAGAACCCCGACGGCGGCGACGTCACCTCCACCTTCTACGCCGGCCAGGCGGACCTCGCCGAGGGCGGTTTCCAGGGCCTGCTCTCCGGTACCCCGGAGACCCTGGACTTCGAGTACACCGGTGAGGAGCAGCTGGACGGCGGCGGGGACAGCCTCTCCGCCGCACCGGGCGAGATCCCCTTCCAGCGCTTCGACGTGCAGGTCGGCGAGGCCGCCGAGGGCCAGTCGGTGCGCTGGGCCGGCACCGTGGACCCGGCCCGCCAGGCGAACCTGCTGGTCTGGAACACCGCCGCGGAGACCTGGGACGAGGTCGCCACCGGCCGCGGACTGGGCGAGAGCGAGCTCGTGCTCTCCGGCGAGCTGGGCGAGGAGCACCTCAACGCGGACGGCAAGGCCTCCGTGCTCGTGCTGGGCGAGGACCCCTTCGCCGACGACCTTCAGAACGAGGTCGGCGACTCCTTCGCGGACCCCGAGGACTACGACTTCTCGATCGCCCACTTCACCGATACCCAGTACCTCGCCGAGGGTGCTGCGGAGGACGCCTACTCCGAGGAGCAGAAGGCCGTGTGGGCCGACTCCTACACCTCGATCGTGGAGTGGATCGTGGACAACGCGGAGGAGAGGAAGATCGAGTACGTCGCCCATACCGGCGACATCATGGAGAACTGGCACACCGGCACCCCGCGCGCCGATGAGGAGGCCTACCGCGAGATCGCGGTCGAGGAGTTCGAGTTCGTGTCCGAGGCACACCGGATCCTCGATGAGTCTGAGATCCCGAACGGCGTGCTTCCGGGCAACCATGACAACCGTTCCGGCATGGACATCGGCGCTGACAGCCTCTACAACGACTACTTCCACCCGGATCGCTACGAGGCGCTGGAACAGACCCAGGGCTGGAAGGACGCCAATGCCACCTACACCCCGTGGCAGCCCGGCGACAACCAGAACCACTATGACCTGTTCTCTGCCGGCGGTCTGGACTTCATCGCCGTGTACCTGGGCTACGACGTCACCGACGAGGAGATCGAGTGGGCCAGCGGCGTCCTGGACGAGTACAAGGACCGCAACGCCATGATCATGACCCACGCCCAGCGGAAGCCGAGCACCAGCCCGGACGGCCGCGGCGCCACCTTCTCCCATGACGGCGCCAAGATCGACGAGGGCCTGCTGCAGAAGCACAGCAACGTCTTCCTGGCGCTCTCCGGCCACGAGCACGGCGTGAGCATCGACATCCGCAAGGACGTCGGCATCGAGGGCAACAACGTCGTCGAGCTGCTGGCCGACTACCAGTTCTACACGGTGTCCGCCGAGGAGCTCGGCCTGACCGGCATCGACGGCCGCAACCCTCAGGACATGCTCCAGTTCGGCTCCAGCTTCTTCCGGATGCTGCAGTTCGATGTGGACAACTCCGAGCTGATCGTGGACACCTACTCGCCGCTGCTGGAGAACTTCGGGGCCACCGAGTATGACGACCGCGGGCGGTACAACGGCACCGAGGACGACACCCGCCTGCCGATCCAGCTGGAGACCCGCAAGACCTCCTTCGCCACGGAGCAGGTCATGGTCACCACCCCGACGGACGAGGTGATCGGCGAGGCGACCGCGAAATCGGGCTGGCCGGCGTCGGTGGAGTGGTCCGGGCTGGCCGCGGGCGAGACCTACGCCTGGTACGTGACCAGCCGCGACGCGGAAACCGGTGACGAGCTGGAGGCCGGCGAGACCGGCCAGATGGGTGTGTTCACCGCGACCGATGCGGGCACGGACACGGTGGCTCCCGAACTGACCGTGCCGGGTCAGGCCACCGTCCAGGTGGGGGACGCCTTCGACCCGATGGCCGGCGTCTCGGCCACGGACAATGTGGACGGTGACGTCACGGGGGCGGTCCAGGTGATGGGCTCCGTGGACACGACCACCGCGGGTACCTACGTGCTGAGCTATGTGGTCCAGGACGCCAACGGCAACCAGTCGGTCGCGTCCCGCGCCGTGGTGGTGGAGGCCGCCCCGGTGATCGAGGACTTCGCGGACAACCAGCCGGGGAGCCGGTTCTTCGAGCCGGTGCGGTGGATGCAGGAGAACGGACTCACCGAGGGCTACTCGGACAACACGTACCGCAAGGACCGTGACATCTCCCGTGGTGAGTCGCTGGCGTTCATCTTCCGGTACCTGCAGCCGGAGTTCGGCGCGGAGGGTGTGCCGTTCACGGACATCAGCGAGGCACACACCTTCTACGAGCCGATCTCCTGGGCGCGGCAGAACGAGGTCACCTCGGGGTACTCCGACGGTGAGTTCAAGTCCGGCCGTGAGGTGACCCGTGGTGAGTTCGCCTCGTTCCTGTTCCGCGCGGTGGATCCGGAGGGCTCGTTCGCCGAGACCGGGTTCGAGGACGTGGACTCCTCCAACGCCCACTTCGAGGCGGTCAACTGGCTCAAGGAGTCCGGCCTGGTGACCGGCTACACCGATGGCTCGTTCCGGGCGGATCGTCAGATCACCCGGGGTGAGGTCGCGGTGATCCTGCACGCCTTCGACACCCAAGCCGAGGGCGCCGACCAGAGCTGACCCCGGCCTGGCTTCGAGGGCAGAGATCACCAGTGATCTCTGCCCTCGAAACGTCGGGTTCGGCTGGAGGTCAGGAAGCGCTGTCGGCCCGGCCGGAAGCTTCCTGCTCAGGGGCGGGCTCCAGAGCGATGATGACGGACTTGGTCCGGGTGTAGGCCTCCATCTGCTCGGGGCCGTTCTCCCGCCCCCAGCCGGAGGCCTTGACTCCGCCGAAGGGCATCGCCGGATCGAGCATCCCCCAGGCGTTGACCCAGATGATGCCGGCCTCCAGGGCGTCCGCCACGCGGTGCGCACGGGAGATGTTCCCCGTCTGGATGCCGGAGGCCAGCCCGTAGTCGGTGCTGTTGGCCAGCTCGATCGCCTCCTGCTCAGTGTCGAAGGGCTGGACGGTGAGCACCGGGCCGAAGACCTCCTGCTGGACGGCCTCGGCGGAGTTCGCGACGTCGGCCAGGACCGTGGGGCGGTAGAAGAAGCCGCCGTTGATCTCGGCCGGCTCGCCACCGGTCACCACGCGCGCACCGGAGGCCTTGGCCTGCTCGACGGCGGCCGTGACCTTCTCGAGCTGGCGGCGGTTCGCGAGGGGACCGATGACGGTGCCCGGGTCCTTCGGATCGCCGAACGGCACGTGGGGCACGGCGCCGGCCAGGGCCTCGAGGAACTGGTCGTAGACGGCCCGCTCCACGAGCAGGCGGGGGCCGCCCATGCAGAACTGGCCCGTGTTGAAGACGAAGGCTGAAATGGAGGTCTCCACGGCCTGGGCCATATCGGCGTCCGCAAAGATGATGTTCGCGGCGTTGCCCCCGAGCTCGGCGGTGACCGGGCGCAGCGCCTGTCCGGCCACGGCGGCCACATGGGCCCCGGTCTGGGTGGACCCGGTGAAGGCCACCTTCGCCACCTGCGGGTGGGCGGTCAGGTGGTCGCCGAGGTCCGAGCCGTAGCCGGTGACCACGTTGTAGACGCCGTCCGGGACACCTGCCTCGCTGAGCAGCCGAGCCGTCAGCAATGCCGAGAGCGGGGTGTCCTCGGCCGGCTTGTGCACCACGGTGTTCCCGGCGGCCAGGGCCATGGCGATCTTCGAGGTGGAGAGGATGAGCGGGAAGTTGAACGGGGTGATGGCCGCCACCACGCCGAGCGGCTCCCGCTGGGTGTAGGCGTGGGCCGGCAGCGGGACGCGCCGGACCGCGCCGTCCAGGTTCTGGGCCAGGGACGCCGCGTATTCGTAGGTGTCGGCGGCGGTGTTGACGTCCACGGCACGCGCCAGGCTGATCGGCTTGCCCACGTCCAGGCTCTCCACCTGGGCGATCTCCTCGGCGTGTTCACGGAACAGTTGGGCCACTCGGATCAGCACCCGGGACCGCTCCCGGCCGGAGATCCGTGACCAGACGCCGCTGCGGAAGGCGGCGTGGGCGGCGCCCACGGCGGCGTCGAGGTCTGCGGTGGTGCCGGCGGGAACGGTGGCGACCTGCTGCGCCGTCGCGGGGTCCAGCACGGGGATGGTGCTGGAACCGGTGCCGGTTGTCGACGTGCCGTTGATGTAGTGCTGCGCCTCGCGCAGGTGGTCGGGGAGACGGTACTCGGTCATGGGTGGGCCTTTCACTCAAGGGATATGACCAAGAGTCTATGGGGATAGTGATGGCCCTCACAGGCCTGGCGGTTGCGGTGACGGGGGCCTACGTTGGATCTATGGCACATGTGAACGATCCGGCGACCATTCGCACCCTGTTGACGGACCGCGGGGCCCGCTGGGCCGTCGTCGGGCTCTCCCCGAACCCCCGCCGCGCCGCGGTGGGAGTCTCGAAGTTCCTGCGGGACGAACTGGGGATGGAGATCATCCCCGTGAACCTGGGCGGGCAGGAGGTGCACGGCGAACCGGGCTACCGGAAGTTGGCGGACGTCCCGGGGCAGATCGACGTGGTGGACTGCTTCGTGAACTCGCAGAAGGTCGGCGCGGTCGTGGACCAGGCGATCGATGTCGGGGCGAAGGCGGTGTGGCTGCAGCTCGGCGTGATCGACGAGGCCGCCGCGCAGCGGGCCGCCGAGGCGGGGCTGGACGTGGTCATGGACACCTGCCCGGTGATCGAGGTTCGCAACGACGCGTCCCTGCGGGGCTGAAACCCGCGGCCGTCAGCCGGTGTCAGGCGTCGTCGGCCTCGTAGCGGGAACGCATGACGGAGTAGACGCCGAACACCATGAGTCCGGCACCCACCAGGGCCAGCAGGACCGGCCCCATCGGCTGGTCTTGTAGTGCCTTGAGGGCGCCGTCCATGCCGGTGGCCTCCTCGGGGTCCTGCTGGACGGTGGCCACCACGAAGAGCAGGCCCACCAGGACGAGCACCACGCCTTTCGCGGGATAGCCGATCGTGCCGGCCACCCGGATGGCCCGGGAGACCTCCCGGCTGCTGCTCGCGCGCAGGTCATCCATGAACCGCTGGGTGAGGCCCTTGTAGACGTGGAAGCAGCCGATGCCGATCACGGCGATCCCGGCGACGACCAGCAGGACCGCTCCCGCGAGGTGGCCCATGAGGGCCGCCGACAGCGAACTGGTGGACCGCCCGGAGTCCTGGCCGCCGCCGAAGGCGGCCACCGTGAACAAGACCCCGATCGCCACGTAGAGCGCGGCCTTCCCCAGGTCCTTGACGCCGTCCGCGGCAGACTGACGATCCCAGATCGCCTCACTGAGGTGCCAGAGTCCCAGCAGGGCACAGCCGGCCGCGCAGATCCAGACCAGCACCATGCCGAGTGGATGGGAGGCCAGCAGCTGGATGGCCCCGCCCTGGTCCGCATCCTCCGGCGCCGAGCCGAAGGCCAGACTCCACGCGATGGCGCCGATGACCACGTGCAGCACCCCGCTGGCGACATGTCCTGCCCGGGCCGCTGTCCGGAACCAGGGGTGTTGGGCGGCCGACTCGGCGCGGGATGAGGCCTTCTGGACGGCATCGGCCGCCGCGTCCGGACCATGCCGGCGCACCGTCTGCTCCATGTGGTCCGCCGGGCGGGAGGAGTCCGGTCCGCCGGAGGCCCGCGGGCCGGGCGAGGGATGGGGAGACGGCGTGGAGTGCGGGGACATGACTGCAGGGTATACGTCCGCGGGCCCCGCCGCGCAGGTCCTGGCCGCTAGGCTGGGGCCATGATCTTCATCGTCGTGAAACAGCAGGTCAAGCCCGAGTACGCCGAGCGTTTCCTGGAGATGGTGCGCCCCTTCACCGAGGCCACCCGGGCGGAGGAGGGCAACCTCTTCTTCGAGTGGTCCCGCTCCGTGGAGGACCCGAACGAGTTCGTCCTCGTGGAGGGGTTCAAGGATGACGCCGGCGAGACTCACGTCAACAGCGCGCACTTCGCCGCCGGGCTGGAGGCCATGCGCGAGGCGCTCGCCGCCACCCCGAAGATCATCAGCCGCCAGATCGAGGGCGAGGGCTGGGACGAGATGGGCGAGCTGAAGATCAGCTGACCCTTGGCTTTGAGTCGATTTCGTGTGGGTGTTTTGCGAACACCCACACGAAGTCGACTGAAAACGCAGCGGAGCGAGCTCCGACTGCTCAGGCGGCGTTGGCCGCCCGTGGGGCTCCGATGCCCGGATCGATCTGGTGTGGCCCGGCCGAGGAGGGCCGGACGTCAAACTCGAACATCGCCGTCGGCAGGTAGACCGTGGAGCAGGAGTTCGGGATGTCCACCACCCCGGAGAGTCGGCCCTCGATCGGTGCGGCCCCCAGCAGCAGGTACGCCTGCTCGGGGGAGTAGCCGAACTTCACCAGGTAGTCGATCGCGTGCAGGCAGGCCCGCTGGTAGGACAGGTGCGAGTCCAGGTAGCGCTGCTCACCGTCCAGGGTGACCGAGGTGCCGGAGAAGGCTAGCCACTCGCTGAACTGCGGCTCTACCCGGCCGGGCATGAAGATCGCGTTCTCATGGACGCCGTAGGTGTCCATGCCGCCCTTGATCAGGTCCACGTGCAGGTCGATGAACCCGCCCATCTCGATGGCGCCACAGAACGTGATCTCACCGTCGCCCTGGGAGAAGTGCAGATCCCCCACGGACAGGTTCGCCCCGTCCACGAACACCGGGTAGAAGATCCGGCTGCCCTTGGACAGGTTCTTGATGTCCTGGTTGCCGCCGTTCTCCCGGGGCGGTGCGGTGCGCGCGGCCTCCGAGCCGACGCGCTGCCATTCACCCCGGTCCAGCCCGCCGAGGACGGCGTGGTCTGCCTCCGGCGGCAGGGCCAGGGGCGGGACACGGTGCGGGTCCGTGGCGATCAGATCGCCCTCACGCTTGTTCCACTTCGCCAGCAGCTCGGCCGAAGGCGCCGTACCCATCAGGCCGGGGTGGATCAGCCCCTCGTAGGAGACCTCGGGGATGTGCCGGGAGGTGGCAACCTGGCCCTTGAAGTCCCAGACCGCCTTGTAGGCGTCCGGGAACTGGTCGGTCAGGAAAGCGCCGCCGTTGTTCTTGGAGAAGATGCCGGTGTAGCCCCAGCCCTGGCCGGCCAGGGGACCGCTGTCCTCCTGCGGGATGGGGCCGACGTCGAGGATGTCCACGATCAGCAGATCACCGGGCTGGGCTCCCTCCACGGCGAACGGGCCGGAGAGCTTGTGCACCGTGAGCAGCGGGGCGTTGAGGATGTCCTCGGCCGAGTCGTCGTTGACGATCGCCCCGTCGAACCACTCGCGGCAGTCGACTCGGAAGCTGTCTCCGGGCTTGACCGTGGCGATCGGTGGGACCTCGGGATGCCACCGGTTGTGGCCGAGCTGTTGTTGGTCCTCGAACTTCCGACTGGAATCCAGGGGAAAGATGTTCTGTGGCATGGTGCTTCGTTTCCTTGATGTCAGGGCCCGTTATGGCCGGGGTAACTTCTGGTGCAGGGGGTGGGAGGTGTGACGGGAGGCAGCCGGCCGGCCACCTTCCGCCGGAATGGACGTCACCACGTCGGGCGATTCGGCGCTACGCCGGGTGCTGTCCATGAGTTGGAACGCTGAGGAGCCACTGCGGGAGAGCCTCGGGATGCTGATCTGACGTGCAGCCGCAGCGCCACAGTCCGGGCAGTCCACGGCCTCCGGCACGGCTGCCATGCTGAATGTGACATCGATGGTGGTGCCGGCGGGGCACCGGAACTCATACAGCGGCATGGGCATTCCTCCTCGGTGGGGTTTCGGGTGGTCGAGTTTCGGCGGCGGGGGTGTCCTGCTGGCGGCCCAGCATCACGGAGACGGCGAGGGCGAGCACACCGCAGACGCCCATCACCCAGGTCCAGAAGGAATCCGACTGGTACTCCCCGGTCAGCAGCAGCAGGGCGGGGATGGTTCCAGTCAGGTGCGCCACGATCACGGTGAACCACCCGGTGGTGCGCGTCAGGGAGTCCTTGCGCAGCCCGAGCACCAGGAAGAACATGAACCACAGCACGGCCCAGATGAGCCAGATGGCTCCGAAGACCGGATCATTGACCGAGGTGAAGTTCAGGTACCCCATGACCACGGCCACGACGGCGACGAACAGGGAGAACCAGCCCAGGCCCTCGCCGGCCAGGTTGAAGGTCTGGTTGAGGGCCACGTAGAGGTAGGTGAAGCCGAAGAGGTAGAGGCCGGAGGCGCCGAGCACCACGGCCGGATCGCCTTCGGACTGGAGGATCAGCAGGGTCGGGAAGATGACCTGCATGAAACCCACGAAGTAGTTCATCGGGGCGGCAGCCTTGCCTGGGATCTTGCCCAGCAACATCAATCCGTTGATGAACAGGACTGCGCCAACGTAGAGGAGACCAACACTGCCCACGGCGACCTCCTTGAGACGCGCACCGTGAACAAGCGATCAGTGGATGGGGGGAGGGGGGATATGGTGCCTGGTCCGGTGCGGGGGAGTGATGACGATCAAGGTAGCCCGGCCGTGATGCGGCAACAAGGTCTGGTGACCTCTACCCAGTCGAGATCCAGCTGTGACCCTCCCGCTACCTGTCCGCTACCCCGCGCCGGACCACTCTGTCACACTGGTGCGCATGGTGTTCCAGCACATCGCCGCGGCGGAGGACTGGGCCCGCGCCCGGGAGGCGGGGTTCTACGACCGCTCCACGCGCGGAGCCTCCATCGAGCAGGTCGGCTTCATGCATGCCAGCAACGGCCCGGACCAGGTGGCCACCGTCCTGGCCGCCGTCTACGCCGAGGCCACCGAACCCCTCGTGCTGTTGACGCTGGACCCGGCGGCCCTGCACCGCGCCGGGCTGCGGGTCATCCTGGAGCCGGGAGACCCCCAGAGGCCCGACGGCGAGTGGTTCCCGCACGTGTACGGTGGGCCGATCCCGGTGGCCGCGGTGGCCGACGTCGTGCCGATCCACCGGCCGACCCGGGACGGCACCGAGGCAGCGGACGCGTACTCGGTGATGGACGAGGCGCACCTGGCACGGGCGATCGACCTCGCCACGGCGAACGCCACCTCGGGCGGCGGGCCGTTCGGCGCCCTGGTGGTGACCCCGGACGGGCAGGTCTTCCAGGGGACCAACCAGGTGACGGCCACCAACGATCCCACGGCCCACGCCGAGGTGGAGGCGATCCGGGCCGCCGGGGCCGGGCTCGGGGACTTCGACCTGGCCGGGGCCGTGATCTACGCCAGTTGCGAGCCGTGCCCCATGTGCCTGGGCGCGGCCCTGTGGTCCCGGGCGGACCGCGTGGTGTTCGCGGCCAGCCGTCGGGACGCGGCGGCCGCCGGCTTCGACGACGCCGCGTTCTACGACTACTTCGAGTCCGGGCGCCGGGAGTTGATGCCGGTGCTGCAGCGCCGCACCGAGCGGTCCGGGGAGCCCTTCACGGCCTGGCAGGCGAACGAGGACCGCACCGCCTATTGATCAGCCGAAGTACCGCGGCATGGTCCCGGCCCAGGCGGTACGCAGCTCCTCGATCGGCAGGGTGAACTGGTCCTGCACCTCGAGCGCCTCCGAGGCCACGTCCACCACGCCGATCCGCGCCACGGGGAAGCGGCGGGCGGTGGTCATGTCCTTGAAGCGGACCTCCTCGGTGCGCGGCACGGCCACCAGGGCGCGGGCCTGCGACTCGGAGAACAGGGCGGTGAAGGCGTCCACGCCGTCCCGCTCGGTGATCTCCTCCAGGTTCACGCGGGTGCCCACGCCGAAGCGCAGCACCATCTCGGCCAGCGCGGCGGCGAGCCCGCCCTCGGAGAGGTCGTGGGCGGCGTCGATCATGCCGTCCCGGGAGGCGTTGATCAGCAGGTCGCCGAGCAGCTTCTCCGCAGGCAGATCCACCCGCGGCGGCACGCCGCCCAGGTGTCCGCGCAGGTTGGCGAACTCCGAGCCGTCCAGTTCGTCGGCGGTGACGCCCATCAGGTAGACGGCCTGGCCGTCCGCCTCGGCGTGGAAACCGGAGGGGGTGCGCCGGGCCACGTCGTCGAACTTGCCGAGCGTGGCCACCACCGGGGTCGGGTGGATCGGGTTCGAGCCGGTCTGGTTGTACAGCGAGACGTTCCCGCCGGTGACAGGGATGCCGAGCTCGAGGCAGGCGTCGGAGAGTCCGCGGATGCCCTCGGCCAGCTGCCACATGACCTCCGGGTCCTCGGGGGAGCCGTAGTTCAGGCAGTCGGAGACGGCCATCGGGATGGCGCCGGAGGTGGCCACGTTCCGGTAGGACTCGGCCAGGGCCAGTTGCGCGCCCGCGTAGGGATCCAGGTAGGCGTAGCGGCCGTTGGCGTCGGTGGCGACGGCCACCCCGAGCCCGGTCTCCTCGTCCACGCGGATCACGCCCGCGTCGTCCGGGGCGGCCAGTGCGGTGTTGCCGCCCACGTACCGGTCGTACTGGTTGGTGATCCAGGACTTGTCGCACATGTTCGGGCTGGCCATCAGCTCCAGCACGGCGGAGCGCAGGTCATCGCCCGACGACGGCAGGCCGGATCCCGCGGCGGAGTCCCGGAAGCGGTCGGCCACCAGGGCGTCCTGCCGCTCCGGCCGGTGGTACGGGCGGTCGTAGACGGGGCCGTCATGGGCCACGGTCTTCGGGTCCACGTCCACGATGGTCTCGCCGTCCCACGTGATGACCAGGCGGTTGGTGTCCGTGACCTCGCCGAGCCAGGAGTACTCCACGCCCCACGTGGCCATGACCTCCTCGAAGGCGTCCACGTTCTCGGGGGAGACCACGGCCATCATGCGTTCCTGGGACTCGGACATCAGGATCTCGCCCGGGGTCAGGGTGGGATCCCGCAGCAGCACGTCGGTCAGCTCCACCTGCATGCCGCCGTCGCCGTTGGAGGCCAGCTCGGAGGTGGCACAGGAGATGCCCGCGGCGCCGAGGTCCTGGATGCCCTCCACCAGGGAGTTCTTGAACAGCTCGAGGCAGCACTCGATGAGCACCTTCTCCGCGAAGGGGTCGCCCACCTGGACGGCGGGACGCTTGGAGGGCTTGGTGTCGTCGAAGGACTCGGAGGCCAGCACGGAGGCGCCGCCGATCCCGTCCCCGCCGGTGCGGGCGCCGAACAGTACGATCCTGTTGCCCACGCCGGAGGCGTTGGCCAGACGCAGGTCCTCGTGGCGCAGCACGCCCACGGCCAGGGCGTTGACGAGCGGGTTGCCCTGGTAGATGGGGTCGAAGACGGTCTCGCCGCCGATGTTCGGCAGGCCCAGGGAGTTGCCGTAGCCGCCGATCCCGGCCACCACGCCATGCACCACGCGCTGGGAGTCCTCGTGGTCGATGGCCCCGAAGCGCAGCGGGTCCATCACGGCCACCGGGCGGGCGCCCATCGAGATGATGTCCCGGACGATCCCGCCGATGCCGGTGGCGGCACCCTGGTAGGGCTCCACGTAGGAGGGGGAGTTGTGGGACTCGATCTTGAAGGTCACGGCCCAGCCGTCCCCGAGGTCCGTCACGCCGGCGTTCTCGCCGATGCCGACCATCAGGTCCTTCTTCATGTCCTCGGTGAGCTTGTCGCCGAACTGGCGCAGGTGCACCTTGGTGGACTTGTAGGAGCAGTGCTCCGACCACATCACGGAGTACATGGCGAGCTCGGCGGCGGTGGGCCGGCGGCCGAGGATCCGCACGACCTCCTCGAACTCGTTCTGCTTCAGGCCGAGCTCGGCCCAGGGCAGCTCGGTGTCCGGGGTGGCGGCGGCGTGCTCAACCGTGTCGATGTTGAACTGACGGGTCTCGGTGGTCTCAGCGGTCACTTGCTGCCTCCTGCAGTCGTTCCGGCAGTGTGTCCGGCGCCCCCGGCAAGGGACGCCAGCACGGACGTGAAGACGCCCAGCCCGTCCGTGCCCAGGCGCATGCCCGCGGGGGAGTCCGGGCCGAAGCCGGGTTCCACGGCGTGCTCCGGGTGGGGCATCAGGCCCACTACGTTGCCGGCGGCGTTGGTGATCCCGGCGATGTCCCGGCGGGATCCGTTCGGGTTCACGCCCACGTAGCGGAAGGCCACCCGGCCCTCGCCCTCGAGCTCATCCAAGGTCTTCTCATCGGCCACGTACTGGCCGTCCTGGTTCTTCAGCGGCACCGTGATCTCCTCGCCGGCGGCGAAGTCGCGGGTCCAGGCGGTGGTGTTGTTCTCCACGCGCAGCACCTGGTCCGTGCACAGGAACTTCAGGTGCTCGTTCTTGATCATCGAGCCCGGCAACAGGTGGGACTCGGTGAGGATCTGGAAGCCGTTGCAGATGCCGAGCACCGGCAGGCCGCCACCCGCCGCGGCGATGATGGCGTCCATCAGCGGGGCGAAGCGGGCGATGGCTCCGGCGCGCAGGTAGTCGCCGTAGGAGAATCCGCCGGGGATGATCACGGCGTCCAGTGAGGACAGGGCCTTCGCGCCGTCCGCCTCGGCGTGCCACAGGGCCACGGCCTCGCCGCCGGCCAGGCGCACGGCGCGGGCGGCGTCCCGGTCATCCAGGGTGCCGGGGAAGGTGACCACGCCGATGCGCGCCCCGGTGAGGACGGGCCCGGCGGTGGAGAAGTCCCCGATCAGGGGCAGCTCGGCGGCTGTATTGTGCTGTGCGGTCATCAGGCGCCCTGGCCCTCGGCCGCCTGCACGGCCTCCGCCGCCTGCCCTATCCCGCCGGGTGCCCCGGGGTCCGCGAGCACGGCCACGTTGACGACGTCCTCGATCACGGGGTTGGAGAGCAGGTCCACGGCGGCCTGGCGTGCCTGGGCGAGCACCTCCTCGGTGACCTCGCCGTCCACGGTGAGCTCGAACCGGCGGCCCTGGCGGACCGCGGTGAAGCCGGTGAAGCCGAGGCGGGGCAGGGCGCCGGCGATGGCCTTGCCCTGCGGGTCAAGGATCTCGGGCTTGGGCATGACGTCGACGACGATCGTGGGCATGGAGGACTCCCGGTGGTATGCGTGAGGGCTCCGTCCAGTCTAGCGGTGACCGCCCCGCCCCAGCGGCCTACGCTGAAACCATGACCCGGCCTCAGAATCCACCCGCGAACCCCGCCATGGACCCCGCCCTGGAATCCCTGCGCTGCCCCTGCGGGGGAGGGGACGTCTACGGTTCCTGCTGCGGGCGCTGGCACGGGCGCTTCACCGCGGACGGGACGCTGGCCGCGCCCACCGCCGAGGCCCTGATGCGGTCGCGGTACTCAGCGTTCGCGCTCGCCTCATCCGGGGACCTGCCGCAGGCCGAGGCCTACCTGCTGGCCACCTGGGCGCCCGAGACGCGGCCTGCGGAGCTGGCCCTGGACGCCCCGGGGCAGGGGCCGGACGCGGACCTGGGCTGGGTGCGGCTGGAGGTGGAGTCCACCGTGGGCGGCGGGCCCTTCGACGACGACGGCGCGGTCACCTTCACCGCCCACTTCCGCACCCCGGCGGGCCGGCACGCCCAGCACGAGACCTCTCGCTTCGTCCGCCGCCAGGGCACGTGGCTCTACCGCGACGGTGACGTGTCCTGACTAGGCGCGAAGTGACCTGACCTCGTCACAACGGTGGGGGCGACGTCACTTCGTGCCCGGAGGGGTCAGGCGCCGGAGTTGATCCGGTTCAGCACCAGCAGCACGGTCACCCCGACCGTGAGCAGCAGTCCGGGCACCGCCAGCACCAGCTGGGTCCGCTGGTTCATCACCATGACGGCCACGAACTCCCGCAGGTAGGCGCTGGGCACGTAGTAGCCGGCGGTGCCGCCACCCACCACGTCCGCGTCCACGCCGAGCCGCCGAGACAGCAGGGCGGTCCGGGGCGCGTGGTAGTTGTTCGTCGCCACGAGCAGGTGGCCGGGGGAGGCTCCGGCCGGCAGCGCCCCGTCCGCCACGGCCCGGGAGAGGCGCAGGTTCTCCTCCGTGGTGCGCGAGCGGGCCTCCGGCAGCACCCGGTCCGCCGGGACCCCGTGCTCCGCGAGGTACTCAGCCATGGCGGCCGCCTCCGCGCGCGGCTCGTCCGGCCCCTGCCCACCGGAGGGGATCATCGGCAGTCCGCCGCCCTGGGCCGCCCACGCGCGCCGCCCGCGGTCCAGCCGGGAGGCCAGCAACGGCGAGACCGCACCGTTCACCAGGCCCGAGCCCAGCACCACCACGGCATCCGCCCCGGACCGGGGCCCGCGCCGTGCATAGGCCACCGTGAAGACCAGGAACGTCAGGAAGGAGAGCCCCACCTGGGCGGAGAGGAAGAAGGCCAGGGCGGCCGCGCCGATCCCCACGGGATGGAACGTCGCCGCCAGGAGGAAGGCCGCCACGGGCAACGCCAGCAGAGCGACCCCCGCCAGCAGGGAGAGCAGGTTGCCCAGGCTCCGACCCTCCCGGCGCACCATCTGGAAGCCGTTGCGGATGAGGAACCCGGCCAGCACGAGCACCGAGAACGGCAGCGCCAGCAGCACCAGGCCGATCAGCGACTGCAGCTCCGGGGAGAAGTACGCGGCGAACTCCAGCACGGCGCCCCAGGCGAACCAGGCGCCCACCAGCAGCAGCGCGGCGGTGCGCAGCCGCCGCGGCTCGGCCTGCCACATGCGGCGGAACAGCAGCCAGCAACCGAGGGCGAGCAGCGCGCTGATCACCGCGGGTCCCCGTCCGTCCACGCCGTCCCGGCCAGCGCCCGCACGGTCTCCAGCTCGGCCAGCAGCCGGCCCCGCAGCCCGTTGGCCTCCTCCGCGAAGCCCCGTTGCAGCCGCACGTACTCGGCGCGTCCGGCCGGGGTCTCGATCCGGATCGGCTCCAGCCCCCAGTCCGCCAGCTCGTAGGGGGAGGCCCGCATGTCCATGGTGCGGATCCGCCAGGCCAGTTCGAAGCAGTCGGCCACGAGGTCGGAGCCGATGGCGGGCAGCAACTTGTAGGCCCACTTGTAGACGTCCATGTTGGCGTGCAGGCAGCCCGGCTGCTCCAGGTCCACCTGAGTCTCGCGCGTGGGCTGGAGGGCGTTCAGCGGCGCCGCCTCGGGGGCGTAGAAGCGGAAGGCGTCGAAGTGGGAGCAGCCGATCCGCTGCGACTCCACCACCTCATTGGTCCCCTCCGCCCCGAGCCGCAGCGGCACGGTCGAGTGACGCACCCCGTGCACCTCCGAGCGGTAGGCCATGGCCCACTCGTGCAGTCCGAAGCACGCCAGCCGGGCGGGGCGTTGCGCGGTCAGGCCCAGGATGCGTCCGGCGAAGTCGATCATGGAGGCCCGGCGCTGCGCGAAGGCGGGGACGTCCACCGTCCAGCCGCCGTCCTCGAGTCCGCTGCGTGGCTGGACCCATCGGTAGAACTTCCAGCCGCCCCCGGTGCCCGGCCCGCCGGTCCGGTGGTCGCCGTCCTGGTGCCCGACGGCGGCCGGTGACCTCCCAGCGCCGGGTTCCGGGCCGGCGTCGGGCCCGGGGTCCGCGGCCAGCACCGTGCCGGCCCCCGGGTGCCAGCGCTCCAGGGCGCCGGGGGTGAGGGAGTAGTAGGAGAACAGGAAGTCGTGCACGGGATGCCGCACCCCGGCCGCGTGAAGCTGACGCAGCGGCTCGGTGTAGGCGGCGATGCGCGCGCGGTGGGCCTCGGCGGCGGACCGCCACTGGGCCTCGGGCAGTACCCGGGGCTGGCCCGCGGGGGAGCGCTGGGGCGGGGGTGTGGTGGCGGCGAAACGGGACACCCAACCAGCGTACGGTCCTGAGCCCTCCCCGTGCAGTCCCGGACGGTCTGGGAGGATGGGCGCGACACTTCGTGTAAAAGATGTGTTTCAGGCCTTCCGTTGGCCGTCCGGCTCGGGTAAGTTGCCGTCATCCCACCTTTGTGGTTGTCATCACTCGCACCGCTCTCACCAGGGCTTCCGCACCGTCTCGCGTCCTGTCGGCCGAACACCGCGGCGGCCGATCGCAACCACGGAGACCACTCGCCGGGCACAACCGTGCCCGGCTCGCACCTTGGTGAGGAAAGGCGAGGTTCATGTCCACGAACCCCAGAATGGCCCGGCGACGCCGGGCCTTGACCGCCACATTGGCGGGGATCGGATTGCTGGCCGCCCCTCTGGCGGCGATCCCGGCCGTCGCGGCCCCGGCCGAGGGCGTCTCGACGCCCTCGATCGATCAGGCACTGCAGGCCGGTGCCGAGTACAAGGACGGCCGCTACTTCGTGATCCTCAAGGAGGATCCGGTGGCCACCTACACCGGTGGCACGGCGGGCTTCGCAGCCACCGCCACCGAAGGCGGCGGCCTGGACGTGGACGCGCCCGCGGTCCAGAAGTACGGCAGCCACCTGACGGCCAAGCAGCTCGAGGTGGCCAGCTCGGCGGGCTCACGCCTGACCGTGGAGCGTCACTTCACCACCGCCCTGAACGCCTTCGTCTCCGAGCTCACCGCCGAGCAGGCCCGCGAACTGGCCAAGGACGACCGCGTCCTGGGGGTCTCCGAGGTGCAGCAGTACGCGCCGGACTACTCCTCCACCGAATTCCTCGGACTGCCCGGCCCGGGCGGGGCCTGGAACAACCACTTCGGCGGCGTGGCGGGCGCCGGCCAGGGCGTGGTGGTCGGCGTCATCGACACCGGCTACTACCCGGACCAGGAGATGCTGGCCGGCGAGCCGGTGGCACCGTTGTCCGGACAGCCCCAGGTCGGCGAGCCCTACCTGGACTCCTCCGGGCAGATCGCCATGCTCAAGGCCGACGGCACCACCTTCCGCGGCGACTGTGAGGCCGGCGAGGACTTCGCCGGGGACGAGTGCAACTCCAAGGTGCTCTCCGCCCGCTACTACTCCGAGGACTTCGAGGCCTTCGTGCCCGAGGAGAACCGGGACCCGCGCGAGCGGCTCTCCCCGCTCGACATCTCCTCCCACGGCACCCACACCGCCACCACCGCGGCCGGCAACCACGGCGTGGACCAGATCATGAACGGCGGCGCCTCCTACGGTGAGGGCTCCGGCGTGGCCCCGGAGGCCAAGGTCTCCGTCTACAAGATCTGCTGGGAGGACACGGACCCGGACACCGGCGGGTGCTACGGCACCTCCTCCGTGGCCGCCATCGAGCAGGCCATCGTGGACGGCGTGGACGTGCTGAACTACTCCATCTCCGGGTCCAACAACTCGGTGGTCGACCCCGTCTCGCTGGCCTTCAAGTCGGCGGCCGAGGCCGGGATCTTCGTCTCCGCCTCCGCCGGCAACTCCGGCCCGACCGCCCAGACGGTCAACCACTCGGCGCCGTGGCTGACCTCGGTGGCCGCGTCCACGTTCTCCAACGAGCTCTCGGGCACCGTCGAGTTCCCGGATGGCAAGAAGTTCCGCGGCGTCTCCTCGATGACCGAGGGCGTCGGACCGGCAGACATCGTGCTGGCCAGTGAGGTCGGTGTGGCCGGCAAGACGGCGGACGACGTCCGGCTGTGCGCCGAGGGCGCCCTGGACCCGGTGGCCACCGCGGGAACGATCGTGGTCTGTGACCGCGGCGTGTACGACCGCGTGGCGAAGTCAGCCGAGGTGGAGCGCGCCGGTGGCGTGGGCATGGTGCTCGTGAACATCGGTGGCGGCTCCGAGGACGCGGACCTGCACTCGGTGCCGACCGTGCACACCTCGGACGAGACCATCAAGGACCTGGTGGCCTCCACAGACCAGCAGGCCACCCTCGTGGTCGGGGACACCACGGACCTGGATCCGGTCCCCGTCCCGCAGATCGCCGGGTTCTCCTCGCGCGGGCCGTCCACCGCGGTGGACTCCGAGCTGCTCAAGCCGGACGTCGCCGCCCCGGGCGTCAACGTCCTGGCCGGCGTCTCCCCGCTGGATCCCATGTACAACGGCGATTCCTACGGCCTGATGTCCGGCACCTCCATGGCGGCGCCGAACCTCGCCGGCATGGCTGCCCTGATGAGCGCCAAGTACCCGGACTGGTCGCCCATGGCCGTGAAGTCGGCCATGATGACCTCCGCCGGTGACATCCTCAACGCCGACGGCTCGGCCAGCGCGGACAACTTCGCCACCGGGGCCGGCTCTGCCGACCCGGCTGCGATGGTCAACCCGGGACTGGTCTACGAGGCCGACGCCCGCCAGTGGGACGCCCTCATCCTGGGGGACATCGCCGGCCGGGACGTCAACGTGCCCTCGATCGCGGTCAACGACCTGCTGGGCGCCGCGACCGTGACCCGCACCGTCACCGCCACCGAGACGGGGACCTGGTCCGCCCAGGGCTCCGTGCCCGGCTACGAGGTGACCGCCTCCCCGGCGACCCTGTCCCTCCAGGAGGGTGAGTCCGCCGAGGTGGAGATCACCCTGACCCGCACCGACGCCGAGGCGGACGTGTGGAGCCACGGTTCCTTCACGCTGGCCCGTCCGGGCGCCACCGCCGTCACCTCCCCGGTGACCGTGCGCTCCGTGGACGTGCTGGCCGAGGACGCCCTCCAGGGTGAGGGTGCCTCCGGTGCCGCCGAGACCGAGCTCGAGTCCGGGGTCACCGGAACCCTCGAGCCCGAGGTCGAGGGCCTGGGACTGGCCGAGCTGGAGGACTTCAGCAAGGTCCCCGGCGGCCTCTACGGCGGGGACGACGACTCCAACCACCTGACCGAGACCGTCATCACCGAGGGCACCACGTCCGTGACCTGGTCCCTGCAGGCCGGGGACGAGCAGTCCGACTGGGATCTGTTCGTGGTCACCCCGGCCGGCGACGTGATCCAGGAGGCCACCGCCTCCGGTTCCGAGGAACTCGTGCTGACGGACCCGGAGCCGGGGACGTACTTCGCGATCTCGAACCTGTACTCCTCACCGGGCAGCGCCTCCGTGCCGGCCAGCATGGAGACGGTGGTGCTGGAGGGCGACATGGGCAACCTGTCGGTCACCCCGGACCCGCTGGCCGTGCAGAACGGTGAGACCACGGACGTCGAGGTCGAGTGGTCCGGTCTGACACCGGGCATCTGGAAGGGCTTCGTCGAGTGGGCGCCGGGCACCCGCACCGCGGTCTCCGTGACCGTGGACGAGGGCGATGTCCCGCCGGTCTGCGAGTTCGACGACTTCACGGACAACGATCCGGGCTCCCGGTTCTACGACTCGGTGCGCTGGATGCAGTGCAACGAGATCACCGAGGGGTACAGCGACGGCAGCTACGGCAAGGACAAGGACATCTCGCGTGGCGAGTCCGTGGCCTTCATCTACCGGTACGTGGACCCGGAGTTCACGCCCGAGGGTGAGACCTTCCCGGACGTCCCGCAGGACCACACCTTCTACGAGCCGATCTCCTGGGCCCAGGCCGAAGAGATCTCCGTGGGCTACGTGGACGGTGAGTTCAAGCCCCTGCGGGAGGTGACGCGCGCCGAGTTCGCCTCGTTCGTGTACCGCGCGCTGCAGCCCACCGAGGACGGCACCGGTGAGACGGAGTTCACCGATGTCCCGGAGAGCGACGCCGCCTATGACGCCATCACCTGGATGGCGTCCCACGGGATCTCCAAGGGCTACTCGGACGGGTCGTTCCGTCCCGATCAGCCCATCACCCGCGGCGAGGTCGCGGAGCTGATGTTCCGCACCGACGGCGTGGTCGGCGGTGAGTAGCTGACCGTTCCACACCGCCCCCGCGGGCAGTGCAGGAGGCCCCGTCCCGGATCCGTTCCGGGGCGAGGCCTCCGCCGTGGTGCCAGACCACGCAGCGGTGTCGGACCACACTGATCCTGTCCCGGAACCTCAAGCTGGCCCCGCCGGACTCCGCCCCTTGACCTCCCCGCTGTGAGGACTATCCCCACCGGTAGGGATTGCCCTCAAAATGCATGAGAGGCAACACCCAGACAGAACGACGACGGCCGGTCACCTTCCCGCGGGAGGTGACCGGCCGTCGTCGGCCTGGTGGTGTGTCCGGTCCTACGACCGGGAGGGCAGCCGAGCTTACCGGCCGGTACCCCCGTGGACGACGGCGTCCTCGTCTGCGTCGAGCCCGAAGGCCTGGTGCACGGCGCGCACGGCGGTGTCCAGCATGTCCTCACGCGTGATGATGGAGATGCGGATCTCCGAGGTGGTGATCATCTCGATGTTCACGCCGGCCTGCTTCAAGGCCTCGAAGAACGTGGCGGAGACGCCCGGGTTGGAGCGCATGCCGCCACCGATGACGGAGAGCTTGCCGACGTGCGGGTTCAGGAGGGCCTCCTCGAAGCCGATCTCCTCCCGCGCGGCCTCGAGGGCCTCCATGGCCGTCTTGCCGTCCGTGATCGGCAGGGTGAAGGAGATGTCTGTGCGCCCGGTCTCCACGCGGGGGACGTTCTGCACGATCATGTCGATGTTCACGCCGGCGCCGGCGACCACGTTGAACACCTCGGCGGCCTTGCCCGGGAAGTCCGGGACGCCGTAGACGGTGACCTTGGCCTCGGAGCGGTCGTGGGCAACGCCTGAGACGATCGGCTGTTCCATGGGTTCGCCTTCCTCGATGGTGATGGTTTCTTCAGGATTGGGGCGCACCCAGGTGCCCTCGTTGTGGGAGAAGGAGGAGCGCACATGCAGCGGCACGCCGAAGCGGCGGGCGTACTCCACGCAGCGCAGGTGCAGGATCTTGGAGCCGGCCGCGGCCATCTCCAGCATGTCCTCGGACGTGATCTCGTCGATCTTCCGGGCGGAGGCCACCACGCGGGGGTCCGCGGTGTAGACACCGTCCACGTCCGAGTAGATCTCGCAGACGTCCGCGTTCAGGGCGGCGGCCAGCGCCACGGCCGTGGTGTCCGAGCCGCCGCGGCCCATGGTGGTGATGTCCCGGGACTCGCGGCTCATGCCCTGGAAGCCGGCCACGATCGCGATGTCCCCGGCGTCCACGGCCTCCTTCACCCGGTCCGGGGAGACGTCGATGATGCGGGCGTCCCCGTGCAGGCTGTCCGTGAACATGCCGGCCTGGGAGCCCGTGAAGGACTGGGCGGTGGCGCCCTGGGAGTGGATGCCCATGGCCAGCAGGGACATGGAGATGCGCTCGCCCGCGGAGAGCAGGATGTCCATCTCCCGGGCGGGGGGCTCGCCGTTGATCTGTTCGGAGAGGTCCAGGAGCTCATCGGTGGTGTCCCCCATCGCGGAGACCACCACCACCACCTGGTGGCCAGCCTGCTGGGTCTCGACCACGCGTTGGGCCACGCGCAGGATCCCTTCGGCATCGGCGACGGATGACCCGCCGTACTTCTGGACGATCAGACTCATGCAAGGACCTCAGAGTGAATGGGCGTACCGCACTGTGGCGGCCTGGCAAAGGGTTGGTGTTCAGTCTAGGGGGAGCCGGCACTCAGCCCCCTCGCATGACCCGTTAGGTCACGGAACGGTAACGCTCCCGCGTTTTCGTGGCGATCCCCACCGCTGTGGATTGCCCTGAAAACGCGGGGTGCGGCGTGCGTGCGGCGTGGCTCGGGCTGGATGCTTGCCGCCGCCGGTGCCGTGCCGCACTATGTACCCATGAGCGCAGATACCGGCACCGTCCCCGCCAGTGAGGTCCCGGTTCCTGCCCCGGACCCGGGGGGCGCGGGCATCACCGTGACGTCGGTGACGCGCAGCTTCGGTGCGGTGCACGCCCTGCAGGGCGTGGACCTGACGGCCCCGGCCGGGGCCATCACGGCCCTGGTGGGCCCCAACGGCTCGGGCAAGACCACCCTGATGCTGGTGCTGGCCTCCCTGCTGAAGCCCGACGCCGGCTCCGTCACCATCGCCGGTGCCGACCCGGTGGTGGATCCGGGCGCCGTGCGACGAAACACCGGGTGGATGCCGGACACCCTCGGGGTGTGGGAATCGCTGACGGCCCGCGAGATCCTCGTGACGATGGGCCGGTTCTACGGGATGGACCGGGATGCGGTGCGTTCCCGGGCGGGCCAACTGCTGGAGTGGCAGGAGCTGGCCACCCTGGCGGACCAGCCGGCCCGGGTGCTCTCCCGCGGGCAGCAGCAGCGGCTCTCCCTGGCACGCGCCCTCATCCATGACCCGCAGGTGCTGTTGCTGGACGAGCCCGCCTCCGGGCTCGACCCCGGGTCCCGGATCCGCCTGCGGGACGACCTGAAGCAGATGGCCGCCGCCGGCAAGACCATCCTCGTCTCCTCCCACGTGCTCTCCGAACTCGACGAGATGGCGGACCTGGCCGTCTTCATCCAGGAGGGGGCCACCGTCCGGATCGAAGACCTCAGCCGGGACGGTTCCGCCGGCGGCCGCTACCTGATCACCGCGCTGGACGTGGCGGAGCTGCGGGCGGCGCTGGAGCACTACTCGATCGCGTACCGGTCCGCCGGGCGCCGCCAGGACTCGCTCAGCGTGGAGGTGGCCTCGGCCGCGGAGGCCGCCGACATGCTGGCCACACTCGTGGGGGCCGGGGTCCGCGTGCTGTCCTTCACACCCGGGGCCTCGCGCCTGGAGACGACCTATCTGGAGCTGGACCGGATGCGCTCGGTGGACCGCGAACCCTCCGGACAGGCCCACGAAGGGGGAGTGCAGTGATGACCATGACGCAGTCACCGGACCGGCCGGGGTCGCCGCTGCCTCCGGAGCCGGGCCGGGCGGGGCCGGCGCAGCGCCTGGGCTGGCGCGCCGCCCTCGGGAACATCATCCAGATGGAGCTGCGCCAACGCCTGCGCACGCGCAGCTGGTACATCATGCTGGCCGTCTGGTTCGTGGTCATCGGCCTGGTCACCTGGGGCGCGGTGGCCAGCTTCAACACCCTGGCCGGTGAGGACCTGTTCTTCGGGCCGGGCCGGTTCGTGTTCGAGGCCGTGGTCGGCTTCGTGCTGTTCTTCGGCCTGCTGGTGGCCCCGGCGATGTCCGCGAGCACCGTCAGCGGGGACCGGGCCGGAGGCACCCTGGCGATCGTCCAGATCACGCTGGCCACCCCGGGGCAGCTGCTGGCCGGGAAGTGGCTGGCGTCCTGGATCGCCTCGCTCGGATTCCTGGTGGCGGCCCTGCCGTACATCATCCTGGCCGTGGTGCTGGGCGGGCTGGATGTGCCGGGACTGGTGGTCTTCGTGCTGATGGTGGCGGTGGAGCTCGGGGTGGTCTGCGCCATCGGCACCGCGGTCTCCGCGATCGTGGCCCGGACCCTGTTCGCCGTGGTGGTGACCTACCTGCTGGTGGCCCTGTTCTCCCTGGGCACGCTGATCGCCTTCGGGCTGACCGCGCCGCTGGCCGTGACCTCCGTGCCCGCCAACCGCGCCGTCTACCCGGACGAGCTGCCCGGCTTCGACGAGGAGACCGGCTACGAGTCCATCGACTGGACGCCCGTGCGCTGCACCGGTCCGATGATGCCCACGGAGACCCTGGACGCGCGGTCCACATACTGGATGCTGGCCGCGAACCCCTTCGTGGTGGTGGCTGACGCCGTGCCGCAGCCGGAGAAGCCGCCCTATGATCCGGACGACCCGGCGACGTGGTCCCCGGACGGGGTCATGACGTCGGTCTCCACCGGCGTGCGGTTCCTGCAGCGCCCGCCGGAGATGAACGTGGAATGCGCCCACGGCGAGCTGACGGACCAGGCGGAGGTGGCCGCCCACGACGGCACCCCGGTGTGGCCGCTCGGGCTGGGCATCCAGCTGGTGGTGGCCGGTGCCCTGTTCGCCTGGGGCCGGGCCCGCCTGGTGGCCCCCGCCGCCCGCCTGCCGCGGGGGACCCGCGTGGCCTGACCGGCCGCCGTCGTCAGCGGGTGCCGATCTGCCCCTCGCCGAGTACGGCCCGCAGGAATTTCTTGGTGCGGTCGTGCGTGGGGGCCGTGAACATCGTGTGGGGGTCGGAGTCCTCCACGATCGAGCCGCCGTCGAACATCAGCACCCGGTCCGAGACGTCCCGGGCGAACTGCATCTCGTGGGTGACGATCAGCATGGTGATGTCCGTGGTGTCCGCGATGTTCCGCAGGATCCCCAGGACCTCGTCCACGATCTCCGGGTCCAGGGCGGAGGTCACCTCGTCCAGCAGCAGGATCTCCGGGTCCATCGCCAGGGCGCGCGCGATCGCCACGCGCTGCTGCTGGCCGCCGGAGAGGGAGGAGGGGTGCGCGTCGGCCTTGTCGGACAGCCCCACCTTCTTCAACAGGTCCATCGCCTTCGCCTTGGCCTCGGCCTTGGACTGGCCCAGCACGTGGACGGGGGACTCGATGATGTTCTCGATGACCGTCATGTTCGGGAACAGGTTGAACTGCTGGAAGACCATCCCGATCCGGGTGCGGGTCTTCTTGATCTCCTTGTTCGACAGGCGCACACGCTTGCCGCCCTCCAGCCGGTGGGTCAGTGGCTGGCCGTCGATCAGGATGATCCCGTCGGTGGCCTCCTCGAGGGTCATGACCAGCCGCAGGATGGTGGTCTTGCCGGAGCCCGAGGGGCCGATGAGGGTGACGCGCTCGCCCTTGTTCACGTGGAAGTGCAGGTCCTTGAGCACCACGTTGTCACCGAAGCGCTTCTCCACGTCCCGGAACTCGATGAGGGGTGCGGTGCCCCCGGCCGGCGCACCGGGGGTGGTGGCGGCGGGGTCAGTAGGCGTAGGCAAGGCGCTTCTCCAATCGGCGGATGAGGACGGAGGTGGGGTAGCTGGCCAGCAGGAAGATGACGCCGGCCAGGGTGATGGCCTCCACGTAGCGGAAGTTGTTGCCACCGAAGATCTGGGCGGCGTTGACCATCTCCACCACGCCGATCACCAGCAGGAACGGGGTGTCCTTGAACATGGAGATCGCGTAGTTGCCCAGGGCTGGCACGGTGGCCCGCAGGGCCTGGGGGATCACGACGGCGGTCCAGGTGCGCCGCGCGGACATGGACAGTGCCGTGGTGGCCTCCCATTGGCCCTTCGGGACCGCGTCGATCCCGGCGCGGTACACCTCGGACATATAGGTGGAGTAGTGGATGCCGAACACCACGATGCCGATGGTGATCGCATCGAACATCAGGAACGTGTAGTAGGCGAACAGCAGCTGCACCACGATCGGCGTCATCCGGATGAAGCTGACGATCCACTTGACGATCCCGGAGATCGGCTGTGGCGCCATGCGGATGATGATGGCCCACACCAGGCCCAGGGCGGCCGCGATCAGGGTGGACAGGACGGTCACCAGCAGGGTGACGGTGAGGAAGCCCTCGAGGACGTCCGGGAGGGCGCGGAAGGCCAGGTCCCAGTCCCAGAGGGAGCGTTGGTTCTCCATCAGATCCCACCTCCTGCCGTGGACAGCGCATCCTTGTTCGTGGGAGTGGGTGAGAGGATCTCACGCAGGGAGGGGCCGCGGCCGAGACGGTGCTTGGCGCGGGCCTCCAGGGCGTTCATGAACAGCGTCAGGATCAGGGCCAGGATGAAGTAGCCCACCAGCCCGACGGCGGCGTACGACCAGAAGGTGTTCGTGGCCCGCGTGAGCTGGTCCAGGTAGAAGGTGAAGTCACGCAGCAGGATGACGCTGACGATCGCGGTGCCCTTGAGCAGGTGGACCAGCAGGCTGGCCAGGGACGGGATCATCAGGGCCCAGGCCTGCGGGAAGATCACGCGGCGCATCCGGTGCACGGGGGACATGGACAGGGCCGTGGTGGCCTCCCACTGGCCCTTCGGCACGGAGGCGATGGACCCGCGCACGACCTCTGCACAGTACGCCCCGTAGTTCAGGCCCAGCGCCAGCACGCCCACGAACATGCCGGGCAGCTCGACCCCGAACTGGGGCAGCACGAAGAAGATGAAGAACAGCTGGACCACCAGGGAGGTCCCGCGGAAGAATTCGATGATGATCCGGCCGGGGATGGCCAGGGCCTTGTTGGGGGCCCCGGCCATCAGCCCGAGGATCAGTGCCAGGACGAGTGCCAGTGCCGAACCCATGACCGTGAGCTGGATGGTCACCCACAGCCCCTGGACCAGGAACGGCCAGGCCTCGGCTGTGGCCTGAAGGTTCTCAAGCACGGTCTATCAGCCCAGGTCGCCCGCGCAGAGCTGCTCGGTGGTCAGGTCCTCCGGGGGCAGGTTCTCCGCCGTGAAGCCGTAGTCGCCCACGACCTCCAGGTAGGTGTCCTCGGACTCGGTCACGGAGGCCAGGGCCTCGTTGTAGGCCTCCAGCAGGTCCGTGTCGTCCTGGCGGAACACGGTGCCGCCGGCGCCGATCTGCTCCACGCCGTCGATCACCTGGACGAAGGCGTCGGTGGTCTCCACGCCGGCGTCCGGGTTCTCCTCGGCCAGGGTGTTCAGCGAGATGGCGGTCATGGCGAAGGCATCCGCGCGGCCGTTGGCCACGGTGTCCATGCCGGTCTGGGCGTCCGGGACGGACTGGACGTCCAGGCCGAGGGACTCGGCGTAGCCGGCCTCGATGCCGCCGGCCAGCACGGCCAGGTTCACGTTCTCGCCGGAGTCCATCTTCTCCTTGACCGAGTCCAGGTCGGTCAGGTTCATCGGGTTGCCCTCGGCGACCATCAGGGTGGTGGTGTACATGATCTCCGGATCGGAGAACGCGGCCTGGGCGCAGCGGTCCGGGAGGATGGACATCCCCGCGGAGACGGCGTCGAAGCGGCCGGCGTTCAGACCCGGGATCAGGGAGTTCCACTCGACGAGTTCGGCCTCGACGTTGTCGATGCCCATGTCCCCGAAGATCTTCTCGTGCATGGCCACGGTGGCCCCGGCGGGCTCACCGCCCTCGAGGTAGGAGTAGGGGACCTCGCCGGCGATGCCGACGGTGATGGTGCCCTCCTCCTGGAGGCGTTCCAGGGTGTTGCCGGCAGCGGCGGTGGTGCCCTCGCCGCCCTCCGGGCTGTCCTCGGACCCGGCATCGCCGCCGCCGCAGGCCGTGAGCATCAGGGCGGACGCGGCCAGCAGGCCGGCCCCCTGCAGCAGGCGCCGCGAGCGGCGGTGGCGGGCGACCGGGGGTGCCGCGTGGTTCAGGTGCTGGATGGTCATGGCGTGCTCCTCAGCTGGCCGGACCTCCCGGGGGCTGCCCGCGGGGGAGGCCGGAGATGCGATGGACGGTGCGTGAATCACAGTGCGGTGCGGACAGCTTCAGCCAGACGCTAGCAGAATGTGAATCGGCCCACCATCGGAACGTCGACCTGAAGAATGTCGACAATATAACGATTCACGTGGAAGGATCATGGTCCGTTGCATGGTCTGCCGCGTGGAATGATCGTGGTTGCGTCGAAAGGAACCGCCCCCATGAACGAGACCCGGGACCGGGATGCCCCCCGCCGGAACGGTCCGGTCACCAGGCCGCTGGTCAACATGGTGCGCCGGCCCTCCACGGTGGACCTCATCGCCGTGGAACTGCGCAACGCGATCTACAGCGGCACCCTGCTTCCGGGATCCTCGGTGCGTGAGGCGGAGGTGGCCTCCCAGCTCGGGGTGAGCCGCGGCCCCCTGCGCGAATCCGCCCAACGTCTGGTCCAGGAGGGGCTGCTCGTGGCCCGGCCCGGGGCCGGTTTGCGCGTGGTGACCGTGGGTGCGGACCAGGTGGAGGAGCTCTACGAGGCGCGGCTGGCCATCGAGGGGACGGCCGTGCGGAAGCTGGCAGGTCTCGAGCCGACGGCCCGGGAGCGGCACGTCTCCGCCGCCCGCGAGTTGTTCTCCTCCCTGCAGTCGGCGCTGGAGGACGGCACGGACGCCCGCCGGATCGGTGACGCGGACCTGGACCTGCACTTCGGGCTGGTGGAGGCCACCGGCAACCTGCGGATGACCGGCATGGCCTCCACGCTGATCGTCCAGACCCGCCTGGCGGCCCTGTCCCACCGTGACGGCTACGTGGTGCGCACGGACATCCTGGACGTCCACCGCACGCTGATGCGCCAGATCTCCGACGGTGACGGGCCGGGGGCCGAGCAGACCCTCGCCGGACATTTCCAACAGACTGTGGACCGCCTGCTGGGCCGGTTGGAGGAGCCCTTCAGCACGGTCATGGGCACGGCCGAGGGCTCACACTTCTCCTTCAACCGCCTGCCCTGACATCAGCCGGCCACGTTGCGCCGGCCCTCGAATGCCCGGCCGAGCGTGACCTCGTCGGCGTACTCCAGGTCTCCGCCGACCGGCAGTCCAGAGGCCAGCCGGGTGACCGTCAGCCCCGTGGAGCCGAGCATCCGGGACAGGTACGTGGCCGTGGCCTCGCCCTCCAGGTTCGGGTCCGTGGCGAGGATGACCTCTTCGATGCTCGCATCCTGGAGTCGCGTCAGGAGTTCGCGGATGTGCAGCTGATCAGGTCCGATGCCCGCAATGGGATTGATGGAGCCGCCGAGCACGTGATACCGGCCGCGGAACGTGCGGGTCCGTTCGATCGCCATGACGTCCTTGGACTCCTCGACCACGCACACCTGGGTGCGGTCGCGCCGCTCGTCGCGGCAGATGGAGCAGGTCTCCTGCTCGGAGATGTTGAAGCAGATCGAGCAGAGTTTGACCTTGTCCTTGACGGTCCTGATCGCCTCGGCCAGCCGGAGCATGTCCTCGGCGTCTGCCTCCAGGATGTGGAAGGCGATGCGCTGGGCGGACTTCGGCCCGATCCCGGGCAGCCGCCCGAGTTCGTCGATCAGGTCCTGGACTGCACCTTCGTACACGCTACCGACCACTTTCTGCGTTGCTGGTCCGGCCCGTGGGCCAGAGGATACGGTTTCCGCCGGAGGGCGGGCGGGCGCTCAGGACCGCTCAGGACAGGGGGCTGCCGTCCAGCATCCGTTCCTCGATGAAGCGCCCGCCCAGCAGCCGCTCCACCACCTTGCGCCCGGCGATGCCGGATTCCTCGATGGTGATGTCGTCCTCGCTGGGAACCTCGTCACCCCAGCTTACGGACCCGGACCCCGCCGCCCCGTCCGCACCGCCGGTGGAGGGGCCCGACGACGGCCCCGTCACCCCGGGCGCGCCGGGTGCGCCGAGGCGTGCCCCCGCCGTGGCGGAGGAGCCGCCAGTCGAGGCCTGAGACTGGTTGTACTGCTCCATCATCTGCTGGAACCGGCTCGCCCGCCGCTGGTGTGGGGTGTCTGCGGTGGGGGTGGCAGCATCACCCGGCGCGCTGACGGGTGGCTCCGCGGGCGTGCTGGCGGACGACCCGTGGACGGCGGCGGTGCGGTCGGCCCGCATCTCCGCCTCCGGCTTGGCGAACGACGGGATGCCGCCCAGTCCCGGCTCCGGCCGGGGGATCGGAGCATGACCGGGTGCGGGCCGGGGGATCGGAGCTTGACCGGGTTCCGGCCGGGGAATGGTGGACGCAGCCGGTGCGGGATTCACCGGGGTGGACGGGCCGGGTTCCTCGCCCCACTGGCGGGCGTAGCCCCCGTAGTCCTCGGGCTCGGGTTCCTCGTCGTCGTAGGGCGGGGGGACGTCGTCGTCCAGGTACGAGCCGGCCGGGCCCCCCCAGTCGGAGACGGGGATGCCTTCGGCCGAAAGGTCCTCCGGGGCCTCCGGCACCTCAGGCCGCCGTGGCTCAGCGGGTACGGCGGGCTCATCGGCGACTTCGTCCGCAGCCTGGTTCTCCGCGGGGACCGATTCGGCGCGGACGGACTCGGCGGCCGGCTCGTCGATGGTCGACCCCGCCATCACCTCGGCCGGGGCCGGGATGGACGCTTCGGTGGCAGCCGGATCGTGCTCAGGGGCGCTCGGCTGCGGGGCCGCGGGCTCGGGGCGGCGATCCTCCGGTGCAAGGACGTTCGGCTCCGGGGTGCTTGGCACCGGGGCGCTCGGCTGCGGGACGCTGGACTCGGGGGCGCTTGGCGCGGGAGCGCTGGGCCCTGTGGGGTTCGGGCGCGGGGCTTCCGCCGGCGGTGCTACCGGTTGGGGGGCCGCCGGGCTGGGGCGGCCCTCAGCTTTTGGGCCGGGACCACCCGCGGGCGCGGACCCCCCGGTGATGAGGTCCAGCTGAGGCTGGATCCCGAGGACCGAGTGGACGGCCGCGGCGATGACCTGGTCCCCGCCGCGGCGCTGCACCGTGTCCCGGGGACCGTCGCCGGAGAAGCCGATGGTCAACAGCTGGCCGTCGAAGCCCGCAACGGAGGCGTTCTGCGAGACGAGCATCCAGACGAGCCGCGAGTGCTCCTCCAGGTATGCCAGGATCTCGGGCCATGCCCGGCGGATCATCTCCACCTGGGAGGCGCCGCCGCCCTGGGGCGAGCCCGCCGGCGGTGCGGGCTCCGGACGTGTCGCTTCCTGCGGGGGCTCCGGACGCTGTGCCGCCTCCTGCTGATCGGGTCGACCCTGCGCGGGTTCCGGGCGCGAGGAGGCGGTGGGCTCAGGCTGGCTCCTGTCCGCGGCGGCGGGGCCCCAGCCGCCATGGTCGGGTGAGGGCGCTGCCGAGGGTGGCTGCGGCACGACCTCCGAAGCGGCCGGTGCGGCGGTCTGGCCACCGGCCTGACCGGCGCCTTGGCCCCCGGCCTGCCCCGGGCTGTGGCCGGCGGCCTGTTCCACTGAGGGCTCGACCGGCTGACCGGCACTCTCCCCGCGCTTCATGGCGGCCCGGGCCAGCGCGGCCCCGGACAGCCCGGCGGCCGCGGCAGCACCCTGGGGCGCAGCCGCCCCTCCCTGCGTCTGCGACTGCGCCGGGTGCTCGCCGGGGGCCGGACGTCCGCCCTCGGCCCCGGCGGGACGGGACGGGCCTGCGGAACCGGCCGGGCCGGCGTCGTGCGGGGTGGGGGTCTCAGGGGATTCCGGGGAGCCGCCGTAGGCGAGCCGGCGCTCGATCCGGTCCAGCCGGGCGGCCAGGCCGCGCTCGGTGGAGTCCGTGGTGGGCAGCATCAGGCGGGCCATCAGCAGCTCGAGGTGCAGGCGGGGACTGGTGGCCCCCACCATCTCGGTCAGGGCCTGGTTGGTGATGTCCGCGGCGCGGGAGATCTCGCCGTGGCCGAGCTGGGCGGACTGGGCCTCGAGGCGGCGGACCTGGTCCTCGGGCATGCCGTGCAGCACGGCGGAGGCGGACTCGGGCATGGCCTTGACGATGATCAGGTCCCGGAAGCGCTCCAGCAGGTCCTCCACGAAGCGGCGCGGATCCTGGCCGGACTGCACCACGCGGTCCACCACCCGGAACACGGTCTGGGAGTCGGCGGCGGCCACGGCGTCCACCACGTCATTCAGCAGGGCATCCGGGGTGTAGCCGAGCAGGTTCACGGCCAGCTCGTAACTGATGGCGCCCTCGGCGGCCCCGGCCATCAGCTGGTCCAGCACGGAGAGGGTGTCCCGCACGGAGCCGCCGCCGGAGCGGATCACCAGGGACAGCACGCCCGGCTCCACGTCCATGTTCTCCTGCACGCACAGCCGCTCCAGGTACTCCATCAGCGGCTCGGGCGGGACCAGGCGGAACGGGTAGTGGTGGGTGCGGGAGCGGATGGTCCCGATCACCTTGTCCGGTTCCGTGGTGGCGAAGATGAACTTGATGTGCGGCGGGGGCTCCTCCACGATCTTCAGCAGCGCGTTGAAGCCCGCCGAGGTGACCATGTGGGCCTCGTCGATGATGAAGATCTTGTAGCGGTCCCGCACGGGGGCGAAGGTGGCGCGCTCGCGCAGGTCACGGGCGTCGTCCACGCCGCCGTGGGAGGCCGCGTCGATCTCGATGACGTCCAGGGCGCCCGAGCCGCCGGTGGCCAGCTCCTGGCAGGACTCGCACACCCCGCAGGGGTGGCCGGTGGGGCCCTCGGCGCAGTTCAGGCAGCGAGCCAGGACGCGGGCCGAGGTGGTCTTGCCGCAGCCGCGCGGCCCCGAGAACAGGTAGGCGTGGTTCACCCGGTCCTTGGACAGGGCGGTCATCAGCGGCACGGTGACATGCTCCTGGCCGATGATGTCCTCGAAGGAGTCGGGACGGTAGCGGCGGTACAGGGCGGTAGTCACCTATGGAACCTTATCTTCTCTTCGGGGGTCTCTGCAGGCCCGATCACGGTCTGTGGAGGAGTCCAGGGCGACTCCGGCACGGCGTCCGGGGCGAAGTGCTCCAGGGCTCCGTCCAGGGAGCCGGCCGGCAGCCCGAGCGAGTCCAGCAGCAGGTCCCGCACCCGCTCCGGGGTCCAGCCGCCGCGGGGCACGCCGGCGTGGTCGACCGGGCCGGATGACGGCCCGGCTGCGGCTGCCAGATCCGCCAGCGTGACGGCACCGTCCCGCTTGGCCAGCCGCTGCCCGGCGGCATTGAGGACCAGGGGGACGTGCGCGTACTCGGTCTGTGGCGGCTGCCGGCCGGTGCGATCGCACAGCAGCCGGGCCAGCCAGTCCTGCCGCGGGGTGGAGGAGAGCAGGTCGTCCCCGCGGACCACCTGGTCCACCCCCTGCGCCAGGTCGTCCACCACCACCGCCAGGTTGTACGCATAGGCTCCGTCGTTGCGGCGCAGCACGAAATCGTCGACGCCGGCCCGGACCGTCCCGCTCAGTCGGTCCGTCACGCGGTGGACCGGCGCCTGGCCCTCCGGCAGTCCGGCCGCGCGGGCCGCGTTGATCCGCAGGGCGGCGGGACGGGCGGCGCGGCGGCGCTCTCGTTCGGCCCCGGAGAGGTTGCGGCAGGTGCCGGGATAGGACCCGGGCGGCACGAGGGTGCTGCCCTGCTGGGGGGATGCGGTGGGCGCGTGGTGGGGTGCGCTGGTGGCTTCGGCGATGTCCTTGCGGGAGCAGAAGCACTCGTAGATGAGCCCGTCCTCGGCTGCGGAGTCCAGTCCGCCGAGCGCGGTGAGCGCGTCCTCGTAGAGGTGGAGGCGCTCGGACTGGCGCACGGGTGCGGCGTCCCACGTGATGCCGATCGCCGCCAGGTCGGCGAGCTGTTCTGCCTCGGCCCCGGCGCGGACCCGGTCCAGGTCCTCGAGGCGCAGCAGGAAGTCACGGCCCGAGTGGCGGGCGAAGAGCCAGGCCACGATGGCGGTACGCAGGTTGCCCAGGTGCAGGGTGCCGGACGGGCTGGGGGCGTAGCGGCCAGCGGGCACGGGACCTCCGGACGGTGGGGCGGTCGGGGACGGTGTGGAGAAGTGGTGGGGAAAATTAAAGACCCCCCACGCACCTGCCAGAGCCCACTTACCCTTGCTACCTTCCGGTCCTGGGGGAGTTCAGCGAGATGACACCACGTGAGGGGCCGTCGTCCATCGTATCACCGGAAGGTGGGGGTACGCGGCCCGATCGCATTTCTTCTACGATGTGTAGAAGAACATGCAAGGCAGTGCCGACTATGCCGACGACAAGCCGACTACAAGGAGGACGCCACCATGTCCCACGACCCCACCCATCGATCCGCCGCAGCCTCTTCCGCCGGCGCGGCTGGCACGGCCGGTTCGGCCGCGCCCGTGACCGGCCCTCCCAGCGCCATGCCCGGGATCACCATCGGCGTCGGGGCCCTGCTTGTGATCGTCGGGGTGATCGCCTACTTCACGTCCGGGGCCGCCAGCTGGACGGCGCTCATCCCGGCCATCCTCGGGGCGCTGATCCTCGTCGGCGGGCTGATCGGCCTGAAGAGCCCCAAGATCGGTGTCCACGCCGGACTGGTGCTGGCCCTGCTCGGCATCGCGGGCACGTTCATGAACGTCCTGCAGTTGGGGGAGCTGTTCGCCGGAGAGGCCGAGCGTCCCGCCGCCGTCATCGCCAGCACCGTGACCTTCGTGGTGCTCGTGGTCTACGTGGTGCTGGGCGTGCGGTCCTTCATCCGCGCCCGCCGCTGGAAGAGGACGGCCGGCACCGCCGGCTGAGCGGCAGCCCCACGCCTACGTTGGGGACATGACCTCATAGGAACACTGGGCCGCCGTGGACGACTACCTGGTGGAGACCGCGATCCGGCCCGCGCAATCCTTCGCCCGCACCCGGAATGCCACGCATGAGGCCGGCTCCGAGGTCTGATCCGGAGATGGAGGGTGAGGCCCGAACTGCTCGATTGGTCCCCGGGGGCACCGGTCGGGTAGGATGAATCTCGCTCTTGCGTCGGTCGCCCCGGGTGGCCGAATCGGGAGCACGTCAGGAGGATTCGCCTAGCGGCCTATGGCGCACGCCTGGAACGCGTGTTGGGTTAACGCCCTCGGGGGTTCAAATCCCCCATCCTCCGCACGAGAGAAGGCCCCTGACCGGGGAAGACCTGGTCGGGGGCCTTTTTGGCATCCCCCGACGCACTCATCGTGACGCTTCGCAGTCATGATGACTGCGAAACGTCACGGACAGTGCGAGCTCACGAGCAGCGGGTGGGCGACGGGTCCGGCGGGTCAGAGCTGGTCCAGGTAGTGGGGGCTGTGGATCAGCCCGAGGACGTTGCCGAACGGGTCCACCACGGAGGCCGTCACGAAACCCTCGTCGCCCCGGGGCGTGACCGGCTCGTGCTCCGTGGCGCCGAGGCCGGTCAGGAACGAGACCGTCCCGGGCAGGTCGTCCACGTGCCACCGCGCGATCACCCCGCTGGCGTCCCCCGAGTGTCCGGGCGGCAGGTAGCGGCGGTCGATGATGCCGAGTTCATCCGCGTGGTCGCCCAGGCGGAACTCCACGTAGGCAGGGGCCTCGGCGTCGGGTTGCTGGAAGTACGGCGGCACGCCGAGGGCCCGGGCGTACCAGTCCCTGGCCGCTGCGACATCGTCGGCGGGGATGTTGACCTGGGCCAGTCCTCGGAAGGCGGACGAAGCGGTCATCGGAAGACTCCTGAGTGGGGGACGCCGGGATTCCGGCACCGGACCATGGTGCGGCCCTGGCGGGTGACCGGACAACCGCTGAACGCCGAGGGGACGGCTCTGATCAGGTCACTCCAAGACCATCACCGCGGGCTTGGCGGCCGCTGCCGTCGGAGCGGGTATGTTGCTCGCCGCTACTCCGGCGTCTGCGATAGGTGGCAACTACCAGTACTACTCCGAGGAGGGGTACAAGGAGCTCTACAACTGCTCGTCGGCACGATTCAACGCGATGGAAAGGCTGCAGAGCGAGGGGAAGACCATCTATGGCGGCGGCCAGGATTGCCACTTGGCCGTCTTCTCCAGGACGGTCGACCGGTACGCCTTCACCATCGCCTACAGGTAGGCAGTTCTCGCCCGAGCAGGGCCTCCGGGGTGGTGGTTTGGTCGCGACTCGGGGTGCTCTGGACAACGCTCCGGCCCGTGGGGAATGCTACTGACCAGTTCGTTCTGACGATCTTCAGCAGCAATTGAGAGGACCACCCATGGCCGAGGCCTATATCGTCGATGCCGTCCGCACCCCGGTGGGGCGCCGTGGCAAGGGCCTGTCCCAGGTCCATCCCCTGGACCTGGCGGCGGCCCCGATCCGGGAGATCATCGCCCGGGCGGGTGTGGACACGGAGCTCTACGACGAGGTGATCCTGGGCTGCATCGACCAGGTGGGGCCGCAGGCCATGGACATCGCCCGCAGCGCGTGGCTGGCGGCCGGCGGTTCCGAGTCGGTGCCGGGCACCACGGTGGAGCGCCAGTGCGGTTCCGGCCAGCAGGCCATCCACTACGCGGCGCAGGCCGTCATGTCCGGTACCAGTGATCTCGTCATCGCCGGCGGGGTGCAGTCGATGTCCGCCATCCCGCTGTCCTACTCCAACCAGGCCGCCCGCGAGTTGGGCTTCGAGGACCCGTTCACCGGGTCCGCCTCCTGGGCCGAGCGCTATGGGGATCAGGAGATCTCCCAGTTCCGCGGGGTGGAGCTGATGGTCCAGCGGTGGGGCTTCAGCCGGGACGAGCTGGAGGAGTTCGCGGTCACCAGCCAGCAGCGGGCGCTGGCCGCCCGGGCCGCCGGCCGCTTCGAGCGGGAGATCATCCCGGTCCCCGGTGCGGAGTCCGTCACCGCCGATGAGGGCCCGCGCGAGCCGGACCTGGACAAGATCCGCTCCCTGGACCCGATCCTGCCCGGTGGGGCGCACACGGCGGCCTCGGCCTCCCAGATGTCCGACGGGGCGGCGGCCCTGCTGATCGCCTCACCGGCCGCGGTGGAACGGCACGGGCTGACCCCGCGGGCCCGCATCCATCACCTCTCGGCCCGCGGGGCGGACCCGGTGATGATGCTCTCCGCCCCGATCCCGGCCACGAAGTATGCCCTGCATAAGGCGGGGATGAGCCTGGATCAGATCGACGTGATCGAGATCAACGAGGCCTTCGCCGCCGTCGTGCTCGCCTGGTTGAAGGAGACCGGCGCGGACCCGGCCAAGGTCAACGTCAACGGCGGGGCGATCGCCCTGGGCCACCCGATCGGGGCCACCGGCGCCCGGCTGATGACCTCCCTGCTCCACGAGCTGGAGCGCACCGGCGGCCGCTACGGCCTGCAGACCATGTGCGAGGGCGGCGGCCAGGCCAACGTCACCATCATCGAACGCCTCTGATCCACTTTGAGGGCAATCCCCACCGGTGGGGATCGCCCTCAAAGTGCCCGTACTGCACGGAAGGACTTCCCATGAACACCACGGACGCCACCATCGCCCAGGCCGGGGCCAACACCCTCGGTGCCCTGCTCGCCCGCACGGCCTCCCGCAACGGGCCGAACACCGCGCTGCGCTTCGAGGACCGCGAGTGGACGTACGCGGAGCTGGAACGGGCCGTGCACCGGGTGGCCCACCGGCTCCGGGGCGCGGGGCTGGCGGACGGGGCCCGGGTGGCCGCCTACGGGCTGAACTCGGACGCCTACGTGATCCTGTTCCTGGCCTGCGCCACCGCCGGGTACGTGCACGTCCCGGTCAATTTCGCGCTCAAGGGGGACGAGCTGGCCTACCTGCTGGAGGACTCCGGCGCCGAGCTGCTCGTGGCGGACCCGGCCCTGTTGCCGCGCATCGGCGAGGTCCGAGACCAGGGGCGAGCGGCCGGCGTCGGGCAGGTGTGGCCTTTCCTGGAGGGCCAGGCGGAGGGGCACGACGGCGGCGCGCGGCTCCCAGCGTCCGGAACCGCCGCGCTGCTCACCACGGCGCTGGACGAGCAGGCCCCGGACACCGCGCCGCAGCTGCCGGTGGCCGACGAGGACCTGGCCCAGTTGCTCTACACCTCCGGTACCACGTCCGCGCCGAAGGGCGCGATGATGTCCCACCGGGCGCTGATCGCGGAGTACGGGGCCACGATCGTCGCGCTGGACCTGACGGAGGAGGACCGGCCGCTGGTCTGCATGCCGCTCTACCACTCGGCGGCGATGCACGTGTTCCTGATGCCGTACCTGTCCCTCGGCGCCACCGTCCGGCTGCTGCCCAAGCCCGACGTGCCGGAGGCGCTGCGGCTCGTGGAGGCCGAGCACATCGGCTCCCTGTTCCTGGCACCGACGGTCTGGGTGCCGCTGTCCAACCACCCGGACCTGGAGACCCGGGACCTGTCCTCGCTGGTCAAGGCCCAGTACGGCGCCTCGATCATGCCGGTGACCGTGCTGGCCCGCTTGCGCGAGCGGTACCCGGGGATCGGCTTCTACAACTGCTTCGGCCAGTCCGAGATGGCGCCGCTGTGCACCGTGCTGCGCCCCGAGGAGCACCATGCCCGGCCGGCCTCCTGCGGCAGGCCGCTGCTGTCCGTGCAGGCCCGTCTCGTCACCGCCGAGGGGGCGCTGGCCGAACCGGGGGAGCCCGGGGAGATCCAGTACCGGTCCCCGCAGCTGATGAGCGGCTACTGGAACAAGCCGGAGGCCACCGCCGAGGCGTTCCAGGACGGCTGGTTCAAGTCCGGGGACCAGGCCACCCGTGACGCGCAGGGCTACCTGCAGATCGTGGACCGCATCAAGGACGTCATCAACTCCGGCGGCGTGCTCGTGGCCCCGCGCGAGGTGGAGGACTGCATCTACGAGCTCGACGAGGTGGCCGAGGTCGCCGTGGTGGGGCTGCCGGACGAGCGCTGGATCGAGGCGGTGACGGCCGTGGTGGTGCTCAAGGAGGGCGCGGAGTTGACGGCAGAGACCGTGCGCGCCCACGTGAAGGGCCGGATCGCGGACTTCAAGGTGCCCAAGCGCGTGGACTTCGTGGCGGAGCTGCCCCGCAACCAGTCCGGCAAGCTGCTCAAGCGCCAGCTGCGGGCGGAGCGGAGCTGAGCCGGGCCCGATACCCGGCGCACAGCCCCCAGAACAGACTTTGAGGGCAATCCCACCGGTGGGATTGCCCTCAAAGTCCTAGAGGGGGGTGGGGGTCAGGCTCACCGCTCCGGATCGAGCACGAAGTCGTACTCGGTGATCTCGCCCTCGCCGGCCGGGTTCGGCTTCGGATCCAGCATGAGCTCCGGCTTCACGGCCGAGGCGATGTCATCCTCGTTGTGCGGATCGCCCGGGAAGTAGAGCTGCGCGGTCAGCTTGCGGTGGCCCGGGGCGTGCACCTTGAAGTGCATGTGCGCCGGGCGCCAGGCGTGCCAGCCGGCGGCCTCGATCAGCTGCCCGCAGGCGCCGTCGGTGGGGATCTGGTAGGGCGCGGGGCGGACCGTGTTGATCTCGAAGCGGCCCTCCTCATTGGCCACCCAGGTCGCGCGCAGGTTCCACTCGGGCAGGCCGGGGGCGAACTGGGAGTAGAAGCCGAGGTCATCGGCGTGCCACAGTTCCAGCGTGGCGCCGGGCAACGGGGCACCGTCCACCGCGCGGACCTGCCCGTGGAAGAGGAACGGGGTGCCCGGCTCGTCCTCGCGCATCGGGATGGTGCCGTTCCACGCGACCTCGGGGGAGCCCTCGAGGTAGTAGGGGCCTTCGATGGTGCCCTTGGAGCCCTCCATGTCCGCGTTGGCGACCTCCTCCACGGAGTGCTCGAGCCAGACGTCCAGGAACAGCGGCCATTCGCCGTCCGCGCCGACCTTGATCAGCCAGGCCTTGAAGGCGTTGTACTCCTCGTAGCTGACCTTCTCCTCGAGCACGATGTCGTTCAGTGCCTTCACGGCACGGCTGGCCAGGAGGTTGACGCGCTCGACGTCGACCACGCCGCCGGCGTGCTGGGAGGCCATGCGCTCGCTGAACCGGGCCGAGGCGTTGGCCCCGGAATCGGCGGCGCGGGCAACGGTCTCCTGGTGGTAGCTGTCCTGAGTCATGGTTCCTGCTTCCTGATGGGGGTGTGCGGTGTGCGGTATGCGGAGGTGAAGTTGTGGTCCGTACGGCGGGTGGGGCCTACGGCGCGGTCGGGATGAACTGCAGTCCACGGAACCGGGCTGCCGCGGCGAAGACGTCCAGGTCCGGGTCCGTCCCCCGGTGGGCGGCCATGCGCAGGCCCAGCCGCAGCAGCATCTTGATGTCCCGCGGTGTGATGTCCGGGAACCCGTCCACCAGCTGGTCCAGCAATTCATCCGACAAGGCGATCCTGTGCCCGGCGGCGAAGGTTTGCCAGATCTGGCGTGCGGCCGCCGGTTCCGGGGGGAGGTAGTCGATCACGGCGGCGCAGCGGGCCAGGATGGCCCCGTCCACCTCGTCGATCCGGTTCGTGGTGAGGAACAGCAGGCCGTCGTAGTACTCGAGGGTGCGCAGGAACTCCGCGACGATCGCGTTCTGGTGCAGTTCGAACCCGCGCTCCAGGACGAAGACATCCGCCTCGTCCAGCAGCAGCACCGCGTCCCAGCGCTTGGCCTGGACGAAGATCTCCTCGAGGTTCTTGCGCACCAGCTCGGCCGTGATGCCCAGGGAGCCGGTGTGGATGGAGTACAGCGGGCGGCCGATGACCTCGGCGTACACCTCTGCGGTCAGCGTCTTGCCGACGCCGGGGCGGCCGCGGGCCAGGATCACGTTGCCGGAGGACTTGCCCTCGATGATGTCCCCCGTGAACACGGAGATGTCCGAGGTGAGGATGTCCAGCAGCTCGCGCTGGTCGTCCGGCAGCACCAGCTTGTCCTTCAGCCCCGGGTTGTACTCGTAGCGGGTGAGGTCGGCCGTGTTCACGTCCAGGTAGTCCTGGGCGGCGAGGTCGAACACGCGCACGGCGGTGACCACGGGGACGGCGCCGGTCTCCTGGCCCTCGAAGAGCACGGAGGAGGCGACCATGCGCAGCGGGGCCCGCTCGTCCGGGGCCACATCGTGGACCACCTTGCGGTTCGTGCGGTCCGGGGCGGAGCGGTAGTCCTCGGTGCGCATGGCGCGGCCGGTGAAGAGGAACTGCTGGCCGAAGTCGTGGTCGATCAGGTCCTGGAAGGCCTCGCGGCGCACCTGGTACTCGGCGCGCAGCGTCTCGGTCTCCTTGAACGCCCGATGCGCGGTCAGCACGTCCGCGGGCGTCTTGCCCACCAGTTCGGTCTCGTCGAACTGCAGCAGCCGCGGGGCGCGGGAGGGGCGCTTGACGGTGGGGTTGTCCGCCTCCATGGTCAGCTTGACGCGCGGTGGGTGGGTGCGGTCGCCGTGGTCCATGGTGATGTCCATGACGAGGTAGGGGTGCAGGTAGCCGTCCGGCTCCTGCACGTAGAGCCAGCCGTCGAGGAGCCCGTCCTTGAGGAACTCGCGGAACAGCTCCACGGCGGACTTGATGTCCGGGATGGGGGCGAACCGGCCGGCGCGGGCGGCCTGGACGGCCATCACGGCGCGGGCGAAGCCGGTGTCCTGGACGGACTCGGCGGCGGCGGCGAGGTCCGCCAGGGCGGCATCGCTGAGGTACCGGTCCTGGATGCCCATCTCGCGGGATCGCCACGAGGAGGCCTGGGTCCGCGCCGCCTGCAGGTCCGCGGACCCAGTGGCGAGGACGACCTCCGTGGGGGCGATGAACATCCGCTGGACTCCTTCACTGTGGTGGCTTCACTGTGGTGGCGCGGCGGTGGCACACTGTCGGTCCGCCGCAAGGCCTGTCGGAGCGGCCCGGCGACTATGCCGTGGGTCACTCCGGCGCATTGGGGTCAGCCTAACGCCCGGTTCTTGAAGAAAAAAATACCTAAACCCTCTTGATTCAGACTCAGGCCCTCCGAGTTGGGCCGTGGGGGCAGGGTGATTCGGTTAGCTTTGCCCTCAAAGTGATGGACCGTGACGGATGGGGGCGGGGGTTCCGGCGGGTTCAGTCAGGGGTTCAGGAAACCGGGGGTACGACGTCGGCCAGGAACCCCAGGATCTCCGGCGTCACCTGGTCCTCCAACTCCTCGAAGAACCCGTGGCGCCCGCCCGGGTAGAGGCGCAGCCGCGCCTCGGGGATCCGGTCCGCGATCAGGGTCGCGTTCTCGGTGGGGACCATCAGATCGTCGGTGCCGTGCAGCACCAGGGTGGGCGCGGCGATGCCGGGCAGGGCGTCCCAGGCGTCGTGGCGGTCGCTGGCCCGGCGGTGCCCCACCTGCTCGCGGGGGCTCATGGTGGGATCGCCGAGCAGGGTGCTCTGGGCGGGCGTCCCGGGCCAGTCCGGGGTGTAGAAGAGTTCGTGCAGTTTGGCCTGCTGCTCCTCGCGGCTGCCGCGGGCCAGCCACCGCCGGGTCTCGGCCTTGCGCTCGACGGCATGTTCGCCGCCGGGGGAGGTGCAGCCCAGCACCAGTGCGGAGATCCGTCCGGGGTGATGCGCGGCCAGCAACTGCGCCACCCGGCCGCCCATGGAGGTGCCGAACACGGCCGCGGAGTGGAGGCCGAGGTGGTCCAGGACCTCGATGGCGTCCGCCGCGAACAGACCCGTGGTCCAATCGCCCAGCTCCCCGCGGCTGCCTCCGGTGCCGCGGTAGTCGAACGTCACGGTGCGGAAGGACTCCTCGTAGCCGCCGCGGACGCGGTCCCACCAGCGGTGCGAGTTCGCCTGGCCGGGCAACAGCAACAGCGCCGGCCTGTCCTCCGGTGCTCCTGGCGATCCGCCGACCTGCACCGCGAGCGGGAACCCGTCCCGCGCGTGGATGGTCTGCTGGTCCATGCGCAACCCCCTTGGCAACTGCAGGTCGAAAGATGCCCCGTACGGCCCCCAATCTACGGGTTTCGGGTCACCTTTCGACCTGCGGTTTGAGGTGCCACGTGCTCCGCGAGGACATCAGCATGTCTGCAGGGCGCGACCGACGCGATGGGAGGTTCGAGGTCTGTTCAGCGGGAGCCTCCGGCCAGCAGGTCCACCGCCTGGGCGCGCAGGTCCACCTTGCGGACCTTGCCGGTGACGGTCATGGGGAACTCGTCGATCACGCGCACGTAGCGGGGCACCTTGTAGTGGGCGATCTTCCCGGCGCAGAACTCCCTGAGGGACTCGGCGGTCGGCGCCTCGGCCCCCTCGCGCAGGCGGATCCACGCCACCAGCTCCTCGCCGTATCGCTGGTCCGGCACCCCCACCACCTGCGCGTCCACGATGTCCGGGTGGGTGTAGAGGAACTCCTCGATCTCGCGCGGGTAGATGTTCTCCCCGCCGCGGATCACCATGTCCTTGATCCGCCCGGTGATCTGCACGTAGCCGGCCGCGTCCATCACGCCGATGTCCCCGGTGTGCATCCAACCTTCGGCGTCGATGGCCTCGGCCGTCTTGTCCGGGTCGTTCCAGTAGCCCGTCATCACCGAGTAGCCCAGGGTCTGCAGCTCCCCGGCCTCCCCGCGGGGGGTGACCTCGCCCGTGCCGGGGTCCACGATCCTGACCTCAAGGTGGGGCCCCACGCGCCCGACGGTACTGACTCGCTGGTCGAGACTGTCCGACGTCGCCGTCTGCAGCGAGACCGGGGACGTCTCTGTCATGCCGTAACAGATGGACACGTCTGACATGTTCATCTGCTCGATGACCTGGCGCATCACGTGCTCGGGGCAGGGGGAGCCGGCCATGATGCCGGTGCGCAGGGTGGACAGGTCGTAGGACTCGAAGTCGGGCAGGCCGAGCTCGGCGATGAACATGGTGGGCACCCCGTAGAGCGAGGTGCAGCGCTCGGTGGCCACGGCATGCAGCGTCTCGGCCGGTCCGAAGCCCTGGGCCGGGATGACCATGGCGGCGCCGTGGGAGGTGCAGGCCAGATTGCCCATGACCATGCCGAAGCAGTGGTAGAAGGGCACGGGGATGCACACGCGGTCCGTCTCCGTGTAGCCCACCCGCTCGCCCACGAAGAAGCCGTTGTTGAGGATGTTCCGGTGGCTCAGCGTGGCCCCCTTGGGGAAGCCGGTGGTGCCGGAGGTGTACTGGATGTTGATCGGATCCTCCGGGTGCAGCCCCGCGGCCACCCGGTCCAGCCGGTCCGCATCCGCCGCCGTGCCCGCCAGCGCCTCCCAGGCGCCGCTGCCGATGATCACCACGTCGTGCAGCTCCGGGCACTCGTAGCGGACGGAGTCCAGCATGGCCACGTAGTCACTGGACTTGAAGGCGCTCGCGGCCACCACCGTGTGGACGCCGGACTGATTGAGCACGTACTGCAGCTCCTCCGTGCGGTAGGCCGGGTTGATGGTCACCAGGATGACGCCGATCCGCGCGGTGGCGTACTGCGTCAGCGTCCACTCGGCCATGTTCGGCGCCCAGATCCCGAGCCGGTCGCCCGGTGCCAGGCCCGCCTCGAGCAGCCCGGTGGCCAGACGGTCGACGTCGGCCGCGAACCCCGCGTAGGTCCAGCGCCTCCCGGTGGGCACGTCCACGAGCGCCTCGCGCTCGCCGAAGGCCGCGACGGTGCGGGCCAGGTTGGTGCCGATGGTCTCCTCCAGCAGGGGGGTGGTGGTCTCGCCGCGGTCGTGGGACGGCGCGGTGGGGTGGGGGCCGGTGGGGGTGCTGGTCGGCTGGGTGGTCATGGGACTCCTGTCAGCGGTGGTGATCCGGGTCACATCGGGTGGCCGAGAGTGAGTCTAGTTACTGGCCGCTAACCGGTCCAGTCTCGCTCGCGCCTGGCCATAGATACCCCCTAGGGGTATCGTGGAGGGCGGGGGCGACGAAGGGAACGATGTTGAGCTACGACCACCATCACGAGCATCACGAGCATCACGAGCATCACGAGCATCACGAGCATCACGAGCATCACGAGCATCACGGAGAGCAACACGGGGTGCGCCTCGATGAGCACTCCGGCCACGACCACTCCGGCCACAGTCACCACGACCACTCCGACCACGTCGGCCAATTCCGCCGGCTGTTCTGGATCATGCTCGTCCTCGGCATCCCCGTGGTCGCCACCTCACCCATGTTCGCCGGCCTCCTGGGCTACGAGGTCCCGGGCTGGGCCGCGTGGATCGCACCCATGCTCGGCACCGTCATGTACGTCTGGGGCGGTCAGCCCTTCCTGACCGGTGCGGTCAGCGAGATCCGTCAGCGCCAGCCGGGGATGATGCTGTTGATCGCGCTGGGCATCACGGTCGCCTTCCTCGCGTCCTGGGGTGCCACCCTGGGGATCCTGGACCACCAGCTCGAGTTCTGGTGGGAGCTCGCACTGCTGGTCGTCATCATGCTGCTGGGCCACTGGGTGGAGATGCGTTCCCTGGCGCAGACCACCTCCGCCCTGGACTCGCTGGCCGCGCTGCTGCCGGACGAGGCCGAACGCGTCGGAGCCGACGGCGCGGTCACCACCATCGCCCCGGCCGAGCTCCAGCACGGAGACGTGGTGATCGTCCGGCCCGGCGGCCGCGTCCCGGCGGACGGCGTCGTCACCGACGGTTCGGCCTCGATGGATGAGTCCATGATCACCGGCGAGTCCGCCACCGTGCGGCGCTCCGAGGGCGATCCCGTGGTGGCCGGCACCGTCGCCACCGACTCGGGCCTGCGGGTGCAGGTCACCGCCATCGGCGAGGACACCGCCCTGGCCGGGATCCAGAAGCTCGTCGCGGACGCCCAGGCCTCCTCCTCGCGCGCCCAGCGGCTGGCCGACCGGGCCGCGGCCTGGCTGTTCTGGTTCGCCCTCGGGGCGGCGATCATCACGGCCATCGTGTGGTCCGCCGTCGGGCTGCCGGACGAGGCCGTGGTGCGGACCATCACCGTGCTCGTCATCGCGTGTCCGCACGCCCTCGGCCTGGCCATCCCGCTCGTGGTCTCCATCGCCACCGAGCGCGCCGCCCGCAGTGGCGTGCTGGTCAAGGACCGCCTCGCACTGGAGGCCATGCGCACCGTGGACGCGGTGCTCTTCGACAAGACCGGCACGCTCACCCAGGGCGCCCCGGAGGTCACCGGGGTGGAGCCCGCCGAGGGGTACGACGCCGGCCGCCTCCTGGCGCTCGCGGCCGCGGCTGAGGCGGATTCCGAGCACCCGCTGGCCCGCGCCATCGTCGGGGCCGCCACGGAGTCGGCCAGGGGAGGGGGCCCGCAGGTCCCGACGGCCAGTGGGTTCTCGTCCTCGCCCGCGGTCGGGGTGCGGGCCGACGTCGAGCTGGCCGGAACCCCGACCGCTGGGAACGCACTGCCCGCTGGGACCGGGCCGGACAGCGCGCGGCCGGGGGCCGCCGTCGTGCAGGTGGGTGGTCCGTACCTGCTGGAGCAGGAGGGCGCCTCCGAGCTGCCTGTCGCGGAGAGATGGCGCGAGGAGGGCGCGATCATCCTGCACGTGCTCGTGGACGGGGAGGCGGCCGGCGCCCTGAAGCTGGCCGACGCGATCCGCCCCGAGTCCCGGGACGCGGTGGCCGGGCTGCAGTCCCGCGGCGTCCAGGTGATCATGATCACCGGCGACGCCGAGGCGGTGGCCGCCTCGGTGTCCGCCGAGCTCGGGATCGATCGGTACTTCGCCGGGGTCCGGCCGGAGGACAAGTCCGCCAAGGTCCGGCAGTTGCAGGGGGAGGGGCGCACGGTCGCGATGGTGGGAGACGGGGTCAACGACGCCCCCGCGCTGGCGCAGGCCGACGTCGGGATCGCGATCGGTGCCGGCACGGACGTGGCGATCGCCTCCGCCGGGGTGATCCTGGCCAGTGACGACCCACGCGCCGTGCTGTCCGTGGCCGCCCTGTCCCGGGCAAGCTACCGGAAGATGAAGCAGAACCTGTGGTGGGCCGCCGGGTACAACCTGCTCTCGGTGCCGCTGGCCGCCGGGGTGCTGGCTCCGATCGGCTTCGTGCTGCCGATGAGCGTCGGGGCGATCCTGATGTCCCTGTCCACCGTGGTGGTGGCCCTCAACGCCCAGCTGCTGCGGCGGGTGGAGCTGCGGCCGGAGGCCATGACGGCTTAGGGCGTCACGGCCTCCGGGCCGCCGGGCGCCTCAGAGCTGGACGGTGTTGCTCTCCCCGGGGCGGGCCGGCTTGTCACTGACCATCCCCTTGACGACCTCCACGGCGACTGCGGGCAGGCCGGGGGAGTCCCAGTACTCACCGGAGTCCGGGTCCACCTTCAGCAGCACGATGTCCGGGTCCTCGGGCTTCGACTCGCCGAAGAAGGCCTCGGTGGCCTTGGACCAGTACCGCTTCTTGCGTTCCACATCCGCCTCCACGGTGGCGGTGCCGGTGATGGAGGCCCAGAAGCCCTTCTCCGCCACGGTCACGTTGACCGGCTGGCTCCCGGACACCTCGCCGATCTTCGGGGTGCTGACCCGGGTGATGAACCAGATCGTGTGGTCCTCCTCGATCTCCTGGACGGCCATGGGCCGGCTGACGATCCTCCCCTCGGCATCGGTGGTGGCGAGCATGGCCACCCCCGCCTTCTCGGTCTTCTCCAGCAGGGTCTTCACGGGATCGTTGGCGTTCAAGGGTCCTCCTCGGTGGTGTTCTCGGTGGTGTTGCCTGACCGCGTCATCGGTGGATGAGCGGCGCCGCCAGTCCACCACGGGCGGTGGGGGAGAGGGCAAGGGGAGAGGGCTGTCCGGAGCGGATGCCCAGTGGATTCCCAGACTCGGGCCACTGTCCCGGGCCGGAGCCGGGCCGTACCGTGGCCCCCATGACCTCCGAGCCCACCTCGCCCCTGCACCTCTCGCTCCCGGAGGGCCGGGGCCGACGTGTCCTCGTCACGGGTGCCACCGGCTACGTGGGCGGCCGGCTCGTCCCGGAGCTGCTGGCGGCCGGCTTCACCGTGCGGGCCGTCGCGCGGAACCTGGCCGGCCTCGCCGACCGGCCCTGGTCCGAGGACGTGGAGCAGGTGCAGGCCGACCTGCTGGAGCCCGGCGACGTCGGGGCCGCCACGCAGGATGTCCACACCGTGCTGTACCTCGTGCACTCCATGGGCTCCGGCGCAGACTTCATCGACCGCGAGGCAGAGATGGCCCGGACGGTGGCGGCGGCCGCCCACGAGTCAGGTGTCCGCCAGGTCGTCTTCCTGGGTGGCCTCCACCCGGACAAGCCGCTGGAGGAGCTCTCGGACCACATGCGCTCGCGCGAACAGGTCTCCCGGATCCTGCTGGGCGGCGAGGTGCCCACCCTGGTCTTCGAGGCCGGCGTCGTGATCGGCTCCGGCTCGGTCTCCTTCGAGATGATCCGCCACCTGGCCGAACGACTGCCGGTGATGCCCGGCCCGAGCTGGCTGGAGAACCGCATCGAGCCGATCGCCATCCGGGACGTGCTGTACTACCTCGCCCACGCCTGCGCCCTGGCGGAGCCGGTCAACCGCACCTGCGGCATCGGGTGCGGCACGGACCAGTCCTTCGCGGCCATGCTGACGGACTACGCCGAGGTGGCCGGACTGTCCCGCCGCCGGGTCTACGCCCTGCCGATCCCCGCCCAGCGGCTCTCGGGGTTCTGGATCGGCATGGTCACGCCCATCCCGCGCGGTATCGCGATGCCGTTGGCGGCCTCCATGGCGGAGGACGCCGTCACCACCGAGCACGGCGTCGCCGAGCTCATCCCGGACCCGCCCGGCGGGCTGACGGGCTTCAGGCAGGCCTGCGCCCGGGCCATCGAACGTCAACGCCGCGGGCCCTTGGACCAGACGTGGGATGACGACGTACTGACCGCGATGGCGCAGGACCCGGCCGAACCCCTGCCCTCGGACCCGGACTGGGCCGGCAACACCGTCTTCACGGACGAGCGGGAACGCGAGGGGGCGGCTCCGCCGGAGGCCGTGTGGGCGGTGGTGGAGACCATCGGCGGCCGGAACGGCTGGTACTCGGCCTCGGCACTGTGGCGGATCCGTGGACTGATGGACCAGGCCCTGGGCGGCTATGGGCTCGCGCGCGGCCGGAAGGATCAGGGGCGGCTGCGCGTCAACGACCACGTGGACTGGTGGCGTGTGGAGTCGGTGGACCCCGGCCGCTCCGTCACGCTCCGGGCGGAGATGCGCGCCGGCGGGCGCGCCTGGCTGCAGTTCGCGGTCGAGGGGAACGACGGCGGCGGCTCGCGACTGCGCCAGCGTGCGGTCTTCTTCCCCTCGGGGGTGCTCGGCAGGGCCTACTGGCGCGCCATCCAGCCGTTCCACGCCCTGATCTTCCCGACGATGGCGAAGAACATCCTGGCGGCGGCGGAGGAGGCGGCCGAGGGGGACCGGGCCGGGTCCTAGCCGTCCCCGTCCTCGGGCTCCGGGATCAGGCTCTCGGCGAGGGAGTCGAGGAAATCCACCACGGCCTGGCGGGATTCCTCCGGGACATCCCGGGCGGCTTGGAGCATCCGCTGGTGCATCGGTGAGAGCCAGCCGCGCACCTCCTCATGGGTGTGCTCGGTGGCGGTCACGATCACGGAACGGCGGTCTCCGGGGTGGGGGCGGCGGCGGATGTGGCCGGACTCGCTGAGCCGGTTGAGCAGCTTGGCGGTGGACGCCGTGGAGATGTGCAGGTGGCCGCTCAGGCCCCGGGCGGTCACCGGGGTGCCGGCCCGTTCGTGGGCGATGACGTGACGCAGTGCCTCGAGGTCCGTGGCGTTGACGTCCATGTCCGTCTCCATGCCGCGGCGCATCTCCTCATCCGCCCGCCGGAAGCGTCGCACCGCCTGCAGCAGCGGCACCGCAGGGTCGGAGTCATCGAACCAGTAGGCCGTGGATGGGGCTCCGCTCCCCGGTGGTGTGGACATGACCCCCATGCTACTGTCAGAATTGCTAGCCAGGCTAGGTAAAATTTGATGATTCAAGGAGACGCCATGGACCCCGTCGCGGAAGACCACGTGGTGCTCGTGGATGAGGACCGCCTCGCCCAGGGACTGGCCCCGCGCGCCACGGTGCACACCGCGGACACCCCCCTGCACCTGGCCTTCTCCTGCTACCTCTTCCGTCCCAACGGCGACCTGCTGCTCACCCGCCGTGCGCTGGAGAAGCGCGCCTGGCCGGGGACCTGGACCAACTCCTTCTGCGGCCACCCCCGGCTGGAGGAGTCCTACGAGCAGACCATCGAGCGATACGCGGACCACGAGCTCGGGGTGCAGGTCCACCGGATCCAGGAGGTGCTCCCGGACTTCCGCTACCGGGCCGTGGACCCCTCCGGGATCGTGGAGCACGAGATCTGCCCCGTCTTCACCGCCGTCACCTCGCAGGACCTCGAGCCGAATCCGGCCGAGGTCATGGAGTACCGCTGGGTGCCGGTCGCCGAGGTCGAGTCCCTGCTCCAGGTGGCGTCGTGGACGGTGAGCCCGTGGATGCAGCTGCAGTGGCCGGGTGTGCTGGACCGGCTGCGGAACCCCGGCGGCCGGTCCGATCAAAGCGGCCGGTCCGATCAGACCGGCAGATCCGCGCAGACCGACAGCCCCGAGCGGTCCGGCTCGTCTGCTCGGACCGCTGAGATGGGGATGCCATGACCGAAACGGGTGACGTCGACGGCGCCCTGGACCGGATCCTGGCGGAGGGTGCCGCGCGGTCCACCGCCCTCGGGGCGGACCACCACGGCCTCTGGGCCGCGCTGGCCCGGGCCACCGGGGGCGGCAAGCGGTTCCGGCCGGGCCTGATGGTCTCCACCTATGGCGCCCTGGCCGCAGGAGCCGCGGGTGACGCCGCGGGGGCGGATCCCGTGACCAGCACGGCCGTGGCCCGGGTGGGGGCCGCCCTGGAGCTGCTCCACACGGCCTTCGTGGTCCATGACGACGTGATCGACGGGGACACGGTCCGCCGCGGCAGCCCCAATGTCTCCGGGACGTTCGCCGCCTCGGCGCGGCAGCGGGGAACGGAGCCGGCGGCCTCCCGGCATTACGGTGAAGCAGCCGGGATCCTGGCCGGGGACCTGGCACTGGTCTCGGCCCTCCGGACGGTCGCGGCCAGCGGGGTCCCCGCCCCGGTGGTCGCCGACCTCTTCGACCTCATCGAGGACACCGTCCACGCCACGGCGGCCGGAGAGCTGGCCGACGTGCGCCTCGGCCTGGACCGGACGTCCGCCCCCGGTGATGCAGGGGGTGCCGTGCAGGAGGCCGTCCGGGTGGCCGAGCTGAAGACCGCCGTCTACTCCTTCCAGCTCCCGCTGCAGGCCGGCGCCCTGCTGGCCGGGGCTCCCCGCCGGATCACGGAGGCGCTCGAGCCCATCGGTCGGAACCTGGGCATCGGCTTCCAGCTGCTGGATGACCTGCTCGGGGTGTTCGGGCTGCCCGCCCGCACCGGCAAGAGCGTGCTGACGGACCTGCGCGAGGGCAAGCACACCGCCCTGGTGGCCCATGCCCGGACCACCGCGGCCTGGCCCGCGCTGCGGCCCCTCGTGGGAGACCCGCACCTCACGGAGCACGACGCCGGCCGCGTCCGGGACCTGCTGGAGGGCTGCGGCGCGCGGTCCGCCACCGAGGAGCTCGCGCAGTCGCACCTGGACAAGGCGCTGGCCCTGGCCTCAGAGCAGCCCGTGCCGCCGGCCCTCGCCGGGGTGCTGACGGGCCTGGCGGAAGAGATCAGCCGCACCACGGAGACCTGCCTCGCCCCGAGCCGGCACCCGCCACATCAGGACCCGGCGCCGACGCCGGAGCCAGCGTCCGAACCAACGCCGCCGCGGCGGCTGCCCGCCGGGGCGGGGGTGGCCCGGTGAGCGTGCATCCGGCGGTCGGACGTTATGACCGGGTGGCCCAGTCCAGTGCCGCCCGGGTGATCCGCGGCTACTCCACGTCCTTCGGGTGGGCCACGAGGCTTCTGGCGGAGCCGGTGCGCACCGACGTGCGCAGCATCTACGCCCTGGTGCGGGTGGCGGACGAGATCGTGGACGATCCGGGGCCCGGGCTGAGCCCTGCCCTGCGGCGGGAACTGCTGGACGGGCTGGAGGCAGAGACGCTCCGGGCGCTGCAGACCGGCCGTAGCGCCAACCTGGTGGTCCACGCCTTCGCCGGCGTGGCACGCCAGCACGGGATCGGCCCCGACCTGATCGGCCCGTTCTTCGCGTCCATGCGGGCCGACCTGATGCTGAGCGACCACACCGGGGAGAGCCTGGAGGACTATGTGTACGGATCCGCCGAGGTGGTGGGACTGATGTGCCTGAAGGTCTTCACCGCGGGGGAGGCGGCCACCTACGAACGGCTGGCCCCGGCGGCCCGCCGGCTCGGTTCGGCCTTCCAGAAGGTGAACTTCCTGCGCGACCTCGCGGACGACCACGAGGTGTTGGGACGGCACTACTTCCCCGGCCTGGACCCCGCCCGCTTCACGGACACCCACCGGGACGAACTGCTGGACGGGATCGACGCGGACCTGGCCGTGGCCGCGGCGGCGATCCCGGAGATCCCCGCGAGCAGCCGCCGCGCCGTCCGGGCCGCCCACGGGCTCTTCGCCGCCCTGTCTCGACAGCTGCGGCAGACCCCCGCCGCCGAGATCCGCCGCACCCGCGTCAGGGTGCCGGACCGCCGCAAGGCCGTGATCCTGCTGAGCGCCCTGACCGCGGGCTCACGGGGCCCTGTGGGCTCCCGCGGGGGCAGCCGATGACGCGGAGGGTGGTGGTGATCGGCGGGGGGATCGCCGGACTGGCCACGGCCGCGCTGCTGGCACGGGACGGTCACTCCGTGGACCTGGTGGAGGCCCGGGGCTCCTTCGGCGGGCGGGCCGGCTCCTGGGAGCAGGACGGTTTCCGCTTCGACACCGGCCCGTCCTGGTACCTCATGCCGGACGTCTTCGAGCGGTTCTTCGGCCTGCTCGGCACCTCGGCGGCCGCCGAACTGGACCTGCGCCGGCTGGACCCGGCCTACCGCGTGTACTTCGAGCCGGCGCCAGAACCAGAACCAGAAGCAGAGCCCGACGCCGGCCCCTCCGGCTCCCCGGTCGCCGCGCCCCGGGCGCCCCGCACCGCGCCGGATCCGATCGACATCGTCGCCGACACCGCCACCAACGTGGAACGGTTCGAGGCGATCGAGCCCGGCGCCGGGCAGGCCCTGCGCCGCTACCTCGACTCCGCGCGGGACACCTACGCCGTGGCGGTCCGGCGGTTCCTCTACACCTCCTTCGACTCGGTGCGCCCCTTCCTGCACCGCGACGTCCTCCGCCGTGCGCACCGGCTGGTGCCGCTGCTGCTTCAACCGCTCGAGCGGTTCGTGGCCCGCCGCTTCGCTGATCCCCGGCTGCGCCAGATCCTGGGCTACCCGGCCGTGTTCCTGGGTTCCTCCCCGGACCGCGCCCCCTCCATGTACCACCTGATGAGTGCGCTGGACCTGACCGGCGGGGTGCTCTACCCCCAGGGCGGCTTCGCGCACCTGATGGACGTGCTGGTCCGGCTGGCCCGGGAGAACGGGGTGCGGCTGCACGCCCACACGGCTGCCACCGAGATCCTCACCGAGCCGCTCACCGAAACGATCAGCGAATCGGACCCCGCGCGCCCCGGCGGCCGGCGGGGGACCCGCGGGCTCCGCGCCCGGACCACCGGCGTCCGCGTCCGCGACCGCGCACCCGGGGGCGGGGCCGAGCGGGAGCTGCCGGCCGACGTCGTGATCTCCACCGCGGACCTGCACCACAGCGAGACCGCGCTGCTGCCACGCGAGCTGCAGACCTACCCCGAGGAGTGGTGGCAGAAGCGCACGAGCGGGCCCGGCGGGGTCCTGGTGATGCTCGGCGTCCGCGGCGCGCTGCCCGAGTTGGCGCACCACAGCCTGTTCTTCACGGATGACTGGCGCGCCAACTTCGCGGCGATCGCGGCGGGGACGGTCCCTGACCCGGCCTCGGTCTACGTGTGCAGGCCCTCGGCCACGGACGACTCGGTGGCCCCGGCCGGCCACGAGAACCTCTTCATCCTGGTGCCGATGCCCGCCGACCCGGCCCTGGGCCGCGGCGGGACGGACGGCGGCGGCGACCCGGCGATCGAGGCCATCGCCGAGGCGGCCATCGAGCAGGTGTCCCGGTGGGCGGGCATTGGGGACCTGGCCGAACGGATCGTGGTCCGCCGCACCGTGGGGCCCGCGGACTTCGCCGGGGACCTGAACACCTGGCGCGGGGGCATCCTCGGGCCGGCCCACACGCTGGCCCAGAGCGCGTTCTTCCGCGCCGGCAACGCCTCGAAGCGCGTGGCCGGGCTCCTCTACGCCGGCTCCGGCACCATCCCCGGCATCGGGCTGCCGATGTGCCTGATCAGCGCCGAGCTGGTGCTGCGGCGGCTGCGGGGTGAGCGCGCATGACGGCGGCACTGCCCTACCTCTACCTGCTCTGCCTGCTCGTGCCGACCGGCTGCATGGCGCTGCTGGACCGCCGCTTCCGCCTGGTGCTGTGGCGCCGCACGCCCCGGGATCCCGGTCGCCGGGTGCGGGCCGGTGCGGTGACGGTGGGCCTCGGGATCGCCTTCTTCCTCGCCTGGGACCTGGCGGCCATCGCCTCCGGGCACTACGCCGCGGGCCAGAGCGCCGGGATGACCGGGATCATGCTGGCCCCGGAGCTGCCGCTCGAGGAGATCGTGTTCATCACCTTCCTCTCCTACCTCACCCTCGTGCTGCGCGGGCTCGTGGTGCTGGCCCTGCACCGGGTACGGTCCGAGGAGCACGACGCCGGCCGGCCGGCACCGGGCGTCCGCGCCGGGGCGGGGGACGGGACATGAGTTACCTTGCGCTCGCCGGGTGCTTCCTGGCGATCCCGGTGGCCGTGGCCGCCTATGCCACCTGGCGCCGGCGCCTGGACGGGCGGTGGTGGGCCGCCACCGGCCTGACCATCGCCGGGCTGCTCGTGCTGACCGTGGTGTTCGACAACCTGATGATCGCCGCCGACCTGTTCCGGTATGACGAGGAGCTGCTCACCGGCTGGCGGGTCGGCCTGGCCCCGGTGGAGGACCTCATCTGGCCCGTGGCCGCCGGACTGCTGCTGCCCTCGGTGGCCGCGCTGCTGGAGCCCGGGCAGGCTGGGCAGGTCGGGCAGGCTGGGCAGGCCCGCCCGATGGACCGTGAGGAGAGCCCATGAGCACGACGACCCCGCACCGACCGGCCGTGTCCGAGGGGTTCCGCCAGCTGCTGGGCTCCTCGCGGCCGATCAGCTGGGTCAACACGGCGTACCCCTTCGCCGCCGCCTACCTCATGGCCGGGGGCGGGATCACGGCCGGGCTGGTCATCGGCACGCTGTTCTTCCTGTTCCCGTACAACCTGCTGATGTACGGGATCAACGACGTCTTCGACTACGAGTCGGACCTGCGCAACCCCCGCAAGGGCGGGGTGGAGGGGATCGTCCTGGGGCGGCGCTGGCACCGGCTGATCCTGGTCTCGGCCGTGGTGCTGGCCCTTCCGTTCGTGGTGGCGCTGCTGGCCGCCGGCACCGTGCTGTCCGGTGTGGTGCTCGCGGTGGTGCTGGCCGCCGTCGTGGGCTATTCGGCGCCGCGGGTCCGGCTCAAGGAGCGGCCGCTGCTGGACTCCATGACCTCCTCCACGCACTTCGTGGGCCCGGCCGTGTTCGGCCTCGCGCTGGCCGGGGCGGCTCCGTCCCTGCCCGTGGTGGCCTCGATGGTGGCGTTCTTCTTCTGGGGCATGGCCTCGCAGGCCTTCGGGGCCGTCCAGGACGTCACGGCGGACCGGGAGGCCGGCATCGGCTCGATCGCCACGGCGCTGGGCGCCCGCGGCGCCGTGCGGACGGCGATCGTGCTCTATGCGGCCGCCGGGCTGGTGATGCTGCTGACCGGCTGGCCGGGGGCGCTGGCCGGGCTGCTGGTGCTGCCGTACCTGGTCAGCATCTGGCCGTTCCGCGCCCTGCCGGATGCCCGGTGTGAGGAGGCGAACCGCGGGTGGCGGCGCTTCCTGTGGTTGAACCAGGTGACCGGGTTCCTGCTGACGCTGCTGCTGATCTGGATCGCCCTCCGTGGTTGAGGGCAGATGGCCCAAGACCGGGGCGAGCCGGGGCCGCGCGGGCACCGGCGGCACCGGTTCCGTGCGGAACGCCGCGGCCGCCGTGGGACGGGACGGATGGGCCCTGCTCCGGGTGGACGGGCCCGTCGCCGCGCGCCTCACCGCCGACGCCGCAGCGGTCGTCACGGTCCTCAGCCTCGTGGTGGGGCTGTGGCAGGACGGCGTGGCCGTGGCCCTCTTCGCCCTCGTCCTGCTTGGACAGACCGTGCTGCGACTGGCCCCGCTGCGGGCGCCGGTCCAGGCCGGCACCGCCGTCCTCCTGGTGGTGGCCGCCGGGGCGGCCCTGGTGGACGCCTACCAGCGGATCCCCTGGCTCGACCTCGTGATGCACCTGCTGGTCACGGGTCTGCTGGCCGCACTCGCGGTGGGCGCGGTGCTCCGGAGCGGTTGGCTGCGGGTCGAGGGGGCGCAGGCTGAGGGGCCGGAGGCCGCCCAGCGCCCCTCCGCCGTGGACCGGACCGTCGTCACCGTGCTGACTGCCGGCACGGGGGCCCTGCTGGCCGTGCTCTGGGAGATCGGCGAATGGTTCGGCCACACGGTCCTGGACCCGGCCATCCAGGTGGGGTATGAGGACACCGTGGGGGACCTGGCCGCCGGCGTGCTCGGCGCGGTGCTGGCCGGGCTGTTCCTGGACCGGCTGGTCACCGGCCGACGGGTCGCGGACAGGCCGTCCAGATGAGCCTGGGTCGACGCGTCAGCGTGGTGATCCCGGCGCGGGACGACGCCGAGCTTCTGGAGCTTTGCCTGCGGGCCCTCGCCCGGCAGACGGTGGCCCCGGCCGAGGTCATCGTGGTGGACAACGGCTCCACCGATTCGACGGCGGCCGTGGCCGCGGCGCACGGTGCCCGCGTGCTGACGGAGCCGACGGTGGGGATCTGGGCCGCGGCCGCCACCGGCTATGACGCTGCGCGTGCCCCGGTGATCGCGCGGCTCGATGCCGATTCGCTGCCCCGGCCTGAGTGGGTCGCGTCGATCGCTGCGGCCCTGGACCGTTCTCCGCACGCCGCCGCGGTGACCGGCTGGGGCGTCTTCGAGGACCTGCCGAGACTCCTGGGCGTGCCGACGGCCGCCATCTACCTGGGGGCCTACTACCTCCTCGGGTACGCCGCGGCGGCCCGGTGTCCGCTGTGGGGATCGAACATGGCCCTCCGCCGCGTGGTGTGGCACGAGGTCCGGGACCGGGTGCACCGCACCGAGCGGGAGGTGCATGACGACATGGACCTGGGCCTGGCCCTCGGCCCCCACCGCATCGTCGCCGCCGACCCTCGGCTCGTGGTGGGTGTCTCCGCCCGGTCCCTGCGTGGCACGGCCCAGATGGGCCGCCGCTTCCAGCGCGCCTTCCGCACCCTGTCCCTGAACTGGGCCTCGATGCCGCCGTGGCAGCGGTGGTCCCGGCGGTTCCGGAACCTGGGACGCCACCCGGCACCAAGGGGGCCTCACCATGGGGAGCTCTGACGGATCCGGGCGCACGCACTGGCTGCTGCCCATCAACCCCGCCGCCCATGGCGACCTGCCGGGCCGACGGACGCACCGCGGCGGTGCTAGACCGGACGCTCCCAAGGCTCGACGGGTCCGGGGACGACCTCGAACAGGGGGTGGACCTCCGGGGTGATGACGTCTGACAGGGTGGCCAGGCGTGAGGGGTCGCGGTGATGGAGCTTCGCCAGCAGGTGCTGCCGTTCGTAGTCGACCTGGCCGTCCGTCACCGGGATCAGGAGGCCCGGGGCGCCGGGGCGATCGATCCGGGTCCGGTCGAAGCGGTACCCTCGCTCGCTGGCCTCCTCGGCCAGCACCAGCAGGAAGGACCCGACGGCGGCTGCGGGGTCTGGGTGCGCGCGGAACCGGACCAGCTGGGGGTGGGCGCGGTAGCCCTTGGTGCGGCCGGCCAGCACGGCCTGGGCGAGCAGTGCCTCGCGCCAACCGCCGGTCAGGCCCTGCCGGTCGAGGTATCGGGGGTGCAGGCTCCACAGGCGCATGGACCCATCCTTCCGTATCCCGGGCGGGGCAAGGCACAGTGAGAGACAGAGGACAGGAGAACACCATGGACACCACACACCGAGCAGGACCTGAGGCAGCAGACCAGGGCCGGGGGGCCGCCGTCGGGCTGGGGGTGCCGCTGATGGTGCTGGTCAGCGGGATCGTGGCCACCGCAGGGGCGTTCCTCGGCAGCGGAGTGCTGGGAGGGACGCCGGTCTCCGAGGCCGCCGGCGGGTGGCTGAACGAGGACTCGACCCCGCTGGCCCCGGCCTCTGCCGCGTTCCGCATCTGGTCCGTGATCTATCTGGGACTGCTGGCGTACTCAGTGTGGCAGCTGCTGCCCGCCCAACGCCGGTCCGAGAGGCACCGGGCCCTGCGGCCGTGGGCGGTGGCATCGATGCTGCTCAATGCCGCGTGGATCTGGGTGGTCCAGCTCGGCTGGCTCGTCCTGAGCCTCGTGGTGATTGCGGTGCTGCTGGTCGTGCTGGGGTGGATCCTGAGGCTGCTGGTCCGCACCGGATCGAGGGGGTGGGCGGAGTCCCTCATCACGGACGGGACCTTTGGGCTGTACCTCGGCTGGGTCACCATCGCCACCGTGGCCAACGCCTCTGCTGTGTTGGGTGCGGCCGGGTTCGATGGGTTCGGGTTGCCGATCACTGTGGTGGCCTCCGTGGTGTTGGCCGTCGCGGCGCTGATCGGTGTGGCCACGGCGTGGCGCAGCGGCGGGCGGATCGCGCCCGCGCTGGCCCTGGCGTGGGGGCTGGCCTGGATCACCATGGGCCGTCTGGACGGTGGTCTGGAGTCCACGGGGACGGCGGTGGCCGCGGGGATCGCCGCGGCGGTGGTGCTGGTGGCGGCGGTGGTGTTCCGGCTACGGGCAGGACGGTATTAGGCAGAGGGGAGGTCAGGCCGGCGGCCGGAAGAAGCCCTGGGCTGGCCGTTGTCGCCTTCCTCCTGGGCCAGCAACTGGTCCGAGGCGGCGAAGGTGTGGTGCAGCACCAGGGGCGCCAGCTCGGGTTGGTGCCGTTCGACGACCTTGCGGACGGCGTTCTCCGCCGGAGGCCCCAGCCGGTCATAGAACAGTGCGGCGGCTGCTGCGGCCCGGCGCAGCGGGGGCTCCTCGGGCAACAGGGCGTTGGGAAGCTGGGGGTCCTGGTGGACCAGCGGCCGCCACTCGGAGAGCACCTCCGTGCGCAGGCGTAGGGCCTCCAGCCCGGTGGGCCAGTGGTCCCCGAGGTCCCGGGCCCTGCGCTCCCACCGTAGGGCGAAGGACAGGTACTCCTCGTCCAGGGCGTCCGCGTCGAAGGCCCGCCGCAGCTCCAGGGGGGAGACGAAGTCCGGCAGCCGGGCCCCCTCGAAGAAGGAGACCAGGGTCAGCACGGAATCATTGCCCGACTTCAGGTGCGTGAACGCCTCCTCGGCATGACTGCCCGGCTTGATCCACACCCCGTCATTGAGGTGCCCGAACCGCAACTGACGCAGGGTGTCCCGGAGGGCCCGGCGCAGGGGGGCCGCGGTCTCCGGAACCCGGTAGGTGATGATGGTCCAGGTCCCGTCCCAGGGGCGCTCGCGGTGTGCCTGGAAGATCCGCTCGATGCGCTGCGCCTGGTACTTCCGATTGCCCGCGTGGACGGAGTAAGAGGTGCGCCGCCCGTCCTTGTGGGCCACCAGGAACCCCCGCTGGGCCAGCCGTTGGATGGCGGCCCGGGCGCTGGAGGGGGTGATCTCGAGCGCTCCGAGCAGCTCCACCAGGGCGCTGGAGGGCAGGGGTTCTCCGCGGCTGAACCAGTAGTCGCCGAGCAGCACCGTGAGCATGCGCTGCGGCGCCACCCCGGACTGGTAGCGGGGGAGGTTCCCCCGGACCGGGTCCGGGGGGCTCACGGCATCCTGAGGGCAGGCCGCAGGGCCAGGGGAACCGAGCGGGGCCCGTACTCGAGCCAGTTCATCATCACGATCTCACCAGCCAGCGTGAAGGTCTCGGTCCTCGAGAGCAACTCCTCAAGCGCGATGAGCAACTCGAGTCGTCCCATCGTAGCGGCCGGGCACTTGTGCGAACCGCGCCCGAAGGACAGGTGTGAGTTCTGCTTGCGCCGCAGGACGAACGTGTCCGGGTCCTCGAAGCGGGTCTCGTCCCGGTTGGCGGAGGGGAAGATCAGGGCGATGGGCTCGTCCTGGGCCACGTGGCGCCCGTGGATCAGCGTGTCTCGCGTGGCGGTCCGCGCGAACACCCGGTAGGGCGCGTGCAGGCGGATCATCTCCTCGATCGCCGAGGGCAGGTCCTCGGGGTGGGCCCGCAGGTGCGCCTGCAGCTCGAGGTCCGTGGCCAGGTGGGCGATGCAGCTGCCCAGGACGGCCTGGGGCGCCCCCATCCCGGCGACGATCAGCTGCCGGATGGTGGCGACGGCGGTCGTCTCGGTGATCGCGGTGGCGGGGTCCAGAGCCGCGCGGTGCAGGCTGGCCACGAGGTCCCGGGACGGGTCGGGATCCTCCGCCAGCCGCCGGTCATAGATCTCGCGCGCGATCTCGTACAGCCGCTTGCTGCACTCCTCGATCACGGGGTTGTCCATGTCCTGGATGGCGAAGCCGTAGCGGACGCCGAGTTCCCGGATCTCCCGGGTCTGGTCCCGCGGCAGCCCGAGCAGGGAGGCGAAGCAGTCCATGGCGAACGGCGCGGACAGATGCCGGACGCCATCCGGCGAGGATTCCATCAGCATCCCGTCCACCAGGCGGCGGGCGCTGTCCCGGAAGTCTCCGGCGTGTTCGGTGACCACCGAGCGGCGGAACACCGGGTCGATCGCGGTGCGGTAGTCGGTGTGCTCCGGCGGGTCGAAGTGCAGCGGCGGCCGGCGGGAGGCCCGGGGCACGTGCGGCACCACGTTCTGCTTGGCCGTGCTGAACAGGTCGTCGTCCTGGGTGATGGCCAGGATGTCCTCGTAGGTGGTGGCCGCCCAGAAGCCGCCGTAGTCCTCGCTCCAGGGGAACGGGTTCTGCTCGCGTAGCGCCGCATAGTCGGCGTGGGCCGAGCCGAAGGTCTCGTCGCGGTCCGGGGACCACTCGGAGGTGCGGACAGCCCCGGTCGGCAGGGCCTCGGCCGCCCCGGCGTCGGCGCCGGATGTCCCGGTGCCGGACCGCCCGGTGAACGGGCAGCGTCCGGTGCCGGCCGTCGTCGTGCCCTGTGGGTGTGGGGTTGCCATCTCAGATGACCTTCCTGCGCGCCCAGCGCGCCATTTGCTCGACCGCGACCACCACGACGATGAGGCCGAGGAGGATGCCCGCGGTGGACTGATAGTCGATCGAGGTGACGGATTCGTGGAGCAGGAAACCGATGCCGCCGGCGCCGACGATCCCGAGGACCGCCGATTCGCGCAGCGCCAGGTCCGCGGTGAACAGGCTGTTGCCGATGAAGGAGGGGACGAACTGCGGCCAGGCCCCGGCCACGAAGGCCTGCAGCCGGCCGGCGCCCACGGCCTCGAGGGCACGGATCGGGGCCGGGTCGATGTTCTGCAGCGCATCCGTGAAGAACTTGGAGGCCAACGCCGTGCAGGAGATGGCCAGCGCCAGGAAACCGGCAAAGGGACCCAGCCCCAGCGCGGCCACGAACACGATCGCGTAGACGATGTCCGGCACGCCGCGAACCACCACGATCACGGCACGCAGTGCCCAGCCGAGCACCGGCACCCGTACGAGGTGCTCCGTGGAGAACACGGCGATGACCAGGCCGATCAGCACGCCGAAGGTGGTGGCCGTGAAGGCCATGACGAGGCTCTCGAAGAGGCCCAGGGCGATCTCCGCCGTGAACACCGGCGGCACGAACCCGGTGAGCATGGCCACCGCGTTGTCCCAACCCCGGGCCATCCGGTCCGGGGAGACGGCCAGCGCGGACAGGGACAGGATGAAGAGCACGACGCCGGCCAACAGCCCGGCGCTGCGGCCCGCCCTGGGTGCGTCCCAGCCCGGGGTGAAGGGCTGCTTGCCGGGCGGGAAGGCCATGGAGTGCTTCGTGTCCCCTGCGTGTTCGGAGACGGTGCGCTGCACCAGGTTCGAGATGAGCTCCAGAACGAGCAGCAGCACGATGATGACGCCGATGATCCCGGCGGCGCGTGGGTAGTCCAGGCTGCCGATGGAGCGCTGCAGGGCCACACCGATGCCGCCGGCGCCCACGAGGCCGAGGACGGAGGAGGCGCGGATGTTGATGTCCAGGCGGTAGAGGACGAACGAGGTCATCTGCGGCAGTGCCTGGGTGAAAGTGGTCGCGATGAAGACCTGGAGGCGGTTCGCCCCGGTGGCGTCGACGGACTCGCGGGGCGCGGCGGAGATCTCCTCGAAGACATCCGTCATCATCTTGCCGATCATCCCCACGGAGTGGAAGGCGATGGCCAGGGCCCCGGCCGCGGGGCCGAGCCCGAAGATGCGCACGAAGATGATGGCGAAGACCAGGGAGGGCACGGCGCGGCTGACCACGATCAGCGTGCGGCAGAGCCACTGGATCCAGCGCGGGCCGGTGAAGGTGTTGGCCGCGCCGGCCGCCAGGGGGATCGAGACCAGGGCCGCGATCCCGGTCCCGGCGACGGCGATCTGCAGGGTCTCGATCACGAGGGCGGCCAGCTCCGGCACGGGGCCCGTGGTGGCGGGGAACATCCGGCGAAGCAGGCGGGCGATGTCCTCGAAGCCGGCGGCGAGGGCCGCCGGGCGGACATCGATCCACCACAGCCCGAAGACGGTGACGGCCCCCAGGATCAGCGGGATCACCCAGGTGGCCGCGGAGACGCGGGGCGGCCGGACCGGCGCGGGTGCCGGCGTCCGGCCCCGGGTTCCCGGCGGGGTCAGGGTGGCGGGCATCTCAGGCACCCCGGTGGGCTTGATAGATGGATCGGATCTCCGGCTCGTCCGTGGTGTGCGTGGGCTTGTCCAGGATGAACTGCCCGTCACGCACGGCCACGATCCGATCCGAGACCTCCAGGGCGAGGTCCACCTGATGCAGCGAGCAGACCACGGTGAAGCCGTCCTCGGCGCTGAGCTTCTTCAGCGTCTCCAGCACGGAGATGCTGGCCGCCGGGTCCAGGGAGGCCACGGGTTCGTCCGCGAGCACCAGGCGGGCGTCCTGCATCAGCATGCGGGCGATGGCCACTCGCTGTTGCTGGCCGCCGGAGAGGGTGTCACAGCGCTGGAAGCGCTGGTCCACCAGGCCGACGCGCTCCAGGTTCTCCACGGCGCGTTCGCGCAGCCGCTTCGGGTAGCTCGTGATCCCGTAGCGGGGCATGGTCAGGGAGCCGAGGGCGCCCATCAACACGTTCTCCAACGCGGTGAGCCGGCCGACGAGCCCGAACTGCTGGAACACGAAGCCGATCTCGGTGCGCAGGAGCCGCAACTCGCGGCGGCTGCAGCGGGCGGGTTCCCGACCGAGGACCTGAACGCGGCCCTCGGTGGGGCTGTGGCTGCCGTTCAGCAGGCGCAGCAGGGTCGACTTGCCGGCGCCGGAGGGGCCCACGAGAGCGATGAACTCCCCGGGGTGGATCTGTAGGTCCACCCCGTGCAGCACGGTGTTGTCCCCGAACCGCTTGACGACCCCGTCCAGGGTGATGCTGGGGGAATGCTGCGCGGTCTCGGCCGCGGGCTTCTCAAGCGTCATCACGGCAGACCTCCGCCTGGGTGGTCTCGCAGATCTTGCGGATCGGATCGTAGTCGGCGTCCGTGGCCGGCTCGAAGGCGAAGGCGCCCGTGCCGCCCCACTCGCAGGCAGGGCCGCCTGCCACGTCCTCGCCCCAGGGAGCGGGGGCCTCGCGCTGGGCGTCCGCCTCGCAGAAACCGGCCTCCACGGCGGAGACGGCATCGTACTTCTCCATCGCACGGACCACGCCGTCCCTGATGTCATCGGACAGCCAGGAGCCCACCACCATGGGGGTGCCGGGGATCGGATCGGAGGTGAAGAACGTCTCCGTGTCCCCATCCTCGATGATGCCGCGAGCCGGCAGGATGTCCGTCACGAAGGTCTCGGCCACGAACGCGGCGTCGCAGTCGCCGGCGATCATCTGCGTGACCGCCACGTCATGGGAGCCGGCGAACACCGGGTTCAGATCCTCCTGTGGGTCGATGTCCGCCTCCATCAGGGCTGCGGCCGCGGCCAGGTACCCCGTGGTGGAGGCCGGGTCCGTGAAGCAGACGTCCTTGCCCTTGAGGTCCTCCAAAGAGCTGATGCCGCTGCCGGGCGCGGTGACACCGAGGGAACTGACGGAGCCGGAGCCGGGCTCGGGGGAGAGCTGGTCCTTGGCGACCGGCTCGACGTCCGCCACATCCGAGGCGAGGTAATAGGAGAAGGCGCCGTAGACCGCGATGTCCACGCGCTCGGAGACCTGTGCCTCGATCACGCCCGCGTTGTTGCTGACGGCCTGGATCTCCACGGGCAGGCCGGTCTCCTCCTCGATGGCCGCGACCACGGGTTCGAAGGAAGCCAACAATTCCTCGCTGTTGTCGGTGGGGACCACGGCGAAGACGAGTTCAGTGGGGGCATCACTGGCGCTGTCCGCCGGGCGGGCGTTGGGACTCTCGCCGCAGGCTGTCAGGGCGATCGCGGCAGCGGCCAGGAGGCCGAGGGTCTTGAGATGGGTGCGCATGGTCTCTCCTCGGGAAAGTCCGGTGGGGGTCAGATGGAGGTCCGTAGGGGTCAAAATGTGTGGCCTATTGATCCCTGTGAGGAGGAGCGTCCAGGCCGGTGTGGTTCATATCACAGCAGGATGTTCAGTGGATGTCAAACGACTTGATATCACCCCGGACTGTCTGCCGGGTGAGAGGCTGTCACCATGAGCACTGCGTCCTCTCCGTTCGTCCCTCCCATCCGTGGGACGTTCTACCGAGCCGTCGACCCGCAGTTCCGTGAGTATGCGACGTCCGGATCTCGATCTGCGGGTCGATACTCCAGGGCGAGCGAGCCCACGCTGTACCTCAGTTCATCGGTCGAGGGCGTGGGGGCCGCCATGATCGCCCACGGTGGTGCGGGGTCCCTGGCACGAGAGATCCTTGAGATCGAGGTCGATGCCAGCGGGATCTTCGATCTGCGCGACGCGGCTGCCGTGAGCGCGCTCGGTCTCGATCTGGCGGGTGCCGCCGCCCCCTGGCAGGACGTCGCCGCGTCCGGCGGCACCCCGCCCTCGTGGACGGTGCGAGATCGCCTCATCGCAGCCGGCGCTCAGGGGCTGATCGATCCCTCACGCCAGCGTCCGGGACTCTGGCACCTGGTCCTCTTCCGTTGGAACGAGCCGGGGGCTCCGGTGGTTCGCGTGCGGGTGACGTGAGGGGTCAGGGTGCTTCCGGAACCCAGCCCGGCCGCAGAACAAGGGACTCGCGAAGCTGGGCACGATGCTGGATGTGCGTGGGAGAGAAGCGTCAGGATCTGGAGCCGGGAGCCGTCCCGCAGTCCAGTTCATCGAGGTCGTCCGGCACGAGGAACTCCCCGGAGAAATGTGCACCGGCGCGAAGCCACACGTCACGTTCCACGGTCCCTGGGACCAGGTGGTGCACGGCCAGCCGCGGCACGCCGGCGGCCTCGGCCACCCGGATCGCGTCCGCCACGGAGCTGTGGGACTTGTAGTGGTGCTCCAGCGAGGCAGCCGCCGTGGGGCTGGGGAGCCCCTGGTACTGCCGTTCCATGAACCCGAAGTCCAGGGCCTCGTGGAGCAGTAGCCCGGCGCCCCTGGACAGCCGGACGAGGTTGTCCGTATAGGCGGTGTCCCCGGAGACCACCACGGACCCGTCCGCCGTGTCGAAGCGGAAGGCGAACGCCGGGGCGATGGGCGGATGGCGCACCAGGGTGGCGCTGACGGTGACGTCTCCGTCGCGGTGGATCACCCAGGGGTCCATCTCCGGTGTCGGGTTCCCATTCGGGTGGTAGCCCGAGTCCGCCGGGACCTCGATGTCCTGGGCCCGGAAGAGTTCCATGGGGCTGGGCCGCAGCGAGTCGAGTACTCGGTCGTTGATGTCCGTGGCGTGGGCTTCCATTAGCTTCTGGAACATGGTCCGGGTGCCCGGCGTCGGCTGCTCCGGGTGGAACGGCTCGGGAGGTGTCTCGGCGCGGGGCGAGGTCGGCGGCAGCACACCGCGGTCCCCGGGCCCGAGGATCGGCACCGGCCGTCCTAACCGGTGCTGCAGGGCCGGGAGGGAGAACAGCACCACACCGTTCAGGTCGATGGCGTGGTCGGAGTGTAGGTGGGTGAGGAGGATCCCCTTCAGCCGGCCCAGGTCCAATCCGGCGCGCACGGCCTGGCGACCCACGCCCTGCCCACAGTCCACCAGGTAGAAGCCGTCTCCAACCACGACAGCCGTGGCGATTCCCGAGCGTTCCGTGTCGCGCCAGAAACGGGGTCCTCCGGCGGTGCCGAGGGTGATGACCCGGGTGCCGGCCGTCGCGGCGGGGGCGGTCATTCAGGCATCCACCTCCGTCTTGGCCAGCGTGGAGGCGTCCTCCGGGAGCACGGGCACCCGACGGCGGCGCACCAGGCGGATCACCTGCGGGATGGCGATCAGGGTCACAGCCAGGGCGAGGATCACCAGGGCGATCGGGCGCTCCAGGAAGATCCCCATCGTCCCGTCCCCGATGGCCAGGGAGCGGCGCAGCTCGGCCTCCACCATGCCGCCGAGGACGAGCCCGAGCACCAGGGGTGCCACGGGGTAGCCGTGCTGCTTCATGAAGACACCGAACACGGCCAGCCCGGCTGCGAGGAAGGCGTCGAACAGGCGGGAGGACACGGCGTAGGCGGCCACGATCGCCACCACCAGCACCACCGGGTACAGGTAGGTGTACTTGATGCGGAGCAGGGAGGCGAAGACCGGGGCCAGAGGCAGGTTGAGGGCCAACAGGATGACGTTGCCGATGTAGAAGGACGCGATCAGGCCCCAGACGAGGTCCCCCTGCTGCTCGAAGAGCTGCGGTCCCGGCTGGATGTCGAACAGGATGAAGGCACCGAGCAGGATGGCGGTGGTCGCCGAGCCTGGGATGCCCATGGTCAAGGTCGGGATGAAGGCGCCGTTGACGGCCGCGTTGTTGGACGCCTCCGGGGCGGCCACGCCGCGGATGTCGCCGTGGCCGAACTGGGACTTGTCCTTGGCGATGCGCTGCTCCGCCCCGTAGGTGAAGAACGTGGCGAGGGTGGGCCCGGCGCCGGGCAGCACGCCGATGATGAAGCCGAGCAGGCCGCCGCGGCCGATGGCGCCGCTGGCCTTGCGGAGGTCCTTCCGGGAAAGGACCATGTCCCGGAACCGGGTGCGGATCGGCTTCACCTGACCGGAGGCGCCCTGGGTGGCGAGCTCGGCCAGGGCCACGATGCCCACCACCACGGCGACGAGGCTGACGCCCGAGTACAACTCCGAGCGGTCGAAGGCGAAACGCAGCGTCGACGTCTGGGAGTCGATGCCCACCATGGCGATCATCGCACCGACCACCGCCATCAGGATCCCCTTGAGCGGGCTCTTGCCGATGATGCCGCCCACGGTCAGCAGGCCGAGCAGCATCAGGGCGAACATCTCCGGTGGCCCGAAGTTCAACGAGATGGCCGCGAAGAACGGGGCCAGCACGCTGAGGAACACCACGGAGATGGTGCCCGCGATGAACGAGGAGATCGCCGCAATGGCCAACGCCTGGCCGGCCCGCCCCTTCAGGGCCATCTGGTGGCCGTCGATCACCGTCACCAGGGCCGCACCGTCACCCGGCGTGCTGATGAGGACGGCGCTGATGGTGGAGCCGTACTCGGTCCCGTAGTACAGGCCCGCCAGCATGATCAGTGCGGTCACGGGGTCCAGGGTGAGGGTCAGGGGCAGCAGGACGGCCACACCCGAGGCCGACCCCATGCCGGGCAGCATGCCGATCACGGTGCCTAGCAAGACGCCGAGCAGGCAGAACAGGAGGTTCTGCGGTTCGAAGGCGACGCTGAAACCGTTGAGCATGTCCTGCATCAGGTTCATCTCAGAGTCCAATCAGGCTGGTGGGGAAGCGGACGGAGAGGAGCAGGTCGAAGACCAGCCACAGCATGAGTGCTGTGACGGCGCCCATGATCAGGATGTAGACGGGCTTCAGCTTCTCGACGAAGAAGGCGATCGCCATCACCACGAGGGGCATGGCGATCATCATCCCCGTGATGGGGGTCAGCATGAGACCGGCGATGAGGATGAGCAGGATCAGGATCGGCTTGACGAGGTCCCGGGCTCCCGGCTGCGCCTCGTGCCCGTGCTCCTCCCCGCGGTCCGACGCCGCCTTGGCGCGGCGGTAGGACCGGATCTCCTGCCCCAGTAGGAGCAGACAGCCCAGCATCAGCAGGGCTCCCATCGCCGCCGGGGCGGCCCCTGGGCCGAGGGGGTTGGTCTCGGCGGTCATCCCGTAGCCCACGGCCACCACGGTGTAGGCGGCGCCGACCACGAGGAGGAAGCCCAGGAAGCCTAGGCCCACGTAGTTCGGTCTGGGCGCCGCCGGGGCGGGTGCCCCTGCATCCGTCATCATGATGGTCACTCCATGTTCTCGAGCAGGTTCTGCTCGCTGTCCTCGATGAACGCGGTCAGCTCATCGCCGGTGATGAAGGCCGGGGACAGGGCGTTGTCCTCGATGTACTCGTCGTAGGCCGGGCTCTCGGTCCAGGCCGTGAGGGCGTCCATCCAGTAGTCGTGCTGCGCCGGCTCCAGGTCCGGGGCACCGAAGACGATCCGCCACTGCGTGGAGAACCTCTGGTCGGTGCCGAGATCGCTGGCAAGCGGGACGTCGGCGAGCTCCGGATGGTCGGCGGCCTCGGTCCCGGTGCTCAGCACCACCTCCAGCTCACCGGCCTCCAGCTGGGGGAGGAACTCGGCGGCCTCGAGGACGGCGAGGTCCACGTCCCCGGAGAGCACGCCGCGGATCGAATCACCGCCGCCCTCGTAGACCACGGGCTTGAGCGTGATGTCGAAGGCGTCCTCCAGCTGGCGCGTGAGCAGGGAGTCGGCGGCACCCGAGCCCACCTGGGCCACGGTGAGTTCGTCGCCTCCCTGCTCGATCATCGTCTCGGCGGAGTCGAAGGCCCCGGTCTTGGCCACCACGTAGGAGACGTCCTCGGCCACGAGCGCCAGTTGGGTGTAGTCCTTCCAGGTGTAGCCGACGTCCTGCTCATTGGGGCGGACGACCATGTTGGAGTAGTTGCCCACGCCCACGAGGTCCCCTCGGCCGGGCTCGTTCTTGACGATCAGGACGCCTTCGACGGTGTCGTAGTTCTCGACCACGGTCGAGTCACCAGTGGACTCCTCGATGGAGGCTGCGAAGGCGCGGCCCATGATGTCGCTGCCGCCACCCGGCTGGGCGCCGACGGCGACCTCGACGGTGCCGGAGGGACTCCAGGTGCCGTCTTCGTCGGTCTCGCCGCTGGAGCCCTGGCCGCAGCCGGCCAGGAGGACGAGGGAGAGTGCGGAGGCCGTTGCAAGGATTTTCCGGTTCATGGGGGTGCCTTTCAGACGATGCTGCCGTGGTGGGAGGGTGGTCGGCACCCGGAAGTGACCGACCGTTGGAGATGACGAAGGGGCGGTCGAGGGGTCAGGTCAGGGAGAGGGAGGTCTGTCGGATGGTCTCGCCGGCTGCCTGGAGCGCAGAGAGCTCCTGGCGGGACAGGTCGGGCAGGGCGGTTCGCGGCCGGCCATCCGACAGCCGGGTGGGAAGGGCCATGAAGGTCTCGGGCAGGTCCTCGATCCCCGCGGTGCTGGCCGTGGTGATGACCTCGTCACCGGCGGCCAGGGTGCGGACCAGGTGCATGACGCCGGAACCGCTGGCCCACCCGGAGCTGCGCCCCGGTTTGAGCCGTGACCAGCGGTCGAACCAGCCGTCGACGTCGGCGCGGACCCGGTCGATCGCCCCGTCCGGCCACGCGACGGGCTTGCCGTCCACGCGCACCGAGGAGAAGATCGGGACCTGGCCCTTGCCGTGTTCGCCCAGGACGCCCGCCGTCACGGAGCTGACCTCGGCGCTGAGCTCCCGGGCGATCGCCAGGCGGAACCGGGCGGAGTCGTTCAGGGCGTAGCCGATCAGCCGGTCCGCGGGAAAGCTGTGGTGGCGGTGCAGCCAGTCGGCGAGGATGTCCACGGGGTTGGTGAGGAGCAGGACGAGTCCCTCCTCGCCGGCCTCCCGGCGGATCTGCCCCGCCAGTGAGGCGAGCAGCTGGGCGTTGGCGGCCAGGAACTCGCGCCGGTCGCCGTCCGGGGTCTCCGGCAGGGAGGCGGCGACCACCACGAGGTCCACGGGTCCGTCCGGGGATCCGGCGTGGATCCGGGGACGATCGACGCCCAGCACGGCCTGTGCGTCGGACAGGTCGATCCGGTGCGCCTCCACGAGGTGGTCCCGGCGGTCCTGGAGGTACAGGTCCTCTCCGATCGCCAGGGTGGCCATCGAGGCGGCGGCGGAGGATCCCACCAGGCCGGCGGCGCCGATGATGGAGATGCTTTGAGGCCAGGCGGCTGTGCGGGTGCTCATGCGATCTGGTACTTCTCGAAGGTCTCGTCGGTGAACACGATCCCGTGGCCGGGTGCCGTCGGGACTGCGGCGCGGCCGTCGGTGATCTCCAGCCGGTTACTGGTGTACGGCTCGAGGAAGGGGAAGTACTCCACGTAGACGGTGCTGGTGGTGGCGGCCGCCAGATGGATGTTGAGGTCGGTCATCAGGTGGGGGGCGAAGCCCACGCCGTGCGATTCGGCCAGGCGCATGATGCGCACCATCTCGGTGACGCCCCCGACCATGCAGACATTGGGCTGGACCATGGTGAAGGCCCGCTCGGTGACGTAGTCGAGGAACTCGGCGGAGCTGCAGTGGTGCTCCCCACCGACGATGGGCATGGGCAGGTGTCGGGCCAGTTCCAGGTGGGAGCGCCGGTCGGTGTACAGCACGGGCTCCTCGAACCAGAAGATGTCGTGCTCGGCCAGCTGCCGACCCAGGGAGAGCGCCTCGGTGTAGCTGAGGCGCTCGTTGGCGTCGATCATGATCTTCACGTGCTCGCCCAGGGCCGCGCGGACGGCGGCGATGCGGGCCGGGTCCTCGCCAGGCTCCCGGCCCACCCTGATCTTGACGGCGTCGAAGCCGGCCTCCACATACTCCTCGGAGAGCCGGACCAGCTCGTCCACGGAGAGGCGGCCGCCGGCTTTGCCGGAGCCGTACACGGGGACGTCGTCGGTGAGCTGGCCGAGCTCAGCGGCCAGCGAGTGGCCGTTGGACTTCGCTTTGAGGTCCCACAAGGCGATGTCGATGCTGGCCATCGCGAAGCGATTGATGCCGGTGCCCATCCGGTGGGTCAGGTCCTCCATCGCGTTCCAGATCCGCTCCGGCTGGGAGGCGTCCTGGCCCAGGACGCTGGGGACGAGCAGGTCATCGAGCAGGGCCTTGACCGAGGTGCCGCCGGCATGGTCGGTGATGAAGCTGTAGCCCATCCCGGTGAGTCCCCCGGAGTGGACGGTCACGCCGATCAGCTCATGGTGGGCGTCGTCGAAGTCGGCCGTCTCCCGCAGGAAGGGCACCCGGAGGACCCAGGTGTCGATGTTCTCAATCTTCATGCCGCTCGTTTCATCAAAGTGCTGGTCAATTGTTCCGTGAGATGGAACACTGGTGTTTCAGGTGGCACAAATGATGGTGTCTCACGTCACACCGTCTGTCAACAGGTGCGGCAGGATGTGGATAGGCACGGGCCTCCGGCTGGTGCTCTCATGAACAGGAGGGATGCCCATGCAGGTCGTCACCAACGCCCTTCGCGTAGTCGAGTGCGTCATCACCCATCAGCCCGTGGGGGTCTCGGAGATCGCCCGCCAGCTGGATCTGCCGAAGTCCTCGGTGCAGCGGTCCCTCGAGGTCCTCCAGCGAAACGGGTGGCTCAAGCGGGACCGCACCAACCCGAGGCAATGGATCCAGACGCCGCGCATCTGGACGTTGGCCCACGCCGGCCCTGGCTTGGAGATCCGCGAACTGACGTGGGAGGTTCAGGACTGGCTGAACGAGATGACCGACGAGAGCATCCACGTGACGCATCAGGAGGGGGACAACATCGTGGTCGTCGACCGGGTGGAGTCGACGAAGTCGATCCGGGTCTTCGATCCCATCGGCACCACCGTGCCGATGCACCTCTCCGGCTCGGGGCGCGCGCTGCTGGCGAGCTGGGAGCCGGCCGCCCTCCAGGCCTACATCGAGCGCCAGCTGTCCAGCCTGCCGGCTGAACAGCGTCCGGAGCCGGAGCAACTCCTTGCCGAGGTGGAGGAGATCCGGGCCCGCGGCTTCTCGGTCAACCGCGGTAGCTGGCGCTCGGAGATCTCAGGGGTGGGCATCGCCCTACCGCTGGCCGGGCCGGGGAATCCGGCTGAGTACGGACTGGCCATCGCCATCCCCAGCCACCGGTTCGAAGAGGACAAGGTGGACCACTATGGCGAGCTGGTGGAGGAGGGGCGGAAGCGTATCCTGGCGGCGGCCGGTCTGCAGGTCTGAGGTTGCGCGAACGCTATGCCAGCTGACGGGTCGGCTGTCACGTCTCCTTCTCGGTCTTGCGGGAACGCCCGGGCCAGCCCTTGACGAGGTCACCGCCCCACCGGAGGACGGCGAGCACGGCAACGCCGAGGGCGAGGGCGATACCAACGAGGAGGGGCCATTGCGTCTCAAACCAGTACGCGACCCTCTCGACGAGTGAGGCACTGACCTGGACTTCGGTGACGTACGTCCGCACAGAGTCTGAGGTGATCGTCTGGGCGCCGTCGTTGATGGAGAGAGCGGGTCGGAGCTGGATTCGCACCTGCTGGTCCTCGGGGACCGTGGCCGTCACAGACCAGGCCCAATCGATCGTCCCGTCCGCCGTGAATCGCCGGTTGACCCAGTCGCTCTCGATACTCCCCGGATCCCCTGCGACGGTGACGTTCTCACCGACGGCCAGCAGCCGGGCCCCGACGATGCATCGGACGCGGATTCCCTGCTGGGTGGTCACTCCGTCCGGATTGGAGATCACCTCGTCGAGGGACTGGTCCGACTGGTCCAGGACGACGGCCGCCTGGTAGGTCTCGGAATCTCCGACGTCCGTCTGGAGGGAACGTGGGTACACCAGCTTTCCAGGCAGGTCGGTCTCCTCTGCCGACCCTTGGCACTCATCAAGCCATGGGCGCAGGTCATCAGGATCCGGAAGTGCCGGTTCCGGATCCTCGCTGGCTGTGCTGGACGGTGGTGGAGGTGCGGGTGGTGCTCCGTCCGCCCCGCCGGTTGAGGTGGGGATCGGCGCCGGCGCAGACGTGGGTGTCAGCCATTCCTCTGACGAGGAGCCATCGCCGGGCGAGCAGCCGCTCAGTCCGAGCAAGGAAGCGGCGAGGCTGCAGGCCGCCATCGGCAGTGCTGCCCTGGCCCGTCCTGAAGGGTTGCGATTCTTGAATCTGTCATGGTCCGTCATCCCAGCATCCTTCGCCGCAGTCAGTACAGGTTAGGGCGCAGCTGCTCGGAGCCGGTAGGGCTCGTCAGTGGCGTGCCTGGGAGGGCGCCAAGACCAACCGCCGTTCCATCTGGTCCGCGTACGGCCGGAGGCGCCGGGCCAGGGAGCGGGCGTCGTCCGAGCGGCTGAGCCGCAGGTACGGGAGCATGACCGTCACGGCGGCCACCGTCTGGCCGAAGCCGTCCCGCAGCGGCATGGCCAGGGCGGCCATGCCCGGCTGAGCCTCCCCGACCTGGATGGCCCAGCCCCGGTTGCGCACCTTCTTGAGCTCCGCCTTGAGCTGCGCCCAGTCCTGGATGGTCCCCGGCTGGACGGTCTCCAGGTCGGCCCCCTGGTACCGGGCCGCCAGGTCGTCGTCGCTCAACCCGGCCAGCAGGGCGCGTCCCGCCGCGGTGGCGTGTGCGGGGGTCACCGTGCGGACCGGGTGGGCGATCCGGACCAGCTGGGAGCCCTCCTCCGTGAGGAGGAACCGGATGTTCCGGCCCTCGAGCACGGCGAGGCCGGCCGTCTCCAGCAGTCCCTCCGCGACCTGCCGCAGCACCCCTCCGAGCAGGTCCGGCAGGGTCGAACCCCGCGCGACGTCGGCGGTGACCTGCCGCAGCACGGGGCCGACCGTGTACGGGCCGTGGCGCAACTCCTGGTCGAGATAGCCCGCCTCGGCGCACGTCCGCAGCAGCCGGTGGGCCATGGAGGGGCTGACCTGAAGGGCCCCGGCCACCTCGGTCAGGGTCATCTCGCCGCGGGACGCCACGAGCCGGACGAGCCGGAGGGCGCGCTCAGCGCTTTGGAGCATCGTCACCGTGTTTCCGCATAGAGGAAAGACTGGCACGGGTGCGCGTTGCGGCACAAGGGCGGCATGATCCCGTTCTCACGCACGCGAGGTGGCGTCTTTCCCGAGGCAGGAAAAGTCCCTCGAATCCATTGTCGATTTCCCTGTTCCGGCCTTTACTTCTGGAATCACCCCGCTCCCGTCCCGGACTAAGGAAGCACCATGACCTCCCACGCCGCATCCATCACCCAGCAGCTCCGCCGGGGCCTGGCCGCCGCCCTCGCTGCGGGCACCCTCGTCCTGGCGGGATGCGGCTCCGGGTCGCCGACCGGCACCGAGGAGTCGGCCTCGGAGGCCGGGTCGAGTCCCGTGACGGCGGACTCCGGGGAGCTGACCAGCATCTCGGTGGGCACCATCGCCATCGCCTCCTCCACCGAGCTCCGCTACGGCGTGGCCGAGGGGATCTTCGAGGACCACGGTCTGGACGTCGAGCTCATCGAGGGCCAGGGCGGCGCGGCGCTGCTGCCGGCGGTCCAGAACGGGTCCATGCAGTTCGCGGTGGGCAATCCCATGTCCGTGCTGACCGCGGCGGACCAGGGCCTGCCCATGAGGGTGGTCTCCGGGTACTCGTGGTCCTCGGCCGAGGGCGATGACATCAACGCCGTGGTCGCCCGCAAGGACTCCGGCATCGTCGGTTTCGAGGACCTGGAGGGCCAGACTGTGTCCGTCAACGCCGTTCACACCCTGGGGGACCTCTCCATCATGGAGTCCACGGCCATGGCGGGGGGCGACCCGGCGGAGATCAACTTCAACGAGATGCCCTTCCCGGACATGTTGGCCCAGTTGGAGCAGGGCAACGTGGATGCCGTCTGGTTGCCCGAGCCCTTCATGGGCCGGGCCCTGGCCGACCCGGAGAACGTCGCCGTCGGGTTTCCGAACCAGGAGGTCATGGACGGCATGCCCCTGACCATCGCCTTCACCAGTGAGTCCATCGCCGAGGAGAGCCCGGAGATCGTCACGGCGTTCCGGGAGGCGCTGACGGAGTCGACCGAGCGGGCCGCCGAGGACGAGGAGGGGGTCCGGGCCATGCTGCCCGAGTTCCTGAAGATGGATGAGGAGACCGCCCAGTCCATCCGCCTGGAGCCGGCGCACACGGACCTTCCGGTGGAGAAGATGCAGACCATCTACGACCTCATGCTCAAGTACGGCATGGCGGAGAACCCGCTGGACGTGGAATCCCTGTTCGTCGCGCGCTAGTCCCTCGCAGAAATCACCACGTTGAAGGAGTACTCATGAAAGTCGCTGTGATCGGCGCGGGTATCGGGGGACTGGCCGCGGTGGCCGCCCTGCGGCGGCGCGGCATCGATGCCGAGGTGTTCGAGCAGGCCCGGGCACTGGGCGAGATCGGCGCGGGCATCTCACTGGCGTCCAACGGCTGGCGGCTGCTGGAGCGCCTCGGCCTGCTGGAGCAGATCGAACGCGTCGGCTCGCACCTGGACCAGGGCTACTTCCAGCTGCGTGAGGACGGCTCCTTCATCTCCACGCTCCGCGAGCCCGGTGCCGCCTGGGACCGCCGGGTGTTCGGGGTGCACCGCGCGGACCTGATCGAGGTGCTCGCCTCCGCGCTGCCGACCTCCGCGATCCACACCGGCCACCGGCTGCTCGACCTCGAGCAGGACGACTCGGGGGTGCTGCTGCGCTTCGAGAACGGCGAGACCGCCCGGGCCGATGTGGTGATCGGCGCCGACGGCATCCACTCCGTCGTCCGCCGCCGCGTCGTCGGGGAGGTCGCCGCCCCGCGCTCCTCAGGGACCGCGGCCTACCGGGCCCTCGTCCCCGTCTCGGGGGCCGGGGACTGGGACTGGGGCACCTCGAAGATGTGGATCGGCCCGGGCAAGCACTTCCTGGTCTACCCGATCCGGGCGGACCGGCTGATCAACGTCGTCGCCGTGGTCCCCGCCCACGGCGGGGAGCGGGACTCCTGGACGGCCCCGGGCGACCCGGCGCAGCTCGCCGCAGAGTTCGCCGGCTGGGACCCCGTGGTCACCGGGCTGATAGAAAGGGTCACGGACACGTTCCAATGGGGACTGTTCGACCGGCCCCCGCTGAGCAGCTGGACCAGCGGTCGGCTGGCGTTGCTGGGTGACGCGGCCCACGCCATGCTGCCCCACCTCGGCCAGGGCGGCAGCCAGACCATCGAGGACGCCTTCGCGCTGGCCGCCGCACTCGAGGGCTCGTCCGTCGCGGACGCCCCCGCAGCCCTGGCGCGGTACCAGTCCCTGCGCCTGGAGCGGGCGAACGCCGTGCAGCTGGCCTCCCTGGAGGCCGGGCACCTCTACGATTCCGTCGTCGAGGAGGACTACGACGCGCGGGACGAGAGGATCCGGAGGATGGCACCCTTCTACGGGTGGCTGGGCAACCATGACGCGGATTCGCTCGAGGCCCCGCCCCTGGCGCCCTCACGCTGAGGAGGCCAGCCCCCCGGCCGGTGTCAGGCGGCGGACCGATACATCCTGGACGTGGGCGGGGGAGTGCCGCTCCACCACGGAGCGGACGTGAGCCAGGGACGCCTCAGTCGTCCCCTCGTAGAGCTCGGCGAAGGCCTCACGAGCCGTGCGGCGGGGCCAGTCTGGTGTCAGCAGCCCCAGGGGCAGGTCAGGATCGAACCGTGGGAAGCCACGGAAGGTGTTGATGGTCTCCGTGCGGGCCCGCATCGACTCGACCGGTGAGAGGCCGCCTTCATGGAGCCGTTCCAGGGGCACTCTGAGGATCGCGGTGAAGGACGTGTAGAGCTGGCGGGCGAGATCGAGGTCCCAGGCGTCCACGGGGTTGCCGAACCTCGTCCCGGCCGCGTCGATCCTGCCGCGGAGCAGGGATGCCGACTCCACGCCGAGTTTGTGGCAGAGGGCAATGGCCTGCTCGCCCTGCGGCCGGGGGGAGACCCAGGCGCCGTCGTACAGCGGGGCGAACCACATCCACGAGAGCCCCTTGCGCAACTGCTGCCGCACGCCTCGGTGTTCCTCCGGGACCGAGTACAGCAGGGTCGTCCATTCGGGGTCGGCGGGCCCGTGATCCGTGCCGAAGGTGCGGATCACGTCGAAGCCCTCGGTGAGCCGGTGCCGTGCCTTCGGGGAGAGCGCGTAGAACGTGCGGCGGCCCTCCTTGATGGTGGTGAGCCGCCCCTCCCTGGCGAGCCGGCTCAGCAGGGTCCGGGTGCCGGACGGGCTGACCTCGAGGGCTGACATCAGATCCACCAGGGCGCCCGAGGGCGCCGCTGAGCCCTCGTCCAGCCAGTACTCGGCCATCAGGGTGACGAGCGCGCGGCGACCGCGCGGGCCCTCGGCCACCACGGACCTCAGGTCCTCCAGATTGCTCCACACATCCCACATCATTCCACCCATGCATCCAACGTATCGCGAACTCTTGACGACCGATTCATTTATGCCATACTTCATGTGTGACCCAGTTAACATCAGCTCCCTCCCGGGGCGCCCAGAGAAACGCTCACGACGCGGACGCCGCTGAGCCCGCGGTCCAGATCCGTCAGCTGAACAAGCACTTCCGCCGCCGAGACGGCTCCACCGTGCCCGCCATCGACGGGGCGAGCCTCGACATCCAGGACGGGGAGTTCATCGTTCTGCTGGGTCCCAGTGGCTGTGGGAAGACCACGCTGCTCCGCTCCGTGGCCGGGCTCGAGACCCCTGATTCGGGGTCCATCACGGTGCGTGGCAAGGCGGTCTTCGACAGCGGCACGGGAGCCAATCTCGGCGCCGACCGGCGGGGGCTCAGCATGGTCTTCCAGTCCTACGCCCTCTGGCCCCACATGACCGCCGCCCAGAACGTGCGGTACCCGTTGGAGAACCAGAAGGGCGCCCGGCAGGGCCGAGCCGTGATGAACCAGCGAGTGGCCGAAGCCCTGGAAGCCGTGGGCATCGGTGACCTGGGTGGCCAGTACCCGAACCAGCTCAGCGGCGGTCAGCAGCAGCGGGTGGCCCTGGCCCGGGCCCTGGTGAACAACTCCAAGGTCGTACTGTTCGACGAGCCGCTGTCCAATGTCGACGCCAAGGTCAGGGAATCCCTGCGCATCGAGCTGCTGGCCATGCAGCGCCGCTTCGGGTTCACCGCCCTGTTCGTCACCCACGACCAGGCCGAGGCCATGGAGCTGGCGACGCGTATCGCCGTCCTGGACCGCGGCAAGGTCCAGCAGTTCGGGACCCCGGACGAGATCTACGCCCGGCCGGCCACCGAGTACGTGGCCAAGTTCATCGGCAACACCAACGAGCTGTCCGGTCGGCGCGCCGACGGCGGCTATGAGACCCCGCTCGGACTCGTCCGCACCCCGCAGGATGTCGGCGAACGGGCCACCGTGCTGTTCCGCCCGGAACACGCCCAGCTGTCCCGCGAACGCCCGGAGGCCGCCAGCGCCCTCGCCGGCCAGGTGGTGGCCGTCCTTTTCATGGGCACCCACACCGAGTTCCTCGTCCGGTCCGGCGAGACCCGGATGCGGATCTGGGTCAGCGGTCGCTCCACCGATTTCGCGGAGGGGGACGAGGTCTGGGTCGGCCTCCAGGAGCCCGACGTCATGGTGTTCCCCCGGCAGGACCATGACGGCCAGCCCGAGGGCGACGACTGATGAGACCGACCCCCACCCTCGAGGAACCCACGCAGACTCCGGTCGAGCCCGGACACTCCGGCCCCGAGCAGCCCATGCCCCGCTACCGGCCCGGCCTGCTCACCCGGCTGCGCCGGATGAGCAGTTTCGAGCTGTTCTCACTGACCCTCGCCGGCATCCTCGTCGCGCTGGTGTGCCTCCCGCTGGTGCGGGTGGTCATCAACATGTTCTACAAGGACGGCCGCTTCACCTTCGAGGCCATCCAGCGCACGCTGGCGATCGAGGACCTGGGCAAGATGGTCGTCGATACCGTGGTGGTGGTGCTGGCCAGCTCGATCCTCGCGGTGGTGATCGGGTTCCTGCTGGCGTGGGCCAACACCCGCACCGACGCACGCTTCGGGGTGATCAACGAGATCTTCCCGTACCTGCCCTTCCTGCTCCCGCCCATCGCGGGCGCCGTCGGCTGGACCATGCTGCTCTCCCCCCAGGCGGGCCTGCTCAACGCCTGGCTCCGGGACGTCCTCGGGGTGGTCGGGATCCAGTTGGAGTCCGGGCCGTTCGACATCAACTCCTGGTACGGCCTGATCCTCGTCTACACGTTCTATGCGGTGCCCTATGTCTACATGAACGTCTCCGCCGCCATGCAGAGCCTGGACGCCAGCCTCGAGGAGGCCTCCCGGCTCACGGGCGCCAGCGCGTTGAAGACGCTGCGCCGGGTCACCCTGCCGGCCCTGGCCCCGTCCATCGGCGCCGGCTTCCTGCTGTGCACCTGGTTCGGCTTCGGCATGTTCTCCATCGCCCAGATCATCGGCACCCCGGCGGGCATCGACATGATCCCGGTGCGCATCGTCAAGCTCCTGACCTTCACCTACCCGCCGGACGAGGACCTGGCCATCGGCCTCTCGGCCATCGTGGTGGTGTTCGTCGGGCTGTCCTATCTGGTGCAGTACCGCATCCTGAAGAACTCCCGCTTCGGCAGCATCGGGGGCAAGGCGACGCACCACACGGTGACCCGGCTGGGCGTGTGGCGTCCCGTGGTCCGGGCCGGCGTCCTGCTGTACATCGGGGTCTCCACCGTCCTGCCGATGTTCGCCCTGTTCATCGTGTCCCTGAACGGCTACTGGACCCCCAACATCCAATGGGGCTCCCTGAGCCTGGACGCCTTCCGCGTGGCCCTGTTCGAGGACCCGAAGACGCAGGAGGCGTTCGGCAACTCCCTGACCCTGGGCCTGGTCGGCGGTGTCATCGGCATCCTGGTGGCCGCGGTGGTGTCCCTCTACATCGCCCAGCACCGCAGCCGCGCCACCCTGGGGCTGGACGCGGCGATCAAGCTGCCGTCCTCCGTCTCCAACATGGTGATCGCCGTCGGCATCCTGCTGCTGCTGGCCCGCCCGCCCTTCGACCTGGGCGGTACGTGGCTGATCCTGCTGCTGGGCTACCTGGCCCTCTACCTGCCACAGGCCTCCATCGCGGCCGATGCCGCGGTGGCCACCATCGGCAAGGAGCTCGGTGAGGCCTCCGGGGTCGCCGGCGCGCGGCAGTGGAAGACCTTCCGCCGCGTCTACCTGCCCCTGATGATCCCCGGCCTGGTGGGCGGGTTCGCCCTGCTCTTCGTCCGCATCATCGGTGACCTCACGGCCTCGGCCATCCTCTCCGGGACGAACAACGTGGTGGTCGGCTTCCGCATCCTGGAGGTCTTCAACGGCGGCTCCTACGCAACCCTGGCCGCCCTGTCCTCCGTCCTGGTGGTGGTCTCCGCCCTCATCCTCGGCGTCGTCCTGTGGCTGTCCAAGCGCACCGGCGTCGCCCGCAGCCGCTGATCCCCCGCAACACCCCAGTCATCCCCGAACACCCCTTGAAAGGATCCCCCCTCATGAAGAAGAAGCTCTCTGTCCTGGCCACCCTGGCCGCGGCGTCCCTCGCCGTGTCCGCCTGCTCCGGCGGTTCGGATGCCGGCTCCGAGGCCGGCGCGGCCACCGATCTGGATGCGGCCACCCAGGCCCTCGTGGACGAGGCCCGGGAGGCCGGCTCCGTCACCCTGTACAGCATGGTGGACGAGGCCGTGCTGCGGGAGGTCGCCGCCGACTTCGAGTCGACCTACGGCATCAGCGTGGAGCCGGTCCGGCTGGTCTCCGCCGACCTGGCCCAGCGCTTCTCGAGCGAGGCGTCCACAGGGAGCAGCCCGGCCGACCTCATCATGCTCACGGACTCCCCGTTCTACGACGAGGCCCTCGAGCAGGGCTGGATCTCCTCGTTCGCCGAGGCCGAGCTGCCCGAGTCCCTCGTCGGGGAGTTCCCGGAGGACCTCTACACCCATGAGGGCAGCACGCCGATGGTGTCCTTCGTCCCCACCGAGACGGTCTACAACACCGACCTGGTCGACTCCGCCCCCACCTCCTGGGAGGACTACGCAGATCCGGCCTATGCCGGGAAGATCCAGATCGCCGAGGTCGACTCCTCTCCCGCCAACGTCGCGTTCTGGTCGCTGATGCGCAACGAGTTCGGGGACGAGCTGCTGGAGGGCATCGCCGCCAACGAGCCCACCGTCTCCGGCGGCGCCGTGCCCGGCACCCAGGCCGTGGCGGCCGGCGAGGGCGCGCTGGGCCACCCCGGCGTCCTGCCCGTGATCAAGAACCTCCAGGACAGCGGCGCCCCCGTGGACGTGGCCTCGATGTCCCCGACCACGGGCCCGGAGGTGGGGCTCGGCCTGGCGGCGAATTCGCCGAACCCGGCCGGGGCGAAGCTGCTGGCCGCCTACCTGATGAGCGAGGAGGGGAACCTGAGCTTCAACGAGGCGGCCTCCCAGATCTCGCCGTTCGACACGGAGGGGATGGAACGGTTCACCCGGACCTCGGAGGTCGAGCTGTCCGAGGCGGCAGAGCTCAAGTCCCTGATGGGGATGAACTGATTTGACGGAGGTCATTGTGGATTCCCGCCGTTCCGCGCACGATTTCGACGCGCAGTCGCCAGAAGGATTCGACGACGCCCACCGCGAGTTCGCCCGGCTGCGGGCCGAGCACCCGGTGGCGCGCAGCCAGGACTTCGGCGGCTTCTGGGCCATGCTCGGCTACGAGGAGCTCGCGGAGGTCATCACGGACATCAGCCGGTTCACCACCACCTCGCAGAACGCGATCCCCAAGTTCGCGTTCACCGGGGTCCGGCCGCCCCTGCACCTGGACCCGCCGCAGCATACCAGCTACCGGCGCGTGATCAACCACTTCTTCACGCCCCCCAAGATGCGGGCCCTGGAGCCGGCCGTGCGGCGGTGCGTGCAGGAGCTGATCGAGCCCCTCATCACCGAGGGCACGGCCGATGTGGCCCGCCAGTATGCCCAGAAGCTCCCGGCCCACGTCTTCGCCGAGTTCTTCAACCTCTCGCCGGAGACGAGCCTGGAGATCAAGACGGTCAGCGGCACGTATGTGGACGCCATCCAGGTGCTGGACCACGAGACGGTCAAGTCCCTGAGCGGCCGGCTCTACGAGATCGCCCAGGCGATCATCGACGAGCGCGCGGCCGGTGGCTTCACCGCCGAGGATGACCTCACGCAGGCCCTCCTGGAGGCCGAGTACGACGGCGGCCGGTTGCCTGACGCGATGGTGCTCGGCTGTGTGCGGCAACTGATCGTCACGGGCATGGTGGCACCCAGCGTGTTCATCGGCAACATGTTCGTCCACCTGAGCCGGGATCCGGAGCTGCAGCAGCACCTGCGCGAGCACCCGGAGGACATCCCGGGCGCGGTGGAGGAGTTCGTGCGCCTGTACAACCCCTACCGGGGCATGGCGAGGACCGCGCGGCACGACACCGTGGTGGGTGGCCAGCAGATCCAGGAGGGCGACCCGATCGCCCTGGTCTACACGGCCGCCAACCGCGACCCGCGCATGTTCGAGGACGCGGACACGTTCCGGCTGCACCGGGAGAACATCACCAAGCACATCAGCTTCGGCCGCGGCACCCACTCCTGTCCGGGGGCGCCGCTGGCCCGCATGATGTTCCGGATCACCCTGGAGGAGGCGCTGTCCCGCAGCAGCTTCGACCTGACGGGGGACCCGGGAATGGCCAAGTGGGCCGAATGGGGCACCAACCACGTGCCGCTCGAGTTCATCGCGCTGGGGGCCTGATCATCGTGGACCACACCGTGACAGCGAGCCGGACGGCCGACGGCCGTCCGGCCGGGATGTTCAGCCTGCCGGACAACCACCCGGACGCCGCCTTCGCCACCTACGCGAGGCTCCGGGACGCGCATCCGGCGGCCTACACCGAGGACCTCGGCGGCTACTGGGCGCTGACCGGGTATGAGGACGTCCGCGCGGCGGCCTCCGACGCGGCCACGTTCATCTCCTCCGTCAAGGCCGTGGTCCCCAGCGACCCCCGGGGAATCCGCCGGCCGCCGCTGAACTTCGACGCACCCCGGCACACCCCGTTCCGCCGAGCCCTGACGCGGACACTGGCGCCGGGACGGGTGGCGGCACTGAGCGAACGGATCAGCGAGCGCGCGGTGTCCCTCTTCGAGGAGTTCGTGGACGGTGAGGACGACGAGCTCACCCGCTCGTTCGGCACCCTGCTGCCGGCCTACGCGGAGGCCATGTGGCTCAACCTCGACCCGGACCGGGTCACCTGGCTGGCCGAGACCGCCACCGCGTGGGTGGAGGCCTGGCGCCGCCAGGACGGGGAGGCCGTCTCCCTCCACAGCGAGCGGATGTACGAGGTCGCCCGGTGGCTGGTGGCGGACCGCCGCGAGAACCCACGGGACCCCAAGGAGGACCCGGCGTCCTCGCTGCTCTCCGAACGGGTGGACGGTCAGGGGCTGGACGAGGAGCACATGGTCGGCGCCCTGCGCCAGTCCCTCGTGGTGGGCATGGTGGCCCCGCCGTTGCTGATCGGCGGGATCGCCCGGCACCTGGCGCTCGACCCGCAGCTGCACCAGAATCTGCGGACCGGGGCGGTGCCGATGGACGCCGCACTCGAGGAGTTCCTGCGGCTGTACACCCCGTACCGGGGCTTCGCCCGCACCGTCAGCGCCACCACCGAGGTGGCCGGCGAGCGTCTGGAGCCCGGCGAGCCCGTGACCCTGGTCTACGCGGCGGCCAACCGCGACCCGGCGCAGTTCCCGGACCCGGACCGCTTCGACGCCTCCCGGCCCAACCTGGACCGGCACCTGGGCTTCGGACGGGGCCAGCACCAGTGCGTGGGCCAGCACCTGGCCCGCGGCATCATCCGGGCGGCCCTGGACGTCATGGTCCACCGGGCCGAGCGGCTGGAGCTGCTCGGGGAGCCCGAACCGACCCGGATGCCCGAGCTGGGCTACCAGTCCGTGCGGATCCGGGTCCACCGGTGAACGCCGCCCAGGATGGGGTCTCCCGCCGGGACACCGGGATGGCCTGGGGGATCAAGACCAGCTTCCTGGCCTACGTGGAACGGTGGTCCGAGGAGGACGCCGTGGAGATGGCCCCCGGTACGGGCCGCCTCGCGGACGGCCGCTTCTACTTCACCCCGGACCCGGAGCGCCCTGCCGGCGCCCTGTGGTTCCGGGGCGGGGTGCGGCTGCGCGCCCACGGCGGCATGCTGGACGTCTCCGTCTCGGACCCGCGGGTCGAGGAGCGGGGGTCCGGTCATGTCCTGACCGCGGCGAGCTGGGTCGAGGGTGAGTGGACGCGGATCGCGTTCGCGGACCTGGACTGGCCGGATGCTGATGCTGATCCTGCGCCGGAGCCCGGGCAGGGCGGCGCCGTGCGGATGCTGGCCGCCGGGGCCCGTCTCCACGTGGAGGCGGTAGCGGTCTTCGACGGCACCTACCCCGCCGGTTCAGAGCTCGCCCCCGTCCAGGTGCGGTTCTGACACACCACGGAACATCACAAACAACTTGATATTCTCTAGGGATGGAGCTTGATCGAGACCCGCGCGGCGAACCGGCCACGGACCGCCTGAACTACACGGCCTACCGCCTCGGGCGGGCCCTGGACCGGTTCACGGAGAACCTGGCGCTCTCCCACGGCGTGACGCTCTCCCAGTTCCTCGTGCTCCAGGTCCTGGGGGAGGGCAAGCCCCTCTCCAACGCCCAGCTGGGCCGACGGACCTTCGTCAGCGCCCAGGCCGCCCACCTCGTGTCCAACGAACTGCTCGAGCTGGGGCTGGTGGAGCGCGGCAACCATCCGACGAACCGGCGCATCCGCCTGGTCCAGCTCACGGAGACGGGCTGGGAGCTCATCCAGAACTGCACCGAGGAACTGCGCGCCCACGAGCGGCGCCTGACCGCCTCGGTCGGGGACGACCTCGGGAACTCCATCGTCGCGGTCCTCGACCACGCCGCCCGCGAGCTGGCCGGCGGGTACTTCGGGGACGACGAGGCCGAGGCGCAGGCCGTGTCCCGCCGCCAGATCACCAGCCGCCCGCGCCACGTCCCCTCCCGCCTGGCCGCCAGCCGTCTGAAGGCCCTGGACCGGCAGTCCGGCGGCACCACGCCTGCCTGAATGTCTCAGGCCCGCGCGGACTGCCCGCTCCGCGTCCGGAGCAGGACCAGCACTGTGCAGGCCAAGGCGCTCGCCGCGGAGACGGCCAGGGCCACCCGGCCCGAGCTGGCATCGATCACCCAGCCCATGGCCAGCGCCCCGAACGGCACCATGCCGTAGCTGCCCAGGGTCATGAAGGACATCATCCGCCCGATGTACCGCGGCGGCACCGATTCCTGGGCCGCGGCGTTGACGATCCCCTGGTAGTACCCCAGGCCGACCCCCAGCAGGGGCGCGGCCGCCAGGAACAGCGGCAGCGTGGGGGCCGCGGCGTTGACCGCCAGCACCGCGCCGAACACGGCCGTGGCCGACACCAGGGACCGCACGCTCACCCGCACCCGGCGCGCCGCGAGCACCCCTCCGGCCACCGCCCCCACCGCGTTGAGCGTGTGGACGGCTCCCACGGCCGCGGCGTCCCCGCCGTAGGACAGGTCCACCGTGGAGGTGAGCACCAGCCCGAAGTTCATGGCCAGCAGGGAGACCACCACGTTGACCACCAGCAGGGTGCTCACGTCCCGGTCACGGCGGAAGGGGCCCGACGCCGGCCCGGCCGGGTCCCCGGCACCGGCGGGGGCCGCGAGGGTGGCGCCCCGGTCTGCGGTACCGGGCCGGCCGCCGTCGTGCTCCGGCGGGGTCCGCGGGTGCAGCGCTGCCGGGCGGATCAGGCACCGGGAGGCGAAGACCAGCAGGTAGGCGCCGGCGTTGATGAGGATGCAGGGCCCGGGCCCGAGCCCCTGGAAGGCGAGGCCGGCCAGCGCCGGGCCCACCGAACGGGCGGCGGCCAGGGCGATGGTGCTGACGGAGGCCGCCTGGGAGAGCCCGTCCGGGCCCACGAGCTCGAAGATGATGGTCTGCGCCGCCACCCGCTCGAAGGCCTGCACCGTGCCCAGCACCCCGACCAGCCCGTAGAGCAGCCACATCTCCGGGTCCTCGGAGACCACGAGCACCAGCCCGGCGGTCGCCACGGCGGAGGCCACCGAGGTCACCATCAGCACCGTCCTGGGCGCCACCCGGTCCAGGAGCCGGCCCGCCGGGATGCCCAGCAGGAAGATCGGCAGGAACTGGGCGACGGTGATGCCGCTCAGGGCCTGGGCGCTGCCGGTGGCGTTGAGCACCACCAGCTGCAGGGCCAGGTTCTGGAACCAGATCCCGGTGTTGGAGAGCAGCTGCCCGGTGAAGTACCAGGAGAAGTTCCGGTGCCGGAACGGGCTGCCCACCGTCAGAGGCGGGTGCGGATGAACTCGGCCATCCGCTCCGGGATGCGGGCCGCCGAGCTGGAGCGCTGGTCCGCGTTGTTGGCCCGGATCTCCAGCACGGGGATGCCCTCCGCCTCCAGGGCCTCGGTGATGAACCCGCTGCCCGGGGTGTCGTCCGCCACGAGGTGCACCACCCCGTGCACGCCGTGGCTGAGGGCCTCCTTGACGTACCACTGGGCGGACCACGGCGGCACGTAGAGCTGGTCCGTGATCCCCACGAAGCGGGCGGCCAGCGTCCGGACGGGGTCCTCGCCGTGGCGCTCGTAGCCGTCCGCGGCGATCGCGAGGTACATGCTCCACACGAACACGGCCCCGAACTCCTCCTGGAACCGCGTGTACAGGCCGAGGTCGGACCACAGCCCGCGGCCCACCCACATCAGGCGCAGCCTCTCGTCCGGGCACACGGCCACGCCGTCCTCGACGCGCTGCTCGGTCTCCTCGTAGAGGGACTGGGCCGCGTCCACGGCCCACCGGGTGCCACGCTGCCACTGGGGGGCCATCACGGCCGGCATGGTGTCGTTGACCAGGACCGGGGTGGGACGGGCCGCGGCGATGAGGTCCCGGGTGCGGCGGTTCCACTGCGCCTGCTCGTTGCCCAGCGCCATGATCTCCGCCAGCCGGTCCCGGTCCAGGCGGCGGCCGGTGCGCTCCTCGAGCCAGGCGATGAGCTCCTCGATCTCGCCCTGCAGCAGGTCCAGGCGGTCGCTGCCGAACGCCCGCTCCCACTCGTGCGGAACGAGCTCCCACCACCGGTCCGGCACCGGGTCCGCCCCCGTGCGGGAGAGCAAGAAGGTCTCCGTGCCCTCGAACCGCCCCCACTGCTCGAAGATCTTGGCGGTGACGTCCCCGCTGCGCTCGGCCACCGCGAAGCGCGGGGTCGGCAGCCCGCCCCAGGGGCGCTCGCCGGCGGGGAGGTGCTGCTCGCCGAGCGGCATGGCGTCGTACTGCAGGCTGAAGTCCGGCAGCCCGCGGGCCACGAGCTGCTCCATGGAGGCGGGGCCGGCCCGCTTGGCCGCGATGATCGAGGACCACCACTGGGTGACCACGTAGGGGATGTCCAGGGCGCGGAACACCTCGTGCGGGGCGTCGGCGTTCAGCAGCGCGATCGGCTCGCCGGCCAGGGCCCGCCGGCGCACGTCCTGGAACCACTCCTTCTGGTAGGCGGTGGCCGCCACGGCGGAGCGGAGTCGGGTCTCGGTCACGGCGCGGTCCTCCCGGAATGCTGCTGGATGCTGGAGAGGAGTTCGGCGGTCGCGTCCCGGACCCCGTCGGCGGGGATCTGCACGACGCCGGCCAGCCAGGTCCCGCTGCCGGCCAGCGCCTCGCGGTGGTCGGCCAGGTCCCAGGCGGGGCCGTCGTCGAGGTCCCGGACCAGGGCCACCACCCCGGCCGCGCCGGTGCGGTGCACCTCGGCGAGCAGGTGCCGGCTCCGCTCGTCGGCCAGGGACCGGGCGGCCGCGGGCGGACGCAGCGCGTGCCGCTCGGCCAGGGCCCGGAACACGCCTCCCAGCCCCCCGCCTGCTTCAGGCGCAAAGTGACCTGACCCCCGCCGTTGTGACGGGGACAGGTCACTTTGCGCCTCGGCGGGTGGCACCTCGCCGGACTCCACCGCCTCGCCGATCCAGGCCGCATCCCCGGCGTCGTGGTCCTCGCCCACCACCAGGATCCCGGCCTGCTCGAGGGCCGCGTAGACCGTGGGGTCCGGGTGGGAGCTGCCGGTCATGAAGACCGGCACGGCGTCAGCGAGTGCCGCGTCCGGTGCGGCTCTTCGCTCATCCAAGACCGCCTCGATGGAGTCCACCGCCTCCTCCGGTGTGGTGGTGGCCGCCGCCGCGTAGCAGCGCAGGGCTGCGGTGCCGGACAGGGTGCGCGCGCGTCGTCGCTCCCGTACGCGTTCGAGGGCTTGGCCCACGAGGGTCTCCCGGGCGGCGGCCTCGGCCAGGGACGCCGAGTCCAGTCGGGTCCCGGTGCAGCCGGAGACGAACCCGGCCAGGCGTTCGTACTGCCGGGCCACGAAGCGGGTCCGGTGCGGGCCGCCGCCGCGGGGGGTGTCCAGCAGGTGGACCGGGAAGCCGAGGCGGCCGCGTCCGGCCAGCACCCGCAGCACGTAGAAGACCCGCAGGTGGGCCATGGAGTCGTTGCAGACCACCAGCCCGGCCAGCCCCGACTTTGCTTCACGTCCGTCACGTCCGCCGTGGGCGCCGGAGAGCACCGAGTCCAGGATCCGGGCTGCCACCACGTCGGCGGCCCCGAGGAGCTCACCGGCCTCCCGGGAGACCTCCCCGCTCCAGGCCCCGGTCAGCCGTACCGGGGTGGCGCCCGCGGCGAGGACGAGCTGCCGGGGCACGTCCGCCCCGATGATCCCGATCCGGGGTGCCGTCACAGCACACCCGCGGTGCGCAGGCCCTCGATCCGGGCGGGGTCGTAGCCCAGGGAGCCGAGGATCGCCTCGGTGTGCTCGCCCAGGTACGGGGCCGGGGCGTCCAGCGAGGTGCTGCTGCCGGAGAGGACCATGGGCAACCCGGAACCGAAGAGCCCGTCGAAGTGGCCGAACTTGGGGTGGACCAGGGGCACCACCTCGCCGCGGGCCACCACCTGCGGATCCCGGACGGCCTCGGCGGTGGTGCGCACGGGCGCCGCGGGGGCGCCCTGGCTCGTGAGGGCCTCGAGCACCTCGGCGAGGGGCTGCTCGGCGGCCCAGCCGGCGATCAGCCCGTGCAGGCGGTCGGCGTTGGCCACCCGGGCGTCCCGGGTGCCGAAGTCCTCGGACTCCAGCAGGTCCGCGCGGTCGATGGCCCGGAGCACGCCCGCGGCGAACTGGTCGGTGGGGGCGCAGATGGCGAAGTAGCCGTCGGCGGCCCGGAAGGTTCCGAACGGCGCCAGCCGGGGCACGTAGGCGCCGGTGCGCAGGGGGAAGCCGATCTCCTCCAGGGCGTCGAAGGGCTCGCAGGCCACCAGCGAGGTCAGGGCCCCGAGCATGGAGACGTCCACGTGCTGGCCCTGGCCCGTGTGCTCGGCCTGCAGCACCGCCCCCAGGGTGCCGATCACCGCGAAGAGCGGTGCGGACAGGTCACCGATCGGCAGGCCGAAGCGCACCGGCGGTTGGCCCGGTTCCCCGGCGGTCATCATCACCCCGCTGAGCGCCTGGACGATCGTGTCCATGGCCTTGCGGTCCCCGTTGTCCGTGCCGGCGCCGAAGCCGCTGATGGAGGTGTAGACCAGCTTCTCGTTGAGGTGGCGCACGCTCGCGTAGTCCACCCCGAGGCGCTTGGTCACCCCGGCGCTGTAGTTCTCCACCACGATGTCCGCCTCGGCGATGAGGTCGAACAGCACCTGCCGGCTCTCCGGGTGCTTGAGGTTCAGGGTGACCGACTCCTTGCCGCGGCCCCGGAGCATCATGGAGACTGACATGTCGTCCTCCGAGGTCCGCCGCACACTGATGCCCTCTTTGGTGACGTAGGGGGAGTTGTTGCGGGAGGTGTCCCCGCCGCGCGTGGGGTTCTCCACCTTGATCACGCGGGCGCCCAGCCCGGCCAGCAGCAGGGTGGCGTAGGGGCCGGCCAGCGCGGTGGTCAGGTCGATCACGGTCTTGCCCGCCAGGGGCTGGGTCTGGGTGCTCATCGGGATGTCTCCTCCAGGTGGATGCTCAATCGGTCCCCGCTCCAGTCCAGGACCGTGTCCAGGCCGGCTTCGCGGGTGATGCGTGTCAGGTAGTCGCCGACCTGTTGGCCGCCGTCGGCGCGGACCACCGGGACCGGGCGCGCCTCGTCGTCGATCCAGCAGGGGATGGCCTCCGCGCCCACCGCCCCGTCCGGGCCCAGGGTGATCACGGCGATCACGGTGTTCCGGCTCTCGGGGTGGAACGGATACTCGGGCATCGCCGGGTCCGGCTGGAAGCCGAACACCCGCAGCCGCTCGCGGGCCCAGGCCCGCCGTTCGGGGGAGTCGTCCGGCGCCCCGCCGAGGGCCCTCGTCACGGTGGCGAAGTTGCCGAGCCCGTGGAAGATCGGCCGGCCGCGGTAGGACTCGATTCCCTTGAGCAGGTGCGCGTGGTGGGCGAGCACGGCCACGGCGCCGGCGTCGATGGCCGCGTGGGCGATCTCGTACTGGTACGCGGCGATCTCCACCGGCTGGTGGACCAGCCCCTGATGCAGGGACACGACGACGGCCGTGCCCTCGCGCACCTGGCCCGCCACCCGCTCGGTGAAGGCGGCCAGGGACCGCGGCTCGGCGAAGGTGTAGGTGCGCGGCGGCCCGCCGGGGTTGGCGCCGCGGGGCTCGTAGTGGGTGACGACCTCGATCCAGGCACAGCCCGCCTTGGCGCTGCCCGCCCAGGACTCGCGTGGCCCCACGCAGTTGACGCTGAGCACCACGACCCGCCGGTTGCCGACGTCGGCGACCGCCGGTTCCCACGCCTCCTCCAGGTCCCGGCCCGCCCCCGTGGTGGCCAGGCCCCGGTCCCGGCAGTGCCGACGGGTGTCCTCGATGCCCTGCCCACCGGAGTCGTAGACGTGGTTGCCGGCCAGGGTCAGCACGTGGAACCCGGCGCCCGCCACGGCGTCCAGGGCCGAGGGTGGGGCCGGCAGGGCGGGCACGTCCGTGGACATGCTGGCCGTGGCCTCGGTGTGCGGGACCTCGAGGTGGCCGATGACCAGGTCCGCCCCGGCCAGCACGGGGGCCGCGGCGGCGAGCAGGGACGTGGCGTCCGCCCGCTCCAGGACCAGGTCCCCGGTGGCCATCAGCGTGGTCGTCGCGGTCACGGCTGCCCGGCCCCCTGCTGTGGTTCGGCAGTCTCCTGGCCTGCCTCGGGTGCGGACTCGGTGCCATTCCCGGAGCCGGCGTTGGCGCGCATCGAGCGGGCCAGGAAGGAGCGCAGCCGGTCGGTCTGCGGGTCACGGAAGAAGGCCTCGGCGGGACGGTCCTCGATGACCCGGCCCTCGGCCATGAAGACGCAGCGGTCCGCGACCTCGCGGGCGAACTCCATCTCGTGGGTGACCACCACCATGGTCCGCCCGGTGGCGGCCAGTGCCTTCATGGTCTGCAGCACCTCGTCGATCAGCTCCGGGTCCAGGGCGCTGGTGGGCTCGTCGAAGAGCAGCACGCGGGGCTCCACGGCCACGGCGCGGGCGATGGCCACGCGCTGCTGCTGGCCGCCCGAGAGCTGCCGCGGGTAGGACGTCGCCTTGTCCGAGAGGCCCACCTTGGCCAGCAGTTCCACGGCCCGGGCCTTCGCCTCGGCAGGGGCGATGCCGTGGACGGCGATCGGGGCCTCGGTGATGTTGCGCATGACCGTCCAGTGCGGGAACAGGTTGAACTGCTGGAACACCATGCTCATCCGCCGGCGCTGGGCCCTGACACCGGCGTCGGTCAGCGGCCGCAGGCTCTTGCTCTGTCTGCCCTGCTCGAAGCCGAGCAGCTCGTCGTCCAGGTACATGGCGCCGCCGTCGATGGTCTCGAGCTGGTCCAGGCAGCGCACGAGGGTGGACTTGCCGGAGCCGGAGGGGCCCAGGATGGCCACGACCTCGCCCTCGTTGACGGTCAGGTCGATGCCGTCCAGCGCCACGAGGTCTCCGAAGCGTTTGCGCAGTTGCACGACCTCGAGGACGCGGGCCCCCGGGGTCTGGGCGTCGCCGTCCCGGCGGTCAGGTGCCGTGCTGGTCTGGGTCCTGTTCATCACTGGTTCTCCTCGTTCCGGACCGCTGCCGCGGAACCGGCCGGGCCGGCGTCGGGCCCTGACGGTGCGGTGGCCTTGGGGGCGGTGCGGGTGGCGCCGCGGCCGTAGTAGTCCTCGACCTTGCGCTGGAAGAAGGTCAGCACGGTCACCGCCACGAGGTACCAGATCACGGCCACGATCAGCATGGGCACCACGTCATAGGTGCGGTTGTAGATGACCTGCACGGCGTGCAGCAGGTCGCCCATGGCGATGACGCTGACCAGGGAGGTGCCCTTGAGGGTGGCGATGACCTGGGAGCCGGTGGGCGGGATGATGACGCGCATGGCCTGCGGCAGCACGATCCGGGTGAAGGAGTGCCAGCGGCTGAAGCCCATGGCCGCGGAGGCGTCGTGCTGGCCCTGGTCCACGGAGAGGATGCCTGCGCGGATGATCTCCGCCATGTAGGCGGCCTCGTGCAGGGACAGGCCGATGATGGCCGCTGTCAGCGGGGTGATGAGGTCGTTGGTGGACCAGCTGAACAGCTCCGGGCCGAACGGCACCCCCACGGAGATCCGCGGGAGCAGGTAGGCCAGGTTGTACCAGAAGATCAGCTGCACCAGGGGCGGGACCCCGCGGAAGAAGCCGACGAAGGTCATGCACGCCATTCGCACGGGCCAGTAGTCACTGAGCTGGCCGGCGGCCAGGAGGGTGCCGAGGGCGGTGCCGAGCACCATGGCCACCACCATCAGCAGCACGCTCGTCACCAGACCGAGCAGCACGCTGGGGTTGAAGAGGTACTCGGCCACGACGGGCCATTCGAACCGCTCGTTGGTGACCAGGAAGGACAGGATGCCGAAGACCACCAGGACCAGCACGGCCGTGCCCAGGATGCGCAGCGGGCGGACCCGGGGGCGGGCCTGCGCCACGTCCGCGGCGTCGGTGCGCACGGCGGGGGCCGAGGGGGCGTACGGGGCGGAGCGGGCGGACGGGGTGGGAGGATTCATAGGGGTCTCCGTGAGGGTCATTCGCCGGACTCGGTCATCGGGTTGAGGGTCGGGGCCTCCACCGTGACGTCGTCCAGCGCCCATTCAGACATGATCCGGTCGTACTCCCCGTTCTCGAAGATGCCCTCGAAGGCGGCGAGCATGGCCGGGGCGAGCTCGTTGTCCTTGGGCAGGAACATGGCCAGCTGGTCCACGCCGGCGCCCTGCTCGTCCGTCTGGACGAGGTACTCGAAGGTGCCCTCGTTCTGGGACTGGAAGTCGATGGCGGCGGTCTGGGTGGTGCCGGCGAAGTCCGCGCGGTCGGACTGCAGGGCGAGGAAGGTGGAGTTGGTGTCCTCCAGGCCGATGAACTCGGGGGCCTCCAGCCCCTCGCCCTCGCACCACTCGGTGTAGTGCTCCAGCTGGCTCTCGGTGACGGAGCCGGTGACGCCGGCCACGCGGGCCCCGCAGACGGCCTCCGGGTTGCCGAGCTCGTCCTGGCGCTCGGCCAGGAAAAGGTAGGAGGTGCGGGTGGTCATCCAGACCACGGCGTCGAAGTCCTCCTCGCGCTCCGGGGTGGTGCGGACCGGGCCGTTGAAGGCGTCGTAGCGGCCGGAGAGCATGCCGGTGAGCATGGCATCCAGTCCGGAGGAGGTCTGGATGGCGAAGGGCACGCCGAGCTGTTCCGCGAGGGCGGCCTGGATGTCCGGGTCGATCCCGGTGATCTCGCCGCTCTCCTCGATGGTCCGGTAGGGCGGGTGGGTGTCGCCGGCGATGTTGATGACCCCGGCGTCCTGGATGGCCTGCGGCAGCTGGTCGTACACCGGGGCCTCGGTGTTGACCTCGCCGGTGGTGGCCTCGGTGGCCCCGCCCGAACCGGGGCTGGCTTCCCCGCCGGTGTCACCGCCTCCGGCGGAGCAGGACACGAGGGTGAGGGCGGCCAGGCCGGCCAGGGCTGCGGTGCTGAGACGGCTGAGCTTCATGGTGATCTCCCGGGTGAGTGAGGTGCATCACGGATGGAATGTTCGATGACAATATCATGTGGCTTGATATTAATCAGTAGTCGATTCCCTCGTGAATGGCGAATCAGGGGTGATCGCCGGACATCCTCTATTGTTCAGAACCTCAAGGGAAAATGGGGACAGGCGTACGGCAGCCGGGATGCGTGGCATCGTGGGAGCATGCATCAATGTCCCAGGGCGGGCTCTGCCCACCCGACCGTCGTCTGGTGATGCGCAGGTACGCGGCCCTCGGAGTTCTCCTGGCCGTGGGGTTGACGGGCTGCACCGTCGAGGAAGCAGAGGCCCCGCCCCCCGCCGAGTCTGAATACTCCGACCCTGCCGTCAACCGGCCGGAAGCCCGGCAATCAGACGTCCTCGCCCAGCTGGAGACCGTGGCTGTGAAGGGCCGGGCGCCCCGGACGGGGTATGACCGCGACCATTTCGGCCGCGGGTGGAAGGACCCGGACCGGAACGGGTGCGACGCCCGCAACGACATCCTGCGCCGCGACCTCGAGGATGCCGTGGCGAAGCCCGGGACGCAGGGCTGCGTGATCCTCTCGGGCCACCTCGAGGATCCCTTCACCGGGGAGATCATCGAGTTCGTCCGCGGGCAGGACACCAGCACCGAGGTGCAGATCGACCACGTCGTCGCACTGTCCGACGCCTGGCAGAAGGGGGCCCAACTCATGGACCCGGACGAGCGGGTCGAGTTCGCCAACGACCCACTCAACCTCCTCGCGGTGGACGGGCCCACCAACTCGGCCAAGGGCGACGGCGACGCCGCGACCTGGCTGCCGCCGAACCGCGGGTTCCGGTGTGACTACGTAGCCCGCCAGACGGCCGTCAAGGTCAAGTACGAGCTGTGGGTGACCTCGGCTGAGCGGGACGCGATCCGCCGGATCGTCACGACGCAGTGCCCTGAATAGTCCATGCCGCGGGGCAGGCCGGCATGGGCCCATGAGGCTGGGAGGGACAGGAGGGGGCGCATCAGGGACGGGGCGCGGTCGGTAGGGTGATCGGATGACATGTGAGCGACACCCGAGGCGGTTCACCTCCGATCCCCGTCCGGGCCGGAATCCCCGCCCGTGTCTGCTGCAGCCATGAGTGCGGTGCAGCCCTCCCGCAACGTGCCTCGCGCTGCATGGATCATGGCCCGCGCGTTCACTCCCCACGCCCTGTTCGCACCGCTGGCGCTGCCTTGGACCCTGCTGTCGGTGATCTCCGGCGCCCTGCGCCGCGGGCTGTTCCTGGATCGGACCCGCACCGGCATGGTGCTCCTGTACCGCTCGGATCCCCTCCTCGACGTGCTCCTGGTGCTGCCCATCATGGGCGTGATCTTCGGCATCAGCCTCACGGTCCCGGTGCTGCTCTTCCTCCTGTTCCCCGGCCTGTGGACGCTGCTCACGATCCTCGGGGCGCCCGTGGTGCTGTTCCTCGGGGCCTTGTTCCTGCTGCCCCGCGGGGGAGGGGCAATGTCCCCGTTCGGTGCTGAAACCCCTGCCGGACCGCGATGGGAGCTCGCCGGCCTGGCGCAGCTTCCCGGCACCCGTCTGACCGGAATCCAGCTCGCCCGGCGGGTGGTCAGCCAGGTCCCGCCGGCTGGGGCGGTGGTCGGTGCGACCGCCGGCACGCAGGCGCTGTACCGGCAGTACCTGCGCCACGGTTTCCATCCCGGGGCCAAGCACCGCGTGTACAAGGTCATCGGTGGACCACCACGCCCCGCAGGCCCCGTCGAGTCCTAGCTGCTCACCACGCCGATCAGCGCCATCAAGAGACCCAGCACCGCCACCAGCGAGACCACCGCGGCAAGTGCCCACTCACGGCGTGAACCGGTGGGGCCCAGGACCGGCACCTTCATCCGCCCGCCGCTGCTCCACAGCTCCTTGACCACCGGAATTCTGGTGAGAGCCCGCGGTGGCTTCAGGGCGGCGGGCCAGAGCAGGTTGCAGCCGCCGTCCGTGAGCATGTCCCCGGCCACATGCGCCACCGCACCCAGGGCCACGGCCGCCACGAAGAGCCCACCCTGATCACCCATCCCCACGGATACGAGGGCACCCAGGGGCACGGCCACCAGCCACGGGACCCTCCGGGCGCGGTCCGGCACGAACTTCAGGACCTTAATCGCGAAGGAGGCCAGCAGCACGGTCCCCAGCCCGGCGCCGAGCTGCAGGGTTCCCGTGGTGGTGGGCATCGCCAGCAGGGACAGCAGCCAGGCGAGCAGGGTGAAGGCGGCCAGCCCCAGCAGCGAGTGGGTGCCGTTGCGGTGCCCGCCGGCCACCGCGCCCACCACCCTGCAGATCCACTCGGACACCGGCGGCAGGGAGTGCGCGATCGAGGCGTTGCGGTGGTCGGCATCCGGCAACAGGGCGGCGCCGGCGGCGACGACGGCGCCGGTGAGGACCCCCAGATCCGTGATCCCGTCCAGCAGCCCGAAGCCCAGCGGGATCGCTTCGGGCAGCACCAGCACAGAATCTGAACCGAAGGGCCCGACGCCGGCCAGCGGCCCGAGCGGGACCGTATAGTCCGCGGCGAGCAGCACCCAGGCCGCCGCCCCGCAGGCGGCATGGTGCGGTCCCATCATGGGTGGGGTTCCCTCCGGTCAGGTGTGGTGGTGGACAGCTATCCATCAGACCACGGTCCGCGGACAGGATAAGGGTGGACTCCATGCCATGATCGGAGGATGAGACCGGCATCACCACGCCGTGCCGGCCCGCCACCTCAAGGAGTCGCTCCATGGCACAGGACATCACCGTCGAGCTGCAGGACGCCGTCCTCACCGTCACCCTGAACCGCCCTGCGAAGAAGAACGCGCTGACGGAGGAGATGTACGGCCTGCTCGCCGAGGCGATCGAGCGTGCGGAGGACGACCCGCAGGTCAGGGTGGTGCTGCTCCGTGCCGAGGGGGACCTCTTCAGCGCCGGCAACGACATCGCGGACTTCTCCCGCCTGGCCGCCCAGATCACCGAGCAGACCGCCGACCACCCGCCCGCCGGGACCTCGGGCACCCCGGCCGAGGGGCCGGCGTCGGGCGTCACGGCACAGATGGCCGTGTGGCGGTTCCTCCATGCACTGGCGGCCAGCACCACGCCGATCGTCGCCGCGGTGCAGGGCAAGGCCGTGGGGGTGGGGACCACCATGCTGTTGCACGCCGACTACGTGATCCTGGCCGAGGGAGCCACCCTCATCACCCCGTTCGTGGACCTCGCCCTCGTGCCGGAGGCCGCCTCCACCGTGCTGCTGCCCCAGCGCATCGGCCACGCGCGCGCCTTCGGGATGTTCGCGCTCGCCGAGCCGCTCTCCGCCGAGGACGCCGTGGCCTCGGGCCTGGCGAACCGGCTGGTCCCGGCGGCGGAACTGCACGAGACGGCGCAGCAGGTGGCCGCCACCCTGGCCGCCAAGCCGCCGGGGTCGCTCGCCGCCACCAAGCGCCTGATGCGGGACGCGGAGGGATTGACCGCCGTCATCGACCACGAGGTGGCCGTGTTCGCCGGGCGACTGGGCAGCCCGGAGGCCCGCGAGGCCTTCACCGCCTTCGCCGAACGGCGGACACCGGACTACTCCCGGTTCAGCTGACCACGGACCACACGCCACCCGACCACGAGGAGATCCCATGACCGAGAACACCACCGCATCTGCCGCCCGCCCCGACTCCGAACGGTCCCTCGCCGGCCTCACCATCCTGATGTCCGGCGGCAGCCGCGGCATCGGGCTGGCCATCGCCCTGCGAGCCGCGCGGGACGGGGCGAACGTGGCCCTGCTGGCCAAGACGTCCGAGCCGCACCCGAAGCTCGAGGGCACCGTGTATTCGGCGGCGGAGGCCATTGAGGAGGCCGGCGGGCAGGCGCTGGCGATCGTCGGGGATGTGCGCGACGACGGCTCGGTCGCCGATGCGGTCGCCCGCACCGCGGAGCGCTTCGGCGGGATCGACGTGGTGGTCAACAACGCCAGCGCCATCGACCTGTCCGGCACCGCCGAGCTGCCGATGAAAAAGTACGACCTGATGCAGGACATCAATACGCGGGGCTCGTTCCTGCTGGCCAAGACGGCGCTGCCCTGGCTGGAGACGTCCCGGGCTGCCCACATCCTGACGCTGAGCCCGCCGCTGAACCTCAACTCGCAGTGGGCCGGGCGGCACCTGGGCTACACGATCGCCAAGTACGGGATGTCCCTGGTGACCCTCGGGCTGGCCGAGGAGCTGCGCGGGCAGTCGATCGCCGCAAACAGCCTGTGGCCGCGGACCACCATCGCCACGGCGGCCGTGCGCAACCTGCTCGGTGGGGAGCAGATGGCGGCCCGCTCCCGTACCCCGGAGATTATGGCCGATGCCGCCTGGGAGATCCTCACGCGGGACCCGGTGGAGTGCACGGGGAACTTCTTCCTCGACGACGAGGTGCTCGCCGAGGCCGGGATCACCGACCTCTCGGTCTACGGTGGTCCGGCGGAGACCCTGGAGCGGGACCTGTTCCTGGACGGGTAGTCAGGTTGAGGGCCGTGAGAGGCGGGGGCGCTCGACGGCCGGCATCTCGACGAACCACTCAACTTCGGTGCTGTGTAGGCCGGCAGCAATCGCGGTGGCGGTCTCTCGCCATGAGGTCAGTTCGGCGATGGCCAAGTGAGGTTGTTCTGTAGAGAACGATGCTCGGGCAGCGTCGAGAATCTGCTGCGCACAGGTGTTCCTGTCCTCCTCAGTGAGGGCCAGCATCCAGGGAAAGAGCTTCGTCATTCGTTCCGCGAGCGTGCCGTTGGAGTCGGTAGCGGCCGCGATGAGCTGGGCGGCGAGTTCCAAGAGCTTCCGCCGCGCTTGATCGTGGCTGTCCGTCATCAAGACGAGAGACTCTCCATCGCGCCGCGTGACTGTGACTGGATGGTCTGAAGCAGCTGCGAAGACCTCCGCAGAAGCGCGGCTGAGATCTGAAGACTTGAATTCAGTTTGGGGTGGAAGGAGAGTGGGCATGCTCGAATCATAGTTCAGAACATGATCTGAATACAGTGTGAGGCCGCTGAACTTGAACCCGCAGTGGGCCGGCCGGCACCCGGGCTAGACGATCGCCAAGCACGATGGCGGGGGCTGTGCTTGGGACAGGCCGCGGTCAACCCTCCAGATTCAGCACGATCGACTTGGTCTGCAGGTACTCGTTCAGCCCCTCGGGGCCATTCTCCCGGCCCCAGCCGGAGGCCTTGACGCCGCCAAAGGGGACCGCCGGGTCCATGAGGCCCCAGCCGTTGATCCAGATGATGCCGGCCTTCAGGCGCGAGGCCACCCGCTGGCCCTTCACCGCGTCGCCGGTCTGGACGCCTCCGGCCAGGCCGTAGGCCGTGCCGTTCGCCACCGCGATGACCTCCTCCTCGGTGTCGAAGGGCTGCACCGTGAGGACCGGCCCGAAGACCTCGCGCGCCACCGCCGGATGGTCCTCCCGCACGTCCACCAGGACCGTGGCCGGATAGAAGTACCCCGGCCGCTCGGGATCGGGATTCCCGCCGACGAGCAGCCGCGCACCGGCGGCCACCGTCTCCGAGACCAGGGCCGAGACCCGGTCGAACTGCTTCCGGCTGATCAGGGGGCCGAAGACCGATTCCGGGCGGGTGATGTCACCCCAGGGGATGCTGGAAACGGCCTGCGGCAGCCGTGCGAGGACCTCCTCGTACACCGGACGTTCGACGTACAGCCGGGAGCCGGCCATGCAGAACTGTCCCGCGTTGAAGACGAACGACTGGATCACCGTGTCGATGGCGCGGTCCAGGTCCGCATCCGCGAACAGGATGTTCGCCGAGTTCCCGCCCAGTTCGGAGACGACCGGCCGCAGGTTCCTCCCGGCCTGGCCGGCCACACGGGCACCCACCTCGGTGGAACCGGTGAAGGCCACCTTGTCGACCTCCGGGTGCCCCACGAGGTGGTCGCCCAGTTCGGACCCGACGCCCGTGACGACGTTGAAGACGCCGTCCGGGACGCCCGCCTCCTGGAGGATCTCGGCCATCTTCAGCGAGGACAGCGGGGTGTCGTCGGCGGGCTTGAGCACCACGGAGTTGCCGGCGGCCAGGGCCGGGGCGACCTTGGACGTGGAGAGGATCAGGGGGAAGTTGAACGGCGTGATGGCCGCGACGACGCCCAGTGGCTCCCGCTGCACCGTGGCGAGGACGTGCCCCGGGGTCTGGCGGACGGAGCCGTCGAGCTGCTGGGCCAACATCCCGTAGTACTCGAAGGTCTCGGCCGCACCGTTCACGTCGACGGCCGTGGCCATGGCGATCGGCTTGCCGGCGTCCTGGCTCTCAATCCGCCCCAGTTCCTCGGAGCGCTCCCGCATCAGGCGGCCGACCTCGAGCAGGATCCGGGCCCGTTCACGCCCGGGCAGTCCCGACCACACCCCGGAGTCGAAGGCGGCGCGGGCGGCGGTGACGGCGGCGTCCACATCCGCGATGGTGGCGCGGGCGACGTCCGTCAGCTTCTCCCCGGTGGCGGGTGCCTCGACCGCCATGAGCCCGGACCCGGTGGCATCTCGCCATTGCCCGCCGATGAAGAGCCGGCCGGTGGGGAAGGGGTTCTCGCTGACGTGCGGTGAGGTTTCGGTGACGGTCATGGTGGCGTCCTTCGCGATGGTGGCGGGTGGTGGCGCGCAGGGGAGGGTGGGCTGCGCTCAGTGCTTGATGAGCCCTCGGATGTTCTTGCCGGCCTTCAAGTCCTCGTAACCCTGGTTGACGTCCCCCAGGTCGTAGGTCCGGGTGATCAGGGCGTCGAGGACCAGCTGTCCCTGCTGGTAGAGGAAGAGCAGGCGCGGGATGTCATAGGTGGGGTTGCAGTCGCCGAAGAGGGTGCCGCGTAGCGTCTTCTTGAACAGCGCAAGGATGGTTCCGGGGACAGTGACGGAGGTGTCCTCGAGGACTCCCATGCTGGTGACCACCGCGGTCCCACCCTTGCGGATGGCCTCGAAGGCCGCCGACGTCACCGACTCCTCGAGGTGTCCCACGGTCACGATCGCCTTGTCCGCGCCGACGCCGAGGGTGAGGTCCCGGGCCAGCTCGGCCGCCTCGGCGGCCTCTGCGACCGCGTGGGTGGCCCCCAGTTGCATGGCGGTCTCCCTCTTGAACGGCTCGGGATCCACGGCGATGATGTTCGCGGCCCCCGCATGGCGGGCCCCCTGGACGGCGTTGGAGCCGATCCCGCCGATCCCGTAGACGATCACGGTCTCACCGGCGCGGACGTCGGCGGCGTAGACCGCTGAGCCCCACCCCGAGGGGACGCCGCAGCTGACCAGGGCGGCCTTGTCCAGGGGGATGTCCTTCGGGATGGGGACCACCGAGTTCTGGTGGACGACCCCGTACTCGCTGAATGTGCCCAAGGAGTTCATGCCGCCGTACTGGCCGTGCTCCCCGGTGAAGACGAAGCGGTCCCCTGGCAGGTTGCCCACCAGGGCGTTCGCGCCCAGATCGCACAGGGCCTGCTGGCCGGTGGCGCACCAGCGGCACGTGCCGCAGTTGGGGATGAAGGAGCAGACCACGTGGTCGCCCTCCCGGACCCGCGTCACCCCCGGCCCGACCTTCTGGACGACAGCCGAGCCCTCGTGTCCGCCGACGAGGGGCAATCGTGCCTCGGAGTCGCCTTGCAGGATGTGGAGGTCGGAGTGGCACAGTCCCGAGTAGGCGTATCGGAGCAGGACCTCTCCGGGGCCGGGCTCGGAGAGGTCGAGCTCCTCGATCCGGAAGCCCTTGCCGGGTTCCACGATGACGGCGGCTTGGGTCTTCACATTTTCTCCTGGTGGGTCACATGACGTTCAGGCGCACTCCATGCACAGCCGCTGGAATGTGACCCGTATCACTGTGGACCCTAGGGAGGTGTAGTGGAGGGGGCAATGGCACTTTCACCTGGAAGAACGGAAGTCCTGTCCTCATCCCAATGACTCGAGCAGCTCGGCGCACGCCTGCTCGCACCGGCGGCACGCCTCGGCGCAGACCGTGCAGTGCGCGTGCATCTCGGCATGCTGGCCGCACTCATCGGCGCACACCCGGCACGCGGTCCGGCAGGCCTCGAGCAGGGCGCGGGTGGTCTCGGCATTGTTGCCGGTCTGGCGGGAGAGGACCCGGCCCGTGGCTGCGCAGAGGTCTGCGCAGTCCAGGTTGAACCGGATGCACTGCCGGAGGTCGGCGACGTTGTCCTCGGCCAGGCAGGCGTCCGCACAAGCGGTGCAGGTCTGGGCGCACTCGAAACACGCCTCGATGCACTGGGCCAGCTTCTCTCGGTCGATCGTGCCCAAGTCCTTCGGATAGGTCTCGAGCATCGAACTCACGTGATGGGTCATGACATCCTCCTTGGACGGGCCAGGTCGGTCGGCGTGATGAAACGATCGGTGGTGGCAACGCCTCGGCGGACGCTCAGAACAGTCCGGCGATCGAGCCGGCGATCCAGAAGCCGACGAAGACCAGGACCAGGACCAGCAGGGCCACCAGCCAGGCCTTGTTCTTGGCACCGACGCCTCGCTGGTCCTTGTCGAGCTCGTTGTTGGTGGGCTCCGCGCTGGTGCCCTCGGCTGGCGGGGTGTCCCCGTCGATGCTGTGGCCCGACGTCTCACGGGTGGCCTCGGCCGGGTTCTTGGAATGGCCTCGGGTCTCTTCGGGGTCGATGGTTGACACGGCTACCTGCCTCTTGCGGTCGGTCGTTCAGGGCGTGCGTACGCACAGGCTAACAAGGCCTCCGGCCTGCAGAGAGGGTAGGTCTGCGGTGCCTTTGAAGCACGACCCGCGGCCCAATGGCACCCAGATGCCTCCGGCCCATGACAGGCCGCGAGACCCGACTGACGCTGATTCCTGCCGCGGTAAGAGGTGACGCTGGCGTCAGGCGCGCAGTTGCTCTGCGGTAACGGGTCCGCTCGTGAGTGCCGCGAAAGCGGGGTCGGCATCTGGAGAAGGGCTCTTGAGCCGGTCCGGGTCCCACTTGATGAGGGTGGCGGTGAGGAAACCGACGAACGGCACGGCGGCCATGGCGACGATCGCGCCGGAGGTACCCAACCAGGCCTGCAGCAGCGGGAACAGGAACAGGCCCGCGGCCGCGCCGATGTTGCAGAAGGTGGTGGAGACGCCCATGCCCAGTCCGCGGAGGTGGCTCGGATACGCCAGTGCGGACAGGGCCGCACCGCCCGGGGCCGCCAGGCCTGAGTGGAAGAGGATAAACAAGGACGGCAGCAGGATGGCCACCGCCAGGGGAGCGGACTCGAGCGTGAGCCCGAAGACGACGAGGATCACCGCGCAGGCGGCGAAGCCGAGCTGGACGGCACCGCGGATGCGTAACCGGGACGCCAGCCCGGCTGCGGCGAAACCACCGACGATGCCCAGGACGTTGAACGCCGCGGCCCCGAGCGTGGCTCCCGCGAAGCTCTCTCCGAACAGGGTCAGGGCGATGATCGGTAGGTACCAGCCGATTGCGTAGTACTGGCAGGCTTCCGCGACCCAGGCGACGTTGGCCAGGATGGTGCGCCGCAGGTAGGGCGGGCGGAACAGCGTGGCCAGCCGGCCGGCGTCGTGCTGGGTCGTCTCGGTCGCCGCGCTGTCCGGGGCGGCGGTGACCTCGGCGCCGGGGAACTCGTACATCCGCTGCAGGGCGGCGGCGGCCTGGGCGTACCGGCCCTTGGAGGCCAGCCACCGCGGGGACTCCACCAGCACGGCCCGCTGGGAGACGAGGAGCGCCAGTGCGACGACGGCGCAGCTGCCCAGCAACCAGCGCCAGATCGAGGTGCCGACCCCGAGGTGGTAGATGCCGAAGGTGAAGAGCAGGTTGGTGGTGGTGGCCACATACCACATGCCCTGCCAGCGGTTGAGCTTGCTCTGGTGCCGTGCCGGCAGGAACTCGGAGATATAGGTCAGCAGCGCTCCGAAGTCCATGGCCCAGGCCACGCCGGCGAGCACGCGGGAGAGGATGAGGATCTCAAAGCTGCCCGCGGACAGTCCGATCACCATGGCGACCAGGGCGAAGGCCTTGGCTGCCAGGAGGATGTTCAGCCGCCCGAACTTGTCCGCCAGGCCTCCGGCGAAGGGGCAGACGAAGATCGCCACGAACATGTAGGTGCTCGTCACCAGGGAGACCTGGACGGGGCTCAGGCCCAACTCGCGGGTCAGCGGATCGAGACCGGAGGCGAGGGCCGCACCGGCGTAGGCCTCGAAGAACACCCCACCCAGGCCGAGGATCCACACCCACTTCATGGCCGGCCGGGTGCGGCCGATGTCCAGGCCGTGGACCACGGATGCCTCGGAGTCGATTCTCAGTGTGGACGTGCTCATGGCCTGTCTTCCCTACCTTGGCTCGCGTCTTGCCCGCACCAGTGGGCTGCGGGCCGAATCCTCACCTGGGGCACCCCACACGTGCGGAGGGTTGCCGGCCACGGAACCAGGGTTCGCTGTGTGTGGCACTCGTGATTCGCCGCCGACGCTATCGGCGGGGCGGGCCCGGGGCATGCCGGCGGTCTTGGTCCGTCATCCTGGCGGTGTTTGAGCCGATCACCCGGGTGCAGGGGACGGAGATGACGCCGTGAGACGCAGGGTGGCCTGCCAGGTTCTCCAGGACCTCAGCCCGCCGGCGCCTCCAGGGCCGCCTCGATCGCGCTGCGCATCTTCTCCGGTCCGGTGGCTGGCGCGAAACGCTCGATGACCCGCCCGTCCCGGCCGATGAGGAACTTGGTGAAGTTCCACTTGATGGCCCCGCCGAGCAGCCCGGAGGTCTCCTTGCGCAGCCAGCCGAATAGGGGGTGGGAGCCGGAGCCGTTGACGTCCACCTTGGCGAACATGGGGAAGTCGACCCCGTAGTTCAGCTGGCAGAACTCGCTGGCCTCGGCGTCCGTGCCGGGTTCCTGGTTCGCGAACTGGTTGCAGGGGAAGCCCAGCACCACCAGACCCCGGTCCTGGTACTCGGCGTAGAGCTCCTGCAGGCCCTCGTACTGGGGCGTCAGGCCGCACTTGCTGGCGGTGTTGACCACCACGGCCACCTGTCCGGCGTAGTCGGCGAGCGGCTGCTCCTGGCCGGCCACGGTGGGGGCGGCGAAATCGTACAGCGTGGGCATCAGTCCTGCACCACGTTCACGTGGACATCGATGTTGCCGCGGGTGGCGTTGGAATACGGGCACACCTGGTGGGCCTGGTCGGCGAGCTCCTGGGCCTGCTCGGCCGACAGGTTCGGCACCACCACCTCGAGGGTGACCTCGAGGCCGAAGCCGCCGGCGTCGTTGGGACCGATGCCCACGCGGGCACCCACGCTGGACTCGCCCAGGTCTGCCTTGGCCTTGCGGGCCACCATCTGCAGGGCGGAGTGGAAGCAGGCCGCGAAGCCGGCGGCGAAGAGCTGCTCGGGGTTGGCGCCGTCACCGGAGCCGCCCATCTCCTGCGGGACAGCCAGGTCCAGGCTGATGGTGCCGTCCGCGGTCTGGGTGCGGCCGTCGCGGCCGCCTCCGGTGGCCAGGGCCTCGGCGGTGTAGATGGTCTGCATGGTGGTCTCCTTCGGGTCGGGGTGGTGCTGTGAGTTGGTCAGCCGGCGCTCACGAAGCGCCGGGAGAGGTCCCGCAGCGCCAGCAGCTCGGGGCCGGAGAGCCCGACGGCGTCCAGCAGGCAACGCTGGACGTCCACCGCGCGCTCGCGGAGGGCGTCGCCCGCCTCGGTCAGGTGGACGGTCACGCGGCGGGAGTCCGCTTCCTGGCGCCGGCGGGTGATGAACCCGTGGGTGTCCAGGCGGCGCAGCAGCGGCGAGAGCGTGCCGCTGTCCAGGTGCAGGCGCGCGCCGAGCTCAGAGACGGACGGTCCATCCTGCTCCCAGAGCACCAACAGCACCAGGTACTGCGGGTAGGTCAGTCCCAGCTCGTCCAGCAACGGGCGGTAGGCCTGCTGTGCCGCGCGGGCCGCCGAATACAGGGCGAAGCAGACCTGTTTCTCCAGCTGCAGCGTGGGTGCAGTATCGGTGCCGCTCATGCAGAAAGTATTGCGCACAATTCAGTTGTGCGCAATGGAAATCTTCAGCCCGAGGCTTCCGGGCGGATCCGCACGGTGCTCGTCAACGTGGTCAGGCTGGGAAACCGCGGGGTGGAGCTGAATCCGAAGTCCGCCGGGGGATCCAGGTCCGCCAGGGCCCCCAGGTCCTCCCCATCCCACGTCGCACGAGAGGCGGCGAGGCGGTGCAGGTCCCGGGCGGCATACCACTCGGTGCGGTCGTTGCCAGCGGTGCCCAGGGTCCGCACCCCCGGCATCACCACCCCGGCCACCCGGTCGGTGATCCTGGCCATGGTCAGAGATGTTCCCACCGGGCCGGGCACCGCCCGCAGCAGATGCCCCAGGGCGTGGCGCCGCCCCACCTCGAAGTACCAGTCCAGCGGTCCGGCGGTGACGTGCCAGCGGGAGCCGGCGGCAGCGCCGGCGTCGGACCTCTGGATGCTGACCGGCACCTGCTGCACCTCGTCGAAAGTGTAGGTCGCGGAGACGAACTCGGCGACCCACTGATCAGGGGCCAGCAGGATGCGGTGCCCGTCCGGGCGCTGGATCATGACGTCCGCGAACATCCCGTGCGGGGACGCCGTCCAGCATCCGAGCACCAGTCGCATCCCGCCGGCGGTCCCGGCGCCGGCGATGTGGCCGGTGAACCTCAGGCGCGTGCCTCGATTACTCAACGGACGGCTTTCGGGCGGGGGCCGGTGTGATCACGCGGGTCTGCTGGACTGGCCATCCAGCCAGAGCACGTCCGACTCGTCCCGGTGGGAGCCCGTGGACCCGACATGCTTCGCGTCGATCTGCGGGCCCTTCTTGATGACGTGCACCAGGGCCATGCCGTGGCCGCGCCCGAGCCCGTAGTCGGCCTTGAGCCAGTCGAGGATCTCACCGGCCTTCACCGAGGGATCGCCATACCCCTTGCCCTGGGCGATCTCGAGCAATTGGCGTGGGGTGAGTCCGGTCTTGTCCTCGATGGTGTCGAGGTAGGCCTGGAAGGACATGGGTGCTCCTGGGGTCGGCCGGGTGTCGGCAACGCGGTGGGCACCATTGTGTTCCATCGCGGAGCCGTTCGTCAGGGTGTGTTGTTCTCCGTCACCGGCCAGCTGGCCTCGAGCGCTCCGTGTACGTCTGGTCACTGATCTCCCGCAGGTACCTCACCACCAGGTTGAGGAACCCGGCGAAGGCGATCAGTGCCACGAGGGCGAAGATCCCGGACGCGACGCACAGGGCCACGATGAAGTTGAGCCCGATGCCGTCTATCCCCATGTACCAGGGCACGGCGGAGGCCGCGCCTGCCGTGATGATGGATCCGATGGTGCCGACGGCGAACCAGCTGCCGACGTTGTCTCCTGCCATGGTTGACGCACGTCCGTTCTCTGAAGCGGTGGGTGGGTGTCGGGGAGTAGATGTGAGGGTGCCGCGGCCGCGGCGGTGATGGGCGGGGACGACGCCGGCCCTGCCGGTCCCGTGGTCAGAGGGCCCGGCAGGGTGGTCGCCGGGGGGAGCTACAGCCCCGTCTGGCCCACACCATACTGGGCCTGCTCCTGCGAGTAGCCTTCGAAGACCAGCTGGTCGATCAGGCCCTGCTTGGAGAAGGATGTGTAGTCCAGGTAGTCCTCGGCGGACTTGGCTGCCTGCTCGTTCCAGTCGACCTCCACGCGGTCCACGGCCCAGGTTGCGTCAGCGGTGGAGTACCCCTCGAACTCCAGTTGGCCGATGAGCCCGGTCCGAGAGAAGGCCGTGTAGTCGAGGTAGTCCTCGGCCGACCGCAGCGCGTTCTGCTGGCTCAGCGTGCCGCGCTCGGCTTCGGCCTCAGCTTCTGCAGCGGCTTCCTCGGCGGCGCGAGCCTCCTCCTCTGCCTTCGCCTCTTCCTCGGCCTTCTGGGCCGCTTCAGCCTCCGCGGCCGCCTGCGCCTCTTCTTCGGCCTTCTCGGAGGCCTCTGCCTCGGCCCGTGCAGACTCCTCGGCTTCCTGCGAGGCCGCATCGTCCGCTGAGGGGGTGGCCTCGGTGAGCTGGACCTCCTCGGTGGCGGAGGGTGAGGCCGACTGGGTGGAGGTAGCGGTCACCGGTGCCGTGTCCTCCCCGCCGCCGCCCGCGAGTCCGGCGACGATGAAGAGCGCGAGGAATCCTCCCGGGATGAGGAAGCGCTTCTTCTTGAACCAGGGGCGTGCCGCCTTGGCTGCCGCCTTCCCGTGGGGGTTCGGGGCGCCGCTGAAGAGCTGGTCCTGCTGGTACGGGGTGGGTGATGACGGGTTCTTGGTCATGGTGTGTCCTTCATGAGGATCGCGGGGAAGCGATAGACGGTGAACGGCACTGAGGCGGTCACCCCGGAGCCGACGATCCGGCGGTACCGGAACGATGACCGATGGGAATGCCCCGCCGGGTGGCGGGATCGATCATGATTCGGACAGTACGGACAGCGGCGGACAAGATAAGGGCGCTAACGCACGACGTCGGCCGGTCACGTTCCGCTTTCAGCTCGGCTACCGTGAATGAACGAACGCAATGGTGGGGGGGACCGCACGGTGAAAGAGCTGTTGACCGAGGCACTGCAGATCCTGAAGGGAACGGATGCGAACGACACCCGGACCAGGGCCAGGGGACGCAGGGCCCATGCCCGAGTCTTGGCGATGATCAACTTCGCCGACGAGACGGCCAAACTCAGCCGTGAGCAGCGCATCAACAATCTCCTGATGCTCGCGAGGACGGACCACGAGGATGCGGAGTGGGCCCTCGGCGAAGCCCGCCGGATGCTGTCCGAATCGGATTTCTAGGACCCACTGCCGGCGCTGGTGCGAGGCGGGGACGGATGCTCACGGACCCGCTGTTGCGTGAGCATCCTCCATCAGGTCGTCACGGAAGTGATCATCCGTCACGTTCGAAGAGAACACCCACGATGCGGGGAGGGGGCAAGGTAGCGGCGACGGTAGGTGCTGTCCGGGTCAATGACCTGCAGGACTCCCACCTCCACGAGTTGGTCGACGATCTTGCGTGCTCCGGGATGCCCCAGCTCGCGAACTGCGGTCGCCGCCGAGCAGTCAATCTGTCAGCATTCCCCCGGCTGCCCCTCCACAGGACGTCGCGGACCTTGAGATACTGGCGCCATGCCCAGCGACTGGACCATCCGCGACCTCAGACCGAGGGAGACCGAGCTGCTGCGGTTGGCCACGCTCACCAACATGAACTGGTCCGGCGAGCAGCGATTCAGCTTCCGGGACCTCGACATGGACCCCGCGCTCCGCCACTATTACGCCTTCGACGCCGACCGAGGTGACCTCGGATTCGTCGCGATGGCGATGGCGACGTCAGAGGCGACGGTCGTCCTGGGAGTCGTATGGCTCCTGTTCCTCGACTCGACAGATCCCGGCTACGGCTTCGTGGCGGACGGCGTCCCTGAGCTCAGCGTTTGCGTGTGGCCCGGGTATCGCGGCCTGGGGATCGGACGAGCCCTGATCGACCACGCGCTGGTCGAGGCGGGTAGCAAAGGCATCCGCCGGGTCAGCCTGAGTGTGGAGGACGGCAACCCAGCCGTGAATCTTTACCTGCAACGGGGCTTCGCACCGGTCCCCGGTGCATCGGCCGGCACGCTGTCCGTGAGCCTCTGACGACTCAAGACCAAGGGCACGACGTCGGCCCCGCCCAGTCCCGCTTGACGCGGGCCGGGGAATCACGAAACAGGGTGGCCACGGTTCATCCCGGTCAGCGGCTGAGGAACGCCTGGAGGCCGGCCAGGTCGTCGGTGTTGATGTGGTCCACGCCGGCGGCCTCGAGCTCCGCCCAGAGGTTCTCGCGGGCCTCTCCGGCGATGTCGTTCGTGGCCCAGAACCGGATCCGGTAGCCCGCGGCGTGGGCCTGTTCCACATACTCGTGCAGGCGCTCGCGCTCAATGGCCGGCATCTCGCCCACACCCTGCCATGTGAACAGCTTGGTCCAGTTCTCGCTGACCAGCGGCATGAACTCCGGCTTCATCCCGGAGCCCAGGTCCGCGGACCGGCCGTCGTAGGCGGAGTAGCGAGTGCCGGCGGCCTGCATGTCCGCCAGCGGGCGATTGCCGCTGATGACGGCCTCGACTGCGCGGTCCTTGACCTTCCCGTTCTTGTAACGGGTGATGAACTGAGAGTGCTCGGCGAGCTCGTCCTCGATCGCGGCCCAGGTAGCCTGGCCCTCGCTTTTGATGTCGATCAGGAGCTGGAAGTCTCCGTCGTAGCCGGGGTAGAGCTGCTTGCCGTTGGGGGAGACCAGCTCGGACAGCGGCTCGAGGTAGGCCTCCTCCAGGGTGGGGGCGTTCTCGAGTTCCCAAGAATCGTGGGCCACGAGCAGCTCGCCGTCCACGAGCCAGACGTCCGCCTCCACGGAGGTGAAGCCGTGTTCCAGGGCGTCCAGCAGCGGGCGCTCGTGCTCGTAGTCGTTGTGGGCGTGGGCCTGAGCCAGCGGGGTGCCCAGCGCGACCGCGGGAACGTCTGCGGGCGCTGCGGTGGCGGCCTGCGGGCCGGCCAACAGGAGTGCGACGGCGGCGCCGGAACCAAGGGTGCGGAGGAGCGACTTCATGGCGTGGAGACTTTCCAGTGGAGAACAGGACTCCTCGATCGTTCACCGGCCGGGTATCCGCCACAGTGCCTCGCCGTGAATATCAGGGCAACAGCGGGTGACGAGGCCCGGTTCCCGTCGCCCGGGCTCACTGGATGGTCAGCGGAGCGTCTCCCTCCATGGGTACCAGGACCGCGACATCCCGTCAGCTGGGCACTTCTTCCTCCTGCCGTGCTACGGCGCGGTTATGAGCATTGTCATGGAGAGGTGCCGCTCGCAGTACTGCAGCTCCATCCGCAGGATCTCCGACGTCTCCATCACGGTGAGACGCCTGTACCTCTCGGCCAGGCTCGCTCGGTAAGCACCGGGGCTTCCCACAATTATCGGCAAGGCCGGGCACGGGGCGTCGTGTCCGGTAACCCCGAATCATGGTGAGCGAGGCTCGGCCCGCAGCCCTCCACGCCGGATGAGCCACTACATACCTCAAATGGGTAGCGGTGAGCCCCAGTATGGCCGCCAGACTGGAACTCGTCGGGCCGGGCGTGACTTCCTGCATACTCGACATGCCTTGCGGTGTCCTGTAGACCGCTGGTCCGCCCGGGCTGTGGACCGTCTAGAAACCCCGTCAGGCTCCAGACGATTGAGTAACGTCGAATTCCCAGCTCCATCCGCCCCCATCGAGGTACCAAGGCCTGTAGACGACCTCACCCTGCAAATCGGGAACCTCGAAAACCACCAGGCCCCGAGCTTCCTCCCCCGGGCCGATCTCCCAAGGGAGCTCTTCTGAACCGTCGAGGCAGTTGTAGGTGACCGGTGTGCGGATTTCATTGATCCGCTTTCCATCTCCGGTAAACCCCAGCCAATTACTGCCGAAGCTCACGGTGAATCCGGGGATGATCTCATTCATCTCCGTCTCGGCCATAGCTGGGGTAGTAGACACCGAGAGATCGGCCGCGACCAAGTAATTCTCCGGGTCGTCCATCAAGGACTCCGACCAGTTGTCCGGACATTCGATCCGCTGAAATCCCTCAATAGAGAACTCCATCCAGACACTGTCGTTCTCGTATTCGATCACCGAGGCCGTCTCCCCTACCTTCTTTTTCAGGTCACCTCGATCTGTCTCGTCGGAACCTGCGGAAGAAGGAGTCTCAATCGCGGTGGGGGACGGTGAAGTAGGAGCAGCCGTTGATGAATGGGGAGGAGCCCCCGCGTCGGACGACTGCTCAGAAGCAACGACCGAATCGGTGTCCGGTGTGGAGGCAGCGCATCCCGCCAAGGACAGGGATGCGATCACGACTGATGCGGTAAGAAGATGACGGCGAGACAAAGGGCTCACGAATCCTTCCGGGTGTAACGGACTGTGCGCACGAAAGGGGGGATCATCCTGTGCGGTTGGATGACCTCATTACACCCCACCGCATGGACACGGTAAGCAATCATCAGAATGTTGACGTCTCTACCGGGACCAGCGTCACATTGCGCACCTCAGGAGCGTCCATCGCACCATGAGCTGCGGGAGGGCGGCACGCTCCACGGCAGCATGCCGAGTTTCATGTCGCAGGCATGGTTCGTAAGACGCGCCCTTTACCGGTCTCCTCGCCTGGCCGTGCGAAAGGGACGTAAGCAGGGATGTGGGTCGTTTCAGTGGAATGCCCAGCTCCACGTTGCGAGTGAGCTGGATGCGAGCGTCAGACCACGCTTCGGAAACGAAGGACTCGTCTACCGATCCGTTCTCGTGGGGAGGTTGGTGCCCAGGACATCCCGTAACAACCGACGGGCGATGCCGAGGTCGCGTTCTGGATCTCGATCGATTCTGCCCTTGGCCATGGGGAAGGCGTCTTGTCGGATGTGGAGCAACCGGATCCGTTGTGCAGCAGTCTTCTCAACCTTCCGCTGATCGTAGATCTTGCGCTGTTCTCCTCGGGTCATCCCCGATGCCGTCTTCTTCTGATCCCAGAAAGGGACGGGTTTGAAGTGTTGCTTCTCCTGGAACTCGATGGCCAAGTTGTACTTTTCCCAGTACCCATCCAGTGGCAGCTTCTTCGAATTTCCGGTAGCCAGGGAAGGATCTCCCTTGAGCCATTCGAAGGTCTTCTGTCGCACTCCGTTACCGAGTATCTGATCACAAAGGCCGAGGACGTAGAGCTCGTCCGGTTGTGGCTTCCCGTTCTTCACGGTGGCAACCGCGGCTGCAGGCTCCCTGCCTACTGCGCCAGCACGATTCGTTGTAGACAGTGGATCGCGGGCTAGAGCAGTCGGCACCTGCGGAGGTTCATCGAAGCGTAGGTAGGGGTGACCGATAAATTGCCAGCCCGGCCGGGGCTCCCAGCTGTCGTCGAAGGCAAACGGCACAGTCTCAAGAGCGACGGCCGTTGCGGTTAGTTCGGCAAACCATTCAACGTAATCCGGATCGGCCCCTGTGCGAGGGGTGGCCGCAGGTAATGCCTCGAGAATGGCTCGGGCGACCTGCTCGGGATTCACGCGACCGTCGGCGATATCCTGGTGCAGTTTCTGACTGAATTGCTCGCAACCGGCCGACGAGTAGTGGATGGTGCTGCTGCCCCCGTCGAACAGCCTTTGAAGGTCCTCAACGGCGGGGTCATCGGCATCGTCAAGGGCTCGAATCTCCATACGCCAGTACATGCCGCTGGGGCTCATGTACGGAAGCGCTCGGGCGGATTCATATCCCCACTCGTGGAGCAGCTTGACGGCTCGGAGCACGACCAGTTGGCGGGCGATGACCGGTTCGCGGTCACCTGAGGATTCCTTATCCATGGGCTGTCCTTTCAGACGTCTGGGCAGAAGGAATTGGACACGGAGTCAGCGGAACGGTCTGGCTGTAGACGATCAGCCGATTCGAACCTTAAGGACTTTGAGGGGCGTTCCGTGGCCCCGGAACTCAGATGGAGCACCGAGGCCACGGAATGCTAGTTGGTGCTAGCCCATGTCACGACAATGCTGACACAGCGGCCAGTCGTTGGTACCCGGTTCGCGGTTCCGCGCCGGGATCTGTTTGCCGGTCTTGCAGTCGGAGTGCACGTGGTGGACATCTGGATCGGATTGGTTCTTCGAGTGATACGGGTTGGTGCGCATTTCCTGGCCTTTCGCGATGGGAGGCCCCGATATGTGGGGTGATTGAAAGGTAGGTCCGGCGACAGACACGATAAGCGTGACCTACCCCACTTCCCTTTCCCCATTCAGCCGCTCATGCAGCCCCAGCGCCATGAGGAAATCCACCAACTTCGGCCCCGACAGCCCCCGGAAGGCCTTCAACACCTCATCTGTTGAGTTCTCGTGCTGCCAAATGGCGTCCTCGGCCACCTGTACGAGGGTGGGGGAGTGACGGAAGTCCACGGCGGAGTTGTTGCGGGCCTGGGTGCGGAGGTCCTCGTTGCCGAGCATGTTCTCCACGAGATGGTTGCCCGCGTCTACCAAGAACTCGGGCGAGGCTTCCAGATCACCGAAGTATTCGTTGACCTTGGCGATCAGCTCACTCTTTTCCGCCCGCTCCTTCTCGAGCTGACGGGTCATGCCAGCTTCGGTCATCCCGTCCAGGCCCCGGCCTTCGCCGTCGGTCAGCTCTAGGTCCTCGTCCTTGAGCTTCTCCAGTCGGAAGTGCGTGAGCACCACGTCGTCGGCCGTGACCAGTCCGCCGGCGTCGTCATCAGACACCACGCCCCGCAGCCTGCGGGCCAATAAGTCGGCAAACACGGACAGCTTCTCGAAGCGAGGATCCCCGAAGTTGAGGATTTGGGACATGAAGGAGTACGACTTCTCGTACTGACCCAGCACCGTATAGAAGTCGTACAGCCGATCCCGGGCGGCGTCATCTCCCTCCACCGCTGCCTGCTTCCACCGGACGGAGAACCGGTCAACCGCCGGGTTGAGTCCGGCATCCAAACGTGACCGCTCGGCCTTGTTCCGGCGGACAGCACCCCACGCCTTCCACACCTGCTCCAGCTCGGACTCGGTGTAGACGTCCTCGTGGTCCAGCCGGTTCATCAGATCCGCCACCAGGTCCGGATCGGACGCTGTCTGGAGGGTGGCGTCCTCGTAATAGTCCTGGAACGCGGCGAGGATGGTGTCCGGATCGTTGACGAAGTCCAGTACGTAGGTGTCGTTCTTGCCCGGCGCGCGGCGATTCAGCCGGGAGAGTGTCTGTACCGCGGCGATTCCAGAGAGCGACTTATCTACGTACATGCCCACGAGCAGTGGCTGGTCGAACCCGGTCTGGTACTTGTTCGCCACGATCAGCACGTGCTGGTCCGGCTGGTTGAACACCACCGCCAGATCCCGGCCCTTGAGGTCCGCATTGATGGATGCCTCGGTCACGGTCTTCGGTTCGTGGCCCGGTAGTGGAGTGACGTCCGGGTCCGGGACCTCACCGGAGAAAGCTACGAGCGTCTTTAGATCCAACTTGCGCTGCTCGATCGCCTTCTCGAACGCCCGCTGGTAGCGCACGGCGGCCGCTCGCGATCCGGTGACCACCATGGCCTTGGCCCTCCCACCGAGCTCGGGCCGCACCGTGTTCTGGAAGTGTTCGATGATCACGTCGACCTTGGACGCCACATTGGTCGGGTGTAGTTCCACGAATCCGATGTACGCCTTCGTCCCCCGCCGCACGTCCACCTCGGTGCCCGGCGTTCCGCCGGATTCTGAGCCCGACGCCGGCCCGGTTCCTGCAGATCCGGCGTCCGGTTCCTGCTCGGTCCCCTTCAGCGCGATGCGGGCGGCGACGTCATAGGTGGTGTAGTTCTTCAGCACGTCGAGGATGAACCCTTCCTCGATGGCCTGCTTCATCGGGTACAGGTCGAAGGGGGCGGGCTTCCCATCGGGGCCGGTGGTGCCGAACAACTCGAGGGTCTTCGCCTTCGGGGTCGCTGTGAAGGCGAAGTAGCTGATTCGGTCGTCGTCATCGGCGCGGGCCGCCATCGTGTTGAGCGCATCCTGATCCGCTCCCGGCTCCAGCTCGACCTCTTCCACCGGACCGGACAGGCCGGCGTCGTTGTTCAGGTAGAGCAGGTTCTTCAGGGCGGAGGCGGCATCCCCGGCCTGGGAGGAGTGGGCCTCATCCGCGATCACCGCGAAGTGCTTGCCAGCCAGCGCTCCGCCCTTGTCCTGGATTTTCTCCAGGGCGTAGGGGAAGGTCTGCAGGGTGACGCCGATGATTGGCACACCGATGGTGAGGGCCTCGAGCAGCTGCGTGGTCTTGGAGCCCTCAGAGCCGGCGGTGATGGGCTGGAAGGTGCCGGTGGCGGTGACGAGCTGGTCCACGGCGTCCTGCAGCTGGCGGTCGAGGACCTGCCGGTCGGCGATGACGATGACGGTGTCGAAGACCTTGTGCCCGTCCGGGGTGTGCAGCGTGGACAGGCGGTGGGCGCTCCAGGCGATGGAATCGGTCTTGCCGGAGCCGGCGGAGTGCTGGATGAGGTATTTGTGTCCCGGGCCGTCGGCTCGGGCGGCCGCTGTGAGCTTGCTGACGGCCCTCCATTGGTGATAGCGGGGGAAGCGGATCTGGGTCTTCTCGGTGACCTTGCCAGTCAACGGGTCTGTTTGCTTCTCGTGGTTGGTGTAGATGAACTTGGACAGGATGGTCAGCCAGGTGTCCCGGTCCAGAATCTGTTCCCAGAAGTAGGCGGTTGAGTATCCGGCCGGGTTGGGTGGGTTGCCGGCGCCATTCTGATGGCCCTGGTTGAACGGCAGGAAGAAGGTCTCGGCGCCCTGGAGCTTGGTGGTCATCACGACTTCGGCCTCGGTGGCGGCGAAGTGCACCAGGGCACCGCGGCCAGCGGTCAGCAGGGGTTCACCCTGCGGTGTGCGGTCCACCTTGTACTGGGTGATGGCGTCCTGCAGGGTCTGCGTGTAGTGGGTCTTGAGCTCGATGGTCGCCATGGGCAGGCCGTTGAGGAAGAGCACCAGGTCGATCCGATCGGCCTTCTTGGTGGAGTAGACGACCTCCTGGACCACCCGCAGGCGGTTCTGCCCGTACCGGGTGATGAGGTTGGGGTTGCGGTGGTCCGCCGGGGGCATCTGCATTAGGTTGAACTTCTTCGCCCCCGGGAGGTGGAATCCCTTGCGCAGGGTATTCAGTGTGCCGCCTCCCTGGGTCTCACCGATCTCCAGCTGCTTGACCACGCGGTCGAGGATGCGCCGCTCACCCTTGGCACGGGTGGCGTCATCGGCATTCGGCGGGACGATCTTGGCGTAGTTCTCCGGGTCCGTGTCCTGGAGCCAGCCGAGCAGATCCTCCGGGTAGAGCGCCCGTTGCTTGTCAAATCCAGCGGAGGTGGGGGAGTGGAGCCAGCCGTGTTGTTCGAGGTGCTCGGCGATCTGCCGTTGGAGCGGCTTCTCCTGGTGCGCTGCGCTCATGGATGTCCCCTTTGACGTGGTGTTGGGGTCAGCCTACGGATGATCTGTTCGCTCGGGCCGTTGTTTCACTGGGACCAATTCATCTGGAGCAGTGCAGTTAATTTTCCTGGGTGCTGAGAATTAATTAGTCCGTGCTTCCGTGCAGCCGAAAATCCTTGAAATCATGCGTATCTGCGCGTCCTGCGCTTAATTATCTGGATATGCTCGGATAAAGTCTGGATGCATGGAGCTGAAAATCCCGACGTTCGCTTTCGACTCTCCGCTGACCGAGGCCGTGTTCGAATTGGAGCGCCTCCGTGGAGACCTTGCCCTGACGGATACGGATCCAGACGTACTCGTGCAGATCGGTGAGGTGCTGAGGCTGGTCACCAGCATGACGAGTGCGCGGATCGAGGGCAACCGGACCACGGTCCTGGACGTTGTCACCGAGAAGGCCGAAGCGACGACACAAAAGTCGGATGCCGTTCAAGAGGTCATCAATCTGGAGGCAGCATCAGAATTCATCGATGACCACATCGAACCCGGCGGCCGCCTGACTCAGGCCTTCGTGCGCGAACTGCACCATCTTGCCGTGGATGGTCTGTTGGCTGAAGGCGACAAGACGCCGGGCTCATACCGAACGAGGCCGGTAGCCATCGCCGGAACAGAGCACACGCCGCCGGGTCCGGACCTTGTACCGGCCTTGATGACCGAGCTCGTGGACTTCATCAACGCCGACCGAAGTCGTAATCAGGATCTGGTGGCCACCTCGATCTCCCACCACCGCTTCCTGTGGATCCACCCGTTCGGCAATGGCAACGGCCGTGTAGCACGGCTACTGACCTACGCCATGCTGGTGCAACAGGGATTCACCCAGACCACGAGCTTCCGCGCCCTGAATCCGACGGCGGTCTTCGGCGCTGACCGGGAGAAGTACTACGAGCGTCTCTCGGCTGCGGATCGGTACGACAACCAAGGGTTGGTGGAGTGGTGCGAGTACGTCCTGGTGGGTCTGCGGCAGGACCTGTCCCGCGTGAAATCCCTCGGTGAGGCCTCCTTCGTGCTGAAGCAGCTGTTCATTCCGGCCATTGATGGTTTGCTGCGGTCAACCGCCGTAACCGCACACGAGGCCGCGGCCCTCAGGACGACTGCGACCAGTGGAGTGGTCAAGGCAGGCGACCTTGCCGCAGCTGTCCCGGGGTCAGCGTCGACGCGCAGCCAGGCCATTCGGAAGATGCTCGACCGGCATCTGTTGGAGTCGTTGCCGGAGTCTCCCCGGTCCTACCGGTTGTGCCTGACCACTGGCCCCCTCGTCTTGGCGGTCATCCGGCAGTTGGAAGACCTCGGCTTCGTGCCGGAGATCATGCGAAAGGCCATCTGACGGCGTCGATTGCGGCTGCGTACTTCCGGGAAGCGCATCTCACTATTGAGTGCGGGCCAGCTCGCTCTCCAGCCGTTCGGCCTCTGAAGGCCCACGACGGCGGCCGGGCACGTCAATCTGCCCGGTCACCGCGGCGCTGATGAGGGCCGCGCGGCGTTCCTTGACAAGGTCAATGGCCTCCTGAACGTCATCTTTGATCGACTGGGCTTCTCTGCGTTGCTGCTGTATCACCTGCAGCATCGCTTGCTGATCGCTTGGAGAAGGAAGAGGAATCATGATGTCACCCACCGAATCAGTATTGAGGTTCAGCTGGGTGCCGAGTTTCCCGAGCCCGGCGAAACAGAGTCCGGCTTCGAATACTGCAAAGAGCCATTCGGTCAGTTCAGGGGCTTCGGGAAAGTAGACGAATCCATCGTGGATGCAAGCTGGAATCTCGGTGATACAGGGTTTGCCGACAGTTGCCGCAATGCTGAGAAAGAGACTGCCGGGTTCCAGAGGAACACTGCGAGAGCTGCCGAGTGTTGAAAGCCGTTGGCTTGTGTGGGTGAGCCGTCCGTTGCTGTTGGTGACATCGCTGATTCTCACCCAGGAATAGTGCCCGTTTTCATCGAAGTAGATCGGATCGTTAATGGGTCGCGGTGAAGCGCCTCGGAGAACTGGCGTGAGGTGCCGAATTTTGACGGCTTGCCAATCGTCCGGAATTGAGTCGAACCAGCGGGCACCGTTGATGGATTGCCTAGATTTCGGCAAGGACTTGCCCGTGAGTGTTGAGGCCAGCCGTGACGCCCGTTGTTCGTCAGAGAGGGTCTGAAGTTGGTGCAGATCCTCGAGGAAAGCATCGATTTCGGCGGTCTCGTGGTCGAGGTAGTCGGCGACCGCCCGCTGCTGTTCAGAGTCAGGAGCCGGAAGCTGGATGGACGAAAGATCGGCTTGATTCAGCTTGTCGCGGGTGGAGCCCTTGATATGGATTCGATAATCGACTGTGTTGAGTGCGTACGCGAGATATCGATGGTCGTTCCAGGGGCGGGCCCGAAGCACGTGCACATGGTTGTTGGGCCAAATTGGCTCATCGATGGCGAAAGCCACGGGTCTCATTGGGTCGAAGAATGGTGCCCCATCTTCACCGATCAGGACCAGAGGACCACTGACTAGATGTTCGTCGACGTGATCGACGATCGAATTTGCTCCCCAGTACGGTATGGACCCGAAACGGGAAGCCCGCTCGGAAGCGTTGAGCGGGATCCGCTGGTAATCGAGGTTCTCAGCCAGCCGGCGAACTTGAACAAGCGGGTAGCGGGTCGGCATCGAGGTCACGCCTTCACCTGCTCGAGTCGGGCGCGGATGCGGCCGAGGACTTCGTCGAGGTCGCGGTCGATCTCCTCGAGGGGGCGGGGCGGGACGTACTCGTAGAAGTGCCGGGTGAAGGGGATCTCCGCACCCTCCTTGGTCTTGGACTCATCGATCCAAGCGTCGGGTACGAAGGGCTTCACCTCCCGCTCCAGGTACTCGTGGATGTCCTCGCCCCACGGCACGTTCTCGGTGTCTCGCAGCGCGGTGTTCGGCTCGGGCTTCCCGCTGCGACCGGTGACGGGCTCGCCGTCGTCATCCTGCTCGCCGAACTCGTCCACGAGCTTGCGGAACACGGCCGGGGTGAACTTGAGGCCGGCGTCGTTGACGAGGTCTCGTAGCTGGGAGGTGAATGGGTCGCGGGAGGTGACCGAGCCGGCGTCGGGCATCTTCAGGCCGTTCTCCAGTGCCTCCCGCAGGGAGAAGAATTCCGTATCCTCGAGCTTGGCGACCGCTTTGGAGGCCAGCGCCTTCTCGATGCGCTTCGACGTCAGGGCGAAGCTCAGCTTGAGGGGCCGCTCGACGGTGATGGTGCGGTAGAAGAAGTCCTCCGTGGCGAAGATCTTGGAGTGCTTTGACTCGCTGAAGTCGTCGTAGAGCTTCGCGATCTCGGAGATGTTCTCGCTGGATAGCTGCTTGCGCTTGGACCCGACGGACTTGCGCATCTTGACGAACATGCCGGTGGCATCGATCAGCTGGACCTTGCCACGGCGCCGGGGCTCCTTGTCCTTGGAGAGGATCCACACATAGGTGGAGATGCCCGTGTTGTAGAACATGTCCATGGGCAGGCCGATGATCGCCTCAAGGTAGTCGTTCTCCAGCACCCACTTGCGGATGTTCGACTCCCCGGAGCCTGCGCCACCCGTGAAGAGGGGAGAACCGTTGAGGACGATGGCTCCTCGGCCGGCAGTGGAGTTCGGACTGTTCGGCTGAGGCTCTCGCATCTTCGAGACCAGGTGCATGAGGAACAGCAGGGAGCCGTCCGAGACGCGAGGCAGCCCGGGGCCGAAGCGGCCGTCGAAACCAGCGATGGTGTGTTCAGTCTCGACCGCTTTGCGAGACTGCTTCCAATCCACGCCGAAGGGCGGGTTCGAGAGGCAGTAGTGGAAAGTGTCGTTCTCGAAGGCGGGGTCCGTCAGGGTGTTGCCGAGGACGATGTTGGAGATCGGCTGCTCCTTGACCACCATGTCCGCCTTGCAGATGGCGTAGGACTCTGGATTGAGCTCCTGGCCGAGGAGGTTGACCTGGGCGGTGTGGTTGAACTCCTTGATCTTATCATCGGCGATTGAGAGCATGCCGCCGGTGCCGGCGGTGGGGTCGTAGACCGAGCGGATGACACCGGGGGTGCGGAGGTCCTCATCATCGTTGAGCAGGACCGTGACCATCAGCTCGATGACCTCGCGCGGGGTGAAGTGCTCACCGGCAGTCTCGTTCGAAGCTTCCGCGAACTTCCTGATCAGCTCCTCGAAGATGTGACCCATCTGCTCGTTAGTCACGTGCTTGGGGTGGAGGTCGGCCTTGCCGAAGTGCAGGAGGACCTGGAGCAGCAGGTCGTGCTGGGAGAGGTCTGAGATGGTGTCCTCGAACTTGTACTGCTCGAAAATGTCCCGGACGTTGGTCGAGAAGCCAGTGACGTAGTCCCGCAGATTCTGCTCGAGGTTGTCCGGGTCGCCCTGGAGGGTGCGCAGGTCATGGGCCGAGCGGTTGAAGAAGGAGTAGCTGTGGCCCGCTCGATTGCGGAGCATGGCTGGGCTGGGATCGGCGTCCGGGTCCGTGTTCTCGAGGGCCTTCAACACGGCTTGTTTGGTGGGGGAGAGAACCGCGTCCAAGCGGAACAAGACGGTGAAGGGCAGAATCACGTCCCCGTACTGGTGCTGTTTGAACGTGCCGCGGAGGATGTCTGCGGCTTGCCAGATGAAGGTGGCGTGGTTGAGCTTCTGGGCAGTTTGCAATGTTCCACCTTAGTTTGAGCAGATTGGCCAAGGGACTGAATTGAACGACTCGAGACTCAATTGCCTTGAAGTAGTGAAATATAACGATCCAGCATGGAATCAGGCCCGCCCAGCGCTGTTCTGGAAAGCTTGTCGAATGTGGCTTGATCCACATTGCAGGGGAAGCCCGCTTCGATAAATCTGACTGCATTGCCTTTAATGGACTTCAACGTAGAGAGGTCTATTGCTCTGGGTTTGGGCCAGATCTGAACAGACTCGCGAGTCTCCAGTAGAGAATATTTGAATTCCCACTGCGGGTGCCAGATTGCGTCAAATCTGACAGACTCTATTTCGAAAGACTTTACAAAGTGGCGTATCGTATGCTCACCGATATTTAGCCAAGGTAGACTCACTTCAGTTTCTCGGCCATCTGTTTCAATTTCCGGCGTGCGATCGACTCGAGAGATGAAGACGGAAAATGCCTGAGGCGGATCAGATTGATTCCTCAGCCAAGCGAACCAGGATTCGTCCACGCAATCGAATTTTTGATTAGGGACGTCATAGAGAGAATGCTGACTATCATGATTTGAGTCCGGATGTGCACCCAGCAAGCACACCTTTAAGACCCATCGGGCAACGTCTCCAGCTTCGCTCGGAGTGAGAGTGGTTTGCAGTTTCGAGTCCCGAAGTCTGCGGATAACGTCCTTGGCCGGTTCTTCAATTTTTGTATTGAGTTTGCCATTGCACTCACTGCACATCGGTGCGTGTGTAACCTGCAGCGATGGGTACTGAGTAGCAATGTCAGGCTTCTTGTTGCTTGACAACGGCTTATCATTCACGTGCAGGGTGAATGGTCCGTCGTCCCTCATGTCTTTGATCAACCAACTAGGCAGAACATGCTCCCCAGTTCCCTGGGAAGTATTCGTGCACAATGCGCATGGAGTATTAGGGAAGCGATTGACCACGATCTTCAGGCTACTACCGCTGGGCTGAAATGATCCTCATCGTTGGTGGACGCTTCTTTGGACTTGGGCTCAGACCCTTATGCCGTACTCGAGAGTACGGGAGTCAGGCATGAGGGGCTGAGAGGCTACGCGCACTTAAAGTCGGTTCTCAAATGAATGTCGAAGTCATCGGTCGCCGGCAACCATGCGGCGAAGTACTTGCCCCGTTAGTTCAGTCGGTCATGCCACAATCGCCAACATGACCTCCACCTTCGGCTGGCTCGCCATCGACCCAGAGCAGCGGCGGCGCATGATGGAGGCCGTGGATCAGTTCCGGGATGAGACGACCCTGGACGATCTGGGGTTTGGCGCGATCCGGGATGCCTTTTCGAACACCCTGTTCCCCGGGGTCTCCTCCATCCAGACCCGGCTCCGGTACGTGTTGTTCATCCCGTGGCTGCTGCAGGAGGCCAGCCATCGGGACACCGTGGGACGCATGCAGTCGCAGTTCCGCGAGGCCGAACTCCGGCTCATCACCGCACTCCAGAGCGGCAAGGAGACCGTCGGCGTCATTGGGCGCGACGCCGGCCGCACGCTGCAGCGGCTCCCCAGCGAGATCTACTGGGGCGCGATCGGCCGGTGGGGCCTCGTTGAGTCCGGCTTCTCCGCCCGTCGATACTTCGAACGCGAACTGCTGCGCCGTGAGGAGCTCAAGGCCACACCTCGCGCCGACGATCCCGACGTGCCGATCCGGCTGACGCCCACCGGGCTCGACCCGCGCTTGCCACCCCCACCCGAGCATCTACTGCGGGAGACCACCTTCGCCCTCCGCCCCGAGGACGCCCGCTACCTGCGGGAGGCCATCACCCGCACCGCGGCCGGCTCCCTGCTCGCCCACCTCGCCACCCACCGGCCGGAGAGCTGGACGGACGAAACCACCCAGCCGGCCGGCGTCGGGGATACAGCCATCCGGCAGGGACTCCCATCCGAACTGGACGCCCTCGTGGACCGCGCCACGAGGTTCGCCCTCCACGCCCAGGGAGCGAATCTGCTCTACAACCTCCTGCTCGCCGAGGCCACGAACAAGCATGACCACCAGGGCACCTCCCTGATCGAGGTCTATACCCAGCGCCTCGGAGAATGGTTCACGGAGGTCCAGCATGTCGAACCCCTGCACGCCCAAGACCGGGAGCTGATCTGGCAGACGGTCATCCACAGCGGCCGGCGGCTATCCGCAACCACCAAGGACTTCGTCGGCACCTGGGCGGACGCCGTCGCGGATGCCGGCACCGCGGGCGACCTCACCGGAAACGATCAGCTCCGCCGCCTGATCGTTGTCCGCGAGCGGGAGAAGAAGGGCCCTCGCGCCCGGCTCACCCCGGGCAACCAGCTCGCCCTCGATGCCTGGGGCGGCGCCAGCGGCACAGGTCGCTTCGACTACCTGTGGGCCAACGCCCGCCGCCACCTCCAGGACCTCTACGACGCGGAGGATGCCTCCTGATGCTGCACCCGGAGACCACCGTCCTGCTCACCGACGCGCTGCGCCCGCCTGCTGGATATCACCTCGACCACGCCGTAGCCACCACGTACACGCTGAACCTCACGGCCCTGCTCATCGCGCCGATGACCTTCTCCCTCGGGGACGTGGACAGCGCCGACGCCCTCGCCTCCGGGGACCCCGTCCGGCTCCTGGACGCAGTGCAGCGCCACGTGGAGCACACCACCGTCTTCGTCCAGACCGCCGGCATCCACGTCCCCGCCAGCCACAGTCGCATCCATACCTTCCTCGAGGACAGCATTCACGAGGTGCTGCCGCCCAACGAGGGCCACCTCTTCCACCCCAAACTGTGGGCCGTGCGCTTCGCAGGCGAGGCCGGCGCCCTCCACCACCGCGTCATCGTCGCCAGCCGAAACCTCACCCTGGACAATTCCTGGGACACCGTCCTGGTCCTGGACGAGGACCCGGACGGGACCATCCCCGCGGCGCCCGCCGCCGATGCCGTCGCCGCCCTGCCCACCATGACACTGGACCCGCTCCCGGAGGCCCGGGCGGCCGCCGTCGCCGATGTGGCCCGTACCCTGCGGGCGGTCACGCTCGCCGCACCCGAACCGTTCACCGGCGGCAGCCTGCTCCCGCTGGGGCTGGGCGATGACCGGCCCTGGCCCTTCCCGGCGAACCCGGAGCGGGTGCTGGCCATCAGCCCCTTCGTGTCCGCCGAGACGTTGAAATCCATCCGCGGCACCAGCGCCGAGGCCACCCTCGTCTCCCGGGCCGAGGCCATGGACCTCCTCGGCCGCAACGCGCTCAAGGAATGGTCCACGAAGGTGCTGCACCGCGCCGCCGAGGAGGGCGACGACGATCAGTCCAGCCTGCGAGTTGTGGATGAGTTCACGGCCATCACGGATACCCCCGACGGCGCGGACGAGAGCGGCGCCGTCGCGGTGATCCGCCTGGACGGGCTGCACGCGAAGACGGTGGTCCTCGACCTGCCGGGCGGGCAGTCCATGGTGGTCACCGGCAGCGCCAACCTGACCGGCCAAGCGTGGAGCGGTGGGATGGAAATGAACGCGGTGCTCACCGGTCCCACCGCCACGTGCGGCGTCCACGCAGTGCTGGGCCAGGGCCGGGAGAGCCTCGGCCTGGACGCCATCCTGCAGCCCTACACGCCGCAGCACGAAGCCGGTGCCACCGATCCCGCGATCACCACCAGCTACCGCCTCGAGCAGTTCCACCGAGAGCTGGCGCGGCAACGGCCCGAGCTGGTGGTCACCGAGCTGGACGAGGACCGGGTGGAAGCTCGGCTGAGCCTGACCATGCCCGACGACGGCCCCGGCCAGACCCGCGTCTGGCTCACCACGGTGCCCGCTCAGGTCCGCGACCTGGCTCCCGAACAGAGCTGGGAGGTGGCCCCGGTCAACGTCACCCCGTACCTGGCCGTCGAGACCACGGCGGGCGAGGGCGAGGGGCGGGTGACCCGCCGCTGCATCCTGATGATGCGGCTGCGGGGCGATACCGTGGACCGCCGTGGGGCGGTGCTGGCCGCGCTCCTCTCCAACCAGTCCGCCGTTCTGCGGTACCTGGCCCTGCTGCTGGGCCTGGACCCGCTGCAGTCCGAGTCAGCACCGTTGGAGGATGTGATGACGGTGACCGAGCAACTGGAAACGGCTGGTGACGGGGGGACCGGGCCACAGCTGCCGCCGATCGTGCTCTTCGAACCGCTGGTCCGGGCTGCCGGACGGGACCCGCAGGCGATGGCGTCCGTGGCCCGGCAGGTGGCCGAACTGCGAGAGATGCCCGGGGCGGAGGACCTGGTCCCACCGGAGTTCCTGCAGATGTGGGACGTGGTGCTGCGGGTGGCACAGAAGCGGAGGCAACCATGACCGAACAGCGGCCTGACCTGGAGCGGATTCTGGGCGGTCTCAAGCCCTTTCAACGGGCGACGGTCGACCACGGCTTCCGCCGGTTGTGGCTGGACGAGGACCGGGTGGACCGGTTCCTCGTGGCCGACGAGGTTGGCCTGGGCAAGACCCTGGTGGCCAAGGGGATCGCCGCCCGCGCCATCGACCACCTCTGGGAAGAGGACCGCCCCATCACCGTCGTCTACATCTGCTCCAACGGGCAGATCGCCCGGCAGAACCTAGCCCGCCTGCGCGACCTCACCGGGGGAGAGCTCCAGGACAACGCCGACCGGCTGACCATGCTCCCGGCGACCATGGGTGTTGGACGGCAACAGCGGCTGCAGCTGATCGCCTTCACCCCGGGGACCTCCCTGAACCTCGGCCAATCGACAGGCAAGGCCGCCGAGCGGGCGCTGCTGCGCTGGATGCTGCTCCAGGTGCTCGGGGCGAAGGAGGTGGGATTGTCCTCCTGGTCCACCTATCTTGCGGCGACCTCGGGACGGGAGGGTTTCCGGCGGGCGGCCAACGACCCGGCGAACCGGCCGGACCTGGCGCCGGAGCTGGTGGAGGACTTCCGCCGATACCTGACCACGGCCCCCGGGCCGCTGGGGACGGGCGCCCGTCTGCTGGACGAGCTGCTCGAGGACCAGGAGGCCTGGGCGAACCAGCGCCACCGGCCGTGGAAGACCAGACAGCGGCGCAACCAGCTGATCGGGGCGCTGCGGATCGCCATGGCCACGGTGTCCGTGGACCGGCTGAACCCGGACCTGGTCATCATGGACGAGTTCCAGCGGTTCAAGGACCTCTTCCCCAACCTCGGCGAGACGGGAACCACCGGCCTTACGGATGCCCAACGACTGGCCCAACGGGTCATCACCACGGAACGGGCCAAGGTCCTGGTGCTCTCCGCGACGCCGTACAAGATGTACACCCTGCCGGATGAGCCCGACGGGGAGGACCACTACCGTGACTTCACGGACACCATCGCCTTCCTGACCGGTGCCGAGACAGCGCGGGACGTCACTCGTCGCCTCGGGCTGCTGCGCGAGGGCATCCTGCAGGGCACCGCCGAGGGTCAGGCCGCGGCCGAGGTGGCCCGGTCCCAGGCCGAGACCGTGCTCCGCAAGGTGATGTCCCGGACGGAGCGGCTCTCGGCCACCCCCGACCGGGACGGGATGCTCACCGAGCGGAGCCTCGGGCCGATGACGCTCGAGGAGGCCGACCTCGAGGGCTGGCTGGCGGTCGATGCGATCGGGCGCCAGGTCGGAGGGCAGGACCCCTTCGAGTACTGGCGGTCCGCGCCCTACTCGCCCAACCTCATGGACAAGCACGGCTACCAGCTCCAGGAACAGTTCCTCACCCAGGCGGAGAACAACGACGCCGGCCTGGCTGGGGTGCTGCGTGAGCACCGGGGCGCTTTGCTGGATTGGGAGACCATCCGTGAGTACGGGCCGATCGACCGGGTGAACGCCAAGATGCGCGTGCTGGTGGATGACCTGATGGAGCACGAGGCCTGGCGGCTGGCCTGGATGGCCCCATCCCTGCCGTACCTGGAACCGGGCGGGGCCTACGCCTCGTCTGCGGCGCAGAAGTTCACGAAGCGGCTGATCTTCTCGTCCTGGGCCGTGGTGCCCAAGACGGTGGCCGCCCTGGTCAGCTACGAGGCCGAGCGGCGCCTGCGCGCAGAGTCCGGGGCCGCCGTCGACTCCTCCCACCGCTATGGCGACCGACGGACCGCCGTGCCCCTGACCTTCAACTGGGACCACGAGAAGAACCTGCCCAGGAACCTGCCGAACCTGACCGTGCTGTATCCCAGCGTGACGCTCGCTCGCCTCGGTGACCCCCTGCTGCTGGCAGCCGAGCACGGCTGGGAGCTGCCGCTGGAGCGCGACCAGGTCCTGGCCGCCGTCGAGCAACGCATCGGAGAGCTGCTCGCGGGGCTGGACATCCACCCGCAGCCGGGGAAGGAGGGGGTGCGGCGCCGCTGGTACGGGGTGGTGCCGTACCTGCTCGACGCGGCGTATGCCGCCGACGGGAGCGAGAACGGGCGGCTGCGGCAGTGGCTCAAGGACGAGCGCGGTGAGGGGTCACTCCTGGTCGATCACATGAGGTGGGCGAGCCGGCCGGACGGACCGGACGTGGCTGAGATGGGGGAGCCGCCGGAGGACCTGGCGCGCGTGCTGGCACAGATGGCCCTCGGCGGCCCGGGTGTCTGTGCGCTCCGGGCGCTGGCCCGGGCGGAAGGCGGCACGCGATTCGTGGCCGACCCCGAGCTGCGGAAGGCGGCGGTCATCGCCTCCAAGGGGATGCGGTCGCTGTTCAACAAACCCGAGATCGTCTCGGCCGTGCGTGGTGCCGTGGGCGGTACTGCTGACGCTTCGGACGGGGAAGGCGCGGACATCGACTCGTACTGGAATCAGGTGCTGCGGTATTGCGTGGACGGGAACCTGCAGTCGGTGCTCGACGAGTACGTGCACACGCTCGTGGAGTCCGAGGGGCTGAACGGCGCCGGTGTGCCGCGGGGCCAGCGGGCGGAGGCGTTGGCGGACCGTCTGGCGGCGACGGCCTCCATCCGGTCCGCGCTGAACACGGTGCAGGACGTGCGCGAGGCCGGTGGACAGATCACGATGGAGGAACGGCACCTGAACTCCCACGTTGCCGCCCGCTTTGGACGGGTGCAGTCTTCTGAGGCAGCCGTGGAGCGAGAAGCCACTGTGCGTGAGGGCTACACGTCGCCGTTCTGGCCGTTCGTCATGGCCAGCACATCGGTGGGGCAGGAGGGGCTGGACTTCCACACCTACAGCCACGCGGTGGTGCACTGGAACCTGCCGAGCAACCCCGTGGACCTGGAACAGCGTGAAGGCCGCGTGCACCGGTACAAGGGCCACGCGGTGCGCAAGAACGTGGCGGCGGTCTACGGGGAGCGCGCCGTGACGGCGCATGGCGGAGACCCATGGGCCGCGCTCTTCGCGGCAGCTGAGGCGGACCGTGACGAAGGTGACTCCCTGATCAATCCGTACTGGGTGTTCCCCGTCCAGGGCGGGGCGATGATCGAGCGCTACGTCCCCGCGATGCCGCTGAGCCGGGAGGCGAAGCAGTACACGCAGCTGCGCAAGACCCTGGGCGCCTACCGGTTCGTGATGGGCCAGCCGCGGCAGGAGGACTTGATCCGGTACCTGGGCGATGGGGCCGAGAAGCTGCGGATCGATCTGAGCCCGCCGCAGGCCAACTTGGCGCGCCACCCCGAACAACCGTGAGAATATTCATCCATGGCATCGTCAAAGGTGGTTTCAAGGGTCCTCAACGGAGACCGACTCGAGTGTGTGGTCACTCCGCCGAAGGGGGAGCCCCTTATTATGGCTGGAGCGGCGACCGACCCGATTCCTCAGTTTGAGAAGACCGGACTCGGAACCCATGGGTTTCTGGTGGACCATGCTTGGGCTTACGCACTGTCGAGATACCAGGCCGTCGACTTGCCGGACCGGGAGCAGCAGAAAAACGCTGAAAAGCGTGCCGAGGAAGCGAGGAGGGTCACCGAGTGGGTTGCCGACTTGGCGGCCGATCTGTCGGACGAACAGAAGCTCGGATGGTGTTCTGCCTGCATCGAACAACACGGACACCGCAAAGTGAGACGTTCTGTGGGCCAATTGCCGGCGTACCTCTGCAATGGATGTGGGACGCCGACGTGGTCCTGCTCCGGAATCGGGTGCAAGAATATGGCGGTGCGCGATCGGGCTGCTCTGAAAATGCAGCCCTACTGTGCCGAGCATCGACATGACATCCCTGGTTTCGCCAAGGCGGACGGCAAGCTGGCCGCGCTCAACGAGTATGCGGAGTTCCTCACTTACGACAAGCCCAATCTGGCCCGTACTGCGAAGGCCGTGGGATTGGCTGGAGCAGGTGTGGCCTTGGCGACGCCACTCGCATATTACGGGGCTTCCGTCATCGGTGGAGCTGTTGGAGCAGCAGTCGGCGGCTTCTCGGGCGCGGCTGCCAGCAGCTTCGGTCTGGCACTACTGGGTGGGGGCTCCCTGGCTGCTGGAGGTTTAGGAATGGTCGGTGGCACCTACGTGGTCGCTGGACTGGGAGCCGCCCTCGGTGGAAGCTTGGGGGCATCGATCATGAACGCCTACGTGCGACAGGACAAGTCCTTTCACATCGAAATGCTCAAAGGCGGCACCGGCATTCCCGTGGTGGTGTGCAACGGCTTCCTCAGTGAGAGTGGGAAGGGCTGGGGCGAGTGGAAGGACATCGTCACCCGTCGGTATCCGGACTCACCCGTCTATCGCGTCCATTGGGGCGCCAGAGAACTCAGACACTTGGCGCTTCTCGGCGGTGGTGGGGCTGCAGGCTACCTCGGGATGGCGGCCGTCAAGAATGTCGCTGTCAAGGCGGCCAAATCAGCTGCGTTGAAGGTCAACGCTGTCGCGCCCGCTCTGGTCGCTGCGGACCTAGCCAAGAACCCCTGGCACGTCGCCAAGAATCGTGCAGATAAGACTGGTGTCGTTCTCGCCGACCTCTTGGCGCGAACTGACGAAGACTCGTATGTACTGATCGGACACAGCCTTGGCGCGCGAGCAATGGTGGTCGCGGCCCAGACTCTAGGCACCAAACCTGGGGCGCCGCGGGTTCACGCAGCGCACTTGCTGGGGCCGGCCATCGGTGCCAAGAGTGACTGGAACTCGCTGACGGCGACAGTCGATGACGCGGTGTACAACTATCACTCCAAGAACGACCCCATCCTTAAACTCGTCTACCCAGCCGCGCAAGGCGGTCAAATCCCTGCCGGATTCAGCGGATTCGTGCCAGTGGTGGACCGATTGAAGAACATCGATGTCTCTGGACTCGTCAAATCTCACCACGGCTATCACTCCCACGTTCGTCTGGAAGACGCGTCACTCTGATGTATCGAAGCCTCCTCGACCCAGTGGAAGCGGTAGGCGGGTCCGGTCGTGCGCGGTAAACGCGGAGCCAGAAATCTCACTGGGGATGCGGGAAAAGCTCGGGCAGATGGCGGTCGTGAATGGCGAGGCCGCCGGGTGGAAGACACCTACGGCGACGGTGATGAGTGGCGAGAGCGTCAGCAACTGGAATGGACATACCTACCAAAACGACGACGCAAGGCTTCGAAGTCGCAGGATGAGACGGTGCCGCTCCGCAGGCAGCGGCCGAAGCCGCGACGAACCACGGCTTGCCCGACTTGCGGCGTGATCTTGCCGGCCATCGGAAAATGCGATTCCTGTTCTGGCTGACACCTGTGCCTAACCTCGGAACTGCGCTAGTTACGACCCATTATTTCTGATCAAGCGGAAGATGCGTTCCTCGACGTCAGCAGGAGCCAATCCGTATGGCATGCCCCAACGCTGGAGGGTTTCAATGTATCGCTCGTATTCGGCAGTGCGAGCGGGTTTCAAGTGTATTGAAGCCTTGGATCTCAGCCAGCGGATAATCAGCTGGTCCAAGTGCTAGCGGACATGCCCATCTCCTTGTAGACGGACAAGGACTTCCCTGCTGACGGACAACTGATCTCCCTGTCCGTGGCCACCGGGCCGGTCGTGTCGGTCCACCCAAAGACATCCCTCCGGGGTTTGCTCAAGGTCTCTGACCACCACGAGCCGATTCCACCGGAGGGACGCACGAAGACGTCTGACAGGGAGATCATGGAAATTCTTGAGGCCTACGACGCCACGGGCAGCGCGCACTCGGCCGCACAGCTGGCGAGGGTGGATCCGAAGACCATCCGCCGGTACGTTGCAGCCCGGGACGCTGGACGGCCGGTGACTGGGTCGGGGCGGCGTCCGCGGATGATCGACCAGTTCCTGCCGAAGATCGAGGAATGGGTCGAGCGCTCCAAGGGCAAGGCCCGCGCCGACGTCATCCACGGCCGGCTCGTCGGTTTGGGCTTCACCGGCGTCGAGCGGACCACCCGCAGGGCGGTGGCCGAGGTGAAGGCTGCGTGGCGGGCCGGAAACCTGCGCACCTACCGGCCGTGGATCACGGAGCCAGGGGTCTGGCTTCAGTTCGACTGGGGCGAGGGCCCGCGCGTGCCTGGCCCGGACGGGGCCCTGCGGCGGACGTGGCTGTTCTGCGCCTGGCTGGCCTGGTCCAGGTACCGGGTGGTGATCCCGGTGTGGGACCAGACCCTGCCGAGCCTGATCGCGTGCCTGGATGCGACCCTGCGCCAGATCGGTGGAGCCCCGAGCTACGTGCTGACCGACAACCCGAAGACCGTGACCGTGGACCACGTGGCCGGGGTGCCGGTGCGCCACCCACAGGTCGTCGAGGTCGCCCGGCACTACGGCACCCAGGTCCATACCTGTGTCCCGTATGATCCGGAGTCGAAGGGCGGCACGGAGGCCACGGTCAAGATCGCCAAGGCCGACCTGGTGCCCACCGAGGCCAACCTGCGCGCCCAGTACGCCTGTTTCGCCGAGCTCGAGGCCGCCTGTGATGCGTTCACGGCCAAGGTCAACGCGCGCCGGCACCGCGAGTCCGCCAGGGTGCCGGCGGATGCCCTGGTCGAGGAGCGGGCCCGGCTGCACGTGCTGCCGGCCGCCCCGCACACCATGGCGCTCGGGACGACCCGGGTCGTCAACAACGACCAAACCATCCGGTTCGGCTCGGTGCGGTACTCCACCCCGCCGGGACTGGTCGGGGCCGAGGTCTGGGTGCGGGCGGCCGGTTCCGAGCTGGTGGTCGTCGCTGATCTCGACGCCCTGCCGGTGACCCCATCGTGGGCCGGGGGACGTCGTGGGCTGGTGGAGGTCGCCCGCCACCGGTTGGCGACTCCGGGCAACCCGAGGATCGATCTGGCCCATTATCCGGACCACCCGCAGGACCCCGAGGGGGCACCCCAGCCGCCGCGGCCCCGCCCCCGCAGCGCCGCGGAGCAGGAGTTCCTGGACCTCGGCGCCGGTGCCCACTCCTGGCTGGTGGAGGCCTCGGCCGTCGGGACGGCCAGGATCCGGGCGAAGATGACCGCCGCAGTGCAACTGGCCGCCCTGGTCGGCGCCGAGAAGGTCGACGCCGCCCTCGGGGTCGCCGCGACAGCTGGCCGGTTCGACGAGGCCGACCTCGCCTCGATCGTGGACCACCAGGCCACCGGAGCCAGCCCGGCCGAGCTCGTCGTCGCCGACGAAGCCCATTCTGCCCAGCCCGGTACCAGCACCTGGGCCGGATTCACCACGACCAGCAAGGAACCCACCGCGTGAGATCAACCATCACAACGCCCACTGCCTCCTCAGTGATGCCGGCGCCGCCGTTGCCCGAAGACCTCACCGAGGTCCTCAAGCGGGTGCGGATGCCCCACCTGCGGGCCGTGGCCCCCGAGGTGCTGGCCACGGCCAAGGCCCAACGGTGGGACCCCACCGAGGTGCTCCGCGTACTGCTGGCCGAGGAGATCCGGGGACGGGACGAGGCCACCAAAGCCGCCCGTCGCAAGGCCGCCGGGCTGCCGGCCGGCAAGACCTTCGACTCCTGGCACGAGGCCGATTCCTCGATCCCGGCTCCAACCCAGTCGGCCCTGGCCGCCTTGGAATGGGTTCACCGCGGGGAGAACCTGGCCGTCACCGGTCCCTCCGGCACGGGCAAGACCCATTTCGTGGAGGCCTTGGCTCACCGGGTCATCGATGCCGGGATGCGGGTCTCGTGGTTCACCCTGGAATCCCTCACCACCGCGATCGGCCGGGCCGCCGTCGACGGGTCGACGAGCAAGGTTCTGGCCAGGATCACCCGCGCCGAACTCGTCGTCGTTGATGACATCGGCATGCTCCCCACCGGGCAGGCCGCTGCTGAGGCGTTCTACTGACTCGTGGACGCCACCTACGAACGCCGCAGCCTGGCAGTGACCAGCAATATCCACCCGTCTGGCTTTGATTCGTTCATGCCGACCACCCTGGCCACCGCGGCCGTGGACCGGCTGCTGCATCACGCTCACGTCATCGTCACCGAGGGCGCCTCGCTACGTCATGCCGAGGCAACCGCCGGACGCGGGGTCAAACCCCTGACCTGATCGGCAGGGAGGTCAGTTGTCCGCAGACAGGGAGATAACGTGTCCGCCGGCAGGGAGATCAGAAGTCCGCCCACAGGGAAGTCCCGGTGTCCCTTGACACCAAGACTGGTGCAGTTCCCTGTGAGTTTCTTCCGTCTTGTGTGGTGACGAAATAGAGCCATTTAGTGAAGAAGGCGGGCCCTAGTCCAGGGAGCTTCCCAGGACGATTGATGAGGTACCGGTAACCCGATCCGGCACCGGATTCCTGAGCGAGGCGAGCAGCGTGCGCGAGGCGACCGACATTCTCGGGAGAGAGCGGGGCGCCCTGGTGTTCTCTAGACCCAGTCAAGACGTAAGCCGTGCGTTATGGACCGTTGCCAGCTTGTCCGTAACCCCAGATCATGGCCGCAACAAACGCGCCGGCTGGAAACTCCCGCAAGGAACTCTTGGCGATCTCGGCTGTGGTCAGGCGGTCCAACGATTCGGGCAGCTCTGACAAAAAGTCCGACATGCCGTCGATGTGACCGAGCCACTTTATCCAGGACTGTCGCGAGAAGGAGAAGGCCTGTTGTGGAGGGAAGCCCTTCTCCCCGAGAACGGCGAGGAGAGGGTGAGCTCGGCGGGTGCCGCTTTGACGTGCCGGAACCCATGGCCGTGGAGCTGGAGCAGCCGCACGTCCCGCTGGATGATCCGGGGGGAGAGAGCCAGGGCTTCGATCTGGTCCAACAGGATGGCGCCTCCCCGTAACGGGATCTCGCGCAGGATGGTCTCGTTGAGGGCGGCGTCCACCGTTTCGGCTGCATAGAGGGTCGGTACCGGCGGATCGCCGAAGAAGGAGAAGCGGGCACTGGGGCGGGCCGGTGCGGACCCCGGGTGGAAGGTCGCTGCAGAGTAGACCGTGCTGTGCACGCGGTACAGCGTGGACCCGGCCGGCAGGGTCTCGATCAACGGATCGACAGAGTCCCCGTCGGGCGTGAGCATCACCAGTCGACACCAAACGAACTGCGGAAGGCGTCCAGGATCTGCTCGGGTTCATCGAGGTGGTCGACGGGTCGGTCCGCGGCCTCAGAGCCGAGACCGTCCCACCACGTGCTCGGCGTCGCCAACCACAACAACACCGAGGGTTCACGGACCTGAAGATGCTCCGCCTCCAAGGCCAGTTGCTCGATAACCGGGCGGGGGCCGGACTCATCCAGCTGGAACGCAGGGAAGGAGTAGTGCCCGCCCCGGCGGACGGCCAACAGCTGGCCTGCCTTGCGCCGGTCCGAGGCATAGGACCGTCCTGACTTGCCCACCGCGTGCGCCACCTCGGCGGAGCTGGGCAGGCCAAACTCGCGGTCGATGTCCCGCCAGGCGTTCTCGGTGGCCTGCCCACGATCAGCGGCCTCTCGCGTCACCTGGGTCGGCAACGTCGCCAGCGTGTCGCCGAGGACGCGCTTCGCCTGACGGATCAGCAACACCTGGTGGACGACCTCAGCATCGCCTTGGGCCTCGATCAGCGGACTGCTGCCGGGATCTTCATTGGCTGCGGCCGACATGAACTCCTCGTTCCATCGGTTCTTACGCTAAACCATATCGTCGGATTCGTCGCTTGGGGAGGCACCACGGGCGAGGAGGACGCCCTATAGCCAAGAAAATTGAACGTGACAGCTTCATTTCTTCGGTCTGTGCCCGTCACCCTCGAGCGTGGACGGCCGAGCGCGGGTGGGAGACTGGAATCTGTCCGCCTGCGCCCGGGGCAGCGCGCGACGTCCTGATCCGAAAGAAGGTTCCGTGCGATTCTTCCCTCTCCCAGACCGGTCGGACACCCCGTCCACACGCCGGACCCTGGGGACGGTGCCCATCCTGCTGGCGTTCATCGCCGTCCTGTTCGCGTCCATCAACCTGCGGGCCGGGATCGCCTCGCTGGGCCCCGTGCTCGGCGAGGTCCTGGGTGCCTTCGGTGCCGCCGGCTGGATGGCGGGGGTCATCACGGCCATCCCGGGGTTGTTCTTCGCCCTGATGGGCCTCGCTGCGGTCCCCGTGGCGCGACGGCTGGGACTGAGCGGGGCGCTGACGGCCGGCATGGTCCTCACCCTCATCGGCCTGGCGGCACGCCCCTGGGTGGGGCAGTTCTGGGTGTTCATCATCCTCACCGCGTTGGTGGTTGCGGGGATCGCGCTGGCCAACGTCCTCCTGCCTGCCTGGATCAAGAACCACGGCCGGCACCGCACCGTGGCTCTGATGACCGTCTACACCTCCTTCCTCGGTGTCTCGGGCGCGATCGGACCCTTGAGCGCATTGCCCTTCCACGGAGTCGACGCCTGGCAGTGGGCGCTGTTCGTCTGGGCCTCCATCGCCGCCGTACAGGTAGTCGTCTGGATGCTCGTGACAGCACGCACCGGCGTCGACTTCCCGTCGGTCGGCGTGGCGGCGGACGCGCCCGGCGGCCCGGATGAACCCATCGGCGGCGGAGCGCCCAGCGGTTCGGGCGTTTCACTGTGGCGGGCGCCGACGGCCGTGTTCCTCATGGCGTTCTTCGGTCTGCAGTCCATGAACGCCTACGTCCAGATGGGGTGGCTGCCGAAGATCTACATCGACAGCGGGGCATCGGCCTCGGTCGGTGCGGTGGCCCTGGCCCTGATCGGGGGGCTGAACATCATCGGTGGCCTGGTCATGCCGTTCCTCATCAACCGCTTGCGCAACCTGACCCTGTTCCCCGTGCTGTTCTCCGCGCTGGCCGCTGCGGGTTACCTGGGGCTATACCTCGCTCCGCAGACGATGCCGTTGCTGTGGGCCGTGCTGCTCGGGCTCGGAGGGTTCTGCTTCCCCACGGCACTGGCCCTGATCACTGCCCGGAGTCGGACCGCGCTGGTCACCGCCCGGTTGTCCGGGTTCGTCCAGCCGTTCGGCTACTTCGTGGCGGCGGCGGGCCCGCTGTTCGTCGGCATCCTCTACGACCTCAGCGGCCAGTGGTCCCTCATCCTGTTGCTGCTGGTTGCCGGAACAGTGCTCATGGCCATCACCGGTTTCCGGGCGAGCCGTCCGGGATACATCGACGACGAACTCCACCCCGCGCGCTGAGCAGGTGATGAGACGTGGCCCAGGAGATCGCCGGGCTGCCCCGCTGGGCCGTGAGCCTCTCGCGTCACCGGTCGGCCAGCGCGACCCCGAGCGCCTCGGCGAATCGATCCACGTCGGCACTCGTGTTGTAGAAGTGCGGGGAGACGCGGATGGTGTCCATCTTCTCCACCACGTGGACGCCGCCGCGCAGCAACTCGGCCGTGATGGCGGTGGGATCCTCGACGGTGAAACTGACGATCCCGGCCTGCGCATCCGCCGGGGTGATCGGTTCGATCCCGAGCGCGCGGACCGCATCCGCCGCCCGCCGCGTCAGGTCCTCCACACGGCCATGGATCACGGGCCATCCCACTCCGCCGAGGAACTCCAGCGTGGCGTCCAGGACGTACAGGCCTGGATAGTTCGGATCGGCGTAGCCGAAGTCGGTGCTCGGGGGCCTGTTCCGATAGCCGCGGTAGGCCGGGGTGAGCATCTCCCGTGCCCGCTCCCGGAACACCCCGATCCCGGTGCCGAAGCTGGACAGCAGCCATTTGAACACCCCGGCGGCATAGACGTCCACGTGGGTGAGGCCGACGGGGATCGCCCCCAGCGCCTGGATGCCGTCCACCACGAGCAGGGCGTCGACCTCGCGGCACGCCCGTCCCAACCGGTCGAGATCGAGCCGGGTGCCCGTCACCGTGTTCACGTGCGAGACCGCGACCACCCGGGTCCGCGTCGTGATCGCCGCCAGGAGCCGGTCCTCGCGCTGGGACTCCGCCCCCGGGTCGACCCGGACGACGCGGCCGCCGGTCGCCTCCGCCCGCACCCACGGCCACGCCACGGAGGGGAACTCGTCGGCGGCGACGACGACTTCGTCGTCGGCGCGCCAGTCGACGCTGAGGGCGGCGAGGTTGATCACCTCCGTGGTGTTGCGGAAGAAGTTCGCATCCTCCACGGGGACCCCGAGGAGTCTCGCCACGCGCTCCCGGGCCCGGGCACCCAGGTCCATCCACAGGCGCTGGCCGTCCGCGCCCCTGCTGGCGACGTCGTCGTAGTAGGCGGCCGCCGCGGCCGACTGCCCCCGCCAGGCCAACCCGGCCCCCGCGGAGTTGAGGTAGGCGCGATCGGCCAGATAGGGGAAGTCCGCGCGGATTCCGGCCAGCCGGCCGTCGTCGAGCCCCGTCATCCCCGCGCTCAGCGTTCGGAGGGGATGCGCGCGACCGCCTGCACCTCGACCCTGGCGCCGGGCACCAGCAGATCGGCCACGATGACCGTGGCGCTCGCGGTGCGTGCCTCTCCGAAGAACTCGCGCTTGGCGCCGTCGACCGCACGAGCGTCGGCGGCGTCGGTGAGGTAGGTCGTCACAGACAGGACATCCTGGGCGCGCGCCCCGGCGGCCTCCAGTATGTTGCCGATGTTCAGGTAGACCTGGCGGGCCTGGGCGTCGATGTCGTCACCCCCGACCACCTCATGGTTCATGCCGGTCGGGCCGCACCCCGACAAGTAGAGCAGTTCCCCGAACTGCACCGCGTCGGTGTAGTGACCGAGCGGCTCATGGACCTTCTCGGCGCGAATCTCTCGTCTCATGTCCCTCTCCTTCAGTGGTTCGTGGTCAGGTGTCACCCGTGACGGCGACCGTGATCGCTACGCCCCTCGCCGGAGGTCGGCTGGAGGCGGATTTCCCCACGCTAGTCAGGTCCAGGACGCGTCCACATTCCGATTCCATGGGGCGGAAAAGGACCGATGGTCTTCCGAGAGTCACGGGATATTTCCGTCCCACGAAACGGGCGTTGACGCCCGTGTGGAACACGTCAAGTGTGTCTGGAAAAGGAGACTAACCGTGGATACCTGGTCGGCAAGCGTCGCGCGTGATTTCGCCTATCGCGAAGGATGGGTCTACCTCCAGTCCGCGGGGGCGGGCCTCGCCTTCCCCGGTGCGGCGGATGCAGCCGGTCAGTACTACCGCGACGTGGCGCTGCTCGGGTGCGATGCGCAGCCGAGGTGGCACCGTCCCCTCCAGGGTGCGAGGCAGCGGGCCGCTCGGCTGTTGGGGGTGCCGGAGGAGGACGTCGAGTTCTTCCGCAACACCAGCGAGGTCATCAACCTCGCCGCGAACAGTGTGGCCTGGCACCGCGGGGACGAGATCGTGGTGCTCGCGGACGACTACCCCTGCAACGTCCTCCCGTGGTCGAACGCTGAAGCCGCGGGCGTGGACATCGTGCGCGTCCAGCCGACGGCGCCCAGCCGGCGTGAGCAGCAGGTGCTCGAGGCGATCACGCCGCGCACCCGGATCGTCTCGGTGTCGCACGTGCATCCGTGGACCGGGACGATGCTGGACCTGAACCGCCTGGGCCGTGCGTGCCGGGACGTGGACGCCCTACTGGTGGTGGACGGGATCCAGGCGCTTGGCGCGGTGCCCGTGGACCTGAGCTACGTGGACGTCTACGGCGCCGGGGTCTTCAAGTGGCTGATGTCCGGCTTCGGCACCGCGGTCGGTGTCTTCCGCGAACGCGCCCGGGAGGCGCTCACGCCGATCTTCCGCAGCTATGTTAATCCGGCGCCCAGCACCTCGTTCAACTACGCTGCGCCGAACTTCCCGGGCCTGTACGTCCTGGACGCGACGCTCGAATACCTGGATGGCCTCGGCTGGTCGAACATCTACGCCCGCGTCGACCAGCTCGCCGGCGAGGTCTTCACCGCGCTGGAAGGGATCGGGGTCGGATCGATCACGCCGCGTGATGCGCGGGCGGGGATCGTCGCCCTTGAGGACGTGGGCGACTCCGCGGCGGTCGCGCGCGAGCTGCAGCAGCGCAAGGTCTCGGCGTCCGACAAGGCCGGACGGCTCCTCGTCTCCCCGCACTTCTACAACACCTCCGAGGACATCGCGCGCTTCGCCGAGGCACTGGCCGACACCCTGGCCACGCCCCGGTGACCCCCGGGCCGGCTCAGCCTCTCCCCGGCCCCCGTCCCTCAGGTGTGCCCTCCGGCTCGTGGCCGTAGGCCTCCGTCAGTGCCGCGAAGGAATCCTCGGGGTGCGTTGCGGCCGCGGCCTCCCAGGTGCGCCGGACACCCGGCATCAGGGCACTGGAGATCCCCGCCCCGTCCAGGGCCTCGTCCACCAGGTCCAACACTTCGAGGAACTTCTCCAGGCCGGCCCCGTCCGGGGCATTCTGGCCCCGCACCCCGTCGGTGAACTGCAGCTCCAGGCGGCGTGACGCGGCCCAGCCGCCCATCAGGGCGTCCAGCGCCACCTCGGGGTCGATCCCCAGAACCCGCACCAGGGCCGCCGCCTCCGCCGCGGCCACCGAGTGGGCCGCGACGAGCAGCTGGTTCACCAGCTTGATGGCTACCCCGGACCCTGGCCCACCCACGGGCACGATCCGGGCGCACGTGGCCTCAAGGAACGGACGGGCTGCGGCCAGAGCCTCCTCGGTGCCGCCGCACATCGTCACGAGGGTGCCGTCCGCGGCCCCCGCCGGTCCGCCGGACACCGGAGCGTCCACGTAGTGGATGCCCCGCGCCGCCAAGGACGAGGCGACCTCCCGGGAGACGCCCGGGTCGATCGTCGCGTGCTCGATCACCAGCCCGGCCTGCAGCGCGGAGGAGCCCGGGCCGCCGTCGAGGTAGACCTCCCGCACCGCCGCCGTGTCCAGCAGGCAACTGACCAGCACCGGGCGGCCGAGCACCTCTTGAAGCGTCCCGGTGCCCAGCCCGGCCTCCTGAAGCTCCCGAGCCCGTTCGGGGCGGCGCGCCCAGACCAGCACGTCGTGGCCGGACTGCTGCAGGCGACGGGCCATGGGCTCGCCCATGGCGCCGGCGCCGATGAACCCCAGCGCGGTCATGATCCCTCCGACCCCACCGACGGTGCGACCAGGAAGTCCAGGTCGCACCCCTCGTGCGGCTGCAGCGCGTGCTGGGCCTGCAGCCGGGCGAAGCCCCGCGCCGGCACGGGCGGGGGCGCCACCGGTGCCCGGGCGGCGAACTCCTTCTCGGGCACGCAGTGGTTGAGCTCGCCGGTGCCGGCGTCGATCACCACCTCGTCTCCGGTGCGTAACCGGGCCAGCGGCCCGCCGACCGCGGACTCCGGGCTGACGTGCAGCACCACGGACCCGGTGGAGGTGCCGCTCATCCGGGCATCGGAGATCCGCACCATGTCCCGCACCCCCTGGCGGTGCAGCTTCGCGGGGATGGGCAGGTGGCCGACCTCCGGCATCCCCGGGGCCCCGACCATGCCGAGGCCGCGCAGTACCAGGATGGTGGAGGCCTCCACGTCCAGCTCCGAGTCGTCGATCCGGGCGTGCAGGTCCTGAAGCCCGTCGAATACCACCACGCGGGCCCGGTGCCGGGCCGGGGCGTCCGCGGCCAGCTTCATGACGCAGCCGTCCGGGGCGAGGGTGCCGCGCATCAGCCGCAGGGCACCGCGCGGTGCCACCGGGTCCTGCGCGGTGCGCAACGCAGGGTGGCCCTCCGGCGGGGGCGTGGCGTCCAGGACCTCGCCCCAGGTACGGCCACCGGCCGCCGGGGCCTCGCCGTGGATCCTGTCGCCGAGCCGCCGCAGCACCTCCGGCACGCCGCCGGCCTGGTCCAGGTGCTCCAGTAGGTAACGTCCACCGGGCCGGACGTCGGCCAGCACCGGGGTGGTCCGGGACCACTCGTCCAGCCGCTCGAGCCCGATCCGCAGTCCGGCGCGCCCGGCGATCGCCTCCAGGTGGATGACGGCATTGGTGGAGCCGCCCATCGCCGTGATGGCCCGGAACGCGTTTTCCAGGGACTCCAGCGTCACCAGCTCGGTGGGCAGCTGCCCACGCCCGACGGCGGCCACGATCGCCTCCCCGGTCAAGCGCGCCAGCGCGCGGCGAGACGCGCTGGCCGCCGCCGGCAGCGTCGAGCCCGGCAGGGCGAAGCCCAGCACCTCGGCCACCGCCGCCATGGTGGTGGCCGTGCCCATCACGTTGCAGGTGCCGACCCCCACGTTGACGCTGCCCTCCAGCGCCATCCAGGCGCCGTCGTCGAGCTCTCCGACCCGCCGCTGTTCGCACAGCGGCCAGACGTCATCCACGGTGAACTCACGGTTCGCCCCGAAGCAGGAGACGGGGCGCGGCCCGGCGGCCACCACCATGGCGGGCACCCCGGCGCTGAGCGCCCCCATGATCTGGGCGGGGATGGTCTTGTCGCAGCCGCCCAGCAGCACCACGCCGTCGAGGGGGGAGGCGCGGACCATCTCCTCCACATCCATGGACATCAGGTTGCGCAGGTACATGGACGAGGGGCGGGAGAAGGGCTCGGAGATCGAGATCGTGGGGAACTCCAGGGGCTGGCCCCCGGCGGCCCGGACCCCTGCCTTCACCTCGGCCGCGAGCTCGTCCAGCCCGGCATTGCAGGGGTTGAGCTCGCTGGCGGTGTTGGCGATGCCGATCACCGGCGAGCGGCGGACGTCCTCGGCCGAGAATCCCGCACCGCGCAGGAACGCCCGGTGCAGCAGCCCGTCCTGGGTGTCCCCGCGGAACAGGGCCCCGCCTCCGCGGTTGATTCCCTCTTGTGACATGGGTGCTCCTCGCCGGTCAGCCACCCCTCCACCGTGAAGGGTGGTGCTGGGCAGGACGATACAGGGCGGGCCGCTCAGTCCCGCCGGTGCCGGGCGCGTGGCGCCGGGCGGGACCGGGCGGGCGGCAGCGGATGCGGCGCACGGGAGGCCCCCACGGTCCCGGTCAGCTCGCCGAGTCCCTCGACGGCCATGCGGACCACGTCCCCCTCCTGCAGCGGCGGCGGGACCAGGTCACCGCCGGCCTTGCCCCAGAGCTCGCCCAGGCAGCCGCCGTTGCCCACGGTCCCGGAGCCGAGGACGTCCCCGGGAACCACGCGGGAGGCCCGGGAGGAGTAGACGAGCAGCTCGGGGAAGGTCCAGGCCATGTTGGCGACCAGGTCCGCCCCGATGAGCTCGTCGTTGACGTACACCTCGGCCCGGACGGCCAGGAAGCCCTCGTCGTCCAGGAAGGGCGCCATCTCGTCCGCGGTGACGATCCACGGTCCGAGCGAGGTGGCGAAGTCCTTGCCCTTGGCCGGGCCCAGATGGCCGCGCATCTCGGCGGCCTGGATGTCCCGGGCGGACCAGTCGTTCATGATCAGGTAGCCGAACACGTGCTCGGCGGCCTCGTCCACGCCGAGGTCGGTGCCGGGACGCCCGTCCACCCCGCCGACCACCACGGCGATCTCGAGCTCGAAGTCGAGCCGTTCGGTGGCCGGGGGAGTGATCGTCTGGCCGGTGCCGAAGATCTGGTGCGGGTTGGTGAAGTAGAAGGTGGGGGACTCGTACCAGGCCTCTCCCACCTGGGGGTCACCATTCGCATCGGCGCTCATGCCCTCCACGTGCTCCTCGAAGACGGCGAAGTCGCGCACCGCCGCGGGCACCAGGGGCGCCAGCAGGGTGACCTCGGTCAGCGGGACGCCGTCGGCTGGGTCGGCCCGGCCGTGGAGGTCGGCCGCGGCCGCCAGCCCGGCCGCCAGGACCTCGCGCACCGTGGCCCCCTCGGGGAACGGCACCACCGCGTCCTCGATCACGAAGCCCTCGCCGTGGGTGTCACCGTGCGTCCAGCGTGCGATCCTCATCGCTTCCCTCCTTCTGCTGTCTCCTGCCGTGCTGCGCTGTGCAGTGCGGCGGTCTGCGGCGTCTCCAGCTCGGTGGCGTTGCCGCCGAGCACCGCGCGTTCGATCTCGGGATCCAACCCGGCCGTGCGGAGGAATCCGACCGGGTCCTCGCTGCCCATGTCAAAGGGATAGTCGCTGCCCATCAACACCTGGGAGTGCCCGGCCACCTCGATCAGCTGCTGCAGGGCACGGGGATCGTGCACCACGGTGTCGAACCAGATCCGCGTCAGGTAGTGCGAGGGCGGGTGCTCGCAGCCTTGGGCATCCGGACGGACCCGCCACGCGTGGTCCGAGCGCCCGATCGCCGTGGGCAGGTACCCGCCGCCGTGGGCGGCCACCACCCGCAGGCCCGGGTGGCGGTCCAGCACGCCACCGAAGATCAGGTGGGACAGCGCGACCGCGTTTTCCACCGGCTGGCCCACCGTGTTGACCAGGTAGAACCGGTCCAGGCGTTCATCGAGCGTGCAGCCGAAGGGGTGCACGAACACCGGGCAGCCGAGTTCGGCGGCCCGCGCCCAGAACGGTTCCAGTCGTGGGTCCGAGAGCTCCACGTCCCCGGCGGCGGAGGAGATCTCCACCCCGAGCAGTCCGCGGCCGAGCACGGCGTCCTCCAGCAGCTGCCGGGCGCGCTCGGGCCACTGCAGCGGCACCAGGCCGAGCCCGGTGAGCCGCTCCGGCGCCTGGGCCACGTGCTCGGCGATCAGCCGGTTCGCCTCCGTGCAGGCCCACACGGCGAGGTCCTCCTCAGCCCAGGGGTAGTAGTGGTTGGGGGAGGCGCTCACCCACTGGCGGTCCACCCCCTGCTCGTCCATGATCCGCAGCCGCTCGGCCACGTCGATGAGCCGGGGGATCCGGGCGGCCACCATGGGGCCGGACACCTGCTGGCTGGCCGCCCCGTTGCGGCGGTGGTCCAGCTCGGCGGCCGCGGCCACGCCCTCCGGGGCCCGGCGGACGACCTCCTCATGCAGGGAGGGCAGCAGCACGTGGGCGTGCACATCGACGATCATGCCCGCACCGCCACTCGCTGGGCCACGCCGCCGAGCAGCCCCGGCACGTCCGCGGAGTGATCCTGGCCGTCCCGCTGCCATTCGGCCAACTGCACGGAGGCGTCCACGATGGCGGTGGCCCGCTCCACGCGGCGGGCATGGAACTCCTCCCACAGGTCCTCGTCCAGGGCCGCGCGTTCCACGAGCAGCTCCGTGAGGACCAGGGCGTCCTCCAACCCCTGCGCCGCTCCCTGGGCGATGGTGGGCGGGCAGGAGTGCGCGGCGTCCCCGATGATCACCGCGCGGCCGCGGTTCCACCGGCCGGGGACCACATGCTGGGTGAACCAGGTGTAGTTCACCTGCGCGTTCCCGGCGGCCAGATCGGCCCGCACCTGGTCCCAGGGCCCGCCGTAGGCCCGGCTCTGCTCGATCATGGCGGCGGCGCCCTCCTCGGCGGTGGCACCGAAATGGTCCCCCGCATCGGACACCAGGAACGCGTACATGGAGTCCTGGCCGGTGGGGGTGTACCCGGCGATGTAGCAGGGCCCGCCGTAGTACAGCTCCGTGAACTGGACCTCGGCCGGCCGGGAGACGAAGGCCCGCCAGATCCCCATTCCGGTGTGCTCGGGCTCGGCCGAGATGCCCAGGGCCGTGCGCACGGTCGAGTGCAGGCCATCGGCTCCGATCACCAGGTCGTAGCGGCCCGCCGGTCCCGACTCCAGGAGCAACTCGGCGTGGTCCTCGGTCACGTTCACGCCGGTCACCCGCTGCCCGAACCGGACGGTGGCGCCGGCCCGGACGGCGTGATCGTGCAGGATGCGGGTGAGGTCCGCCCGCGGCATCCCCATGGCGGAGGGCAACCCGGACGCCGGATCCTCGCCCTCCTCCCGGCGGGCGATCACCGGGGCCTGCGGGCCGGGGGCCCGCATCCCCATCCCGTCGAAGGGGAACCCGGCCGCGCTGGCCTCCTCCCACACGCCCAGCTCCGCGAACGCGCGCAGGGCGTTGCCCTGCAGCGAGATCCCCGAACCCAGGGCGCTCAGTTCGGCGTTCGCCTCGAAGACCTCCACCACGACGCCGGCCCGGGCCAGTTGGATGGCCGCGGCCAGTCCGCTCACTCCGGTGCCGACGACGGCGACCCTGTTCACTGCGGTCATGATCAGTACCTCTCTCTGCCTCAATGGGCCTGGTGATGCCGGGGGGAGAATCTCAGAGCAGGGCGATGGGATTGAGGGGCGAACCGACGGCACCGGTGATGGGCAGCGGCTGCGCCGAGAGCAGGAACTCATACCGTCCGCGCTCGGCGCAGGCCTGCCCGATCCCCTCCAGGTCCCACATCTCACCGACCGTCAGTCCCATGTTGGGGATGACGACCTGGTGCAGGGGCTGGAAGGAATCGTGGAACTCGTTCGGACGCACCTCGAAACCCCACGTGTCCGTGGCGATCGCGGCGATCTCGCTGCGATGCAGCCACCCGGCGGTGGTGAGGGACAGCCCGGGGGCCGGCCCGCCGGCATAGTCACCCCAGCCCTGGCGGCGGACGCGGGCGAGCTGACCGGTGCGGACCAACAGGATGTCTCCCCGGCCGACGGCGGACGAGACGCCCTGGGCGGCGAGGCAGGCCTGAAGGTCCTCGGTGGTGATCGCATAGCCGTCCTCCAGCTCACCGGTCTCCGGGCGCAGGTGCCGGCCCAGATCGAGCAGCACACCCCGGGAGACGATGACGGCGGCGGCGTGCTCGATCCCGGTGACCTGGTCACCCTGGGTGGTGACGACGTCCCCGGCTCGGCGCCCGTTCCAGGCGTACCCGTGGTCGAAGATGTGGCCGAGGCCGTCCCACTGGGTGGAGCACTGCAGGGGCATCACGATCAGGTCGTCCGCCCCGCCGATCCCGTGCGGGTGGACCCCGGGGTTGCGCTCGGCGTCCAGGCCGGTGCCGGTCATGGTGTGGACCGGGTTGTTGCGCTTCTTCCACCCCTTCTGCGGGCCGTCCTCGTTGAACTCCTGGCCGAGCGAGACGGTCAGCCCCTCCGTGACCAGGCGGGCGGCCTCCAGGCGCTTGGCGGCGTCGATGAAGTTCAGGGTCCCCAGGGCATCGTCCTCGCCCCACCGCCCCCAGTTGCGGTACGCCTCGGCCCGCACGCCGACCTCGCCGGTCGGATCGGTCGGATCCAGGTCCGCCGGGTTCTCAGACAGCGAGCTCATCTGCTTCCTCCTGCACTCTCAGCGATACAACGGACCCTCTGGGTGCCCAGGCCCTGGACCGAGCCCTCCATGACATCGCCATCCCGCAGCAGCCGCCCCCAGTGGGCGCCGTTGCCGGCAGGGCTGCCGGTCAGCAGCAGGTCCCCGGGAAGCAGCGGCATGTTCAACGAGGCCGCGGAGATCAGCGCGGGCACGTCGAACAGCAGGTCCGAGGTGACGGCATCCTGCATGCGCTCGCCGTTCAGGTCCAGGGTGATGGCCAGGTTGTGGGGCTCCACGAAGCCTGCCGGGACCAGGAACGGGCCGGTGGGCAGGAACCCCGGGGCGTTCTTGGAGCGGTACCAGTCCGCGCCGATGCCCTTCGAGTCCTCACGGAACACGCGGTCCCGCGTGGTGATGTCGTTGCAGATGGTGTAGCCGGCCACGTGGTCCATCGCCTCCTCGGGGGTGATCCTGAACCCCTCCCGGCCGATCACCACGGCCAGCTCCAGCTCCCAGTCGTGCTGCTCGCTATAGGACGGCAACACCAGCGGGACGTCGTCGCCGACGACCGCCGTGGGCAGGCCGATGAAGAAGTACGGTTCCCCGGTGGCGGCGCGCTCATCCATCATCCGGGCCGCGTCCTCGCGGATCTCGACTTCGGGCCGGGTGTCAGACGTCGGGGCGTGGGCCACCACGAGGTCGATGACGTGGGTCCGGTAGTTCGCCCCGGCCTGGACCACCTGGCGCGGTTGGACCGGTGCCGTCAGCGTGACCTCGGCCAGGGGCCGCCAGGGACTGTCCGTGCCCGAGCCAGCGCCCGTACCCGTGCCTTCGTCGACGAGCCGGCCGAGCCGGTCCCAGTCGGGGGCGGCCAGGAAGGCGTTGAGGTCCGGTGCGCCGAGGTCCGCCTCGTCGAGGGCACGGATGCGCTCGCCGGCCACGAGGCCGAGGCGCGCCGTGCCGCCGTCGTCTCCGTCGCCGTCCCCGTCCCGAAAGCGGGCCACCGCGAACGGTGCGGTCAATCCGGTGCCGGGGGCCGGCGTCGTGCTGGTCATTCGGTGACCCCTGCGGACTTCGCGGCCAACTGGTCGCGGACCTCCTCGGTGATGCCCTCCTCCGAGGCGCTGGGTCCGTTCGCCGGCGGGAAGGACTCGCTCAGGGACGCGTGCATGGGACTGTTCTGGTAGATGTCGTAGGAGCCCTGGGACGTCTTCCAGGTGTTCGCGTCCCAGTCGGGCACGTAGTTGCGGTAGCCGCCGGTGTTGAGCTCGATCCGCATGGAGGAGGGCTCGCGGTAGTACAGGAACGACTGCTCGCCGATGCCGTGGATGGTGGGGCCGTACTCGATGCGCACCCCGTCCTCCAGCAGCGAGTCCGCGGCGATCAGCATCTCCTCGCGGGTGTCCACCCAGAACGCGAAGTGGTTGATGCGTCCGGCGCGCTCCGAGCCGTCGAGCACGATGCCCAGATCGTGGGACTTCTCGTTGGTGGTGATCACCGAGAACACCGAGAGGGGGATGTCCTCCAGCACCGTGCGGGCCATGATCCGGTAGCCCAGTACCTCGCTGTACCAGGCGGCGAAGGCGTCCACGTCGCTGGCGCAGACGGTGACGTGGTCGAGATGGCGGGGGGCACCGGCCACCCGGCTGCGCCGCTGGGGGCGGTCCGGGAAGACCGAGGCGAGCTCGCCCTCCTCGTAGCGGAAATGCCGGGCGTCCCAGTGCAGGGTCATCGAGTGGCCCCACGGTCCCACGAAGCGGTAGGCGCGGCCGATGTCCAGGCCGTCGAACCACTCACCGGTGACGCCGGCGGCCTCGATGCGCTGCACGGCCTCGTCCAAGGCCTCGCGGCTGGTGGTGCGCCAGGCCATGGTGGCCAGGGAGGGTTCGTCACCGTGCTGGATCACCAGGCTGTAGGTGTAGTAGTCGCCCCAGCAACGCAGGTAGACGGCACCGTCCTGGCGGGCGACCTCGGTGAGACCGACCTTGTTGACGTAGAAGTCCACCGATGCCTCGACATCGGGGGTGGTCAACGCGACGTACGACAGGTGGGAGAGAAGCGTGGTCATCCTCGGTCCTTTCAGTGCCCGGAGTGGGCCATGGCCCGGTTGGGCCTCGTTGGTTCTATAGTGGTCGGCGTCACATCATCAGTGAAGCCCGGAATGCATATCCCAACTATCGGCATCGCTGATAGCCTGACCGGAAGGTCGGGAGCGCTCGGCCGCAGCCGGCCGCAGTCGACGGGAATCGACGGAAATCGACAGAAATCGACAGAAGGAGGCCGCGGCCATGCCGGACGAGCGCCTGCTCTCACGCCTCGACCTGAACCTGCTCGTGGCGCTGGACGCCCTGCTCACCGAGCGGAACGTCACGCGGGCGGCGGCCCGGCTGCAGCTGAGCCAGCCCTCGCTGAGCGCCTCCCTGGGCAAGCTCCGCCGGCACTTCGACGATCAGCTGCTGGCCCGGCGGGGCAACACCTATGAGCTCACGCCGCTGGCCGTGCGGCTGGCCGAGCACACCACCGTGGCGCTGGATGCCACCCGCCGGGTGTTCGAGAGCCAGTCCCGGTGGGATCCCACGGAGTCCGAGCGCGAGTTCATCATCCACTGCTCCGACTACTCGCTGGCCACGATCGCGCCGCGGGTGACGCGGATCGCCCACCAGCAGGCGCCCCACGTCCGGATGCACTTCGTGCCCTCCTCGCCGGAGACCATGGACGAGGTGCTGCTGCGGCTGCCCTCGATCGACGCGCTCGTGCTGCCCCACGGAGTGGTCTCCGAACTGCCGCACCTGGACGTCATCCGGGACGACTGGGTGGCCATCGCCGCCACCGGCAATGAACGGGTCGCCGGCGGGCTCACCATGGAGGTGCTCTCCGAATCCCCCTGGGTCTTCACCTACCGCACCCGCTTCGCGTTCACCTCCGTGGGGCGCCAGCTCGAGCAGCTGGGGGTGAACCCCTGGATCGAGGCGGTGGCGGAGAGCTTCGTGATGCTGCCCCTGTTCGTGGAGCACACCGAGCGCCTGGCGATCATCCAGCGCCATCTCTCCCCGCTCGCCCAGCGCATGGGGGACGTCCAGGTGCTCGAGCTGCCGTTCAACGCGGTGCCGCTGTTGAACGCACTGTGGTGGCACCCGGTGCATGAGCCCGATCCGGAGCACCGGTGGTTGCGTGAGGTGTTCACCGCGGCTCGCATCGGCTTCGAGGATCACGACGGCGGCGCGCACCCGGGGTGACCGGGCGCCGCTACCGGGGGGAGGCCTTGAGGCCGCAGCGCTGGATCTCGTCCAGCACCCGGGTGCGCAGCTCGATGAACACGGGCTCGGCCCGGGTGGTCAGCTGGCTGCGCTCCCGGCCCAGGGGCACGGCGATGTCGTCGACGATCCGCGAGGGCCGCCCCCCGAAGACGACGACTCGGTCGCCCAGGTAGACCGCCTCGTCGATATCGTGGGTGACCAGCACGATCGTGATGCCGAGGTCCCGCCTCAGCCTCAGGACCAGGTCCTCCAGCTCGAACCGGGTCTGGGCGTCCAGGGACCCGAAGGGCTCGTCCATCAGCAGGATCGGTGACTCGTAGGCCAGGGCCCGGGCGATCGCGACCCGCTGTTGCATGCCGCCGGAGAGCTGCCACGGGTATCGGTGGGCGCTGTCTGTCAGGCCGACCACTTCGAGGGCGGCGGCCGCGCGCTCCAGCCGTTCCGCCTTGGCCACGCCCTGCCCCTCCAACGGGAAGGCGACGTTCTGCAGCACCCGCATCCACGGCATCAGCGAACCGCGGTAGTCCTGGAAGACCACGGCGATCTCCTCGACCGCCCCGGTGATCGGCGTGCCGCCCAGGGACACCTGCCCCGAGGTGGGCGCCGCCAGCCCGGCCAGCAGTCTCAGCAGGGTCGTCTTGCCGACCCCGGAGGGGCCGACGAGGCAGGTCACGTCACCGGGCTGGATCTCGAGGTGGAGGTCGTCGATGACCACCACCTTCTCCGCTCCGGTGCCGAAGGCCTTGCTGACGTGCTGGGCGGAGAGGGCGAGGTCGGTGGCGAGGGTCTGGGAGGTCATGCGCGTGCTCCTTTGCGGGGGCGGGTGGTGGGGCCGGCGTCCTGCTCGCGGTTCCACCGCAGCAGCCGGTGCTCGGCGAGGGCATAGAGGGAGGTGAAGACCCAGCCGATGACCCCGACCAGCAGGGTCCCTGCCCAGGCGGCGGCGAGCTGGAACCGCTGGCCGCTCTGCAGGATGAAGTACCCGACCCCCTCGGTGGCGCCGTACATCTCGCTGACCACCAGCATCACGATCCCGATGGTGATGGCCAGCCGGACGCCCACCGCGATCTGCGGCAGCGCGCCGGCGAGCACGACCTTGGGGATCTGCAGACGCAAGGGGATCCGGTAGGCCCGGGACGCCTCGAAGATGGCGGGCTGGATGGAGCGCACGCCCACGATGCAGTTGAGCAGGATGGGCCACACGCAGGCGATGAAGATGAGGAACACCTTCGGCTCCCGCCCGATCCCGAGCGTGAGGATGATGATCGGGACGAAGACCACGTTCGGCAGGGACCGGAAGAAGTCCAGGTAGGGGTCCAGGATGAGGCCGACCCGGGGCATCAGCCCGATCGCCGTGCCGAGGGCAAGCCCGACCACCAGGGACAGGAGCAGCGCCAGGAAGTAGTTGCCGAAGCTGAACAGCGCATCGCTCCAGAGCCCGCCACTGCTGGCCCATTGGCCCATGGTGCCGAGGATCTCGGTCAGGGGCGGCCAGAACACCGAGGTGGAGGAGGCGGACGCGGCGAACCACAGCAGGATCAGCGTCACCGGCAGCCAGGCCTGCAGCAGCACCGAGGCCAGCGGTGAGTAGGTCTTGGTACCCATGTCAGTCTCCCGATCCCTGGGGCTGCCAGCGCAGCAGCCGGCCCTGAGCCCACCCGAGCCCCATGTTCACGGCGTAGCCCAGCAGTCCGGCATAGACGATGTAGGCGTAGGCGAGAGCGGAGTTGCCCCCGACCTGGGCCTCGGCGATGCTCGCCCCGAGTCCGGGTGCGCCGGTCAGGACCTCCGTGGAGATCGTGACGAGGACTGCCACGGAGGCCGCCAGGCGCAGCCCGGCCAGGATGGAGGGAGCGGCGCTGGGTAGCAGCACCTTGCGCACGAAGAGCCCCCCGCGGATCCGGAACGCATGGGTGGTGTCCACGATCGAGGCGCTCACGCTGCGGACACCGTGCTGGGTCTGCAGGATGATGATGAACACCACCGCGACGAAGACCAGCACCACCTTCACCTCGATGCCGCGCCCGAGGATGAGCAGGAGCACCGCGACGAGTGCGACCGCCGGAAACGCGCGGCCGAAGTCGACGAGGAACCGCACCGACAGCTCGGCGGCCACGAATCGCCCCGTCAGGATCCCCAAGGGGATCCCCGCCACGATCCCGAAGGCGAGGCCGACCAGGGCACCGGCGAGGGTGTCGCCCAGGATCGACCAGAAGCTACCGGTCACCAGTGCCTGGGCCCACTCCATGAATACGGCGATCGGGCTGGGGAGGAGCGTGGCGGGGAAGACCCCCGTCAGGTGGATCAGGTACCAGAGGGCGATGCCTGCTCCGAAGACCAGGATCCTCCAGGGGGTGACCCCGATCCCGCCCAGCCGTGGCTCGCTGGATGTGCGGGCGCCGGCCGGGGCCCGGGCGGGGGCACGCTGGATGTCAGTCACGGTCACGTCGAAGACCTCTCATGATGTCGGGGTGGAGCGTTTCGGCGGCCATCCGATCAGCGGGCACCCTCCCAGACGATCTCCTCGTAGGTGAGGTCCTCACGGAGGTCGCCCTCGTCCTTCATCACCTGGAGCAGGGTGTTCCACCCTTCCTCGTCGAACTCGACGTTGAGGGGCTCGAGCACCATGCGCTCATCGATGAAGGGGGCCGGCAGCTGGGTGTGATCGTGGTAGGCCTGCCGCACGGCCTCCTCGTTCTCGTTGCCGTACTCGGTGCCTTTCTCGATCGCGTTGTGGAACCGCTCGAGGGCCTCCGGGTTGTTCTCGGCGAATTCCTTGGAGGCGACCCACAGCACCTGCGGGGCGTTGGGCAGGTACTCGCGCACCCCCGTGCCGACGCGGGTGAAGCCGCTGTCCACGGCGGAGAGGAGGAAGATGCTGAACGTGAAGACGGCGTCCACCTGGCCCTTCGCCGCGGCCTCCACCAGGGCGTCGGTCGGCAACGGCACGAACTCGACCGAATCCGGGTCGACTCCGTTCTCGATCAGGCCGGTCATGGTGGCCATGTGCGGCAGGCCGCCGAGCTCCGGGACGCCGATCTTCTTGCCCTCCAGGTCGGTCCATTCCTTGATGTCGCTCCCCGGCGGGACGACGACGCCGTCGGAGACCTCGCCCTCGTAGTCCGGGTCGGCTGACTTGGTGCCGGCCACTGCGACGACGGGCATGCCCTCGGCCACGGCCCGGATGACGGTCACCGCGTCGGTGGCCGCCACGTCGAATTCGCCGGAGATCACGGAGGAGTTCGCGGCGGCCCCGCCCATGCCGGTGAGCTGCATCTCGCCGATGTCGAGGCCTTCCTCCTCGAAGAAGCCCTGCTCATCAGCGAGCACGGCGTTCTCGATGTTCACGCCGCCGCGAGCCACGGTCAGCGGGAGGACCTCCTCGGCAGCGCCACTGCTGCTGCTCCCCGAATCGCTGACGGGCTCTGATTCGGCGGATCCGCCGCAAGCGGTCAATCCGAACATGAGGGCGAGGGTGGTGATGGCGGCAGCGGGTCGCAGGGTGCGTCGAAGTTCCATGTCATCTCCTGTGATGAATCCGGCGGGGAGCCGGGGAGGCGGGGGTGCCGATTCTCCTGGCCTCGGTGCACGGTGTGAGTGAGATCCAGGTCACATCAGCATCTCCGCGAAAAGACAATAGGGGAACGCTCTATTGCTTCTACTCAGCATCAGCCGCATCTATAGTGCGGTGAGTAGCCGCTCCCGCTCCGCCGCGATGACCTCCCGGGCCAATTCCGCCTCAGAGACGTCCACCGCCTCCGGGGCGGCCTCGGCCATCTCCGACTCGGCGGCGAACTGCTCGAACAACTCCGCCTTGACCGCCAGCATCTCGGTCAGCCGCTGGTCCACGCCCTCCTCGGTGAGCAGCCGGTGCACCTGGACGGTCTCGAGCTGGCCCATCCGCCGGGCGCGGGCGATGGCCTGCCACTCGAGGGCCGGGTTGAGCTGGGGTTCGCAGAGCACCACCACGGAGGCGGCCTGGATGTTCAGCCCCACCCCGCCGGCGGTCACCTGCGCCACCAGGGCGGCGCCACCCGGGGCGGCGGAGAACTCGTCCACCATCACCTGCCGCTTCGCCGCCGGCACCGAGCCGGTCAGCGGTCCGAACACCGGCCCCTCGAGTGCCCCCGCCACGGCGTCCAACACGTCCCGGAAGAAGGAGAACACGATGACCCGCCGCCCGTTCTCCTCGGCCTCGGCCACAATCTCCACCAGCCGCTGCAGCTTCTCCGAGGCGGCCCCGGCGGCGAAGGCCGCGGTGCGCATGGCCATGAAGTTCCCCTCCGCCACCGCCTCCCGGTAGGCCCGTGCGTCCGCCGCGGACATCGGCAGCAGCTCCTCGACCTCCACCAGCTCGGGCAGCTCGGTGAGCACGTCCTCCTGGTTGCGCCGCAGGTACGCCGGAGCCACCTGCTGCCGGAAGCGGGCCGGGGCCAGGGTGTGGGAGTCGACCACCAGGTCCGGCTGCAGGTAGCCGACCAGCACCCGGAACTCCTCGAGCCGGTTCATCAGCGGGGTGCCGGTCAGCAGCACCGCCCGCTCCGTGCACGCGACCACCTCCGCCACCGCCTGCGAGCGCAGCGCCTGCGGGTTCTTGATGTACTGCGCCTCGTCCACCACCACGCACGCCAGCGGCACCCGGCCGTTCCCGCTGGGACCGGACGGTCCTGCGGAACCGGCCGGGCCGGCGTCGTGCCCTGGGTCTGCCTCACCCGCAGCGCTGCGCAGGGTGGCGAAGGTGGTGACCGCGACCCCGCCCGTCCGCCGCCAGGCCGTCGCTGCCGCCTCCCGCTCCGGGCCGTGCAACCGGTGCGCGGTCAGCGTGGTCATCTTCTCGATCTCCCTGATCCAGTTGGCGACCACGGCCGCCGGGCACACCACCAGGAAGTGCTGGTTCTCAGGCCCGCCGGTCGCGGCGAGGTGCGTCAGCACGGCCAGGGCCTCCACGGTCTTGCCCAGGCCCATCTCGTCGCCGATGACCACCTTGCCCTGCACCAGCGCGAACTTCGCCCCGAAGCTCTGGTATCCGCGCAGCGAGGCCGTCAGCGCCGAGGTGTCCAGCCGGTACGCGCGCACGGCCTCCACGATCTCCGCCGGCAGGTCGCCCTGCGTCTTCTCCGGATCCTCCGTGGTGAAGCCGAGCTCGGCGAACAGCGCGTAGTAGTCGGCCGGCCGCGCCAGGAAGTCCTCCCAGGCGTCCGCCTCGTCTGCCCCGCCGGTCTCTTCGGCTTCCTCGCGGGGGACCTTCCCGGCCAGCTGGACCGCGGCGGCCACCGCCTCGGTGAACTGTGCGGCGGTCTGCTCCCGGCCGGCCAGCAGGACCGGATGGGCCGCGTCCATTGCCCGGGCCAAGGGTGCGAGGGTCTCGGCCATCGCCAGGCCGGCCGTCGCCCGGCGCAGCGGCAGCAGCCGCTCCCAGGCCCGGGTCCGGCGCAGCAGCTCGGTGGCCTGCTGTGTGCGTCCGGTGGGGTCGGCCGGGTCGAAGCGCAGCGGCGTGGCGTCCACCGTGAGGTCCCACAGGGTGCGGGCGGCTCCGCGCAGCCGGGTGGCGGTGGTCCTGCCGACCCCGGGCAGCGCCTCGAGCTCCGTGCCGCGGTCCCAGACCTGCAGCACCGTGGTGATCCCGGCGTCCACCAGCGGCCCCGTGGTCAGCCGCTCGGCCGTGACGTCCTTGAGCCGCTCCACGTCCATGGTGTCCAGCAGGGCTCTGGCCTCGGTCTCCCGGATCACGACGCCGGCCCGGTGGGCCTGCGCTCGCAGCTCGCCTTCCCGGCGGAGCGCGTGGTCCAGGGTGGTCATGGCGTGGGGGAGCGCGGCGGTGGCCTCGCGGGGGATCGGCTCCGGGGCGGTGCCGAGCTCGGGCAGGTGCCGGAGCAGCCCGATGACCGGGTGGAGGGCGTCCTCGGTGGGGATGCGGTCCGCGATGGTGGGCAGGGCCTCGAGGCGGTCCAGGAGCTTCGGCAGCCCCTGCGTGTGGGCCCACAGGCGGTAGGTGACCAGGTGGGCCGCGGCCTGCTCGGCCTCGGCGCGGGAGGCGCCGAAGGTGATCAGGCGACGCAGGCCGAGGAGTCTGCGGGCGTGGTCGATCGCCTGCTCATGGCCGCGCGAGAGGGTGGCGAGGGCCTCCTCCTCATGCGGGGCGATGGCCGGCAGGCTGTGCAGGCGGGCCAGGGCAGCGAGGTGGGTGCCGTCGTCGGGCCCCAGAGGGAGGGCCCGCCAGAGCTGGCCGGTCTGATGGCCTTGCTGCTCCTGGGTGCCGAGGTCCAGGACGTGGCTGCTGAGCCGACGGGCGGCCTCCTGCGCGTCCAGCCGCACCTGGGTGCGGTGGTCGAACAGCCTGGCGGCGCGCTCCAGCCAGGACTCGACCTCGTCACAGGTGGACTGGAGGGTGTCGCGGTTGTGCTGGTTCATGTCATGGACCTGCCACTACCAGCGGACCCGGATGCCCAGCGGCTGGCACATATCACTGAGCCACTCCCTGTCCTCCTGCCGATTGAAGATCATCGCCACGCCGGGGTCTGCAGCCAGCTCGCCGGGGGCAAGCCGGTCCCCGAACAGCACCACCGCAACGGTGTCATTGCACCGGTTGCTCATCCACGCCGCGCCGTCGAAGCCGGACCGGTGCGCGGCCCGGGCCCACTGGACGGTGTCCGGGTAGCTGCGGCGGTCCGACGAGGTGACGGTCTGGTGGGTGGTGCCGAGCGCGCGCAGGCCGGTCCCCATGAACCTGGCCAGCCGCAGGTCACGGCTCGGACGCAACCCGGCGAGCATACTGTTCAGGTAATCAGACTCCAGCAGCGCACCGCCCTCCACCGGGATGTTGCGGAGCAGCGTCTCACTCACGGCAGCCTCTGCCGAATAGGCGGCGTAGAGGACGGGAACCGTCTCCCCGTCGGAGTCCTGGAAGAAGGCGAACCTGGTCGACGCCCCGAAACCGGGGTTGAAGTCAGTGACCGTGCGACCACCGGACACGCCCAGGACTCGATGCAGGAGATGGCCGGTCGGAACGATGAAGGTCTCCGCCTCCCGCCGCCCCGTCGGCCACGAGGCCTCTACCACTGCGCGCCGAACCGGTCCCGGAACTCAGCCTGAACCTCGTCGGCATCCCCGATGAGGTCCACCGGGCGGCGCCCATCCAGGCTGGGGGCCTCGAGCAGGAACCACTGGGCCACGTCTTCGTCGGAGACGCTGAACTCGAGCGCCAGCCCCAGAACGTCCTGGACGGAGGGGTAGACGTGTCCCCGGCGGTCGAACTGGAAGCCGGGATAGCGGTAGGCGTTGCCTCGATGGACACCGAGCAGTGAGCGGGCCTTGCGGCGGTCATTGGCGTAACCGCCGGTGGACTGCCGTGAGCCGGAGATCCGGGCGACCTCGCGGCCGTCCAGCAGCCCGAACTCGTCGTCCATCCGCTGCCAGGCGTTCTCGGTCTCGGCCACGCCGGCAGCCATCTGGGGGGAGACGCGGTGCCGCAGCGCCCCCATCGCGTCACCGAGCAGGCGAACGGCGTCGAGCATCTGGCGATAGTCCCTGGTCTCCTCCAGGGCCACCTGTTCTGGCTTCGGGTCCGGTGTCACCGTGGACATGGGTGCCTCCAATCCTTGGCTTCCATCATATGTTGATCATCAACGGATATGAAGGGTTCGGCGTGGGGCCGCAGACTCTCGGTGCGCGACAGGCTCATTAGCAGGATTGCAGAAGTTAGCTAAGTTCTGCTAACTTTGTTAACGCAGGCATCGGAACCGCTGCCATAGAGATCAACCCAAGGAGTCACCATGGCTGCTGCAAACACCAACGCCACCAACGCCACGAAGGCCGCCGCCGAAGAGGTCAAGGCTGCTGCCTCGAAGGCCACCACCCAGACCGCCGCCGCCACCAAGGCCGCCGCCGACAAGGCCAACGCGAACGCCTCCAAGATGACCGAGGAGACCGTCGCCCAGATGAAGGCCGTCTCCGAGAAGGCCCGTCAGGGCTCCGCCGAGATGACGGACAAGGCCCTCGAGAACTTCGAGAAGGGCAGCAAGCAGTTCGAGGAGAACACCGCCCGCATCCAGGAGTTCAACGCCGCGATGGCCGAGTCCTCCAAGGCCGGCACCCGCGCCGCCGTCGATCAGTACGAGACCGCTGCCAAGGGCCTCTTCGACCTGCAGCGCAAGCTGGCCGGCTCCGCCACGTCCGACTGGGTGAAGGACGCCGCCACCGCCCAGATCCAGTTCGCCGAGGACGTCACCGCTGCGTGGGCCAAGGCCTCCCGCAACCTGCTCAAGTGATCTGATCCAAGCCCGTCTCAAGGGACTGTCCTGAGTCTAGGACGCACTCGCGGCCCCACCGGTTCCGGTGGGGCCGCAGGTGGTTAAAGAACGAAGGGAAAACTACCCCTCGTGCAAACGGCGAACATCTCGTAGATTGGTCCCAGAAGTCGTTGTTGTTGTATCAGTAAGTCCGTCCTCACTGCGGACCGGGTGGCCTTCGGGCCGGCTGGGGCGTTGCGAAGCGGTATATACACACCGCTTCGCCACCGCCGGAAAACCGGCGGGTAGAACACCCAGAGAAATGAGGCCACCATGGCCACCGGTACCGTCAAGTGGTTCAACGCTGAAAAGGGCTTTGGCTTCATCGCCCCGGATGACAACTCCGCCGACATCTTCGTGCACTTCTCCGCCATCGAGGGCTCGGGCTTCAAGGAGCTCCAGGAGAACCAGAAGGTCGAGTTCGAGGCCACTCAGGGCCAGAAGGGCATGCAGGCCTCCTCGGTCCGCCCGCTCTGATCTGACCTGACACCAGAACGGCCGCTCACCCTCGAAGGGTGGGCGGCCGTTCTGTGTGCGGGCTGCTGGCCAGCCGCTCAGGCGGCCAGCGCCTCCGGCGCGGCCTCGGACCGTGGGCCCGGCACCGCCACCACGGACAGCCCGCCGCCGTCCACGCTCACGCGCAGGGCATCACCGGCGGCCACGGCCTCGGTGACCAGCAGGTCCGCCACCGCATCATCCAGCTCGCGCTGGATCACCCGGCGCAACGGGCGGGCGCCGTAGGCCGGCTCGTACCCGGCCTCCGCGATCCAGTCGCGGGCGGCGTCGTCCACCTCCAGGGCGATGCCCTGATCGGCCAGCCGCTGCTCGGAGGCCTGCAGCTGCAGGCCCACGATCTGGCGCAGCTCCTCGGCGGACAGCGGCGAGAACAGCACGGTGTCGTCGATCCGGTTCAGGAACTCCGGCCGCATGAACTCCTTCAGCCGGCCCATCACCTTCTGCTTCACGTCCCGCCGGGCGGCCTCCGCGTCCCCGGACACGAAGCCCAGCGGCGTCCCGCCCGAGGACAGGAACTCGCTGCCCAGGTTGGAGGTCATGATCAGCACCGTGTTGCGGAAGTCCACGGTGCGGCCCTGGCCGTCGGTGAGCCGGCCGTCGTCCAGCACCTGCAGCAGCAGGTTGAACACGTCCGGGTGCGCCTTCTCGATCTCGTCCAGCAGCACCACCGAATACGGGCGGCGGCGCACCCGCTCGGTCAGCTGCCCGGCCTCGTCATAGCCCACGTACCCCGGAGGGGCACCGACCAGGCGGGAGACGGTGTGGCGCTCGCCGAACTCGGACATGTCGAACCGGACCATCGCGTCCTCGTCGTCGAACAGGGCGTGCGCCAGGGACTTGGCCAGCTCGGTCTTGCCCACGCCGGTCGGCCCCAGGAACAGGAAGCTGCCCACGGGACGCGAGGGATCGGCCATCCCGGTGCGGGAGCGGCGGATGGACTTCGCGATCGCCGTGACCGCGTCATCCTGGCCCACCACCCGGCCGTGGAGTTCCTCCTCGAGCCGGGCCAGCCGCGACTTCTCCGCCTCCGTCATCCGGGCCGCCGGAATGCCGGTGGCGCGGGAGACCATCTCGGCGATCGCGTCCTCGTCCACCACGCGGTCGGCGTCACCGGCCGCCGGGCGGGCCACCGCCTCGGCCAGCTGCTCGCCGAGGCGGACGGCCTCATCCCGCAGCTCGGAGGCCCGCTCGTAGTCCTCGGCGTTGGCCGCCGCGTTCTTCTCGGCCTCCACGTCCGCGAGCTGGGACCGCAGCCCGTCCACGTCCGGCGCCGGGCCGGCGTCGGACACCGGGCCTCGCTTCAGGGACAGCCGGGCCCCGGCCTGGTCGATCAGGTCGATCGCCTTGTCCGGCAGGAACCGGTCCGTGATGTACCGGTTCGAGAGCACGACGGCGGCGCGCAGCGCCTCGTCCGTGTAGCTCACCTGGTGGTGGTCCGCGTAGCGCCCGGCCAGCCCCTGCAGGATCTGCACGGAGTCCTCCACCGAGGGCTCGCCCACGGTGACCGGCTGGAAGCGGCGCTCCAGCGCGGAGTCCTTCTCCAGGGTGCGGTACTCCTTCAGGGTGGTGGCACCGACCAGGTGCAGGTCCCCGCGGGCCAGCCGCGGCTTGAGGATGTTGCCGGCGTCCATGCCGCCGGATTCCCCGGAGCCGCCCGCGCCGACCACCGTGTGCAGCTCGTCGATGAACACGATGATGTCGGCGTCCGCGGCGATCTCCTCCATCACCTTGGTCAGCCGCTCCTCGAAGTCACCGCGGTAGCGGGTGCCGGCCACCATCCCCGGCAGGTCCAGGGAGATCACGCGGCGGCCCGTGAGCTGGGCGGGCACCTCGTCCGCGATGATGGCCTGGGCCAGGCCCTCCACGATCGCGGTCTTGCCCACGCCGGCCTCACCGATCAGCACCGGGTTGTTCTTGGTGCGGCGGGCCAGGATCTCGATGGTCTGCTCGATCTCCTCGGAGCGGCCGATCACCGGGTCCAGCCGGCCCTCGCGGGCCTCCGCCGTGAGGTCCGTGCCGAACTGCTCCAGCATGGAACCCTCCTGGCTGGCCTGCCCGACCTGTTGGGGCTGTCCGGGCTGCTGCTGGGTGCCGGCGCCAGGCTGGCCCGGCTGGCCCTGCTGCTGGGCGGCGGCCTGCAGCGACTGCGGCGTGATGCCGGCCTGGGCCAGCAGCTGGCCGGCGGGGGAGTCGTGGTTGAGCACGAGCGCGAAGAACACGTGCTCGGGGTCGATGTAGGTGGAACCGAAGGCGCGGGCCACCTGGTAGCCGTCCAGCAGGACCTTCTGGGCGGAGGCGTTCAGGGACGCGGCGGCACCTGCAGCACCGGCCGCACCGGCGCTGTCGGTGCCCTGGCGCTCGGCCGGGGCCGGCAGTCGGTCGTCGACGGCGGCGATCACCTGCTGCGGGTCGGCGCCGGTCTGGCGCAGCGCGGTCGCGGCGGGGTCCTGACCCAGCAGGGAGCGCAGCAGGTGCAGCGCGTCCACGTCCTGCTGGCCGCGTTCGAGCGCGAACTGCGCGGCGGCAGTGACCACGTCATGGGTGCGCTTGCTCAGCAGCCGGGTGAGATCCACCGGCCGGGACTGCCGGGTGGAGCGCTGCCCCTGCAGGTAGCGGGTGAGGAATTCGTCGAAGGAATCGCCGTTCGAGCCGGCGGGTCCGAAGAATGCGGGCATGAGGTCCTCCTTGAGGTGTCTGGCACCAGGGTTGAGTGTGTTCAACTCAAGTAACGACCATGGTGCCCGGATTGTTCCCACGTTTCAAGAAACATGAGCGAACCTCACTCAAGTCAAAGATTTGCAGAGGCTTGATGGAGCAGCGGGGCGCGAGCGGACCCTCCCGGAAGGTGGTGGTCACGGAGTGGGCTGCGGATGGCGTACACTGGACACCAGAAGTAGTAGTAACAGTTGCAGTAAGTCCGTCCTCACCGCGGACCGGGTGGCCTTCGGGCCAGCTGGGGCGTGGCGAAGCGGTATGTACACCGCCGCTTCGCGCCCGCTGGAACACCGGCGGGTAAACACCCCAAAGAAAAGGAGCCATCATGGCTACCGGTACCGTCAAGTGGTTCAACGCTGAAAAGGGCTTTGGCTTCATCGCCCCGGACGACAACTCCGCTGACATCTTCGTTCACTTCTCCGCCATCGACGGCTCGGGCTTCAAGGAGCTCCAGGAGAACCAGAAGGTCGAGTTCGAGGCCACTCAGGGCCAGAAGGGCATGCAGGCCTCCTCGGTCCGCCCGCTCTGATCTGATCAGCTCGATCTGAAGAGATCGTCGAAGCGGCCGCACTCCCCTGTAGGGAGGGCGGCCGCTTTTGTCATGCCCGCGGGTGTGGTCCAACGCTCCTGCTGTGACGAGCATCACGAGTGGACGTGTATCTTGGTAGCCGAGCGGGGCGCGCACCGCGATCCCCAGCCCGACGGACCATCGAGAAGGGCCCTGCCATGGAGTCTCCGCAGGACCGTGCCGGGCCGGATGCCGCCGCTGCGGCGTGGAAGAGATTCAGCACCGCCAGGATCCCGGCCGGCCTGCGGGTCGAGTACTGGGAAGAGCACAACACCAAGGCCCTGATCGGCCTGGACATCCGGACTCTGGAGGGCGGGGCACTTCAGGCCGAGGAGCTGAACGTCTACTTCCCCTCACTCCGGTTCGCCAGCGTGCGTGGCTCCTCGCAGATCGTGGAGCGCTCCCAGCGGCTGATCGCACGGCACCCCACGGGGGACATCGCCATCTTCTTCGCTTTGGGCGGGGAGGCCTTCTTCTACCATGCGGACGGGATGCTCCTGCTGCGCCGCGGACAGGCTGTCCTCTACGACGCCGACCTGCCGTTCGTCCGCGGGTTCTCGCACGGCGTCCGCGAGTTCGTGCTGACCCTCCCGCGGGAGGAATTCATGCGTCTCTCCCACGGTGCGCCGCTGCGGGAGCCCCTCGTCTTCGATTTCGCGGCGGGCGACGGCGGTGCCGTCGGTGACGCGGCCGCCACCAGTCTCGCGTCACTCATCGATGAGGTCTTCATCCATCCTCCCGCCGATCTCGTGCCGGTGGAGCAGGAGGCCTTCGGGCTCCTCGAGCAGCTGGTGGCCCGTGCCCTGGGTACGGACCAGAACTCGGCCCACCGCCGTGCCCTCCAGGCGATCGAGCGGGGCTTCTCCCACACCGGCCTGACTCGTGCGGCGGTGGCGCGGGAGGCCGGGGTCAGCGAACGTCAGCTGGCCCGACTGTTCGCGCGGCAGGGTCGGTCCTTCGCCGAGGTGGTGGCGTCCCATCGGCTGCGCCGCGCCGAATCCCTGCTCGTCTCCGGACCGTCCATGAGCATCGCCGAGATCGCCCGGCGGTGCGGGTTCTCCACAGCATCGAGCTTCAGTCGGGCCTTCAGGGCCCACGCCGGGGTGACGCCGTCCGAGGTGCAGCGGGCCTCAGCGGCCCAGGGTGATTGAGACGAGAATCGGTCCGACCCTGGCGGGCTGGGCTATCGATCTGTCCCTGAGGGGACGTCGGATGTCCCCGAGCGGACATTCGCTGGTGGCGCCGGGGTGCCTCCTGCAGGATCTCCTCCTGTGATCCACATCACGGCACGAGAGATTCCCGCAGGAGGAAGCACCATGAACCAGGATGTGACGGTATCCAGTCGGACTCTGCATGAGGTCCAGCACGGCGCCGCCGTGGACGCCAGGAGCCTGCGCAAGGCCTTCGGCAAGTTCGCCACCGGGGTGACGGTGGTGACTTGCCAGGGGCAGGACGGCGCGCCACACGGTGCCACGGTCAACGCGTTCACGGCCGTCTCCATGGACCCTCCACTGGCCCAGATCACTCTGATTCGCGGGAACAAGGCCTCCGAGTACCTGGCGGACCGGCCGTTCGCGATCAACATCATGGCCGAGGATCAGCTGGCCACCTGCCTGAACTTCGCCGGCAAGCCCGCCCGGGAGCCGATTCGTTGGCGTTGCGAGGGGGCGATCCCGGTGCTGGAGGGCAATGCCGCCACCATCGAGTGCCGGCCATGGCGCGTCTACGACGGGGGCGACCACCTGATCGTGCTCGGCGAGGTCGTGGCCCTGGAGGTCAATGACGAGGCCCCGTTGCTGTTCATCTCCGGCAAATTCCATCACGCCGGCTCCCTGCACGGGGGAGCGCCCTGGGAGGCCTCCGGCGACTCGATCGCCCATGGCTGGTTCGAGGGCTCCACCTCCTTCAGGGCCTTCTGAATCCAACCGCCCGCACTACCCCTGTTCACCTGAACGCACCCGCGAATTCCATGACGATTCGAAAGGACGGTCACCATGACCACCACCGAAGCCCACTCGCAGACCATGTCCGAGCGCACCGAGCCAGCCAACCCGACATTGCCGATGACCGGAGACGAGTACATCGAGTCGCTCCGTGACGGCCGGGAGGTCTACCTGCACGGCGACCGCGTGGACGACGTGACCACGCATCCGGCGTTCCGCAACTCCGTGCGCATGGTCGCGAGGCTGTATGACGGATTCCATGACGAGGCGACGGCCGACAAGTTGCTGGTGGACACGGACACCGGCAACGGCGGCAAGACCCACCCGTTCTTCAAGGTCCCGAAGTCCGTGGAGGACCTGCGGGAGTCCCGCACCGCGATCGAGACCTGGGCACGCATGTCCTACGGCTGGCTCGGCCGCTCTCCCGACTACAAGGCGGCGTTCCTGGGCACCCTGGGCTCCATGCCGGAGTTCTACTCCCCCTACCAGGAGAACGCCCAGCGCTGGTACAAGGAGTCCCAGGAGAAGGTCCTGTACTGGAACCACGCCATCATCAACCCGCCGGTGGACCGCCACCTGCCCCCGGACGAGGTCAAGGACGTGTTCATGAAGGTGGAGAAGGAAACGGACAACGGCGTCGTCGTCTCCGGTGCGAAGGTGGTGGCCACCGGCTCGGCCATCACCAACTACAACTTCATCTCCCACTACGGGCTGCCGATCAAGAGGCCGGAGTACGCCCTGATCTGCACGGTGCCCATGGACGCTCCGGGCATCAAGCTGATCTCCCGCACCTCCTATGCCCAGAACGCGGCCGTGACGGGTACTCCGTTCGACTACCCGTTGTCCTCGCGGATGGACGAGAACGATGCGGTGTTCATCTTCGACAAGGTCGAGGTGCCGTGGGAGAACATCTTCGCGTACGGCGACCCGGAGCAGATCAACGGTTTCATGCCCCAGACCGGCTTCATCCAGCGGTTCACATACCAGGGCTGCATCCGTCTGGCCGTGAAGTTGGACTTCATCGCCGGCCTGTTGCTCAAGGCCCTGGAGATCGCTGGCACCCAGGACTTCCGCGGCGTGCAGGCCCGGGCCGGGGAGGTCATCGGCTGGCGCAACATGTTCTGGGCGCTGGCCGATGCCATGATGCTCAACCCCGATGAGGGCCCCAACGGTTCCGTACTGCCGAAGATGGACTACGGCATGGCCTACCGCATGTTCATGGCCCAGGGCTACTCGCGGATCAAGGAGATCATCGAGCAGGATGTGGCCTCCGGTCTGATCTACCTGCCCTCCGGCGCACAGGACTTCAAGAACGCCGAGGTCCGGCCCTACCTGGACAAGTACGTCCGCGGCTCCAACGGCGTGCAGGCCGTGGACCGGGTCAAGCTCATGAAGCTGTTGTGGGATGCGATCGGCTCCGAGTTCGGCGGCCGCCACGAGCTCTATGAGCGCAACTACTCCGGCAACCATGAGAACGTGCGGGTGGAGATGCTCATGAACGCGAAGAACAACGGCGCGGTGGACACCATGAACGGCATGGTGGAGCAGTGCATGGGGGAGTACAACCTCGATGGCTGGACGGTCCCCGACCTGTTCAACAGCGATGACGTGAATGCGTACATGCGCCGCTGAAGCGCCCGCCGCAGGCGAATAGCCCTCCGGAGACCCGCGCGGTTTCCGGGGGGTCTCGCCGTCAGCCATGATGGGACCATGGCTGACCACGACTTCATCATCCCCGCTGACCTCGCCCGCGCCGCCCGAGCCCTGACGCAGGTGTCCTACACGCTGGTGGCTCGGATCGCCGAGCTCGAGCCCGAGCGCGTCCGTGCCTACGAGCACGGCCTCGGCACCCTGGACGCCGCCGAGAGCCACCGCCTGCGCCAGGCCCTCGAGCACTTCGGCGCCCAGTTCATCGCGGAGGACGACGAGTCCGGATACGGTGTCCGCCAGAAGTACAACAGCGTCAAGGCCCAGCGCCTGGAGACCTGGGAGGGCGAGGGCGGCCCGGCGTACGAGGACGACATCTAGCCGATCGGCATTCTGCCCTTCGCCGGTCCTTCCGGCCTGCGTGCAGCACACACTGCTGGAACAACCCAGGAGCGGGGCCGAGGTTCAGGGACAGACGGGGTCCGCCGGAGGGGTGAACCCTCGGGGCCATGCGGTCGAGTGGTCGTAGCAGACCTCAGCCATCGTGGCGCCGTCCAGGAATGCGCCGGTCAGGGTGGCCCCCGTCAAGTCGGCTTGGGTGAGGACCGCGTTGACCAGGTTGGTGTCGGTGAGGTCTACGTCTCTGAGCGAGGCATCGGTGAGATCGGCATCCACCAAGGAGGCACCCTGCAGATGGGCCCGGTCGAGAAAGGCGCCCGAGAGGTCTGCGGAGGTCACCCGAGCCTCGGTCAGATTGGACTGGATCAAGCCCGCGTGGCTGAGCGTGGCGCCCCTGAGGTCTGCACCGGCCAGGTTGGCCTGGTTGATGTCCGCTCCGGTGAGATCCGCATCCGTCAGCACCGCCCCCTCGAGGTCGGTGCGGTAGAGCGTGGCTCCCGCGAGGTCGGCCGCCGTGAGTTCAGCTGCGGTGAGGTCCAGCCCGGAGAGCTCGGCTCCCCGCAGGAGCAGGCCCCTTAGCGGCTTGGGGCCGTCAGTGAGCGACATCTCGCGGACGAAGCGCGTGTTCTCCAGGATCTCCTGGCGTGTGCTCCGCTCCACCTCGATCCGCTCCTGCCGCGCGGCCATGCGCTGATCCCAGACAGCGGCGATCGCGAAGGCGGCCAGGGTCACGAGGAGACCCAGGAAGGCGTCACGGATCAGATCATCTCGTTGGCGGCGAAAGAAGCCGCGCAGGCCGCCACCGGACTGCGGCGAGGCGGTGGGTTCCGGCAGTGGGGAGGGCATGCCTGCTTCCTTGCGTCGTGGTCGTCCACACAGTGCCCTGTCCGCGGCGATTCTGCCAGCGTGGGGTGCCGACTGCCCTCCCGATTCCGTGGTCCTTTCCCTCCCGTCTTGGCAGAATGGGCCCATGCCCGTAGAACCCGAGGTCCTGATTGTGGCGGACGTCGCCGCCTGGCGCGCCTGGCTGGACGAGCATGAGGACGCCTCGGACGGGACCTGGTTGCTGCTGGCCAAGAAGAACACGCTCACGCCCACGTCGCTGACCTATCAGCAGGCGCTGCTGGAGGCGCTGTGCAGCGGCTGGATCGACGGACAGACCAAGTCCGTGGACGCCGATACCTACCGCCAGCGGTACACCCCGAGGCGCAAGGCGTCGCCATGGTCCCAGCGCAATGTGACGCTGGTGGCCGAGCTCATCGGGGCGGGCCGCATGCGGCTGCGCGGTCAGGCCGAGATCGACCGGGCGAAGGCGGACGGGAGGTGGGAGCGCGCCTATGCCGGGCCGGCGTCGGCCACCGTGCCGGAGGATTTGAGCGCTGCCCTGACAGCCTCGCCCGGAGCGGCCGAGGTCTTCGCGGCACTGAACGGCCGGAACCGTTACGCCGTGCTGCACCGGATCCACACCGCCCCGAGTTCCACGAGCCGCGCCAACCGCCTGGCCAAGCTCGTCGGGATGCTCGAGCGCGGCGAGACGCCGTACCCCCAGTAGGGGGCGCTGGCCCTTCCACTGGGAGGCCGCTAGAGCGTGACATCGATCTCCTCCAGGCGGGTCTGCACCGTGCGGCCGCTCTCCCAGGGATTGACGCGTGGCTTCCAGCCCCGGGCCGCCCGGTCAGCCGCTCGGCAGGGGGTGTCATCGTGGGTCTGGGTGGCCAAGGCGAGGATGAAGCCGTGGACCAGCCGAGCGAGCGACTCACCCGTGATCCCCGCGGCGGACGGATTCGCCGAGTCCCTGGCCGAGCACGGCATCACGGCCCGTGGCGTGACTGGACCGCGTGCCTGTCTCAGGCGACGGGCCGACCTTCCAGCGCCGCGCGGAACCGGGCGTAGCGGGGCCGGCCGACCCACTGCCAGGCCAGCCGGGCCGGGAACGGGAGGTTCTTGCGCATCCAGGCGGCGCCGCCGTCGGGCTGGGCCCTGAGGATGGCGCCGAGCATGTTCCAGGCCTGGCCCTTCGGGGTGGCGGCCCGGCCGTGCCGGGCGAACCAGTCCTGGTCCTTCGGTGTCAGGACGTGCTCCATGACCGGGACGATGTTCTGCTCCTCGTCCGGCAGGCGCTCGGTCAGGGCGGCGTTGATCCCGCGGAGGGCCGAGAGGACCGGGCCGGCCGAGACCGCGTCTGCGTTCCGCTGCCAGGCAGGTAGGGCCTCATCGAGCGCGGACAGGTGCCCGAGCATCACCGCGTGCTGCTGTTTCATGCGGCCCACGTGCAGGGCGCAGGCGGGGGCGCGGCTCTCGAGGGCGTCCCAGAGCCTGGCGTCCTCGCCCTCGTGATGGGCGTGGAGGGCGGCAGAGACCAGCCGGAGTTGCGCGGCCACGTGCCCGGCGTGGGCGGCGTCCCCCTCCCGCACGCCATCCACGAGACCGGCCGCGTCGCCGAAGGTGGCCTTGAACATGCGGTGGATCTCGATCATGCCGCTGGCGTCACAGGTCTTCGGACCGGTCAGCGGCGGCTCGCCCAGAGGGGCTGCGGGTGTGCTGGACATGGCGGAAAATTAGCACCGCCGCCCCCTCCGGAGAAGGGTGGGCCGGCGGCGGATGATCAGTTCCCGGGATAGGTCTGGGTGGCCTGGCGGACCACTTCGCCGAGGCGTTCCCAGGCCTCCTCGGACGGGTCCTGGAGGGCGTAGGACGTCGGCCAGAACCCGTCCGGGGTGTCCAGGGCGGCCAGGTTGCTGACGCCGAACGTCGAGTAGCGTTCCTTGTCCATCTGACCGCTGCGGAAGAAGCAGAGCACCTTGCCGCCGCGGGCGTAGCCGGGCATGCCGTAGTACAGCTTGGGGGCCAGATCCGGTGCCAGGGTCGTGACGATCACGTGGACGCGTTCGGCCATCTCCCGGTCCCCGTCCGGCATCTTGGCGATCTTGGCCAGCACGTCCGCCTCGTCGGCCGCCGCCTTGCGTTCCTTGCCGGTCTTGCCGGCCGTGGCGGCGCGCGTGGACTCTGCGCGCAGCTCGGCGGCCCGCTCCTTCATGGCCGCGCGTTCCTCGGCGGTGAATCCGTCCCCGGTGGGCTTCTCGCTCATGCTCTCTCCCTCGTCTCGTGCCGCGGTGGTCCTGCTCAGGCTAGGTCAGCGGTGGGGATCGCCGCTTCTTCATTCCTGACCAACGCGGCCGCCGCCTACTGCGGGACGTGGGCGCGCAGGTACTCCATCTGGTCCTGCGGCAGGGCCGGGACCGGGACCACCACGTCCGGGCCGCGCCAGTACTCCGGGTCGAACCGGCCGAGCTCGTAGAGGCTCTGCGACGTGAGCTCGTTGCGGGTGAACCGCAGTCCGCCGAAGGCGTTGACCTCGAACGACCCCTGGAACGCCCACTGGCCGACCCCGACCGGGTCGTAGGCCGCCTGGAAGTGGTAGCACAACGGCCACAGACGGGGGTCGTTGCCGTCCTGGATCTGACGCACCGCCGTGGCCCGGAACAGGGCGGAGGACTGCGACCAGGTCGAGGTGGAGGACAGGTTCGGTTCGATGACCGGGGTCTCGATCTCGCCGTAGTCGTTGCCGCCCCAGGCGATCATGATCTCGGCCGAGGCCGTGCCGATCCGGGCCTGAGGGAAGCGGTAGAGCAGCGTGCGGTACGTGCGGCGCGGGGTGGCGGCCCCGGGCATCCGCAGCTTCGCCTCGGGGACCAGGAGCCGGGACTGGGCGTCGTAGGAGACGCTCAGCGTCCCGGTGGAGGACTGGAGCGCGGACTGGGCGATCGATGCGGCTCCGAGGCCCATCGAGATCGCGTCGATGGCCAGGCCGATCGCGCCCACCGCCGCGGCCGGGTTCTGCTGGACCGAGTACCGACGGACGTCTACCGAGGACGGTGCGGCGAACGGCGTCCCGGCGAAGAGCTCGGCCTCAGCGGCCCGCCGCTCACGCAGGACCGCGCTGTCCCGTACGCCCTCCGGCCCCCGCACCCTGACCCACCGGAGCATCTCCGCCGGCACCTGGTCCATGAGACCCTCCTCCAACAGGCGGAGCACCGTGGAGCGCCGCAATGCCTCGGCCCCGATGCCGCAGGCGAAGGACACCAGGGCGTCGATCTGATGCTGTTCGAGGGGGCGGGCGATGTGGGTTGCCAGGAACCCCTCGGCCGCGGTGATCCTCCGGCCCAGTTCCGCCTCTCCGGGCCCGCCGGGGACCAGGTAGGGACGCTCCCAGCGGGCGATGAACTCCCGTCCGGCGGGGGAGGCCGTCCGGTCCAGGCTGGCGGTGCGGGAGTAACCGGCCCGCGCTCCGGGGCCGGTCAGGACGGTGGTGACCAGGCCCTGGGGCGCCGCGAAGGCCGGCAGGGCGTCGGAGGCGACGGTCAGCTCTCCGTGGCCGACCACCTCGGGGCGGGACTGCTGGATGACGTCCAGCCCGGAGACGTCGATGGCCTGGGCGACAGCCCCGGCCAGTGCACCGAGCACGGCGGTCACCGCGGAGCGCAGCAGGGTGTTGATCCACTCGACGGTCCGCCGGTAGGCGCCCGTCACGGCGGTCTCGAAGGAGGCACCGTCCCGCCACGCGGTCCAGAAGAAGTGGGCGGTCGGCTCGGGCAGGTAGTTATTGCCGTGACTGCCGGCGCTGGTCCGCGCCCCGGCGTCCAACCAGGCCGGGTTCAGCGAGGACCCGACGCAGTTCATCATGTACACGCTGCGGATGTTCAACGGGCCGCCGAACTCGGTGCGCAGCGCCCGGATCTGCTGCCCGGAGATGTTGCTGGTCAGGGCGATCACGTGGGTGTTGCCGTGGGTCAGGATCATCAGGTCCACCACGCGGCCGGCCCGGGTCGCGTCGAACAGGACCCGGCGCAGCTCCGCCAGGGTCGCGGTGGAGTCGCGCAGCAGGGTGACGGTGCCGTAGGGCTCCGGGGAGGCGGCGTTGAACTGCTGCAGGGCCAGCTCGACCGACTCCAGGGCTGCGTCCGTCAACCGTTTGAGCTCCTCGCCCACCCGATCCGCGATGGCGTGGCGGTCCGCCTCGGAGACGAGGTTCCCGGCCCCGGGCAGGGCCCCCAGGACGGTGTCGATGAGGGCCGGGATGCCCAGGTCCACGCCCCCGTTCTCCAGCAGGACCACGAGCTCGCGGTCGGCGGCGCCCTGCGGCACGGACCAGCTGCGGGTGGGGCGGAATCGCGTGGCGGTAGGCACGGCGGTGGGCATGGCGGTCTCCTCGGTCAGGCGCGCTTGAGCTGGCCGGAGGCCAGCAGCACGGAGATGGTGGCATCCAGCTGGTCGGTGAGGATGCCCGCGGCGGCGTCCACGAGCCGGGAGGACCCCGGGTCCGTATAGTCCTGCAGGGCGGCCCGCAGCTGGGTGGTCCCGGCCGCCGTCGGGTGCGGGGTGATGGCCCAGACCTGCTCGAGCAGGGGGCGGGTGTCCGCGTTGGAGGCCATGATCACCGGGTCCCGCAGATCGGCCACGGACCGGTCCACCGCCTTCCTCATGACGGCCAGCGTGGTGGGGTCCAGATGGCCGTCCCCGTGCAGCCGCCACTCCGGGTCACCGGCGTGGTTGGCCACTGGCACCCCGGTGGCGTTGAGGTGGTCGTGCAGGGCCTTGACCGCCACGTTGGCGATCTTGACCGGCTCCTGCTCGGCCGCCGTCACCAACAGCTCGGTGAACCGGGAGACGCTGTTGATGTTGGGACGCCAGGGGATGCAGAAGCCCCACCCGCACACCGGGTAGGAGGTGGTCTCCAGCGCGCTGAAACTCTCCGCCACGCGCCCGACGAACGCCTTCTCCGCCACCCGCCCGAAGAACGAGCGGCCGGCGGCGTTGAGCGAGGAGCCGGAGAAGAACCGCTGCCGGAACCGGGCGATCACCAGCTCCTTGTTCACCAGGTGTCCGGCGGCGAAGGCGTCCGTCAGGAAGTGGTCGCCGAAGGCGTTGACGGTCATCGGCCCGATCAAGGCGGGGGTGGACTGGCCGGCGGTGGCGTGCTCTGCCTGGGCGGCGCCGATCGCCCGGTCATGCCAGGTCTCCCACGCGGACCGGTTGTCCGGGTGGCGTGCCGTGAAGACCTCGCCGATGAGGCCTGCCGGGGAGAAATGGGCGTAGTTGTCCTCGGCCAGCTGCAGGTACCGGCCGCCCGTGGCACGGTCCCAGTCCTCGTTGGACACCGGGTGCGGGCCGCCGGGATTGCGGTAGTACGCCGTGCTCCGATCGATCAGCCCCTTCAGTGTGGTCAGCTCCGCCGGCCCGGCGGACATCAACTGGTCCGGGGTCTCGAAGAAGTCGCCCATGGAGATGATGTCCCCGTAGGTGAACTCCACGCCGCCCACGGTCAGCGGCGTGGACGCCGCCGCGACCTCGCCGGCCAGGACGTGCTCACCCGTGTCGAACAGCGCCGAGCTGCGCTCGGCGGCCACCGCACCGGCGAAGGACCCGGCGTCCATCCCGGCGTCCCGGCCGGGCAGCCCGGACCAGGGGCCGGGGGTGCGGTCGTAGGCGGCGCGGAAGTCCTCCGCCGGGATCGGCAGCGGATCGGGCGGGGCAGGCTGGGCGTACTGCACCGGCTGCACCGGCTGTACCGGCTGTACCGGTTGTGCGGGCTGCGTGGACTGCGCAGGCGGACGCCGCCGCGGCGCCGCGGCGGACTGCTGCTGGGCAAACTGGTCGAAGGAGTCGAACCGCTGCTGCAGCTCACGGTCGCCCAGGTTGAAGGTGTTGGAGTACTCCAGCTGTTCGGCGATCCGGTTGAAGATCGACTGCTCGGAGGAGGTCTCCGCCGGTGGAGGCGGCTGCGCCGGGGGTGCCGGGGGAGTGGAAGCCCGCCGGGCGGCCGGCCCGTCCGCCCGCGGAGGCCCCGGGGCCTCAGCCCGGTCCCGCATGGTGCCCGTGGACGCGTCATACACCTTGCGGCCCGTCAGGATGGCCTGCATATCCGAGGCGAGGTCCTCCTCACTCACCGCCTGGTCCGACGCCGGCCCCCCACCGACGACGGTCCCCTCCAGCGGCGCGGTGTGAGACAGCGGCGCAGTGGGTGCCGGTGGCGCGGAGGCGCCCGGTGCCAGCGGTGGGGGTGCCGGCGCTGGTGCTGGTGCCGGCGTCACCGGTGGAGCGGCAGCCGGGGAGGCGCTGGCGACAGGTGTGGCGACCGGACCGGCGACCGGAGCGGCGGGTGGGGCGGGACGGGGAGGCGCGGAGCCGGCGTCGGGCCTGGGCTCCGGAGAGCCGTCCGGCACGACACCCTCTCCGGTGCCCTGCGCCGCATCCTGACCCCCGTCCTGGCCCGCATCCTGGCCCGCGTCCTGCCCCATGGTCCGGGGCGGCTCACCTCGCGCCACCACGTACTCCTCGTTGTCCCCGGGCCCGGCACCGATGGCGGCAGCGGTGCTCCCGTCGCCGGGGGCCGGATCCCGCGGGGTGCCGAGGAGCTCGGTCCCCGCGTCGGTGGTCTCCACCGCGGCCGCCGAGAGGGGCACCCGCAGCCGCGGGGCCGGTGGCGGGGGCCCGTAGCGGCTGCGGAGCAGCTGCTGGTAGGCGTCATCGCACTGCAGGGCTCGCGTGTACATGGCGGTCACGTCCTCACATTCACTCGCACCACGGCGTAGGGGTCGAAGGTGATGACCACCTCGTTCTCCGCCGCCAGGCTCCGGCCGGCCGGCACGGCCACGCTCACATGCGCCGGGCCGTGGGACAGCACCTCGGCGAGCTCGCCGTTCAGCACCGCCACGGGCTCGAACGTCGGGTCGATCGCCAGCTGGCTGCCCTCGATCAGCAGCACCGGCTCGTCCTCCCGGGTCAGGCTCACCGCGTCGATGGCCGGGCCGCTGCGCCCGCGCCGGGCCTTCTGGATCTTCCGGGCCAGCTGCCCGTAGTCGATGTCAGAGTCCGTGGCGGCGCCGAGGTCCACGTTGCGGGCCTGGAGCTCCTGGAGGTCGTCCACGGAGTTCACCCCGATCCTGCGCAGCTTCTGCCGGGTACCCGCATCCACCTCGACCTCGTCCAGGGAGGTGCCGGCCTCCACAGACTTCAGCCGGGTGGTGGCCCGCACCTGCTGGTCCGTGATGGAGTTCAGCTGGATCGAGAGCTTGGAGGCGCCCTCTTCGCCGGGCTGGGCGGTGGTGAACCGCACGGAGCCGTCCGTGTAGGTGGGGAAGGCGTTGACGTCCAGGGACACCTCCTTGACGGAGTAGCTCAGCTGGGTGTTGATGGCCTTCACGGCCAGCGTCTGCCGGGTCTTGTCCAGCTCCACCACGAGGGAGTCCACGAAGTCCTCGAGGCGCCAGGCGCGGTTGTCCGTCATGGTGCCACGCCCCCCGGGTCGGCCCCGGACGCGGAGGACGCCGGGGACGTCTCGGCAGCCTCGGACGACTCCACGACGAGCCGCAGCGAGTGGAAGACCGGCGTCTCGGAGGTCTCCAGGTGGTAGATCGGCGGGGCCCCGCCGATGACCACGGAGCCGCCGGTGACCGTGAGGTCCAATTCCACCGGGGTCTGCACGGTGCAGCCCGTGATGACGGTCCGGATGGTGCCGTCCTCCGTGCTGATCGGCTCGGCCAGGGGCAGCAGCTCCGGCAGGAGCTCCGGCAGGGGGCGGAAGGCCTCATCCATGGCTGACCTCCTGACGGTCGGGCCCGCTCTCGGTCGCCGGCGAGGAGGCCGGCGCCGTGGCTGACACGGTGGCCGGCACGGTGGGCGGAACCATGGCCGGTTCCAGGCCGGTCTTCGTCTCGAAGCGGACTCGGAAGCCCTCGAAGGCGAAACCGGACTCGGTCCTCTCGGGGCCGGCGCCGCCGTCGGTGGACTCCAGGCCCAGCAGGCGCACCGACTCGATGGTGGGCATGGCGCGGCGGTGGGTGCTCCAGCCCAGGATCTGGCCGAAGGGGTCGACCTGTGCGGGGGAGGACACCTCGAACTGCCGCAGCGTCAGCACGGGGACGGCCCACAGCAGCCCGCGGGTGCCCTGGGAACCGTCGAACCGGACCGGAACCACCGCGTCCCCACCCCGCGCGGCCAGCCAGGAGGGTGCCGTGAAGGGGGCCAGGTCCTCGGGCGGCAGGGCGGTGTGACCCGGCCACAGGGGGAGCAGGCGGTTGAGCTCGTGGACGCTGACCTCCAGTCCGCTCTTGAGGCGCCCCACGTGGTCCCGGCGGGCCCCCGGACGCGGGTCGTCCAGGGCCGCGCGGCTGGCCATGAGGGCGTTGCCGCGGTCGGCTCCCGTGAGGACCACGGAGTAGCGCACCGCCGCGTCCAGGCCCCAGCGCTCGGACGGGTCGAAGGACCAGACCCGGTTCCAGAACGGGCGAAACCTGGCCTGGTCCGTCAGCTCCACCGGCTCGCCGAGCACCGGCCCGTCTCCCGTCACCGCCTGAGCCCCGCGCAACACGATCAGCGAGGATGACCCGGCGCGGTAGCTGCGCTCCGTCCCGGGCCACCGCAGGGCCGCCCGGACCTCGAGCGGGATGTCCTGCGGCAGGGCCCTGACCTCGGCCGCCGGCAGCGGCACGCGGATCTGGGCGCCCGGGGTCAGGTCCTGGACCCGCTGTTCCACCGCGGCGAGCTCGGCGGACGAGCCGGGCTCGCACACGCTCAGCCGCAGGATCGACCGCGGCAGCGGGACCGCCGGCCCGCCGGGGCCCGGATCGAGCCGGAACCGCAGCGTCAGGGACTGTCCCGCCGAGAACTCGGCCGGGGTGGTGGCCGGGCTCGGTGAGGGGGTGGCCGGGGTGCCCTGCGTGGAGTCCGGGGCCGGAGCCAGCACCGGCAACAGGGCGGCCCTGCTGGGAACGGCAGGCTCCGTGGCGGCGTGCGGGCCCACCGGGGCGGTCGCGGTCCCGCGCGGGGAGACACCCCAGACCGACCGGGAGGCGGCCGCCGAGGTGGTCGGCGGGATGACGGGCGAGGTGGTCGGCGGGATGACGGGCGCTCCGGTGGGGGCCGGGACCGTGGCACCGTCCGCGAGCAGGGTCCGGAGCAGGGCGATGAGCTCACCGTGCGCCGACGGGGCGGTTGCCGGTGCGCCGGTTGGCGTGCCGGTCGGAGCGCTGTCCGGTGTGGCGGGTGGCCCGCCCGGTGCGACCTCCTCGAGGGCCTGCAGCAGACGCAGCCGCTCCGTGGCGCCCAGAGCGTCCCGCATCGACTGCTGGTTGCGCTGGAGCTGGTTCTCCCGGGCCTGTCCGATGGCGTTGACCAGCTCCGGCAGCTTGTCCAGGGCGGCGCCGGCCAGCATGGCGAGCAGCGCGTCGTCCACCCCGGCGATCATCGGACGGGACGCCGCCACCCGGGCGGAGGACAGCGGGTGGACCGGCGCTCCGGACAGCCCCCCGGACAGGCCCCCGGACAGTCCACCGGAGAGCCCTCCGGCCCTCCGTCTGGGCTCGCCGAGGGTGAGGCCTCCCGCCAGACCGCCGAGGGTGCCGATCAGGTCACCGCCCCCGGCGCCGAGGGCGTGGCGCAGCAGGGAGGCCAGCACCCCGAGCACCCCGGAGCCCGCGTCACCGGTCTCGCCATTCGCCCCGGTCCCCCCGTTCGCCCCGGTTCCCCCGTTCGCCCCGGTTCCCCCGGGAGCCGTGGCGGGCCGCTCCAGCAGTTGCTGCAGCAGGGGCAGGGCCGCACGGGCCGCGGTGCCGAGTAGGTCGTCGAGGGAGGCCGGCCGGCTGTAGGTCTCGTGCGCACTGCGCACCGGGACGTTGCGCGCGGGTCTCAGGGCCGGCGTCGTGGGCTGGGAAAGAGGACCGGAGCCGGGACGGGACAGGACGGAGCTCATGGCCGGCACCGGAGCGGAGCGCCGGGACAGGCGCAGCGGACGGGAGAAGGCCGGGGCCCGCCCGGACTCGTCCCGGGCGGAGTGCAGCTGTGCCAGCGTCCGAGGGCGGGTGACGGCGCCGGCGTCGAGCCGGTAGGAGGTGGTGGTGCGCAGGTGCCGGCCGGCCGCGGGGTTCCGCCGCCACTCCGAGGCCCAGTAGACGTCCCCGAGCTCCAGGCCCTCGGCGCCGGCCCCGTCCGCCGGTGCGCCGAGCAGGACCCGGTAGAACGGGCTGGTGCCCGTGTCCAGCCCCAGCTGCACGTGCTGCTCATCGGAATCCTCCTCCCACATCAACGCCAGTGCCATGAGCCGGCCCCACCGTCATCGGGCCGGCGGCGCCCCGGCCCCCGGCGCTGCCTGCCCGGGGGGAAGGGCCCTGGTGCCACCGTCCGAGTACATGGTGGCGAAGTTGTCCAGCTTGAAGTAGTCGGTCTTGAACTTGATGTTGACCTTGCCCATCAGCTTGGCGGAGAGCGTGTCCGTGGCCTCCTTCTGGGAGGTGTTCACCTGGATGTTGGTGTTCTGCACGCTCATGCTCCCGCTGGGCCCCCCGAAGATCCCGCCGAGCGGTCCCTGGTAGGAGGCCTCGACGGAGGCGACGTTCGTGTTGGTGTCCTGGTGGGCCGCCTTGGACTTCCGGTTGGCCGTGATCATGAACTCGACGCCGGCCTCGACCTCGCCCTTCTCGACCACCAGGCGGGTGACGCCCATCAGCAGGACCTCCCGCAGGGCCGCCCGGTGCTCCTGGGCCATCAGGATCTTGGCCTCGAGCACGGCCTTCTTCACGGCCGTGTCCTCCGGGTCCAGCACCTCCCCGGCCGGATCCGTGAGCGCCATCTTCTGGCTGCCGTCCGGCTGGGACTCCATGGTGACGTTGTACTGCTCGTTCCTCGTCTCGGCGAGCTTCAGGAAGGACTCATCGTCCCCGATCTTCGTGATGAACTCCGCCGTGGACTTCGTGGCCTCCTTCATCAGCTTGATGTACGCGTCCGTCTGCTGCTTCATCACGGTCAGGTTCGCGTCGAAGACCGCCTTGAGCAGGTCGGCCACGAACTTGGGGAAGTCGACGCTGTCCACCAGCTCGTTGAAGGCCTCGGTGGACCCCTCGAAGCCCGGCCGGTAGCCCTCGAACCCCATCTGCTCCCCGGTGTCCGTGGCCAGGGCGGCGGCGAACCGCGGGGGCTCCCCGCGGCGGGTGAGCTGACGATCCACCTCCTGCTCCACGAGCCCCAGGTAGATGCTCTGCTGCTCCGCCAGGGGCATGGACTGATACGGCCCGCTGCCCGAGAGGACCTCCACCGCGGTGGCCCGGGCCTGCTGGAGGATGCCACCGTCGAGGCCCTCGTAGCCTTGCGCCTTCATCGTCTGACCTCCGTTCCGTCGATCTCGGTGCCGCTTCAGAAGTCCCAGTCGTCGGCCGGGGCCGCCGACCCGGATCCGGCCCCGTGGTGGCCGCCGGCGCCGTTGCCGCTACCGGCGAAGACGTCCATGCCGGGCAGGTTGGCGGGCATCCCCGGCAGGTCCGCCAGGTTCGGCATCCCCGGGACCCCGTCCAGCCCCGGGATCCCGCCGTAGCCGCCCCCGTAGCCGCCCCCGGGGCCGCCCGGGGTGGCAGGGTCGACGTCGAACTCCTCCACGATGCTGCTGGTGGTGATGAAGGCGTCCACATTGGAGATGAAGCGGGAGAAGGGCTCGTCCTGCTCGAAGGCCGCGGCCGAGTACTCCGCCACCGAGGTCAGCAGGGCGTGGCCGATCCGGGCCTTGTTGTTCAGGATGGTGGCCTTGGTCCGGCGGCCCCGGGCGGCGGCCATCTTCTCCACGAGCTTCAGCCAGGACCCACCCGTCGGGACCAGGTGGCGGCGCACCTCCGGGTGGTTCAGGATGCGGGTCACCACGAAGTCCAGCTCGGAGTTGATCATCGGGGTGGCCACCGTGGCCAGCCCGACGCACGTGGTGGACAGGTTGTACTGCAGGTCCTCGACGGCCTGCATGACGTTCTGGCGGGAGACGTAGTTGTCCGGGTGAGGGCTGACCTGGGCCCGCTCGAGGAACCGCGCGGATTCCAGCATCAGGGTCTTCCACAGGCGCCGGAACTCGCTGTTCGGCGGGGTGTCCGCGATCGTCGGGGCGCTGCCGGAGTCGAAGACCTGCCGGTAGTAGGCCTTGCGGACCGGCTCCCTCGTGGCGTCCACCTTGTCCTCGGCGCCCGTGCGCGCGTCGAGGGTCTGGAACCGGTTGGAGAACACGTAGTCCTCCAGGTCCTTGCGCAGCACCGGGTCCTCGATGGCGAAGCCGTCCCGGAACAGGTAGTCCTGGGTCAGGTAGCGCACGGTGTCGAAGACCCCGAGCTCGTCGCCCAGGACCATGACGTAGAACAGCTGGGCCGCACACCGCACCGCCGCCGTGTTGATGGACTCCTGGGCGGCGTCGTCCCCGTAGAAGGTGACGGCGAAGGGGTCGGGGGGCCCGGCCGCCGTCAGGCCCCCGGTGGAGGTGGCGGCCCGGGCCAGGTACATCGGCACCATGAAGGGCGCGTTCTCCTCCGTCACGGTGACGGTGGACTCCTCCAGGTACCGCACCAGCAGGGGCAGCACCGTGGGCGGGACCTCGACCTTGGAGGCCTCGATGATCTTGTCCCAGGAGCGGTTCGAGATGCCCTGGCTGACGACGCCCCGCACCGTGGGGGCGAAGGAGCCCACGGAGAACCCCGGCCGCGCGGCCACGGCGGCCAGCAGGATGGAGTCGTCGTCCCGGTTGATGCCGGGCACCCGCAACCGGTCCTCGGACACCAGGGCGCGGGCGGCGCTCGCGGCCGCGTACTCGATGACGTCCGCCGCCCCATCCGGGTGGTCCACCACGAACTGGACCAGGCTGGCGACCTTCAGGATGCCCCGCTGCAGGGCCGCCCGGGAGACCAGCAGGTCGCGGACCCCCTCGTACTGCAGGGCCGCCTTGACGTTGAAGTCGAGCGTGGACCACCGGGCGTTGAGGGACTCGTTGAACCCGTAGCGCAGGTCCGTGAGGTCGTTGCGGGCATCCAGGAGCTCGGCGAGCGTGAGCTCACCCTCGTTCTCGTCATGGGCGCGCAGCTTCCAGACCAGGCTGTCCCTGGCGAACTCGCCCTCGTTGGCGGCCCGGTCCTCGTTGCGCCGCGGGGTCAACGGCAGGTCCAGGAACTCCAGCAGCATCCCCTCGCCGCCGTCCTCGTCGAGGCTGAACACCGGCCGGGTCAGCTGCTCGTCGAGGTAGGCCAGCTGCCCCCGCACCCGTGGGTCCACATTGGCGGCGCGCCCGGAGACGGTGGGGAAGGTCCGGCGCATGCGGAACCCGGGCTTCTGCGCGAGGCCGCCCGGGGGCAACGCGGACACGAGGTGGTCGGCGTCGAAGGGTGAGTGGCCCTTCACGATCCGTTCCATGGCTGGTCTCCTCTGGTTTTCAGTTCGCTGGCACCATGGCGCCGGACGCGGAGTACGTGCCCAGCAGCCACTTGAAGGCGTCGATGAGGTTGATGCGGCCGAAGCCGGACTGACGGTCGCGGTCCCGGGCGTCCACCCGGTCGCTGGTGTGGTGCAGGATGCGCATGACGCCCCGGGGGCCGAGGCGCTGGCCGTGGTCGGCGGCGAGGGACTCCAGGAGGGCCACGGCGCCGGCCACGTGGGGCGAGGACTGCGAGGTCCCCGAGGCCACGGCGTATCCGGTCCCCGCGTAGGAGCTCAGGATCCTGACTCCCGGGGCCACCACCGTGATGTTGGCACCGTACGAGCTGAAGGGGGCGATCCGGCCCTCGTCGTCACAGGCCCCGACGGCGATGACCCCGGGCAGGGCGCCGGGGTAGTACTTCGTGGGGGTCCCGTCGTTGCCGGCGGCGGCGACCACCGTGACCCCCTGTTCCAGGGCGTAGGCGATGACATCGGCGTGGGGCAGCCCTCCGCCGGTGTGGCGGATGCCGACGCTCATGTTGATCACGGCGGCGCCGTGGTCCACGGCCCACTTGATCGCCGGGTTGATGTTGTCCACGATGCCCGCACCCTGCGGACCGTCCCCGGTCTGCAGGGTGGCCAGCACGCGGCCCGCCATCAGGCGGCAGCCGGAGGCCATCCCCGGCTCCATGTTCACGCCCCGCCCCGCGATGATGCCCGCCACGTGGGTGCCGTGGCCCAGCTCGTCGGTGGGGTCGTCGTCGGCCTCGAGCACGTCGCCGAGGAACGAGGTGGTGTCGAGCCCGGTGAGGTCCACGAAGTCGCGGGCCTCGGCCACGGCACCGGTCAGTTCGGGGTGGCGGGGGCTGATCCCCGTGTCCAGCACCGCGACCTTCACCTCCGGCCGCCCGCTGGTCAGGGCGTGGGCGAAGTCCGCGCCGATCGACGCGGCCGAGGAGCTGGTCCCGCCCAGGGGGGTGAACAGGTCGGTGTCAGGGATGGGGGAGCGGGCCACCACGAGCTGGTGGACCTCCTCGACCTCCGGGAGGCGGGCCAGGCGGTGGACCGTCCCGGTCGGCACGGGGGCCGTGGAGTCCAGCACGATCCGGTAGGTGCGGTCGAGCCCGTGGCGGCGCTCGGACTCCGTCCACCCTTCGGGGCCGGCCGCGTACTCGTGGGTGACCCAGAAATCGCGCCGGTCCGCGTGTAACACCGCATCGACCCCGGGCGTCAGGGAGGTCACGGTCCGGGACTTGTCGAGGATGAAGACCTGCCAGTCCGGGATCCCCTCAGACTCCGCCACGGGGGCGCGGAGCTTGAGGACCAGATGGTGCTTCATGCACCGATCGTGCCCCCTTCCCACGCGCGGCGGTATGGGTACTTCTGACACCTTCGGCCAGAGGGATCAGGCCGACCGGCGGAGGCCCGGGCCGGGCGGGGGCGGGCCCACCAGTCCCAGGTCCTCGGCCCGGCGGACGGCCAGCAGGCGGTCGTGTACGCCGAGCTTGGTGTAGACGGCCGACAGGTGCTTGTGGACCGTCCGCTCGGAGAGGCCGAGGCGGCCGGCGATCGCCCGGGCCAGCAGGCCCTCCCGCAGCAGCAGGAGCACCTCCACCTCGCGGCCGGTCAGGTGGATGGGCGGGGCGTCGGCCTCACCGTCCCGGTGGCCGGCCGGCTCCACCGGGGCCAGGCGCCAGCGGACGGCCTCGAGCGCCGCCAGGTGACGGCCCGCCAACGCCAGGAGGCGTTCGTCGTCGCCGTCGAAGGGGCGACGGCGGCCCAGGACCAGGTAGCACAGTCGCCCCAGGTCCACGGTCACCGGCAGCTCGGCCAGGTGGGGCAGGTCGATCCACTGGTGCAGGGAGCGTCGGGCCGCCGAGGCGAACCAGCGGGCCGTCTCGGGTACCTTCGCCAGCCCTGGCTCCGGCACCTCGAGCCGGGCGGCGGCCCCGGTGGCGGCCGAGGCCTGACGCCACAGGTGCAGTTCCGCGTGCTGGCTCGGGAGGTCGATGAGTGCGTGTGCCGCCGCCGGGGCGTCGAACAAGGGTGCCAGGGCCTGACACAGCAGGCCGCGGGTCTCCCGGCCGGCAGCCGCGGTGCCCAAGACGAGGGTCACCAGCTCCAGGAGTCCCACGGCGAGAGTGGTCTCCGGAGGTGGCGGCAGGAGGGGCGCGAACGGGTCTGGAGGGTCTTCCGGCACGGCACGCACACCTTCGGTCAGGCGCCGGGGGGGTGGCGACTGGACGGGTGAGACGGTGCGGGCCTGGGGGTGCCCATGAGTCAACGACGCCTCCCCGGCAAAGTCAACGGCTGGGTGACCGGGCCGTTGTCGGTGACCGGCCGGCGTCGTGCCCCGGCCGTTAAACGACTTTGAGGGCGATCCCACCGGTGGGATCGCCCTCAAAGCGGGGGAGGGTCAGGCGTCGACGACCACCGTGGTGATCAGCGGGGAGCGGCGGTAGGTGCGCTCCAGGTGGCGGCCCACGGTGTCCGTGATGAGCTTCTCCAGCTCCTCGAGGTCGTCGATGTCCTGGCCGGCGACCTTGCCCAGGGCGGTCTTGACCTTCTCCGCGGCGGCGTTGAAGACCTGCTTGTCCTGGATGAAGCCCTTGGTGACGAACTCCAGGGGCTCGGCCAGCTGGTTGGAATCGGGGTCCACGAGCGCCACGATGGTGATCGCGCCACCCTCCTGGAGCATGGTGCGCTCCTTGAGGGTCTCCTCGGTGACCTTGCCGACGGTGTGCCCGTCCACGTAGACCAGCCCTGCCTCCACCTGGCCGGAGACCTTGGCCTGGCCGTTGACCAGGTCCACCGTGGTGCCGTCCTTGACCACGAGCACGCGCTGCGGATCGATCCCGGTCTTCACGGCCAGCTCGGCGTTGGCGTGCAGGTGCTTGGACTCGCCGTGCACCGGCATCACGTGGGTGGGCTTGACGATGTTGTAGCAGTAGACGAGCTCGCCGGCGGAGGCGTGGCCGGAGACGTGCACCTTCGCGTTGCCCTTGTGCACCACCTTCACGCCCAGATCGGTGAACTTGTTGATGATCCCGTAGATGGCGTTCTCGTTGCCGGGGATCAGGGAGCTGGCCATCAGCACGGTGTCGTCAGCACCGAGCTTGATCTGGTGGGTGCCGCTGGCCATCCGGGACAGCGCGGCCATCGGCTCGCCCTGGGAGCCGGTGCAGATCAGCGTGATCTTGTTGTCCGGCATGGACTGCAGCTTCTTGAAGTCCACCACCAGCCCGCGGGGGATCTTCAGGTACTCGAGCTCGCGGGCGATCCCCATGTTCTTGACCATGGAGCGGCCCACGAAGGCGACCTTGCGACCGGCGGCGTGCGCGGAGTCCAGGACCTGCTGGATCCGGTGCACGTGGCTGGCGAAGGAGGAGACGATGATCCGCTTCGGGGCGGTGGCGAAGACCTGGTCGATCGCGGGGGTCAGGTCCCGCTCGGAGATCGTGAAGCCGGGGACCTCGGCGTTGGTGGAGTCGGTGAGGAACATGTCCACGCCCTCCTCGCCGAGCCGGGCGAAGTGCCGCAGGTCGGTGATGCGGCCGTCCAGCGGGAACTGGTCCATCTTGAAGTCACCGGTGTGCAGGATCAGTCCGGCGGGGGTGCGGATGGCCACGGCGAGGGAATCCGGGATGGAGTGGTTGACCGCCACGAACTCGAGCTCGAACGGCCCGGCCTGGTGCAGGTCCTCGGCCTCGACGTGCACGGTGACCGGGGTGATCTTGTGCTCGGTGAGCTTGGCGGTGATGAATGCCAGCGTCAGCTGCGAGCCGATCAGGGGGATGTCCGGGCGTTCCTTCAGCAGGTAGGGCACGCCGCCGATGTGGTCCTCGTGGCCGTGGGTCAGCACGATGCCCACGATGTCATTCCAGCGGCCCTGCAGGGAGGTGAAGTCCGGCAGGATCACGTCGATGCCGGGCTGGTGCTCCTCCGGGAACAGCACGCCGCAGTCCACGATGAGCAGCTTGCCCTCGTACTCGAAGACGGTCATGTTGCGCCCGACCTCGCCGAGGCCGCCCAGCGGGGTGATGCGCATCCCGCCGTTCGGGACGGTGGACGGGGCCTTGCTCTTGCGCGAGGGGCGGTTGGAGGACCGGTTGCCGGACCGGGAGTTCGTGGAGCGGTTGGAGTTGTTACGGGACGAAGAGGACAAAAGGTCACGCTTTCAATCAGGGATGGAGCTGGCGTTGCGAACGGCTCTCGTCGAGCGGGGGCCCGTGTCGATGCGGAGCGGCACCGGAAGTCTGTCCCTGATTTTACCCGCCTGCGGCCCAGTGGGAAATCGCCCCGGCGTCAGCGGCGTCCGCGCGGCCCCCGCCGGGGCGGACCGTCAGGTCATTCGACGGCGAGGGACGGCAACCACAGCACGATGTCCGGGACCGCGAACAGCACGACGATCATCACGATCTCGATGAGGACGAAGGGCCAGACGCCGCGGAACACGTCGGACGAGCGCAGCCCCGAGGTCCCGGCCACCACGAACACGTTGATGCCCACCGGCGGGGTTACCATCCCGATCTCGATCAGCTTCACGATCAGGATACCCAGCCAGACCCCGTCGAAACCGAAGTCCATGGCGATCGGGTAGATCAGCGGGACCGTGATCACCAGGATCGAGATGGATTCCAGGGCCATGCCCATGGGGATCAGCAGGGCCAGCAGACCGGCCAGGACGATCCACCCGGGCAGGTCGGTCCCGGTCAGCGCCTCGGCCAGGGTCTGGGGGACTCGGGCCACGATGAAGAACAGCGAGAGCACCGCGGAGCCCACGATGATCGCGAACACCATGGAGGTGGTCTGGGCGGTCTCCTTGAGGGCGTCGATGAACTGCCGCGCCATGGTGCGGATCCCGTCCTTGCGGAACTCGAAGATCAGCATGAACGCGGCGAAGAGGGCTCCGATCGCGGCGGACTCCGTGGGGGTGAACAGGCCGGAGTAGATGCCGCCCATGATGATGATGAACAGGATGATCAGGCGGACCAGGCCGCGGTAGGGCAGGTCCCGCCAGGCGATGGGCGCGGGGCCGCCGGCAGGACGGGCCGCCGCCTCAAGCTCGGCGGACAGGCCGCGGGCACCGGCCGGGGCCATGGTCATCTTCCGGGTCCGGATCAGGATGTAGGTCATGTAGGCCACCGCGGAGAGCACGCCCGGGACGATGCCGGCGGCCAGCATCTGGCCGATCGACTCCCCGGAGAGGATCGCGTAGAGCACCAGGAACACGCTCGGGGGGATCATGGCCCCCAGGGTGCCGGCCATGGCGACCAGCGCCCCGGCGAGGCTGGGCGGGTAACCGGCCTTCCGCATCTCCCCGATGGAGAGCCGGGACATGGTGGCGGCCGTGCCAATGCTGGAGCCGGAGACGGCGGCGAAGCCGGCGCAGGCGGCCACGGTGGAGATCCCGAGTCCGCCGGGCAGTCGCAGGAAGACCCTGCGGGCGATCTCGAAGACCTGTCCGGCGATCCGGGCCTTCACCGCGAAGATGCCCATCAGGATGAACATCGGGATGATGGTCAGCGTGAAGGTGGAGGTCTGTTCGAACGGGGCCGAGGCCAAGGTGCTGGTGACGAACTTGGGGTCTCGCAGCAGCAGGATCCCGATCAGGCCGGAGCTGGCCAGTGCGATCCAGACCGGCATCCGGAAGGCCAGCTGGACGACCAGCAGGACAATGACGAGTAGGACGATGATTCCGGTGTCCATCAGGGCCTGCCTTCCTCGGTGCGGTGGTGGGCGGTGTTCTCATCACCGCGGACCGAAGCGGGATCCGCCGAGTGCTGCGTGGCGGCGGTGCGGGCCTCCTGGGCGGCGGCCAGATCCGGGTCGATGCGGTCCTCGCCCAGCAGGGGCTGGCCGCGGACGATGAGCACCACGTTGATGACGGCCACCAGCAGGAAGGCCGCGAAGCCGAGGACGATCAGCCAGCGGGCCGGCCAGACCGGCCAGTCGACCAGCCCTTGGCGCAGTTCGTTGGTAGTGGTGCTCTGGACCGCCCGCTGGAAGGTGGCGATCACGAACCAGGTGGAGACGGCGACGGCGACCACCCAGGAGATGCCGATCAGGAGGCGGGCGATTGCCGGGCGGATAGCAGCCGTGAGCAGGTCCACGGCCACGTGGGCGTTGGTCGCCCCGGCATAGGCCAGGCCGAGGAAGACCGTGGCGACGAGCGCGCTCTCGCTCATCTCCAGCAGGCCGGGGACCGAACGGCCGCCGAGGTTGCGGACCACCACGTCCACGGTGATCGCGATCATGATCGCGATGGTGGACAGCGAGGCCAGGGCCCCGAGCGGGACCGTGATCACCGAGGCGATCCGGCGCAGGACGTCGACGCGTTCAGCGGGGGGTGTGCTGTTCATGACGGGTTTCCTTCCACAGGCGGGCGTGGGCACCGTGTCCCGGTGCCCACGCCCCTCTGCAGGGTGGTGTGATTACGCGCTGTCCGAGCAGACCAGGGACGGGTCCTTGGGGGTCTCGCCCTCGAAGGAGTCCATCTTCTCCTTGTACATCTCGAGGTAGCCCTCGGCGTCCTCGAGGCCGGCGGCCTCGGAATCGGCGATCCACTTCTCCTCCGGCTCGGTGCCCAACGCCTCGCGCCAGCGATCGGATTCAGCCTCGTCCCATTCGCCGATCTGGCCGATCGTCTCCAGGACGGGATCGCACTGCTCGAGGGTGATCTCCTCGAATACCTCGGCCACGCCGCCCTGGTTGTACTCCTCGTTGACCTCGTCGACGACCGTCTTCAGGTCATCCGGCAGGCCCTCGTAGACGTCCAGATTCATCCACAGCCCGGTGCTGGTGTACTGGCCGATGCCCGGATCGGTCCATTCGGAGAGGATGTCCTTGAGCTGGAAGGAGACCAGTCCGTCCATCGGGAAGCCGGCGGCATCGGCGATGCCGCGTTCGACTCCCTCGTAGGTCTCCGGCGCGGTCAGGGCCACGTTGCTGCCGCCAGCGCTCTCGATCGCCATCTGCGTGTAGGGGCCGGCCATGCGCCAGCGCTTGCCCGAGATGTCGTCGATGGACTCGACCGGATCGTTGCTGCCCAGCAGCAGGCGGCCGGCCGGGTTGTGGCCGATCATCTTCAGGCCGTTGCTCTCCCACAGGGCGGCCGCACCTTCGTGCTCGGTGCTCAACTCCGAGATGGCCTGGGTGAAGGCCTGGTTGTTCTGGGTGAGGAAGGGGATGCTGACCACGGTGGTCTGTGGGAAGAGCTGCGGGGCGTAGTCGGCGATCGTCTGGCCGACGTCGGCGCGCCCGTCGCGGACGCATTCCGGGATCTCGTCCGCGCTGCAGAGGGAGGCCGCGTAGCTGATGTCGAAGGTGATCCGGCCCTCGGAGCGCTCTTCGAGTTCCTGGGTCCAGTACTCCATGACGGCCTCGTCCACACTGCCCGGATTGGCCCACGAGGCCACCGTCAGGTTGACGGTCTCCTCTCCGTTGCCCTCCCCATTGCCCTCCCCGCCGGCATCGCCTCCGCCGCAGGCGGTGAGAAGAAGGCCGACGGCGGCGACGCCGGCCAGGGAGGCCAGCCTGCGGGAAGGGCGGGGGGTGCCCTTGGTGCGGTGCGTGAACATGACGGTGCTCCTCGGTGCGGTGGTGCGGTGCGGTTGATTGACGTACAGGATGATTGTACTTAGCAAGTGATTGAAATCACAGCACCTGTGGAGACCCCGTGGAAACCACGGGTCCGTCCGGCTGCCCCGACGGGCATGCTGAGGGTCATGGGGACACGAGCGGTTTCAGGGGGCGGCGGGTCCGTCCGGCTGTCCCGGTGCGCCGCCGGCCGGGGCCCCGCCCGGAAGGACCGGGACGAGCAGGCTCAGGGTGGCCGGACGCAGGGCCTGGCGCAGTTCCACCCGGCTGGGCTTGCCGAGCTTCATGAGGCAGTTGCCCACGTGGTACTCCACGGTGCGCACGCTCAGGAACAGGTCGGTGGCGATCTCCCGGTTGCTCTTGCCCTCGGCGACCTCCACCGCGATCTGCCGCTCGCGGGTGGACAGCAGGGCCAGGCTTCGGAAGGCAGCCTCTGCCGGAGGCGAGAACGGACGGGGTGTGCGGTCTGCTCTTCCGCCAGCCATCGGGCCGGTCATCGATGCGAATGTTCCTCCCAGAGGGCGGATTCCTGCCTCCGCTGCGGTGTCCGCGTCGGACGGTCCTGCCGTGCTCTCCATCGCGGCAGTGCGCGCGACGGCGGCCAGGGCCTCGGCCTGCTGGTGGAGCGGTACCGCACCGCATCGCAGGAAGAAGTCCGCGGCCTCCCGCGCCCACCGCCCGGTCGAGCCGTCCAACCGGGCCAGGTCCAGCGCCAGGAAGGCGCGGGTCAGGGCATGACCGCCACCGGGCGGCACCTCCGGACCGATGCCGGCCGCATAGGGGACCGGTTCGGCGTCGAGCGCAGCCACGGCGGCCTCAAGCTGCTCCCGGGCCTCCTCCGGCGCGGATTGGACGCGGTGGAGCGCGCCGAGGACGGCGGCCTCCACGGCGCGGAGCACGCCGTCCGGGGCTGAGCCCATGCCCACGGTGGCGTGGGCGGCCAAGGCCTGCAGCCGGTCGAGCTGACCGATCTCGGCCAGCGATCGGGCGTACAGGCACACCGTGGTGAAGCCGGCGGTGGCCCACCCCACTCGGGTGGACTCCATGAGCCGGAACTGCCGGACGGCCTCCTGATGGTCCCCGGCGAACACGCCGCTGAGGGCGCGAGCGTACGCGACCGCGCACACGACCACGTCACCCGAGGCGCTGGCATCATCCGCCGCCCGGCGGAGCAGCTGGCTACCGGCCTGGTGCTCGCCGCGGGCCAGCGGCACCAGGGCCGCCGTGGCGTAGGCGGAACGGACGCCGGAATCTGCCGGCAACATCAGGCAGTCGTCCACGGCCCGGGTGGCATGCTCCAGGGCCCGATCCCAGTCGCCCTGGTGGAACGCCAGCTGGCTCCGGGTCGTCTCCAGGAAGACCCGCTGGTCCCGGGTGCCCGGCTCGCCCTGGGCCGTGGTCTCCAGGATCCGACACGCGGCCGCGATATCGCCCTGGGCCCGCAGGCGTGAGCCGACCACCGCCGAGATGGCACTGCGCACGGCGTCGGTTCCCGGGACGGTGGCGAGCTCTCCCAGCAGTTCTGTCATCTGCTCGGTGAACTGGCCCACGCGAGTGCGGTCGCCGTGCCGCAGCCCGGTCCAGAGGGAGAGCAGTGCCTCTACGGAACGTGCCTCGCTGACCAGGCGCATGGCTTGCGGTTCGCGGCGGGCCATCGCCTCGAAGCCGCGGCGGACGGGCACGAGTTGCGTCAGCAGCGCGTCAATGGCGCCGCTGGCGGCATCGAACCGCGCGGTGGCGTAGGCGGTCCGCCCCGCAGCGGCCAGGGCGTGGCCGAGCAGAAGGAGACCGGCCTGGGTGGGATCCTCCTCCGGCAGGAGCAGGCCGTGGCGGATCTGGTCCACGGCCCCCTGGAGGTCCTCTGAAGCCAGCAGGTCCCAGGCCCGTGCCGCACTGCCGGCGCGGCTCTCCGGCAGGCCGGCCAGGATGTCCCGCAGATCGAGGATGAGTTCGGGGCTGCGGGCGATCACGGTGGCGCGCAGGGCCAGGACCAGGGCGGCCGGGTCGCCCGTCAGGCGGAGAGCCTGGTGGAAGTGGTCGAACGCGGCGGTCCCGTCGCCGCGTCCGAGGGCCTCGCCCCCTGCCTGCATGAGCGACCGGATCAGCGCGGGAGTCGCCGCTGGCTCCGGTGCCAGCCGTTGAGCCTGGACCCCATGCTTGAGTGCCGCGGCCCCATGCAGCACCTCTGCGAGGACCCGATGCAGTGCTGCCTGGCGCTCAGCCGGCAATCGCTCTGCCACGAGGGTCGCCAGGTGAGGATGGTTCCAGCCCACGGTGCCTGAGTCGTGGAAGACCTTCACCTGACCCGAGTCCAGGAGCCCGTGGTCCGGCACCCCGGGATAGCCCAGCGCCACCAGCGCACCGCTGAGCTGAACGATGTGCAGGGGGCCTCCGGCGACGGCCAGCAGGTCGACCGTGTCCCGCACGTGCGGGCAGAGCGACCCGAGGGAGGACTCCAACGCCTGGGTGAAGAGGCGCTCGGCTGCCTCCTGGCCGGAACCCAGGGACGCCAGGGCCTCCTGCAGCCGGCGGTGTCCAGGAGGCGCACTGTCCAGCCAGCGGACCACCGTGTCCACGAGCAACGGAACACCGTCCGTGCCGGTGTGCACCCGGCGGGCTGAGTCCTCGGAGACGGGGATGCCCAGCCGCTCCCGCAGGATCCGGCGGCAGTCGGCCACCCCCAGCGCGCCCAGCTGCACCAGTGCACCGTGACGTCCCGAGGCCAGGAAGCGCTCGATGCCCTCCGTCAGCGCGCTGCGGTGGGGCCGGTAGGTCAGGATGAACAGGAAGGGGCCCGTGGTCAGGCTCTGGGCACAGCGCCACAGCACTTCGGCGGAGAAGCTGTCGGCCCAGTGGACATCTTCGACCACCACAACGGTCGTGGCTCCGCCGCCCACGGATTCCAGCGCGTGGAGGGCGTCGAAGACCGACTGCACGGTGTCCTCCACCGAGCTGGGCCACCGTGCGGTACGGCTGCCGGTCACGGTGGCCAGCATCCGCTGGACCATCGCCCCGGGCGCCTCGGCGTCCGTGGGGTACAGCTCGATCACGTGATGCGCGGTGGAGTGCCCGGCCAGGAAGGTATCCACGAGGGCGGACTTGCCGATGCCGGGTGGGCCCTGGATCGCCACGAACTGGGGGACCCCGGCGCCGACCCGGTCCAGGGCCCCCTGGAGGCGGAGCAACTCGGACTCCCGTCCGGGAAGAGACTCGGACTGGGCGTGCGGGTGCTGCGTCATGCATTTTCCCCTGTTGGTGCCTTGGATCAACGGGAACCGTGCGCGCCGGCGGCGCGGAAGGTGCTACTCCCACTGCGGTCATGATATGCAGAGGTCAACTCTGCCTACGGCCATGCCAGGTAGATGACGTGCAGTGTGACGCCCGCCGCGTCGGAGAGTCGCCGGCAGGCCATGGTCACCCGGGGCTCGACCAGGCGACCATGGACCATGGCGACGATGCGCGCGGAACCCGGCCAGGCCGGCGTCGTGGGTCGATTGCTCTTCGACTTCAACTCCGAGTTCGGTTCGCCCACGCCGAGCGCAGCCGAGTTCGAGGCGCGCTTCAGCAGGCTCCTGACGCGCGAGGACGTGCTGGTGCTGCTCGCGGGCAGCGCGACGGAGCCGACCGGCTTCGCCGTCCTCACCCTGCGACCGAGCGCCTACAGCGACGGACCGCTGGCGCACCTCGAGGAGCTGTACGTGCGGCCGCACCTGAGGGGCCGGGGCGTCGGCACGGAACTGCTTTTGGACGCGATCGGACGCGTGCGGTCACTGGCGTGCGAGGAGATGCACATCAACGTCGACGAGGTCGACGAGGACGCCCGGCGCTTCTATGAGCGGCACGGGTTCACGAACATGCAGCCGGGCGAGGACTACCGCATGTTGTTCTACCTGCGGGAGTTCTGAACCGGCGCCCGGGCCGCTTCGAGGGCAGGACGAACCGCGATGTCCTGCCCTCAAAGGGGGTGGGAATCCTACCCGGCCAGGTGGAACGCAACCTCGAAGATGCCGGCGGCGACAGCGGCGGAGACGACGCCCAGAACGGTCCAGTAGGTGACCTGTTCGGTGGTCGCCGAGGCGCCGGCCACGGCAGGGGTTTCGGGCAGGGAAAGTGACAGCGGAGTGGACATGATGTCCTCCAAATGAGGGGATTCCGGGTCTGCCCAGAGCGGGCATCGGGCAGGACACTACCGATGAATCACCCCGGAGGAAACCGCCACGCCGGGCGACACGCCGAAGAGGTTTCATTCAGAGGTTTTCGGTCCCAAAACGTCCTGGTCAGCCCCCAATGAGTTGAGTCCCGGCCGCCCGCGGAGAGCCCCTGGGCCCGCCTATCCCAGGGCCCGGCTGAGCATCTCCAGCCGCAGCTGCCGGGCCGTGCCCATATGGGCACGCATGGCCTCGCGGGCGGCCGCGCCGTCCCGCTCGCGGACGTGACCGATGAGCGCCGCGTGTTCATCCAGCGACTGCTCCCACCGCCCCGGGGCGGTCAGCGTGGAGGTCGGGGCGTGGACCTGGTGCGTGGCCAGCCGGTCCAGCAGGTCGCGCAGGACGGGGTTGCGGGTGGCGGCCCACAGCGCCTCGTGGAACTCGACGTTGGTGGTCAGCCGGGTGCCGTTGTCCGGGTCCTGAAGGGCGCGGTCCCTCGCCAGCAGGCCCTCCAGGCGGGCGAGGTCGATCTCGGTGCGCGCGGCCGCGGCCTCCTCGGCCGCCTGGCCCTCGAGCAGGATCCTCAGGTCATAGACCTGCATGAGCTGCTCCGGGTCCAGGCTCCGCACCTGCAGGCCTCGCGTGCCGCGCTCGAGCAGGCCCTCCTGCTGGAGCCGGCCCAGGGCCTCGCGGACGGGGGTCCGGGAGACGCCGAACCGTTCGGCCAGGGCCACCTCGCGGAAGGGCGCGCCGGGGGAGTGCTCTCCGCGCAGGATCTCCGCCTTGAGCTCGCCGTGCATCGATGCGGCGTCGACTCTGCCTGCCACTGGTGTCCCCTTCTGCTTCAACCGCGTTCAACCGCGCCGGCCGGCGGCGGACACCCTGAAGGACCAGGGGCCCGACGCCGGCCGGTCACCGGGCGCTGTCAGGCCAGCGTACCGGCGCGCCGGCCGAAGACGACGCCGGCCGCGAGGCCGGAGCCGCCGGGGTAGTTGCCCGCGAACAGCCCGCCGAGCATCTCACCGCAGACGTACAGCCCGTCGATGGGCGAACCCTCGGCGTCCAACACCCGGCCGTGGGTGTCCGACTTCAGCCCGCCGAAGGTGAAGGTGATGCCGCAGGTGACGGCGTAGGCGTAGAAGGGCCCCTGGCTCAGGGGGGTGGCCCAGTTGGACTTGACCGGGGTGGTCTCCGCGCGGCGGCCGTCCTTGACGGTGGGGTCCCAGGGGATCGAGGTGTCGATGGAGGCGTTGTAGTCCGCCACGGTCTGCGCCATCGCGGAGGGATCCACGCCGATCTGCGCCGCCAGGTCCTCGAGGGTGTCCGCCTGGGCCACGGTGATCCCCGGCATGTCGTACTCCTCGGTGCGCAGCATGGCCCGCAGCGGGGCGTCGAAGATCTGGTAGGCCACCGAGCCGGGCTGCTTGAGGATCTCGCGGCCGAACTTGGCGTAGGTGTAGTTGCGGAAGTCCTCCCCCTCGTCCACGAACCGGCGGCCCTGGTTGTTCACGATGATCCCCAGCGGGTAGGACTGGCGGGTCAGGCGGTTGGTCAGCTCGCGGTTGGACTCGTTGTCCGGGGTGAAGGCGTCCCACTGGGTGGAGTGGCAGGTGGACCAGTGCCCGCCCTTGACGGCGCCGATCTTCAGGGCCGCGGCGATCATCTCCCCGTTGTTGTAGGGCGTGCCCCGGACCTTGGCGTTCTCCCAGCCCTCCCCGAGGTGCTCGCGGCGCCACTCGGCGCTCGACTCGAAGCCGCCGGCCCCGAGGATGACGGACTCGGCGCGCAGCTGTCGCAGCGAGCCGTCCTGCTGGCGGACAGTGACGCCGGTGACCCTGCCGTCCTCGAGGAGCAGCCCCGTCACGTCCTGCCCGTAGCGGACCTCGGTGCCCAGCTCACCGGCCACGCGGACGTGGTCGTGCATGAGGCCCTCGCCGCCGCCCACGTTGCCCACGTGCAGCCCGCCCCAGAACAGGTAGCCGCCGTCCTCGCGCTGGTAGGCCTGGCGCTCGTACATCAGCCGGTACCGCAGCCCCAGGTTCTTCAGCCAGCGCAGGTTCGGGGCGGCCTCGTTCACGAGGACCTCGGTCAGCTCCGGGTCGTTGCGGCCGTCCGTGACGCGTTCCAGGTCCGCGGCGTAGTCCGCGGCGGAGTACGGGGGGACCTCGGTGGCGGCATGGCGCTCGTCCGGCTCGATGAAGTCGGCCAGGTCCTCCAGGCCCTGGTGGGCGATGCGGGTGGCGCCGGCGGTGTAGTAGCTGTTGCCGCCGAAGGCGTCCTGCGGGGCCTTCTCCAGCAGCAGGACCTTCCGGCCACGCTCGGCGGCGGCGTGGGCCGCGGTGAAGGCGGCATTGCCACCTCCGACGACGATCACGTCCGCGTCCAGTCCGGCGCCGCGCTCGGTCAGCTGGTCCTCGGTGGGGGCAGTGCTGGTCATGGGGGTCCCTTTCGATGGCTTCGCCGCTCATCCACGACGACTGTGCACGACTGTATACAAATGTGGACAGAGGTGCAAGGGGGTGCGCGGGACGCAGGGCGGTGGCGGGAGGGGCGGGAAGCTGCGGGAGAACGGGCGCTGCGGGCGAGTCAGTACACCTACCGGCCGGTCCAGACGTAGCGGTGCTCCGGGCGGCCGGCCGCACCGTAGCGCGGACGCAGCTCCGCCAGGTCCTGACTGGTGAGGAACTCCAGGTAACGCCGGGCGCTGACCCGGGAGATCCCGCAGTCGGCGGCCACCTCACGGGCCGAGACGTCCGCGCCGGCGCCGGCCCGTTGCAGCGATTCGGCCACCAGTTGCAGGGTGGGGGCCGAGAACCCCTTGGGCAGGCGTCCCGGCAGACCGTGCTCCGCCGGCCCCGGGGCACCCGCGGGCGCCACCTCCGGCGCCCGGCCGGACGCGCCACGGACCAACTGGTCGATCTCGGCCTGTTCCAGTTCCTGCTGGTCCGGGTCGGCGGCGTCGGCACCCTGGACCAGGGCGGCGATCTCCAGCAGCCGGGCGTTGAAGTCCTCCCGGGAGAAGGGCTTGACCAGGTAGCCGTCCACGCCGAGGCCCACGGCACGCCGCACGGTGTCCCGTTCGCTGGCGGCGGTGACCATGACCACCGCGACATCGTGGCCGGTGGCGCGCAGGTCCTTCAGCACCTCCACGCCGTTGCGGTCCGGCAGGTGCACGTCCAGCAGCACCAGGTCCACCTCGTGCCCGGCCAGGAAATCCGCCACGGGCGCCCCGCGCTCCAGCACGGCCACCACCTCGAAGCCGTCCAGGGCCTCCACGAAGCGTCGGTGCATGCGGGCCACCGCGAAGTCGTCGTCCACCACGAGGGTCCTGATCGTCATGCCGGCTCCTGTCCGCGTTCGGGGCTGGTCCTGTCGGGGCCAGCCGTATCGGCCCCGGGCCACCCGGCCCGGAAACGGGCCCCGCCCAGCGGTGAGGTCTCCACGGAGACCCGGCCGATCCGGCGTCGGGCGATCCGGTCCACCAGGGCGAGGCCCACGCCGCGGCCGCCCGCGATCCGCCCGCCCGTGGCCCCATCCTCCTTGGTGGAGGCGCCCCAGCGGAACAGCTGCCGCGCCCGCGCCGGGTCCACGCCGGCGCCGGAGTCATCCACCGTGACCTCGAAGCCGCCGTCCCCGGCGGCCAGCTCCAGCACCACCGTGCCGCCGTCCCCGGCCGCCTCGATGGCGTTCGTGAGCAGGTTGGCCACCACGGTGAGGGCATCGTCATCCGCGTGCCAGTCCGGATGCAGCGCGCTGGACTCGGAGAGCGTGAGCCCGACGCCGGCCTCGCGGGCCAGCGCCGCCTTCGCGCCGACCAGCGCGGCGAGGGCGGAGTCCGTCAGCCCCGTCCGGTCGGGGCCGCCGGTCAGGCCGGTCAGGCCGCGGATGTAGGCCTCCGCCTCCTCGGTCTCGCCGAGGGACAGCAGCCCCGAGATCACATGCAGGCGGTTGGAGAACTCGTGGGTCTGGGAGCGCAGGGTCTCGGTGACGCTGCGTTGGCCCTCCAGCTCCCGCAGGTTGGCCTCCAGCTCCGTGCGGTCCTGCACCGTGAGGGTGCGCCCGATGTCCCGGCCTCGGGCCCGGATGGGACGCACCCGGGCCAGCAGGATGCGCTCGCCGGCCAGGGCGAAGGTGGTCCGCTCGGCGGGCTCGATGCCGGTGTCGCCCGGGGCATCTGGGACCGCCAGCAGGGCGGCCAGGTCGGGGTCGAGGACCTCGGCGGCCAGTCGGCCCTGGACGCCGTGGTCCACGGAGAGCAGGCGGGTGGCCTCGTCGTTGATGAGGATGATCCGGCCCTCCTCGTCCACGCCCACCACCCCGTCCCCCACGCTGTGCAGCAGGGCCTGGCGGGACTGGTGGAGGGCGGACATCTCCTCCGGATCGGCCCCGTAGATGCGGGTGCGCACGTAGCGGGAGGCCCAGGCGGCACCGGCGGTCCCCAGCCCGGCGGCGAGCAGGATCCAGGGCGCGAAGCCGAGGACCACCTCGAGCAGGTCCCCGCGGATCTCGCTCTGCAGCATGCCCACCGAGACGGTGCCCACCACGGTGCCCTCGTCCCAGATCGGCACCTTCGAGCGCAGGGACACCCCGAGGGGACCCTCCTCGGTGCCGCGGAACGTCTGTCCGCCGCGGATCGGCCCGTGGTCCGAGGAGACGGGCTCCCCGATCTGGTCCGGATCGGGATGAGCCACCCGCAGGCCGTTGCGGTCCACCACCACCACGAACTCCACGCCGGCCGCCCGTTGGGCCAGGTGGGCGATCGGTTGGATCTGCTCCGCCGCGTCCGCCGCGTTCACGGAGGCGATGACGTCCGGGTTCTCGGCGATCTCCGTGGCCACGGTGTGGACCTCCTCGAAGGCCAGGTCCCGGGTGCGCAGGTCCTCGAAGCGCAGCACGATCGCGGCCACGGCCACCACGGTCAGCAGCACGATCGCCACCTGCAGCGTCAGCAGCCGCAGCCGGCGGCCCCGGCGGGAGGGGGATCTGTGCATTCTCGTTGTCAGAACTTTCTTAACGGGCCCTTATGACCACAACCGGTTTTCGACTGTGCCGTGCATCACAACTCTGCCACCGTGGAGCATCGGTCCACGAACACTAGCGGGCCAGAACCTCCACCGAAGGTAACGAGAGACGATGAGTTCACGCACATTCACGAAGACCGTCCTCGGCGTGGCCGCGGCCGGCGTCGTCGGATTGGCCCTGGTCAACGCCGCCTCGGATGGCGGTGAGGCCACGGCACGGTCCAAGCTGGTGCTGATGGCCCCGGCCTCACCCGGCGGCGGCTGGGACGGGTTCGCCCGCGAGTCGCAGCAGGCCATCAAGTCGGACGGCATCTCCAACAACGTCCAGGTGGTCAACGTCCCCGGCGCCGGCGGGACCATCGGCCTGGGACAGTTCGCCCAGATGGAGGGCCGCTCGGACATGCTGATGGTCACCGGCGGCGTCATGGTCGGCGCCGTGGAACTGGCCGACTCCGGGGTCTCCCTCGAGGACGTCGACCCGCTGGTCCGCCTGGCCGACGACTTCGCGGCCCTCGTGGTCCCGGCGGACTCGCCGTACAAGACGCTGGACGACTTCATCGAGGCCTGGAAGCAGGACCCGGGCGGCACCTCCATCTCCGGCGGGTCCCTCGGCTCCATCGACCACCTGCTCACCGGGCTGGTGGCCGAGAAGGTCGGGATCGACCCCGCCGAGACCAACTACATCGCCTACTCCGGCGGCGGGGAGGCGCTGACCTCCATGCTCTCCGGCACCACGGTGGCCGGGATGTCCGGCTACAACGAGGTGGCCGACCAGATCGAGGCCGGCAACCTGCGGGCCCTGGCCGTCTCCTCCGAGGAGCGGCTGCCCGGGGTGGACGTGCCGACGTTCAAGGAACAGGGCGTGGACGCCTCCATGGCCAACTGGCGCGGCCTGGCCGCTGCCCCCGGGGTGTCCGAGGAGGACCGCGAGGAGCTGCTGGAGATCGTGGACGAGTACCGCCAGACCGAGCACTGGCAGGACGCCCTCGAGCGCAACAGCTGGACGGACAGCTTCATGACCGGCGAGGAGTTCGACGCCTTCCTCGACGAGGAGATCACCCGCACCGAAGACATCGTGGAAGGACTCGGACTGTGAGCGAGCACCAGACCATCACCCCCGCTTCAGGGGCACCCACCGCAGGCCGGCCTGCGGGACCGGACCGGCCGTCGTCGGGCACCCCGGGTATCCCGGGCACCCCGGGCTCTTCAGGCCACCGGCCCCGGAGCTTCTGGTCCGGGCGCAGCGAGCTGATCATGCCGCTGCTGGTCGGTGGCCTCGCCACGTGGCTGGCCATCGAGACGGCCACCATGAACGTGATGGGCGATTCCGTCCCGGGGCCGCAGTTCTTCCCGACCATCGTCTGCATCGTGCTGTTCGCGGTGGCGCTGGTCCACACGATCCAGATCCTGCGCCAGCCCCGGCTGCCGGACCCCACCGACGAGGCCGACAACGCCGACTGGTCCTCGGACATGCTCGGTGACCTGGCCCGCGCCTCGGACCGCGGCCGCGAGCGGATCGCCGGCCGCACCCCCGAGGCCACGCTGCCGAGCCACTGGAAGACGTACACGGACTGGAGGACCGTGGGGCTCGTGGTGGGCGGGGTGGCCGCGTTCATCCTCGTGCTGCCCGTGCTCGGCTGGGTCTTCTCCGCCGCCGGCCTGTTCTGGGTGGTCTGCAAGGCCCTGGGCAGCAGGCGCCCGGTCTTCGACCTCATCATCTCGCTGGTGTTCTCCTCCATCATCCAGCTGGCATTCAACGCCGGCCTGGGCCTGAACCTGCCCGGCGGCTTCCTGGAAGGACTGATCTGAGATGGACCAGCTGAACCTGTTGATGGAGGGCTTCGGCGCCGCCCTCACCCCGATCAACCTGCTGTGGGTGCTGATCGGCGCACTGCTGGGCACCGCCGTGGGCGTGCTGCCCGGGCTGGGCTCCTCGATGGCCGTGGCCCTGCTGCTGCCCATCACCTTCACCCTGGACCCGACCGCCGCGTTCATCATGTTCGCGGGCGTCTACTTCGGCGGCCTCTTCGGGGACTCCACCGCCGGCATCCTGCTGAACACCCCCGGCAACTCCGCGGCCATCGCAGGCTCCTTCGAGGGGCATCGGATGGCCAAGGACGGGCGGGCCGCCAAGGCCCTGGCCACCGCGGCCGTGGGCGCCTTCACGGGCGGGCTGATCGCCACCACCCTGGTGGTGTTCTTCGCCCCGGTCCTGGTGACAATGGCCACCGCCTTCGGCCCGGCCGAGTACTTCGCCCTGGCCGTGTTCGCCTTCCTGGCGATCTCCTCCGTGGTCTCCGAGTCCGTGGTGAAGGGCCTGGGGGCCCTGGCCATCGGGCTCGTGCTGGCCATGGTGGGCGTGGACGGCCCCTCCGGCACCGTGCGCTACACCCTGGGCATGCCCCAGCTGTTCGACGGCATCTCGATCGTGGTCATCACCGTGGGCCTGCTGGCCCTGGGCGAGGTCCTGCACATCGCCGGCCGGATCCACCGCGACCCGGACTCGGACCGGATCATGACCCGGGGCCGGGCCCGGCTGGAGCGGGCGGACGTGCGCAAGGCCCTGCCGGCCTGGCTGCGCGGCACCGCCTTCGGGGTGCCCTTCGGCATCATCCCGGCCGGCGGCGCCGAGGTACCCACGTTCCTGGCCTACGGCACCGAGAAGCGCCTGGCCAAGCGCCGCGGGGACACCGAGTTCGGCTCCACCGGCTCCATCAAGGGCGTGGCCGCCCCCGAGGCCGCCGGCAACGCGACCGCCGGCACCGCCATGGGCGCCCTGCTCGCCCTCGGCCTGCCGACCTCGGCCACCGCCGCCATCATGCTGGCCGCCTTCCAGCAGTACGGCATGCAGCCCGGGCCGCTGCTCTTCGAGCGCAGCGGTGAGCTGGTCTGGACCCTGCTGGCCTCGCTGTTCATCGGCCTGGTGGTCCTGGTCATCCTGAACATGCAGTTCGCCGTGCTGTGGGCCAAGCTGCTGCTGATCCCGCGCCACTACCTCTACGCGGGCATCACGGTGCTGTCCATGCTGGGCGTGTACGCCATCAGCTCCGCCACCCTGGACCTGTGGGTCCTGCTGGCCGTCGGCCTGCTCGGCTTCGTGATGCGCCGGTACCAGTTCCCGCTGGCCCCCGTGCTGATCGCCGTGGTCCTGGGGCCGCTGGCCGAGACCGAGCTGCGCCGCGCCCTGACCGTGGCCGAGGGCGACGCCTCGATCCTGGTCTCCAGCCCGGTGACGGTCATCCTGTACTCCGTGCTGGTCCTCGCCCTGGCGGTCAGCGGTCTGCAGCACCTGCGCCACCGCCGGCTGAAGGCCGCCGAGGCGGCTGGCGGCACCGGTGGCCAGGGCGGCTCCGGCGGCCCGGGCAGTTCCGGCGGCTTCGGTGGAGGTCCCGGTCAGGGGCCCGACGCCGGCCCGGGCACCGGTCCTGCAATCGGCCCGGAGGCCACGGCGGACGGACCGGAGCCGGTGGGTGCCGGCGTCGGTTTCGCCAGAGACGGATAGCGGCAGGCGCCTCGGCGCGAGGTCCTCCGAGCGGCCCCGACGGGCGGCGCGGAGGGCCCGCGCTGGCGTAGGGTCTCCTCGTGGACACCGTTGAGCTGGAGCGTCGACTGGCGGCACTGGCCGACGCCGCCCCCTTCGCCCTGCACTACGGTGCGGAGCCCGTCTCCCCGGCCGCAGCGGCCGGCGGGCCGGACCGCATCACCCGCGGGGCCGACGTCGTCCTTCCCTCCTTCTCCACGCGCAAGGTCGGCATCCTCTGCGCCACCCTCGCCCTGGCCCGTGCGGGACGGCTGGACCTGGACCAGCGGCTGACCATCACCGCGGCGCACCGCGAGGGGGTGCAGGCCGGGATCATGCGCAGCCTCGCCCCGGGGCTGGACCTGACGCTGCACGACTGCCTGGTGCAGATGATGTGCACCTCGGACAACATCTGCACCCAGCTCGTCTTCGAGGCCATCGGCGCCGCCGTGGACGACCTGCCGCAGGACGCCCTGCAGTTCGTCAACGACTACTGTGCCTGGGCCGGGATGCGTTCCACCCTGCACCGAGAGGTCTTCCCGCGCACCGGCGGGCTGGACTGGCACCACCCGATCGACGGGCTCACCGTGACCACCGCCGCGGACCAGGCCCGGTTGCTCGTGATGCTCGGCCGCGGTGCCGGTGGCCCGGGCGCCCTCGAGGCCGCGGCCCGTCTCCAGCTGACCCCGGCGGACTGCCGGCGGGCGATCGAGCTGATGCGCGGCATCCACACCCCGCGCCTCGGCGCCGCCACCACCCGCATCACCTTCGCCGAGAAGAACGGCCGCGGCCTGCGCTCACTGTCCCAGGTGGGGCTGGCCCTGGGGCCCGGCGGGGAGCCGCTGGCCGCCGTGGCCGTCTACGCCGAGACCGTCCCCACCGCGCTGCCGGACGGGGTGCCCGGCCGCAACGCCATGTTCGCCGCCTTCGCCGAGATCGGCCGGGCCGTGGAGGGCTGGGTGGCGCCGGTGGTGACGGCATGAAGCGTCCGCCGCCCGCGGTCCGTGCCCTTGCGCTGGCGGAGCTGTCCGGCGCGTACCCCCACCTGCGCTTCGCCGTCCGGTCCGCGGATGGTCGCCAGCAGGGGCACGACGCCGGCGCCCGGCACCCGCTGGCCGGTACCGGGAAGCTGGTGCTGGCCTGCGCGGTGGCCCGCCTGGCCGCGAGGGACCCGGGTCTGCTGGGCGATCGACTGACCCTGACCGGTGCCCGCCGGGACGCCGCCCGTTCGGGGACGCTGCGCCTGATGAGCGGCGAGCTGACCCTGACCGTGGATGATGCCCTGACCCTGATCGTCGGCACCGGGGACGCCCGGTGCGTGCTGGCCCTCCTGGATCACCTGCGGGACCGGGCGTACGACGTGGTGGGGGAGGCCCGGGCCCACGTGGCCGGACTCGGTCTCGAGGACACCGAGATCACCGGACTGGAGACGGACGGACGCCCGGAGGGAGGCCATCCTGGGGACGCCGGCGAGGGATCCAGCTGGGGCGAGGGCCTCAGGGGAGTGACGACCCCGTCCGACCTCTGCACCCTGCTGAGCGCCCTGCCCGAGTCGGTGCTGGGGTGGATGGGCGCGGCCTTCGAACCGGCCGGGCTGGCCAGCGGGCTACCGGGCTTCGGTCCGCGCACCGTGCCGCACCAGACGGTGGCCGGCTGGGAACTGCTTGCGGATGCGGGAGGCCTGGAAGACCCGGACGACCCGGACGACCCTCGCGGCTGGGCCTCCGTCCTCGTCCTGCCCGGTGCCGTGGTGGCGGCCTACCTCCCCGCCCGGCAAGCGGACGGCACCGCCGTGGCGCCCCTGCAGGCGTCCACGACCCTGGGCGCGCTGGGCCTGTCCGTCTGGCAGGAGTTCCACTCCTGAGCTCCCCGGCTCCCCGATCGACGTCACACGAATTGGCCCCGGAATCCGGAATCCTGAGCCACTTCGTGTGACTTCGATGGTCCGGAGGCGGTGAGGACTACAGGCCGAACGCCCGGGCGTAGCGCACCGTCCCCGCGGGAACCGGGCGGTCCTGGCGCAGCCCCAGCACCATCAGGGCCTCGTCCGGGACCTCGAAGTCCACGCGGATCCCGGCCCCCGCGGCGCGGGCGAAGCCGAACCTCGGGTAGTACTCCGGGTGCCCCAGCACGACGACGGCCCCCTCCCCGCGCGCCCGGGCCGCTTCCAGCGCGGCGCGGATGGCGGCGGTGCCGGCACCGGTTCGCTGGCGCTCCGGAACCACGGCGCAGGGGGCCAGGGCCAGGGCGGGGGCGCCGTCGATGTGGCACCGCGTGAGCAGGGCATGGCCCACCGGCCGGTCGGCGTCGTCCACGGCCACGAGGGACAGGCCCTCCCAGGCCGGATCATGGCGCAGCCGGTCCACCAGGTCGGCCTCGTCCGCCCGGCCGAAGGCGGAGAGGTTCACGTGCCGGACGGCCTCGGCGTCCTCCGGTCGTTCGGGGCGGGTGGTCCAATGCAGCGTGGCCATGCCTCGAGGGTAGGCGCAGTCGGTGGGCGGAGCGGCCTTGGCGCGGACTGGCAGTGTTCTGTGCATCCTCTCCATCACCGCGATTGCGTTTGACGGTGGCGCCCGGTGCGCGGGACGGTCGGAAGCATGCCCAGTGACGCCCGATCCACGCAGACCCGCCCGCCCGAGCCGAAATCCCCCGAGGAGCGTGCCGCCGAGGCGCTCGCGGCCCGGGGCGACCACGCCGAGCCGCGCGGGGTGGAATGGGCGGAGTCCGGCGGTGGGCCGCTGCGCCGCCGCGCTCCGGACCCGAGGCCGGGTGCAGCCATGCCCGCGCCGGCCCCGGAGGCGGAAGGCGCACCGGAGGATCAGGAGGCCGCTGCCGGCGCCGATGGCACCGTGATCCCCGTCCCCCTGTGGGTGCGGGACACCGTGTTGCTGGTGGCCCGGCTGGTCCTCGGGGTGGTCCTCGTGGCCCACGGCCTGCAGAAGGTGTTCCAGGGCGTCTCCGCCACGGCGGAGGGCTTCGGGACGATGGGCATCCCCCTGCCGGAGGCCGCCGCCGTGGTCACCATGGCCGTGGAACTCGGCGGCGGTGCGCTGCTGATCCTCGGCCTGCTGACCCCGATCGCCGGCCTGCTCTGCGCCGTGATCCTCGCCGGTGCCATCGTCTTCGCGCACCTGGGCAACGGGATCTTCGCCGCCGACGGCGGCTGGGAGGTAGCTGCGGGACTGGGCGTCGGCGCCCTGGTGCTGGCCGTCGTCGGGCCCGGCCGTTTCAGCCTCGACCAGATGCTGCTCCGGGACCGCCAGGCGTAGGGTGGCGCCACGACCAGTTCGGCACACCAGAGCAGGAGGCGTCATGTCCGGGAAGTCCACCGAGTTCTCCGTGGGGGACCACGTGAGCTGGAACTCCGAGGCGGGCCGGGTCTCCGGAACGATCACGAAGGTCCACACCAGCGACTTCGACTACAAGGGCCACACCCGGCGGGCCTCGAAGGACGAGCCGCAGTACGAGATCAAGAGCGACAAGACGGATCACATCGCGGCGCACAAGGGCGGCACGCTGTCCAAGGCGTAAGCCAACCCTCCACGTTTTGAGGGCAATTCGGACCGGTTCAAACTGCCCTCAAAGTGAGGTGGCGGTCAGGGGGCGGAGGCGTCCGCGCCGTCCACCAGCGGGAACAGGCTGAGGTAGAGCCGGATCCGCCGGGACTCGGCACCCTCGGCCGGGGCGCTTCCGGAGGGCCCGAGGGCCTGCTTGTGGCGCTCGATGACCTCCAGGAGCTCCTCGCCCAGCGCGCGCTCCTGCTCGAGGGTCATGGTCATGGTGGTGGTCGTATCCACGGAGGCCTCCACCCACTCCCGCGGCTCGGTGGGGGCGGCATCCAGGTAGCTGCTGATGTTCTCCATGCGGAGGCGCAGCCCCTCATGCAGCACCGAGTGCATCACCCGCAGGTTCGCCGCGTCCTGGCCCAGCTCCTCCACGTGCAGGCGGTAGCCGAGCGGCTTCCACCAGCGCTCCCGCCCCGAGCCACGGCCGGAGTCCTCCTCCACGAGCCCGTGTTTCTCGAGCTGGCGCAGGTGGTAACTGGTCTGGCCGGTGCTCTCGTCCAGGTGCCGGGCCAAGGACGTGGCCGTCGCCGAGCCCACGTCCATCAGGCGGGAATACATCGCCATCCGCAGGGGGTGTGCGAAGGCCTTCATGGTCTGGGCGTCCATGGAGCGCTCGGCGATCACGGGGATTACCGGGCCGGCGCCCGCCGGCGGAGCGCCGACGTCTTGCCGTGCATCGGGCGCCGGGGTCTTGTCATCAGCCATGTGCAGAGATACCTTTGCATAGACATTGATGCAGAGAAACCTCTGCATACTCCTCTTGGCAACAGTCTACGAAGGCGGCGACCATGTTGCGCACCACCCCCGAAGCACCACCCCACTCGGCCGGCCCCTCCACGGTGCCTCCGCGGGAACGGCTCGGCCGGCCCTTCAACGTGCACCTGTCCACCGTGGCCCTGTCCAACCTCGTGGACGGCATGGTGATGGTGGGTGTCCCGCTGCTGGCTGTCTCGCTGACCCGGTCCCCTCAGGAGATCGCCTGGCTCTCCACCCTCTTCTGGTTGCCGTGGCTGTTATTCGGGCTCGCCTCCGGCGTGCTGGTGGACCGCCTGGACCGGCGGATCGTGCGGCTGGCCGCGACCTCGGTGCGCGTGGCCCTGATGGGTGGCGTGGCGGTGCTCGCCGCCACCGGGCACCTGAGCCTGGTCCTGCTGCTCGTCTTCATGGGGCTGTACGGGCTCACGCAGGTGTTCGTGGACCTCTCCGCCCGCACGATCGTGCCCCAGCTGGTGCCCTCATCCCGCCTGGCCGCCGCGAACGGGCGCACCATGGCGGCCGAGCGGGTGTTCGACGACTTCATCGGCCGGCCCGTGGGCGGCCTGCTCGTGGTGGCCGGCGCCGGCTGGCTGTTCGGCGCCGCGGCCGCCGTGGGCGTGGCGGCCCTGTTGCTGCTCGGACTCGGGCTGACCGGACGGTTCCGCCCCGGGGACGCCCTGCCCGGCGCCGCAGCCGAGCACAGCGGGCAAGCCGAGCACAGCGGCTCAGCCGAGCACAGCGGAACCGGGGCCGAGGGCGCCAGGCCCCCGGCCGGCGTCGTGCCCGCGGAGCGCACCGGGGCACTGCGGGAGGTGCGCCAGGGGCTGGGATTCCTGTTCGGCCACCCGGTGCTGCGGCCGGTGGCGATCATGGCCGCCGTGGCCAACCTGGCGTCCGCGGCCTATATGGCGGTGTTTATCCTGTGGGTGGTGGGGCCGGAGTCGGCGATCGGCCTGAGCGCGGGCCAGTACCCGCTGACCATGGTGGCGATGGCGGCCGGGGCCATTCTGGCCACCGTGGTGATCGAGCCGCTGAAGAACCGGTGGCCCGAGGTGCCGCTCATGCTCGGCGGGTGGATGGCGCAGGTGCCGCTGCTGGTGCTGCCGGTGCTCATCCCGCGCCTCGATGTGCTGCTGTCTGCCTGGTTCCTCAGCGGCTTCTGCAACATGACGGGCAACGTGCTGGCCATGACCCTGATGCAGCGCCTCACCCCCAACCGGTTGCTGGGGCGTGTCAACGGGGCCACGAGCACCCTGGCGTTCGGGCTCATGCCGTTGGGCGCCGTGGCGGGAGGGTTCGTGGGCGAGCACCTCGGCCTGCCCGTGGTCTTCATCGGCGCCGCTGCGCTGCTCGGCCTCGCCGTGCTGTATGCGATGCTCACCATCGGCGGCCGGGAGGCCAGGACCACCGGGCCCGACGCCGGCCGCGCACCTCGGCCGGGCGCCGCACCCCAGGCTTCCGGGACGGTTCCGGCGACCGGGCGCGACCTGCGCCCCACGGACCCGAGCGTCCAGCGGGTGCTGCGGGCCGGTGCCCTCGGTGGGGGACCGGGGTTGCGGTGAAGGCGCCGCGCCTACTGGCGGATGCGCTCGCGCACCCGGTCGATGATCTCATCGGCACGCGTGACCAGGTCACCGGCGTCCTCGATGTCGCGGCGGATGCGGGCCCGGGCGTCATCGTCCTTGAGCGGCGCCAGGTCCGTCTCCAGGGTCAGCGCCGCCGCGATCAGCGTGCCCCGCACGGCGGCCGTCCCGGCACCCACGTCACTGAGCACGGTCGCGTTGCAGTCCGCGAGCACCTGCTCGGCGATGGTCAACGCCTCCCGGCCGGCGGCAACCAGCGCCTGTGGGGGACCGGCCGCCGCCTCCGTCTCCTCCTGGATGCGCTCCGAGCGTTCCCGCTGCTGCCCGTCCGTGTCCCGGGGCAACCCGAAGGCCTCGGCCACGCCGGCGAAGGCCTGCTCGTCGTCGTCGGACACGGAGAGGGCGTGGGTGGCCAGGGTGGCGGCCCGGCGGGCGATCTCCTCGTGGTCGCTGAACCGGGCGGCCATGGCCAGCAGCCCGGCACCCTGGGCCAGCAACAGGGCCCCGGTCGCGCCGCCGCCGGGGGTGGGCTTGCCGGAGGCCAGCCGGTCGACGTAGTCCTGGATGGTCTCGTGGCGGATCATGCGACCAGACTATGCGGTTCAGGGTCGGTTCAGGGTGGTCCCGGAGGGTACGGCGTCCATGGCCCGCCGTAGACTCACGGACGTGGATACTGCTGCAACCGAGGCGCGGAGCCCCGGCGTGACCCCCGACTCGACCGCGCGCCGCGCCTGGCCGCGGTTCCTGGTGATCGTGCTGAGCCTGGCGGGCCTGGTGATCGCGCTGCAGTTCGTGCAGGGCCTGCAGGCGATCGTGGGCCCGGTGTTCCTCGGCCTGAACCTGGTGCTCATCGCCTACCCGCTGCAGGCCTGGCTGATCCGTCAGGGCGTGCACCGGTTCCTCGGGGCCACGGTGACGGTGGCCGTGGTGGTCGTGGTGATCCTCGTCTTCATGGCGCTGATCCTGTGGTCCGCGTCCGAACTGGTGATGGCCCTGCCCCAATACGGCCAGCAGTTCAACGAGATCTACAACAGCATGATCACGTGGATCGGCAGCTTCGGCGTGACCCCGGACATGATGCTCGAGCAGCTGTCCGGACTGAACATGTCCACCGTGGTCTCCACCGCCACCGGGATCGTCACCGCGCTGCTGTCCAATGTCACCGCGATCCTGGGGCTCCTGGCCACCGTGGTCATGACCGTGTTCTTCCTGGCCATGGACTCCGTGGCCGTGGACCGCCGGATGGCCCTGCTGAACACCGCCAAGTACGAGCTCGGCACCGCCCTGACCGCCTTCGCGGACGGGGTGCGCCGGTACTGGGTCGTCACCACCATCTTCGGGTTGATCGTGGCGGTGCTGGACGTGGCCGCCCTCGCCATCATCGGGGTGCCGATGATCTGGGTGTGGGGCGTGCTGAGTTTCCTGACGAACTACATCCCCAACGTCGGCTTCATCATCGGCATGGTCCCGCCGGCCCTGCTCGGCCTGGTGGAGGGCGGCTGGGGTGCGTTCTTCGCGGTGGTCGCCGCCTACTCCGTGCTGAACTTCGTCATCCAGGCCGTCATCCAGCCCAAGTTCACGGGGGAGTCCGTCGGCGTGATCCCCACCGTGTCCTTCCTGTCCCTGCTGTTCTGGGCCTGGATCCTCGGCCCGCTCGGTGCCATCCTCGCGCTGCCCGCCACTCTGCTGCTGAAGGCGATCATGGTGGACGCCGACCCGCAGTCACGCTGGATCAACTCCTTCATCGCCTCGGACCTGAAGGGCATGGAGGCGCGGGACCGCAGGGCCCGGAGCACGACGGCGGCCGGTCAGGACGATGCGGCCGTGGAGGCTCCCGGGGTCTCCGGTCCGACCGAGGTCACCGAGACGGTGCCGACCGAGGCCGCCGAGACGGTGCCGGCCGAGCCGGCCGGCCGTCGTCGGGAATCCGGCGAAGCCCAGGAGAACTAGACGTCCAGGTGACCGGGCGACCCAGGCCGGATCCTGGTGAGTCGCTCAACGCCGCCCTTGCGCTCGTTCCCTGTCCGTGGGCCAGGGGTCAGTCTCCAGGGGGCCGCCCCACGCCAGCCAGTCTCTGTACCACCGCGGTGTCAGCGAGACCGGCCACCAGAACACCCCGATCAGACTGACAAAGATGAGCGCGGCACCGATCGCGTCGTAGACCTCGTCCGAGCCGGGGAGGAGTCCCAGGTCAGCGAAGACCCCGAGGCTGATGAAGATGATCCCGGGGCCCAGGAAGGCCAGTCCCAGGGTGTATCTGGTGGGAACCCGCGTGAGCGCGCCGTAGCCCTTCGGTCTCGCCCATGAACGCCAGCGGCCGGACCAGACCAGAAATCCGGCGAGCGTGATGGCTGCCCCGAGGATGGGGAGGCCGTACTGGAGCAACCACGTCACCACAGACATGAAGGCGTCGTTCTCCACCAGGTCTTGCGGGCCATCGATCACGAGAACAAGCTTCCCACGAAGTCCGTGGCCTTCTCGCCGAACGAGTCTCCGTCACGGTGTCGGTGGGGACCACCACCCGTCCCGCGGGGCGGCGGCCCATCATCCCTGGGGAGAGCTGCTCCGGTTGTCCGTGGGGCGTGAAACGATGGTCGGATGCGCGGTTCCCCCTCCTTGCCCTATATCGCCGACCAGGACATCACCCGGCTGGTCGACGCCCGGACGGCTGACCGCGGCAAGAAGTACGCGCGGCAGGGCGCCGTCTCCGATGTCATCTGGGAGCCGACGGACGAGGCCACCTCCACCGAACGGTCCCCGGCCACCCTGTTCGGCGAGGTGCAGGGCAATGAACCGCTGCCGTACGAGACGTTCGTGCTCCTGGTGCCCGGAAAGGCGTCCTCGCGATCACTGCCCCGGCAATGGACCCCGTTGCGTGGCGGCTGCACCTGTCCGGTCCGCGTCAACTGCAAGCACGCCGCCGCGCTGCTCTACGCCGCCACCACGCAGGCGATCCGCGAGCACCTGCGCGGACCGGGAGGGCCGGGGGCCGTGACGCCGGACGGGATGTTCGCTCCGGGGGAGGACCCCGCACCCCAGGGCTGGGGCGAGGTGGAGCGCTTCACGGACGGCGCCCCGATGTCCTCGCTGATGTCCTCCCCGAGGGGCACAGGCCCGGGCGCCCAGCCTGCGGACTGGCGCTCGGTGCTCGGGGAGCTCACCGGTCAGCAGGACGAGGTGCATGCCGAGGAACCGGTCGGGATCGGGGTGGAGCTGCTGGCCGAGCCACGCAGCCAGATGCGCCGCCGCTGGGGCGCCGGGGAGGCCTCCGTGGCGGACGTCCGGGAGGGGGCCGCCCTGCACGTGCAGCTGCGGCCGATGCGCCGAGGCACCCGGAACAACTGGATCAAGGGCGGGCTGACCTGGAAGAAGTTCCAGTACGGTGGGCTGCGCCACCAGTTGCGGGAGGAGCAGGTGGAACTGCTCGGACAGCTCTACCGCCTCCACCTGGCGGAGCGGCCACCCTCCCACGGGTACGGCTCCGACGAGACGATCCGGCTGGACACCCTCACCGGCCCCGCCGCCTGGCAGCTGCTGGTCCGTGCGCAGCAGGCGGGCGTCGAGTTCGTGGGCCAGGGGATCGTCAGCGAGGTGGTGCTCGCCGAACCCGCCGCCGTCCGGCTGGACGTGAGCGGCCCGGAGGCGGACCTGGCCGTGACCCCGGTGGTGGAGTCCGGCGGACAGGTGATGCCCGGCGCGCGGGCGGCCGGCTCCGGTGGCTTCGTCGCCACCGAGGTGCTCAGCGATGCCTCGCGCCACCTCGCCCCCGTGCGGCTGACCCTCGTACCGGCGGCCGAGACCGTCCCCCGTGCCGTACTGGACCTGCTCGCCCAACCTGAGCCGCTGCGGATCCCGAAGGCGGAGTCCGAGGAGTTCTTCTACGACGTCTACCCGCGGCTGTCCCGCATCCTGCCGGTGGACAGCGCGGACGGCACGGTGCAGTTCCCCGAGGTGCCGGCGCCCCGGTTGCAGCTCTCGGTGTCCCACCGCCGCCACCACGAGACCTCCCTGGAGTGGTCCTGGCTGTACTGGGGGCCCAAGCGGGAGCTGCCCGTGGAACACCGGCGCTCTCACCCGCGGGGCGGTTGGTCGCCCACCGGCTACACCGGCCGGGCCCGCGGGGTGGACGTGGACCGGGACATCGAGCACGAGGACGCCGTGCTGGAAGCGGTCCGGGACACGGCGGAACAGGCCACCGAGGGGGTGGCCGTGCTGCCCAGTCAGATCCGCAACACGCACCTGCACGGTGCGGACACCGCCCGCTTCGTGGAGTACGTGCTGCCGGAGCTGGCGCAGCTGGACCACGTCACGGTGGTGGAGCACGGCACCCGCCCGGACTACCGCGAGCTCACGGACGACCCCCAGGTCCGCGTCACCCAGGTCCAGGCCGCAGACCCTCAGGACAACGACTGGTTCGACCTCGGCTTCGAGATCACCGTGAACGGCCAGCTGATCCCCTTCACCGCAGTGTTCAAGGCCCTGGCCGAGGGCAAGAAGACGCTCCTGCTCAACGACGGGACCTACTTCTCCCTGGACAACCCGGGCCTGAACCGCCTGCGCGAGCTCATCTCCGAGGCCGGCGCCATGGGGGAGTGGAAGCCGGACGCCCCGCGGATCAACAAGTATGACGTGGCCCTGTGGGAGGAGTTCGAGGACCTCGCCCACGAGTCCGTGGAGGCGGTCGCCTGGCGGGAGTCCGTGGGCGCCCTGAAGAACCTCTCCGAGATCACGACGCCGGCCGTCCCGGCAGGCCTGGACGCCACCTTGCGTCCCTATCAGCTGGAGGGCTTCGCCTGGCTGTCCTTCCTCTACGACCACCACCTCGGCGGGATCCTCGCCGATGACATGGGCCTGGGCAAGACGATCCAGACGCTGGCGCTGATGCTGCGGGCACGGGATCGGAGCCGCCCCGGGCCGGCACCCCAGGTGACGCCGCCGTTCCTGGTGGTGGCGCCGTCGTCGGTCCTCGCGGTCTGGAAGGAGGAGGCCGAGCGCTTCGCGCCGGGGCTGGAGCTGCGCGTGCTGGACACCACCGCGGCCAAGCGCGGCACGCGCGTCGCCGACGAAGTGGCCGGGGCCGACGTCGTGGTCACCAGCTACACCCTGCTGCGCCTGGACTCGGATCAGTTCACGGACCTGGACTGGGACGGGCTGGTGCTGGACGAGGCGCAGTTCGTGAAGAACCGCGCCGCGAAGGCACACCAGGCGGCCAAGGCCATCCGGGCGCCGTTCCGGCTGGCGATCACCGGCACGCCCATGGAGAACTCGCTGTCCGACCTGTGGGCGCTGCTCTCGCTGACCGCCTCGGGGCTGTTCCCCTCGCCGACGGTGTTCCGGGCCGAGTACACCAAGCCGATCGAATCGCCGGATCCCTCCGAGGACGGCCGCCGCTTCGCCGCGAAGCGGATGGCCCGGTTGCGGCGCCGGATCCGGCCGTTCATGCTGCGCCGGACCAAGGACCTGGTGGCCTCTGACCTGCCGCCGAAGCAGGAGCAGGTCAGCCACGTGGAGCTGGTGCCGAAGCACCGCCGGCTCTACGACCAGGTGCTGCAGCGCGAGCGGCGCAAGGTGCTCGGGCTGCTGGAGAACATGGAGGAGAACCGCTTCGTCATCTTCAAGTCGCTGACCCTGCTGCGCATGCTCGCGCTCGACCCGGCGATCGTGGACGAGAAGTACGACTCCGTGCCGTCCTCCAAGATGGAGGCGCTCATGGGCCAGCTCGAGGAGATCGTCGCGGAGGGCCACCGGGTCATCATCTTCAGCCAGTTCACCTCCTTCCTCACCCGGGTGGGGGACTCCCTGGCGGACCGCGGGGTGGCCTTCGCCTACCTGGACGGGGCCACGCGGAACCGCTCGAAGGTGATCGAGGAGTTCAAGACCGGGACGGCGCCGGCCTTCCTCATCAGCCTCAAGGCCGGCGGCTTCGGGCTGACCCTGACCGAGGCCGACTACGTGTTCCTGCTGGACCCGTGGTGGAACCCCGCCACCGAGGCCCAGGCCGTGGACCGCGCGCACCGGATCGGGCAGGACCGCACCGTCATGGTCTACCGCATGGTGGCCGAGGGCACGATCGAGGAGAAGGTGCTGGCCCTGCAGCAGAAGAAGGCCGCCCTGTTCTCCTCGCTGACCGACGGCGATGCCGCCTTCTCCTCCACCATCACCGCCGACGACGTCCGTGAGCTGTTCACCCCGGAGGCCGACTGACGGAGGGGGCTGCCGGCCACCGCCCTCACGTCACGTGCCGGGCCACAGCTGCAGCCACAGCCACGGCCGCCGCCACCCTCAGATCCCCGGCCACAGCCATCCTGCCGTGCCACAGCGATAATCGCTGTGGCACGGCAGGATGGCTGTGACTGGTCCGGAGGCTTACTGTGGCTGGGCTTGAAGGCTGTGGTTGAAGCGACGGTGTTCGTCAGACATGCGGGGGACCCCAGCGCGGGTCAGTTTCTCCGCGAGCCGTTGAGCGGAGGTCAGGTCACTCCACATCCACCGCACGAAGCGGATCCCCTCTTCCTGCATGCGCTCCATCCGCTGCTTCTCCTCGCGAATGACGTCCTCGATACTCCGTCCGGAGTAGCTGGCCCCTCCGGTGTACTTCTTCTTGCCGTCGAACTCGCCGGCCAGCCGCAGCTCCTCCCACCAGAAGTCGACGATCCCCAGGAGCTGTCCATAGGCGTCGTAGATCTCGTGCTGGAGTTCAGGCGCCTGGAACCCCAGCTCTTCGATGTTGAGCCGGCTGAGGGACTCACCGGGAGACTCGGAGAGCGGCGAGGCGAATTGGGCGATCCGCCGGAAGGCTGCGGCGGCCTTCTGGGTCAGGCAGAGGTCCGCCAGTCCGAGGAATTCCCGGCGCTCCATGGGGGTCGCCGTGCGGGGGTGTTTGCCGTCATCGGCGAGGCGTCGGCCACTCAGCACGGCATCGGCCACCATGAGGGCGCTGCCCGCGGTCATGTGGGGAAGGGCATCGGCCAACGTGAGGTGGAGGTCCTCCGCCCGGAGCGCGACCTCGCCGTCGATGAGCAGCGAGACGGCGGGGCGTTCCGCCTCGGTGGAGTCCGCCCATGACTTCGGGTAGACCAGTCGGCGTTCGCCGAACAACGGGCGTTTCGAGGCATCAGGCCGCGAGCGCCGGGTGGTCCCGGCGGCGCCGACGCTGGAGGCCCGGAGCTTCACCACCGTGGGGATGCCGTTCAGCGGAAGCCGGTGGAGCATGAGGGCCGTTTCCCGTGCGAACACCGGCGGCTTCTTCGACGTCATGGCGATCGACAGGGCCGTCGTGAGGTGTCGCTCGCGGTTGAACGCACTGTTCCAGCTGGTGGCTTGAACGAATGCCCCGGGGCGCAGCCGTATGGAGGTTCCGGTGGCGGCGGAACGGTGCAGTCGATGCCCCCAATCCATCTCTGGTCGGTCTGCCGAGGACAGCATCAGCGGGATGTCCCACGCCGTCAACGTGCCGGGGCCCGTGTGGCTGACGGGGTGGGCGGGCAGCGGGTGGGCGGGCAGCGCGGCCGGTTCTCGAGAATCCATGGCATCCACTCCACCCGGAAGGGGGTCCACAGGGTGCGGGCGCCGTGCTCCTCTGTGGAGACCTCGCCGGTGACGGCCCCTTGTGGAGGAGTGCTGCCGGCTCTGATCCGATCCCGGATGCGGAACCGAATTTCCAGCCATAGTGATCCTGCCCGGCCACACTGATTATGAGTGTGGCTGGGCAGGGTCGGTGTGGCTGCGCCGGTGTGCCGCTGTGGCTGGGCAGGATCACTGTGGCGGCGGGTTCAGCCCTGGCGGGAGGGCTGGGGCAGCGCCACCTGCCGGATGCCGACGCCGCGCCGGTACAGCCGCTGTGCGGGGATGGGCACCACCGTGCGCCCCGGGAAGGCGGCCTGCAGCAGCTGGTGGGCGCCGTCGTCGTGCGGGTCCTCGAAGGAGGGCACCACCACGGCGCCGTTCACGGGCAGGACGTTGACGTACGACCAGGCCAGGGGGCCGCGCTCATCCTGGCCGGCCAGCGGGGCGGTCACGGTGGCCACGTTCAGGGGGCGGCCCCGCGCGTCCGTCTGGCTCTGCAGGATCTCCAGCGTGCGCACGGACACCGCGTGGTCCGGGTGGGCGGGGTTCTCCTGCCAGTGCAGCAGCACCACGGAGGGGGAGGCGAAGGCCACGAGCTGGTCGATGTGCCCGCCGAACCCGAAGCGTCCCCGGTCCCGGGCCAACCCACCGGGCAGCCAGATGATCTTGCGGATGTCCGTGTAGCGGGTGAACTCGGCCTCGATGTGCGCCCGGGACCAGCCGCCGTTGCGGGCGGGGTCCAGCAGCACGGACTCGGAGACGATCAGCGTGCCCTCACCGTCCGTGATGAACGCCCCGCCCTCGTTGACCATGAGGGAGAGCTGGCGCCGGGCGCGGGTCAGGTCGGCGATCGTGCCGCCGGCCACGTCATCCAGCCGGTACTCGAGGCCCGGGCGCCGGCCGAAGCCGTTGAAGACCCAGTCGATCATCCCGAGCTTCCGGCGTCCGGTCCGCCCGTTCTCGGGGCCGAGGGTGAAGGTCGGCCCGGTCAGGCCGAGGTAGGGGTTGTCCATGGCGAGCGGCACCACCGGGATCATGGGATCCACGTAGGTGTGCACGATCTGCCGGTCGGCCGGATCCACCAGCAGGGTGACCGGCTCATAGTCCATGACCGCGTGGGCCACCCGGGTCCACGCCCGCCGGGCCCCGGAGAGCTCCCAGAGCGAGGAACCCATCTGCGCGTAGTCCCGGGGGAAGGCCATCCACAGCCGCTCCTGCGGCTCGGTGTCCGCGGGCAGGTGCCAGGTCGCCGTGGACAGGTCCGCCGAGGCCGCAGCCCGCGGCAGTGTCTGCGGGTCCTGGCGCATGGCTCCCTTTCCTCAGGTGCATCACGGGGGTTCTCGGAGTCGGTCCTGACCTGCGCCGCAGCGCGGTGGGTCGATCTCCGACCTCTCCATGCTATGCGAGGGCGCAAGACCCCCACCCCGGAACGGCCGGTCACGGCCGGTTCGTTATGCGTCCGTTCTCCTATCCAGCCGGCCCGCGGCCGCCTCCAGGGCATCCCGGACGGCGACGACGGCCGGAGACCCGGCGGAGGAGGACCGGATCGAGGTGAAGACGGTGCGCAGGGGACGCCCGGCGAGGGGGATCCGGCGCAACCGGGCCTCGTGGTCCACGAGGGTCAGGCCGGGCAGCAGTGCCAGCGCGTTGCCGGACTCCACGAGCCGCACGTGGGCCTGGAGGTCCGCCGAGACGAAACGGACATCCGGCTCGTGGCCGGCCGAGCGGACCAGCTGCTCGGCCCAGTGCCGGGTGGCCGTGCCGTGCGGCTCCATCACCCACGGCAGGGGTCGGTGGGTCAGCAGCGCCGCCAGCTCCCCGCCGGGTGGCAGCGGCCCGCCGTCCACGGTGAGGTCGGCCGGCACGGCCAGCTGCAGCTCGTCCTGCAGCAGCTGGCGGCGGTCCAGGCCGGGCCAGTGGGGTGCCGAGTGCCCGGGGTACTGCTCGGCGACGACCACATCGAAGTCCCGCGCCCAGGCCTCGTGCAGGGCCTGCTCCGGTTCGTAGTGGACGAGCTCCAGCCGCAGGTCGGGGTGCTGGGTGCGCAGGCGGGACAGTGCGGCGGGAACCACGGTCAGGGCCGCGGACTGGAAGGCGGCCAGACGGACCCGGCCGCTGATGGCGCCGCCCGCGGACGTCAGCGCCGTCTCCGCCTCCTCGAGGGCATCCAGGATCGGCTCGACCCGGCTCACCAGGGCCTGCGCCGCCTCGGTGAGCTGCACGTTGCGGCCCACTCGGCGCAGCAGCTGCGTCTTCGTCTCCCGTTCCAGCAGGGAGAGCTGCTCGGAGACGGAGGAGGGCGCCAGGTTCATGGCCCGGGCCACGGCGGAGAGGGTGCCCCGGATGGCGAGCTCGCGCAGCAGCACGAGGCGGCGGACCTCCAACATCGGCGCCCCTTCCTCCAGCAGTTCTCCGGCAAGCCTCCGGCAAGCCTCCGGCAGGCTTCCGACAGGGTTCCGCAGGCTTCCGGCAAGCCATCGGCATGCTGCCACAATTGTTCGGGTCATCCGAAGGGTACCGTGCGGAAACGTTCGCTGGTCACGCACAGTGTGACGGAGAACAATGGCTGCATGAGCACCCTGCACCCGGCGATCCCGGACCCTGACGAGTTGCGCACCCTGGCCCCGGCCGCCGTCGAGCAGGTCAAGGCCTGGCTCCACGAGGCACGCAAGCACCCCTCGAACTTCTCGGCCCAGCAGCTGGCGGGCGTGCTGAAGGACCCGGCCGGGCTGGACTTCACGGTGGGCTTCGTGGACCGCGTGATCCGGCCGGAGGACCACCGGATCGCGGCGGAGGCGCTCGCGGACCTGGCCCCGCAGACCCCAGGGTTCCTGCCCTGGTACATGCGCTCGGCCATGGGCGTCGGCGGACGGCTCGCCCCCTTACTGGCCCCGGTCGCCGTGCCCGCGGCCCGCAGGGTGCTGCGTGAGTTGGTGTCCCACCTGATCGTGGACGCCACGGACGCCAAGCTCGGCCCGGCCATCGCCAAGCTCCAGACCGAGGGGATCCGCCTGAACATCAACCTGCTCGGCGAGGCCATCCTCGGCCAGCAGGAGGCGGACCGGCGGATGGACGGCATCCGCGCCCTGATCGAGCGCGAGGACGTGGACTACGTCTCCGTCAAGGTCTCCGCCGCCACCGCCCCCCACAGCCCCTGGGCCTTCAAGGAGGCCGTCGAGGAGGTCACCGCCGGCCTCCTGCCGCTCTACGAGCTCGCCGCCTCCCAGGCCGGCGCCGGCGGGGCGGCGAAGGGTCCCACCTTCATCAACCTGGACATGGAGGAGTACCACGACCTCGACATGACCCTGGCCGTGTTCATGCGCCTGATGGACACCCCCGCCCTGCAGGACCTCGAGGCGGGGATCGTGCTGCAGGCCTACCTGCCGGACGCCCTGGACGCCATGATCCGCCTGCAGGAGTTCGCGGCCCGCCGCGTGGCCGCCGGCGGGGCCCCCCTGAAGGTCCGCGTGGTCAAGGGCGCCAACCTGCCCATGGAGCACGTGCAGGCCTCGGTCAGCGGCTGGCCCGCCGCCACCGTGGACTCCAAGCAGGCTGCGGACACCAACTACAAGCGCGTGCTCAACTACGCGCTGACCGAAGAGCGCACCCGCAACGTGCGGATCGGCGTGGCCGGCCACAACCTCTTCGACGTGGCGCTGGCCTGGCTGCTCGTGCGGGAGCGCGGCCTGAGCACCCGGTGGCGCCAGGGCGGGCCCAGCCCGGACGTCGAGTTCGAGATGCTGTTGGGCATGGCCACCGGCCAGGCGGAGGCGGTGCGCCAGGACGTGGGCTCGCTGCTGCTCTACACCCCCGTGGTCCACCCGCACGAGTTCGACGTGGCCATCTCCTACCTGATCCGCCGCCTCGAGGAGGGGGCCAGCCAGGAGAACTTCATGTCCGCCGTCTTCGAGCTGGACACGGACGCCGAGCTCTTCGCCCGCGAGGAGGCCCGCTTCCACGCGTCCCTCGAGGACCTGGACACCGAGATCCCGACGCCGGCCCGGAGTCAGAACCGGCAGCTCGCCTCCTCGCCGGGAGGCCTGCAGGCCTCCCGGGGACCGGTCCCCGACCCCGTGGACGGCTTCGCCAACACCCCGGACACGGACCCGTCCCTGGCCGCCAACCGAGACTGGGGACGCGCCATCACCGCCGCGGTCCCGGGGTCCACGCTCGGGACCGAGACCGTCGCCGCCGCCCAGGCGAGAACACCGGAGCAGGTGCAGGCCGCCGTCGGGCAGGCCGTCTCTGCCGGGGAGGCCTGGCGGACCCTGACGGGGGCCGACCGCGAGAGGGTGCTGAACGCCGTGGCCGACTCCCTGGAGGCGAGCCGCGGCGCGCTGCTCGAGGTGGCCGCCGCCGAGACCGGCAAGACCCTGGACCAGGGCGACCCCGAGGTCTCCGAGGCGATCGACTTCGCGCGGTACTACGGGCGGCTGGCCCGCGGCCTGGACGAGGTGCAGGGCGCGCGGTTCCACCCCGCCAAGCTGGTGCTGGTGATCCCGCCGTGGAACTTCCCGGTGGCCATCCCCACCGGTGGCGTGCTGGCTTCACTGGCCTCCGGAGCGCCCGTGGTGTTCAAGCCCGCCCCGCAGTCGGTGCGCACCGGGGCCGTGGCCTACGAGGCCATCCGCGAGGGTCTGAAGACCGGGCTCGGGCAGCTCGGCTGGGACGCGGACCGGGTGGCCGGGACCGCCGAGCACCTGGTGAGCTTCCTCAGCATCGACCCGGACCGCGAGGCCGAACTGGGCGAGGGGCTCATCACCCATCCGGACGTGGAGCGGGTCATCCTCACGGGCGGCTATGAGACCGCGCAGTTGTTCCGCTCCTTCCGGAAGGACCTGCCGCTGCTGGCCGAGACCTCCGGCAAGAACGCGATCATCGTGACCCCGAGCGCCGACCTGGACCTGGCCGCGAAGGACGTGGTGAACTCCGCGTTCGGGCACGCGGGACAGAAGTGCTCCGCCTCCTCGCTCGTGATCCTCGTGGGCTCCGTGGCCACGTCGAAGCGCTTCCACCGCCAGCTGCTGGACGCCGCGGCCTCACTGACCGTGGGCTACCCCGAGGACCCGCGCTCGCAGATGGGGCCGGTGATCGAGGAGCCCGGCGAGAAGCTGCGGCGCGGGCTGACCGAGCTGGGCGCCGGCGAGCACTGGGCCCTGCGGCCGCAGCCGCTGGACGACACCGACCGGCTGTGGAGCCCGGGGATCCGCGCCGGCGTCCGACCCGGTTCGGACGCCCACCTGACCGAGTACTTCGGCCCCGTGCTGGGCGTGATGACCGCCGAGACGCTCGAGGACGCCGTGGGGTTGGTCAACGCCGTGGACTACGGGCTGACCTCCGGGCTGCACTCCCTGGACCCGGACGAGATCGAGGTGTGGCTGCAGACGGTGCAGGCCGGCAACCTCTACGTGAACCGCGGGATCACCGGCGCCATCGTGCGCCGGCAGCCCTTCGGCGGCTGGAAGCGCTCGACCGTCGGGGCGGGCACCAAGGCCGGCGGACCGCACTACCTGCACGGGCTGGGGACCTGGACGGATGCGCCGTCGGCTGCGCCGTCGGACGCGCCGGCCCACGACGACGGCCTGGCGGCGGCCGCTGAAGGGTCCGGTTCGGACTCGGGTCGGCCTGCCACGGCCACCGACGGACTCACCGGGATGGGCCACCACCTCGCGGACGGTGCGGACCTGGACGAGGGCGACCGCCGCTGGCTCGCCGACGCCGACCGGCTGGACGAGGCCGCCTGGCGCGAGACCTTCGGGGTGGCCCGGGACGTCTCCGGGTTGATGGCCGAGCGCAACGTGCTGCGCCACCTCCCGGTGCCGGTGACCATCCGCTGGGAGTCCGGCCCGCTGGTGCACCTGCTGCGCGTGCTGATGGCCGGCCGGCGTGCCGGGTCGGCGCTCTCGGTGAGCGTGCCGCAGACGCTGCCGGCCGACGTCGGGCGTCTGCTGGCCGGTGACCCGGACGTGGTGGTGCACGTGGAGGACACCGCGGCGTTCCACGCCCGGGCCGCGCAGCTGACCGGGCTGCCGCCGTCCGCACCGGGCGGCGGGGACCCGCGGATCCGGCTGGTGCAGGACTGGAGCGCCTCCGCCGCGGACACCTCCCGGGAGGCCCTGCTCGCGTTGCACGAGGCGCTCGACGGTTCCCCGGACGTGGCCGTGTCTGCGGGGCCGGTGGTCTCGGCCGGCGACGTGGAGCTGCTGCCGTTCCTGCACGAGCAGGCCATCTCCATCACGGCCCACCGCTTCGGCACCCCGGACCACCTCACCGAGCACCTCCTCTGATCTTGGACAACTGGAGGTCGAATCCGGACCGTTTACTCGCCGGTAACCGCCGAGAATGGGCCGGATTCGACCTCCAGTTGCCGGGGTGCGGGGGAAGGGTCGATAGTGTCGGGGGCATGACGCACGCACCAGGGCAGCAGCCCCGCTCGGTAGAGGTCCGTTCGCAGGTGGTCGAGGCCGCCGTGGAGCTGTTCAGCGAGCGCGGCTTCGAGGCCACGAGCGTGGATGACCTGGCCCGTGCCGCCGGGGTGTCCCGGTCCACCTACTTCCGCCAGGTGGGTGGCAAGGAGGACGCGGTGTTCGCCGACCACCCCCGGCTCATCGAGGAGCTCGGGGCGTGGATGGACGGGCAGGCCGGCGCCGAGGGCCACCCCGCTGACCCGTGGGCCACCGTGTGTGCGGCCTCCGAGCGCGTCTTCGCGCACCTCTCCGCAGACCTGGACCTGGCCCGCCGCCGCTACACCGCGGTCCGTGCGGTCCGTGCCCTGCGGGACCGGGAGATCATCACCGAGCGGGGCTATGAGCGGCTCTTCTCCGGCTACCTGCGGGGGAGCGTACCGGGCCTGGAGCTCGTGGACGCGATCGGCTTCGCGGCCCTCGTCACCGCCACGCACAACCACTTCCTGCGCCAGGCGGTGCGGTCCGAACCGACCGATTCGGGCGAATCGGCGGAAGGGGTCCGCGACCGCCACGCGGCGGCCCTGGACCGGGCCCTGGTGCGGGTCCGGCAGCGCTTCGGTGTCGGCGCGGACGCCGCCCCCGGGCCGGAGGCGGCCTCCGCGCAGGTCCTGGTGGCAAGCTTCCCCGTGACCATGCCCTCGGGCGAGGTGCTGCGCCGGGTCCGTGACGCCCTGGACGCGGAGGCCTGACAGGACCCCGTCTGACACTCCATTCCATTGTGCATGGAACTGAGTGTCATCTACCATGGGACCCATGACCGAGACCTCCCCCTCCGAGCCCTTCCCTGGCGCCACCGAGCCCGACTATGACGTGACCAGCCCGCTGGACGTCGACTACTTCGACGCGTTCCGGGACATCCCGGCCGCCGACCGCGAGATCTGGGACCGGGCGCGGAAGGCCGCGGCCGCCGTCGCGCCCCAGATGGCTGAGGGCTGGGACCGCCACCTCTATCCCATCGAGGCGGCCGTCAGCCTGGGCCGGCACGGCCTCTTCAACGACGGGCTGGTCCACCCGGACCTGGAGGAGTTCTCCCCGCTGGCCACCGGGCTGGTGAACATGGAGGTCTCCCGCATCGACGGCTCCCTCGGCACCGTGATCGCCGTCCAGGGAGGGCTGGCCCTGCGGACCCTGGTGTACTGCGGCAGCCCGGAGCAGCAGGCCGAGTACGTCAAGCCCCTCGCGTCCGGTGAGGTGCTCGGTTCCTTTGCCCTGACCGAGCCGGACCACGGCTCCGACTCCTCCGGGCTGGCCACCACCGCCACCCGTACCGCGGCCGGCTACACCCTGCGCGGGGCCAAGAAGTGGATCGGCAACGGGGCCTCCGGTGGCATCACCTTCGTCTGGGCGCGGGTGGACTCCCCCGGGGGCGAGGACCACGGGAGGGTCCGCTGCTTCCTGGTCCCGCAGGACACCCCCGGCTACCGGGCCGAGGTCATCGCCGGCAAGGGCGCCCTGCGCGCGATCGACCAGGCGCTGATCCACCTGGATGACGTCCAGGTGCCGGCCGACGCCCTGCTGCCGGGCTCGACCTCGTTCAAGGACACCTCCCGGGTCCTCTACGCCACCCGTGCCGGCGTCGCCTGGTCCGCGCTGGGCCATGCCACGGCCTGCTTCGAGTCCGCGCTGGCCTACGCGAAGCAGCGCGTGCAGTTCGGCAAGAGGCTCGCCCAGCACCAGATGGTCCAGGAGAAGCTGACCCGGATGCTCTCCCAGCTGGTGGCCATGCAGATGTACTGCGTGAACCTGGCGCAACTGGAGTCCGAGGGCCGGTTGCGCCCCACCCAGGCCTCCCTGGCCAAGTACCACAACACCCGCACCGCCCGGATGATCGCCTCGGAGGCCCGGGACATGCTCGGCGGCAACGGGATCCTGCTGGAGAACGGCGTGATCCGCCACCAGATGGACATCGAGGCCATCCACACCTATGAGGGCACCGAGTCCGTCCAGGCCCTGCTGATCGGCCGCGACCTCACCGGCTTCAGCGCCTTCGCCTAGGCCGGCGGGAGTGCGGTCTCGGCCAGGCTGCGCTCCAACAGCGTGCGCAGCACGGCGCGATCCACGCCGGTCAGCCGCGTGAGGTATAGGCAGGCCTTGCTCGCCCGATGCCGGCCGAGCGTGTCCATCAGCTCCGGCCAGCGTTCCGCGAAGTCGCTCACGAGGTAGAGGGTGTGCTCCCGCGGCCCGGAGGCGAAGGCCATCAGTGGCGCGCGCCCACCGTGCCCGCTCGCGTACCGGTACTCGAACTCCCCGAAGCCGATGATCCGGCCGGCCCAGACCACGGCTTGCTCGCCGCTGACCTCGGCGTGCAGCGCGAGGAGTTCATCGGCCTCGGCGCGGCGGGGGCCGGTGACGCGCTCGAGGACCTGTTCCACCGGGAGATCGGATGGTGACATGGCGGGCGGTTTCGTGGCCACGGTGCTCCTTGCGCTCTGATAATGCGGGCCGGGCCGCCGGTCCGGACAGTATAGGAAGGGGCGTCGTGTACCCGTCAGTAACTTATCGTGGCACCATGGAGCCATGCACCTGATCTTCCGCACCCTGTTGGTGCTCCTCAAGGCCCGCCGCCGCTCCGCGCTGAGCGTCTGGGAGACCTCCTCACTGCCGTTGAAGGCCCTGCCCACGGACATCGACTTCGCCATGATCGTCAACAACGGGATGTACTTCTCGCTGATGGACCTGGGGCGGTTCGACCTGCTGGCCCGCAGCGGCTTCTGGGACCTGATGATGAAGCGCAAGTGGACCCCGGTGGTGCAGTCGGAGCAGATCTCCTTCCGCAAGTCGATCCGGCTGTGGCAGCGCTTCAGCCTCGAGACCAGGATCATCGGGGTGGATGAGAAGTGCATCTGGATCGAGCAGCGCTTCGTGCGGGAGGGCGAGATCTATGCTCGCGGCTACCTGGCCACCCGCTTCGTGGACGCCAGCGGCGCAGTGGAGCTGCAGGAGATCATCGACGCGGTCCGGACCGAGCTGGGCCAGACCCTGCCGGAGGACTTCACCGTCCCGGACTGGCTGCACGAGTGGCGCGGCAACGTCGCCCTGCCGGGGACCCGGAGGCCGGCCCCGCACGTCTGGTCAGACCTCCGGTGAGATGAACGACGCCGGCCGGGCGCCGCCGTCGTCCATCTCGCCCGGCAGGGTGGCCGGGATACGGGACGCGCGAGGGCCCAGTGCCCGGAGAAGGACGGTACACATGCACCTGCCGTGGCAGGCACGCCGGTTCATCGCGGTCGTGGTCGGAGGACTCCTGGCCCTGACCTACCCACTGTGGGGGCAGCCCTTCATCGCAGTGCTGGCATGGCTGACGGGCCTCAACGGGCAGGGCGGGTTCGGTCCGGCCACGGCCCTGACACTGCCGGGCCTGCTGTTGGGGGGGCTGATCGCCTCCGTGCCGGCCGCCGTCGCCGCCGTCGCCTGGTTCATCGGCGACGCTGCGGAGGCCACCGGCCGGGGCGGGGACGCCGGGCGGATGGAGCCCCTGGCCCCCGAGCGCCGCAAGGCCTTCAGCTGGCTGCGCCTGAGCGGGTGGCTGGTGGTCTTCGGAATGCTCGTGGGCATGCTCTTCTCCACCTCGGACGTCTTCCAGTCCTGGGCTGGTGCCATGCAGGGCCTGGTCGAGCGCATCGACCCGCAGCTGCCGGCCGTTCAGCGCGACGCGGTGGCGGCCATGCTTCAGGCGTTCCCCTTCTCCGCCCTGGCACTCTTCGCCTGGTCCCTGATCTCCCTCACCATGCCCCAGCGCCGTCACCGCTGGCCAGGTACCAGCGATTGGCGGCCATGGATGAGCCTGGCGGTGGGCGCGGCCGTATGGCTCGCCGCGGTCCTGGTCTCCGTGGTGCCCGCCTACCTGTTGATCGGCTGAACGAGGGGCCGTGCTCGCGGAGCCGGCCTCAGTGCGATCTGGGTCACAGGGGTGCAGGATGGAGGGTATGAACAACCGCCTGCTCGTCATCGGGGGACTGGCCACCCTGGCCCTGGTCCTGGTCATCGCCTATCTGGTCGGGTTCTGGGCCTGGATCCTCCTCGGCGTCATCGCCCTGCTGCTGGCGGTCCTCGCGGTCTGGGACGTGACCCAGAAGAAGCACGCCATCCTGCGCAACTTCCCGGTGATCGGGCACGCCCGTTACCTGCTGGAGTCGATCCGGCCGGAGATCCAGCAGTACTTCATCGAGCGGAACTATGACGGGCGGCCGTTCGACCGGGACACCCGGTCCATCATCTACTCGCGGTCCAAGGGCGCTGACGACCACAAGCCCTTCGGCACGGAGAAGGAGACCGGCAGCATCGGTTATGAGTTCCTGCTGCACTCCACGGCCCCCGTCCGCCCGCCGGAGCGGATCCCCACCGTGCGCATCGGCGGGCCGGACTGCCGCCAGCCCTACGACCTGTCCCTGCTGAACATCTCCTCGATGTCCTTCGGCTCGCTGTCCAAGAACGCGGTGCTGGCCATGAACAAGGGCGCCGGGATGGGCGGGTTCGTCCATGAGACCGGTGAGGGCGGGCTCACCAGGTACCACCGGGGCAACGGGGCGGACCTGTTCTGGGAGATCGGCTCCGGCTACTTCGGCTGCCGCACCCACGAGGGGCGTTTCAACCCGGAGACCTTTGCCGAGAAGGCCACCCTGCCCGAGGTCAAGGGCATCACCATCAAGCTCTCCCAGGGGGCGAAACCCGGCCTGGGCGGGGTGCTGCCGGGGCCCAAGGTCACCCCTGAGATCGCCGAGGCCCGCGAGGTGCCGGTCGGTGTGGACTGTATCTCCCCGGCCTCCCATTCCGCTTTCACCACCCCGCGCCAGATGGTCCGGTTCATCGGCCAGCTGCGTGAGCTCTCCGGTGGCAAGCCGGTCGGCATCAAGTTCTGCGTGGGCTCGCGGACGGACGTGCTGGCGATGTGCAAGGCGATCTGGGAGGAGCGGACCGCACCGGACTACATCATCGTGGACGGTTCCGAGGGCGGCACGGGCGCCGCCCCGCTGGAGTACTCGGACCACGTGGGCACCCCGCTGACCGAGGGCCTGATGCTGGTGCACAACGCGCTGGTGGGCACCGGCCTGCGGCACATGATCAAGATCGGCGCGGCGGGCAAGGTCGCCTCCGGCTCGGACATCGTCAAGCGCCTCATCCAGGGGGCCGACTTCACCATGTCCGCCCGGGCCATGATGATGGCCACCGGATGCATCCAGGCCCAGAAGTGCCACACCAACCACTGCCCCGTGGGCGTGGCCACCCAGGACCCCCGCCTGGTGCGGTCACTGGACGTGGAGGACAAGTCCAAGCGGGTGCACAACTACCAGAAGCTCACCGTGCGTGAGGCGGTGCAGATCATGGCCTCGATGGGTCTGGACCATCCCTCGCAGCTGAACACGCGCATGCTCCGGCGCCGGGTGGACCACCTCAACACCCGCTCCTACGCCTCGATCTACCACTGGCTGCGGGAGGACGAGCTGCTCAACGAGCCCCCGCGCGGCTGGGCGGCGGACTGGCGGGAGGCCGACGCCGACCACTTCGGCGAGCACGCGCCGGTGGGCTACCTGACCGAACCGGACCCGCAGTGGCGGGACGAGCTGGACGTGCAGACCTCAGCGATGTCCCTGGGAGAACTGCGCTCCACCCTGCGCTCGGGAGAGTCTGTGAACGCCGTGCCGGCCGGCGCCACCCCGGCGGAGGCCGGCGCGGAGACCGGCGCGAAGGCCGACGCGGAGGCCGTCCCGGAGAGGGTCCCGGCGGGCGCGGCGAACTCGGCGGACTCGGCGGGGGACCGCGGCGGGGAGGAATGGTCCGGCGAGGGGGAGCCCCGCTCCGGTGGCCGGCCTCCCGAGCGCAACGCCGACGAGAAGAACATCGACGGCGCCCGGCCGCGGCGCTCGCGTAGCGAGACCGGGTCAACGCCCGTGGTGAGCAACGAGCCCCGCCCGGAGGGCCAGCTGGGTTCCTGAGGCGGTGACTACGGGCCGCCGGCAGGGCGGACCCGCTCTAGCATGTAGGACATGTCACACAATCCCTCCGGTCCAGCCGGCCCCTCGGCCGCCGCTGCCGCGTCCCGGCCCACCCCGCCCCCGCTCGAGTTCCTCGCCACCGTGGCGGTCGAGGTGAGCGCACCCGTCGAGATCGGGCGGACCCACCGCGGGCAGCGGCGGATCATCCCGATCACCGGCGGCACCGTCACGGGCCCCGAGCTCAACGGCACCGTCCTGGCCGGCGGTGCCGACTTCCAGCTCATCCAGTCCGAGACCTCCTCGGACCTGGACGCGCGCTACGCCATCGAGACCGACGACGGCGAGCGGCTGTACGTCATGAACGCCGCCTACCGCACGGGCTCGGCCGAGGACATCGCCGCCCTCGCCCGCGGCGAACGGGTGCCCGCCGAGCGGATCTACTTCCGCTGCGCGCCCCGCTTCGAGGTGGCCGGTGAACGGTGGGCTTGGTTGGAGTCCACGGTGGTCATCGGCTCGGGCCGTCGCGAACCGGAGCGCGTACTGATCGACCTCTGGGCGGTCCGCTGAGCCGGCCGGCCGTCCGGCCGTCAGGCCGTCAGGCCGGCTGGTCCGCCCGGTAACTGGTGCGTGCCTTCTCCGTCAGCGGGGCCGGCTGGACGGTGACGCGGATCGGTACCTGCACGTGGTCCTCCACCTGGGCCTTCGAGGACGGGGTGTCCTCGCCCCAGAGCAGGGTCAGCTCGGTGCCGGGCTCCGCCAGGTCGGCATCGATGATGGCCAAGGACAGGATGGCGCGTTCATTGGCCGAGTACCCGGTCCAGGTCGAGAAGCCTGCCGCCCGGCCGTCCTGTTCGACCCGGTCGAAGTGGAACGTGTCATACAGGGCCATCGGGAGGTTGATGAACTTGGCCCCGGGGCCCGGATGGAACATGGAACCGTAGGCCTTCGCGGTGTCCTCCCCGTTCCACACCAGCGTGACCTTCTTCCTGCGCGTGGTGGTGCCCGCCTGCTCCATGGCCTGGAGGGCTTCCTTTCCGATGAAGTCGTGGTCGAACTTCACGATCCGCCCGTAGTCGAGTTCATAGGGCGTGACGTAGTAGTCCGCGATGTCCTGTGAGTGGAATGAGCCACCGAGTGGGGCGGTGGCCTCATAGGACTTCTCGCTCAGCCATTCCCGGTAGCCCTTGAGCTCGTCCCCCGAGTAGATGGCCGGCAGGGGGCGAGGCAGCCAGCCCGATTCCAGGGCGTTGGTGTGGTAAGCGCGGCCGCCCACCTGCGTCAGACCGAACTGCTGGCCCGCCTCGAGGAGGGCGGCGTGCACGGTCTGGTTGTCCTCCCAGGGGCCCCACAGCTCCAGTCCCGGCTCCCCGGCCATGCCGTGCCGGAGGGCGCGGACCTCCTTGCCGGCGATCGTCAGGCGGGTCATGTGGAAGAACTTCAGCGTCGGGGGTTCCTGCCCCGTCGCGGCCCGGATCACGTCCATGGCGCCCGGCCCCTGGACCTGGTACCGGTACAGCCGCGGATCGCCCTTGCGGTACAGCGAGTTGTCATCGCGCCAGATCTCGACGTCGTAGCCACCGGTCTCAGCGTGATACTGCAGCCAGTTGATCGAGGGTGGGATGCCCACCGCCTGGTACTCGTCCTCCTCGAGGTGGAACAGGACGTTGTCCCCGATCACGTGACCGGAGGGGCTGACCGCCACGTACTGCTTGGCCATCTCGACCGGGAAGTTCGCCACCGAGTTGATCGCGGTGTCGCTGATGAGCTTCAGTGCGTCCGGGCCTTTGATGTTCAGGTCCGCCATGTGGTGGGACTGGTCGTAGAGGACGGCGGTGCGGCGCCAGGCCAGCTGCTCGTCCCGCCAGTTGGTGAACTCCGGGACCACATGGGGAACGACGGCGGGCGGAGACTGCGACTCCCACAGCAGGTTGACGGCGTCGCCGGCCTGGTTAATGGCGTCTTCGAGATGCTTGACCATGATTCTCTTCATTCCTCGTCGCGGGTCGGGGCAGATCCTTCTCCTGTCAGTGTGGTGAGCGACATATCCTCTGTAAAGTCTCATTTGAGGCCAATCATCCGAAGGAGAAGTGCGTTATGGAGCTCGAGGCGACGCTCGGGGCCGGGCCGCAGCTGACCCTCCGTCAGCTCGAGCTGTTCCTGGCCGCCGTCGAGTACAGCTCGTTCACCGCGGCGGCGCAACACGCCTACGTGACGCCGAACGCCGTCTCCCTCGCGGTCAGCGAGTTGGAACGGGTTCTGGGGGTCACCCTGCTCGTGCGGCACCGCGCCCGGGGCGTGACCACCACGCCGGCCGGGATCCAGCTGGCCGAGGGCGCCCGGGCGCTCCTGCGACAGGCGGCCGACCTGCAGCTGACGGTCGGGGACGGCGGCGAGAGCCTGTCCGGGCCGGTGGCACTGGGCTGTTACTCGACGCTGGCGCCCACGGTGGTGCCGGAGTTGTGGGAGCGGCTGGCGGAGCGGCACCCGGAGATCGAGTTGACCGTCACGGAGGGGACCACCGACCATCTCGTGGGACAGCTCCACGAGGGCAGGCTGGACTGCATTATCGCCTATGAGGTGGCGCTGCCGCTGGGCCTGGCCGTCCGCCGGCTGTACGGCGCGCGGCCCTCCGTGGCGCTGCCGGCGTCCCATCGGCTCGCCGGCCAGGCCGCGGTGGACCTGGCGGAGCTGGACGGCGAGCCACTCATCCTCTTCGACCTCCCACCCAGCGGTCAGAACACGCTGCAGCTGCTGCGCGGCCGCGGTCTCCGGCCTCGGGTGGCGCACCGCACCACCAACTTCGAGCTCGTGTATTCACTGGTGGGCCGCGGCATGGGGTTCGCCGTGCAATACCAGCACCCGGGCGTGGACGTGAGCCGGGAGGGGCGCCGCCTGGCCTTCCGGCCGATCACCCCGCAGCCGGAGTCGGAGCCCGTCATGGTGGCCTGGCCGGAGAGGCTTCCCCTCACCTCGAGGGCGGCGGCGGTGGTCCGGCTGGCCCAGGACTGCCTGCCGGTGGATGAGCGGGTCCGTTGAAGTCGTGGTTCAGTCCCAGGCAGAACCGGGCGGGACGAATTCCCCGGTGCGGACGCCCTCCGGATCCAGCCGCCAGCCCACCCGCTTGGGTATGTTCGCGATGATCACGCTCTCGTGGATCTCCAGGTGGGACAGCTTCCGTGAGGCGGCCTGTTCCACGGTCATGATGTCCGCGGCGGAGCGCAACCACATCATGAAGGTGAAGTTCGTCCGGCCCGTCGTGGAGGCGCACAGCCTCAGGGCCCCCAACGAGGACAGGGCGGTGGCCGCCGCATCGTGGTCGGCGGCCGGCAGTCTCGCGAACCACTGGCAGACCACGGGATAGCCTGCCGCACGGTGGGAGACCTCGCAACGGAAGGACAGCGAGCGGTTGGCCAGGACCTTCTGCAGCCGACGGCGGGCAGTCGCCGGGTGCAGGCCGGTCTGCTCGGCAATCTGGGCTGCCGTCGTCCGGGCGTCGCGCCCCAGGGCCCGGACGATCGGCCCGTAGGACGGTGGCGCCGCGACGTATCGGGCGAAGTTCTCCGGTGGCGGGCCTGCGGCGGCATGGAGGGCGGCCTGCTGCTCGGGGGAGAGCGCGTCGAGATGCCAGTCTCCACCGCTGCCGTGCAGTCGGGTGCAGAAGGCCGTCTCGTAACGGACCAGGCCGGGGATTCGGTCCAGCTGCGGGTAGACCGAGGCGGTGAGCGCTGCGGGACTGGGTGCGATGACGGTGAGCATCAAGTCCCGGTCCCGGTGGCATTCCTCGATCGTGAAGACGTCGGGGATGGCCGAGATCGCCTCCGCCACCTCCCGGCGCTGCCCGGGCAGGCACTGCACGTCATGGAAGGACAGCGCCATCTGGTCCGGGTGGCCCACCGGGTGCGCCGTGGTCCAGGACAGGCCCTCCTGGTTCAGGTGGCGCCACCGGGCCGCCAGCGAGGTGGCATGCACCCCCAAGACCTCTCCGAGCACCGACCAGGGCAGCCGGGGACCGAGTTGCAGGGCGTGGACCAGTTGCAGGTCCTCCTCGCTCAGCAGGCGCGCTGTGTGCAGCAACTCTGTCATACGACCTCCTGATGCAGATATTCAGGGATTTGACGCGCAGTGATGCACGACACACCACAATGGTACTCACGCCGTGCACCACATCATTCCGGGCCGGAGCGCACGTCGCGCTCAGCCCCGGACCCAGCAGGGAGGCTCCCATGATCCCCACCACCGCAGCGACGACCATATCGGCCACCGCGGCGGCTCCCACGAGCCCTGTCCTGTCGCTGGCAAACTCCCCGGTCCTGTGGATCTGCGTCCTGGGCGTGTTCCTGGTGATCGTGGTGCAGTCTGTCATCTACATGAAGGCGGCCCGCAGGGCGGCCCCGGCCGCGGGTCTGACAACCGGAGAGCTGCGGACCTCATTCCGCACCGGTGCGATCGCCGCCATCGGACCCTCGCTGGCTGTCGTGCTCGTCGCCATCGCCCTGCTGGCCCTCTTCGGTGCGCCGGCCACCATGGTGCGCATCGGATTGATCGGCTCGGTGTCCTTCGAGACGGCGGCTGCCAGCATCGCCGCCGGAACGACCGGCGCTGAACTCGGCGGACCGAGCTACACGCCGGAGGTCTTCGCCGTCGTCTTCTTCGCCATGAGCCTGGGCGGTGCGATGTGGATGCTCGCCACCCTGGTCCTCACGCCGCTGCTGCAGCGGGGCGGCCATCGACTGCAGAAGGTCAACCCCGCGCTGATGACCGTGGTCCCGGCCGCGGCCCTGCTCGGGGCGTTCATCTCCCTCGGGCTGGCGGAGGTGCCCAAGAGTCCCGTCCACCTGATCACGTTGCTCACCTCGGCGGCCGTGATGGGGCTCTGCCTCGTCCTGGCCCGGGTCCCCGGCCTGTGCTGGTTGCGGGAGTGGGGCCTGGGCATCGCCATCCTCATTGGACTCACGACGGCCTACCTGGCCCACTCCGCCGGCCTCGGCCCGGCCGGCTGAGACAGCCTGCCCCCCGCCACCCCGGTTCCGTCCCGCTGACACCCCCTTGCTGACACCCCCTTCAGGAGACTCTCATGACCGCCACCCTGACCGAGTCGCCCACCACAGCCACCATGGGCGAGTTCGAGCGCACCACCAACCGGTGGGGCCGGGCGACGATGATCGTCGGGCTCATCTTCTCCCTGGCCGGTCCGCTCTACCTCGTCTTCTTCGCAGACCTCGGGGTGACGGCCACTCAGCTGTTCACCGCTTTCGGCGCCGTGGCCGGAACCTTCTTCGTCATCTGGCTCGTCGAACCGCTGACCTACTTCCCCATCCTCGGTTCGGCCTCCATGTACCAGGCCTTCATGATCGGCAACATCTCCAACAAGCTGTTGCCCGCCGCGCTCATCGCGCAATCCCGCATCGGCGCCAGGCCCGGCACCCCGCGGGGCAGCCTGGCAGCGGTGATGGCGATCTGCGGGGCCGCCGCCGTCCACCTCGTGTCCCTGCTGGTGTTCGTCGGCCTGCTCGGCACCTGGCTCATCAGCGTGATCCCACCGGACGTCACCGAGGTGGTCCGCGTCTACGTGTTGCCCTCGGTCATGGGCGCCGTGGTGGTGCAGGCGATCGTCAGCCTCCGTCAGGTGCGGGCCACCGTGGTGGCGTTCACCGTGGCCGTACTCGTACAGTTCGTCCTGGTTCCCCTCGTCCCAGCCATGGCCATGGTGGCCACCGCGATCTGCGTGATCGTCACGCTCGTGATCGGCTGGTACGTCCGCAAGCGTGAGTCCTCCGAGCCCGTCACCACAGAGGCCACTGCAGAGCCCGACACCACGCCACCCGCCTGAGCCCACCCGCCTGAACCGGCACCGCCGGAACCCCCGCCCACCCCGAAAGGCCTACCCGTGACCGAGAACCCTGTCTACCCCGAGCTCCCCGCCGACCTGCGCGAGCGCATGCTCGGCCTCTACCAACACCTCCATGCGCACCCCGAGCTGTCCATGCAGGAGCATGCCACGGCGCAGTACCTCGAGACGCACTTGGACACCTTGGGCATCGAGCACTTCCGCTGCGGCGGCACCGGGGTGGTGGGCGTGCTGCGCAACGGGGACGGGCCCGTCGTCGCGTTCCGGGCGGACACGGACGGGTTGCCGATCGAGGAGGACTCCGCGGTCGGCTACCGCTCCACGGCGCGCGGCACCCTGGAGGACGGCACCGAGGTGCCCGTGATGCACGGTTGCGGCCATGACACTCACGTCGCCGCACTGATGACGGCTGCCGAGGTCCTGGCCGCAGACCGGGAGAACTGGTCCGGCACGCTCGTCCTGATCTTCCAGCCGGGGGAGGAGACCGCGGCCGGAGCCCGGGCCATGGTGGAGGACGGGCTGTGGGAGAAGGCTCCGCGCCCGGAGGTCGTCTTCGGCCAGCACGTCATGCCGGGACTGGCGGGGACGGTGGAGGTGGTCAGCGGGCCGGCCATGGCCTACGCGGACTCCTGGAAGGTCACGCTGCACGGCGAACAGTCCCATGGCTCCCAGCCCCAGGACTCCATCGACCCCATCGTGCTCGGGGCGCACATCATCACCCGGCTCCAAGGCATCGTCTCCCGGGAGATCGGACCCCGCCGGGCCGCCGTCGTGACCGTGGGCACCTTCCACGCGGGCCTGAAGGAGAACATCATCCCGGCCACCGCGGAGTTCACGCTCAACGTGCGCACCATGGAGGACGACGTCCGCGAGAGCGTCCTGGGCGCCATCCGGCGCATCATCTCCGCCGAGGCGGCCGCCTCCGGCGCGCCCGAGCCCGAGATCGAGGAGCTCTACCGCTTCCCGCGGAACCTCAACGACCCGGCGGCGACGGCGGTGCTCACCGAGGTGCTGCGCGGCGCTCTGGGTGCCGAGAACGTGCTGGCCGGCGAGCCCAAGATGGGTTCCGAGGACTTCGGCACCCTGCCCGGTGCGCTCGGCGTGCCCTCCGTGTTCTGGTTCTTCGGCGGCTTCGACGCGGCCACCGTGGAGTCCGGCACCATGCCGGTCAACCACTCGCCGCGCTTCGTGCCCGTGCCGGAACCCACCCTCTGGACGGCCGCGACGGCGGCGCTCGCCGCACTGCGCTCCCGGCTCGGATCCTGACCCCTCCCCGTTCCAACTGGAGGTCGACTCCGGCCCATTGACCCACCGGTCACCGAAGAGAATGGGCCGGATCTGACCTACAGTTCCAGGTCGAAGACTCGGGTGGCGATGCCCTCGAAGAACTCGAACCTCTCCGTATCCGTCATCGGCAGGTTGTCCTGGAGTTGAACCTCGGACGGCTCGTACTGGTAGGGGTAGTCCATCGCGTACATCACGCGGTCGGCGCCCATCATCTTCCGGACGAACATGATCTCGTCCTCCCAGGGCATGCCGCTGGTGGTGATCCAGACGTTGCGGCGGATGTATTCGGAGGGCTTGAGCGGCAGCGGCTTCACATGTGGATAGCGGCCGGTGGCCACCTGCTTGCCGTACATGTAGTCGATCCGGTTCAGCCAGAACGGCACGGCCTCGCCGAGGTGACCGACCACGAGCTTCAGGTTCGGGAAGCGCTCGAACACCCCGGAGACCACCAGCCGCATCAGGTGCAGGCCGGTCTCCACTCCGAAGCCGTACATCGAACCGTCCAGGCCTCTCTCGTGCAGGGGTTTGAACAGACCTGCCGAAGGGGCGTTCGGGTGGAGGTAGACCGGTACCCCGAGGGATGCGGCGGCCTCGTAGAACGGCAGGAACTCGGGGGCGTCCGTGTAGCGGTCCCTCACGTGGGAGTTCAGGATCGCGCCCTTGAGGCCAAGTTCGTTGACGGCCCGTGAGAGCTCGGCGGCGCCGGCGTCGGGCGCCGTGAAGGGCACGGCGGCCAGTCCGGAGAACCGGTCAGGGCGCTTGCGGACGATCTGTCCCAGATGGTCGTTCGCCACGCGGGCGAGGTCCGTGGCCTGGGCGGCGGCCAGGGGGTTGGTCCCCGGTGCGGTCAGGGCCAAAATCTGATGGTCGACGCCGGCCGCGTCCATCTCCTGCAGGCGCACCCCCTCGGTGTCCACCATGCGCTCGCGGATGAACCGTGGGCGGTCCCCGTCGCCGAGGGCGTAGTAGCCCATCAGGCTCATGAAGCCGGGATCGTCCTCGGGGTGCTCCCCCAGGATCTGACGGAACAGGTCGAACATCTCCGGCGGCGCCCAGGCCTCCTCGGTGGCGATGCGTCGGTAGGCGCGGGGGGCTGCAACGGGGTTGGTCATCTTCGGGGTCCTTGGTTCTCTCGGAGTGTTCGGGGTGCGTTTGTCGGAGCGGCCGGGGGCGTGCTCGGCCGCCTGCGGAGGTCAGGAGGCCGCGGGGGTGACGATGTCCTCCACGGTGATCTCCTCGTCCATGAGCCCGTAGCGGACCATGCGCTCGTTGAGGAACTGCAGGGTCTCCTCATCCACGGTGGCGTTCCAGACGGGCAGGTGGATCTGGCCGGCCAGGTCGGGCTCGATCGTGGTCACCTCGGGCAGAGCCTCGCGGAACGCGTCCGGGTCATCGGCGATGGCTTGGCCGGTGGCGTCGATGCCCCGCTGGAACGCCTCCACCACCTCTGGGCTCTCGGCGGCGTAGTCCTCGGAGGTCATGTAGGTGCCCACCATCATGTCCGCCCGAGACTCGGCGTACGGGCTGGCCACCTCCACGGCACCCTGGTCCAGGGCCATGGTGACGAAGGGCTCGATCAGCAGGGCGCCGTCCACCTGGCCGTTGGCGACCGCCGGCAGCATGTCGGAGAAGCCCATCTCGGCGAACTTGACTTGGTTGCGGTCCGCCCCGGCGTCCTCCATCAGCGTCATGATGACCACGTCGTTGATGTTCTCCAACGTGTTGACCGCGATGGTGGCCCCCTCGAGGTCGGAGACGTCCTCGATCCCGCTGGAGTCGGAGGCCACGATGCGGGCGAAGTCCTCGGCGGGATCGGCCACGGTGCGGGTGCCCGCCGCCACGATGGTGATGGGCAGGCCCTTGCTGGCGGCCAGGATGGCGCTGACCGTGTTGGACCCGGCGAACTGCGTCTCGCCGTTCACCAGTGCGGGCACGGCTGCGGCTCCGCCGATGCTGACGTCCACGGTGACGTCCAGGCCTTCGGCCTCGAAGTAACCCTCGTTCACCCCGTACTGCAGGAAGGCCGAGGGCATCCCCGCGGTGTCCGCCACGCGGACCGCCGTGGTGCCCGTGGTGGCCTCGGCGGTGCCGATGTCCTCCGACGGTGTGCCGTCCTGTGGGCCGGAGGTGGTGCCGCCTCCACAGGAGGTCAGCAGCAGCGGGGCGGCCAGCAGGGGTGCCAGCCAGCGGGTCCGTCCGGCGCTCCACAAGCTGTTCCGCGTGGTGCTCCTCGGGGTGGTCCTCATGGCGATCTCCTGTGCAGTGGGGATAGGGATGGAAAGGTGATGTCTTCCCCAGAGCGTAGGATGCGAGTTCAGCAGACGGAACAGTTTTCGAGAGTGTTCTGCTGTGCCGAACGTTGAATGTCAAGAAGGAGCTGCAGGATGGCGGAGATCCGATCCGTGGTGCATGCCCTGACGGTGGTGGACCAGGTCATGGCCGCCGGCGGGGTCCGGGTGCGGGAGGTGGCCGCGGACCTCGGGATCGCGCCGTCCAGTGCTCACCGCCTGCTGAGCACGCTGGCCTCGCGGGACTATGTGGTCCAGGATCCCCACAGCCGCGTGTACCGACCCGGGGCAAGGCTCCTCGGGCTGACCGGCGGGACGGTGGGCACCCGGGAGATCCGCCACGCGGCCCACCGGCCCATGGAGATCGTGGCGGCGGCCACGGGGGAGTCCATCTCCCTGTCCGTCCTCGTCCGCGCGGAGGTCGAGTTCGTGGACGGCATCGAGTCCGGTCACATCCTCCGGGCCTCGCCGCGGATCGGCGCCCGGCTGCCGGCCTACAGCACGGCGGGCGGCCGGGTGCTGCTGGCCGCTCTGGATCCCGAGGACGTCTCCGGCATGTTCGGCGGCCGCCTGAAGAAGCTCACGGACCGTACCGTGGACACAGTGCCGGAGCTCGCGGGGATGCTGGCTAGAATCCGTCAGGCCGGCTATGCGGTGTCCCGGGGGGAGAGCACCGAGGGGATTTCCGCCGTCGCGGTGCCCATCCGCCTGGCCGACGGCCGGGCGGTCGCCGGGCTGGCCGTCGTCGCCCCCACCGACCGGCTCCCGGACACGGGGCTGTCGGTGGTCATCGAGCACCTGCTGCGGGCGGCCCGGGACACCGCGGCGGCCCTGACGCGCACGACCGGCCACGGGAACGGACACGGGGACGAGGAGCAGCATGACTGAGCGGACACCCGGACAGGGACCGGCCACCCCGCGGGCCGGCACTGCACTGCTGACCGTGCTGCTCATCGCCATGGGCGTCGGGCCGCTGCTGAACTACGGGCTCTCGGCCACCTCCGACCTGCTGATCCGGGAGATCGGGGTCTCCGCCGGCCAGTTCGGCCTGCTCGTCACGGTGCTGTTCGTCAGCGCCGCGGTCTCCTCCATGGTGATCGGCCGGCTGGCGGACGTGCTCAGCATCCGCAGCCAGCTGATCTTCAACTACGGCGGCACGATGGTGGCGCTGCTGGTGTCCGCGATCGGCCCGGCGTACTGGACCCTCATTCTGGCCTGCATCATCGTGGGTCCGGCCCAGGTCATCGCCAACCCCACCACCAACCGCGTCATCTACTCCGCCGTTCCCGCCGCGAAGCGGTCCGGGTGGATCGGGGTCAAACAGTCCGGCGTCCAGGCCAGCCAGCTGGTGGCCGGTCTCCTGTTCCCCGCCGCCGCGCTGTGGGCCGGCTGGACGGGGGCGGCCGTGTCCGCCGCAGTCCTGGTGCTGGCCCTGCTGTGGTGGTCGTTGCGCCACATCCCCCCGGAGGAGCCGACCGACTGGGCGGCGGTCCGCCGGGTCCTGGCAGACCGGTTCCGCCGCCGTGGTGTCTCCACGGCGTCCCTGCCGCTGCAGGTCTGGCTGTTCGCCGCCGTCGCCTTCTTCTCCGGCATGGGCACCCAGGCCACCAACGTCTACCTGCCCCTGTTCGCCGTGCGGGACCACGGCTACAGTCTGCTGATCGGCGGGCTGGCGGCCGGGCTCTCCGGGGTGGTGGGCGTGGCCAGCCGCATCTACTGGGGCCGCGCACTGGGGGCGGGGCGGCGGCCGGGGACCCTACTGGTGCTGATCTCCCTGGGCGCCCTGATGGGCATGGTCTGCATGGCTGCCTCCTCGGTGTGGGACCTGCCTGCCCTGTTTTGGGCCGGCGTGGTGCTCCACGGGCTGACGGTGCTCGGCACCAACGTGGTGGTCAACGCCGGGACCATGCAGACCGTGGATGCCACCCGCATCGGTGCCGCCACCGGCACCACCACCATGGGCATGTATGCCGGGTTCGCGGTCGGGCCGGTCGGGATGGGCGCCGTGGTGGAACTCACCGGCGGGTTCGTCCTCGGCTGGGTCCTGGTCGGGGTGGCTTACGCCGTGCTGCTGGTCCTCGCGGTGGCCATGGTCCGGACCGGACGGCGTCCGGCCCGCTGAGCGTGGTCCGGGCCACGGCGCGCGGCGGGTAGCGCGCCTACCATCAGAGCATGGAACTTCCCGACGCCGGCTCCCTCCCTCCCGTCCGCCGCACCCCACGCTCGGTGCCGGACGGCCCCCTCGGGGCGTGGGCGGCGCTGCTGGTGGTCCCGGCCGTGTGGCTCGGGCTGGTCATCGGCATCTCGCTGATCGAGGCGCCGCTGAAGTTCACGGCGCCGGGCATCACCATCCCGCTCGGGCTGGGCATCGGTCGCCGGGTGTTCATGGCCATGAACCTGGTGGAGGTGGTGCTGGCCGTGATGCTGCTGGCGGCCCTCTGGCGGAGTCTGGGCCGGCCGCGCCGGAGCCGGCTGTGGCTGCTGGGCTGGGCGTCCGCCGCCGTGCTCGTGGTCAAGATGGCCGTGATCAAGCCCTTCCTGAACCAGCGGACGGACGCGGTGCTGGCCGGCGACTTCGAGGGCGGCTCCGGCACGCACTACGTCTACATCGCGGCCGAGGCGGTGCTGATCGTGATCCTCGTGCTGCTACTGGTGGCCGCGGCCCGGGCGGTGCTGGGCCCGGCGGCCGTGGGCCAGCCAGTACACCCCCGTGGTCATGAGCACGAAGCCGGCCAGCCCCAGGTACATGCCGGAGAATCCGGTGACCGGCAGCAGGGAGCCCAACAGGATGGGCCCCAGGCCGATGCCCACGTCCAGCATGAGGAAATACGTGGAGGTGGCCACCCCGATCTGGAACGGCGGCACCACGGTGGCGGCCACGGACTGCAGTGACGTCAGCAGTGCGCCGAAGCCGAAGGCGCACAGGACGGCCGCGATGAGCAGTCCCGGCACGGCCGGCCAGAGGGCCAGCACCGCCATCGCCACCGCCAGACAGGCCAACAGCGGGAAGACCACCGCGTTGTCCCCGTACCGATCATGGGCCGGCCCCACGATGAACCGGGAGAGCACCAGCACCACGGCGTAGACCACGAAGAACAGGCTGGCCGAGGTGGGGCTGATGCCCTGTTCCTGGGCATAGCCGTTGAGGAAGGCCAACACGCCAGAGTAGGCCAGCCCGGACAGCAGGATGACCAGGGAGACGGGTACAGCGGGCCGGGAGAGTATCCGGAGCAACGAGAACCCCGGGTGGGATCCGTCCTCCGGGCGGGGCGCCGCCGGCAGGTGGACCAGGGCGGCGGAGACGAGGCCGATGCCGGAGACCACGGTGCACAGGATGAACAGTGAGTCGAAGCCGAAACGGTCCGTCAGCTGGAAGGCGAGCAGGGGCCCCAGGGCCGTGGCCACCGTGGTAGAGGTGCCGAACCAGCCGGTGCCCTCACTGCGGCGTTGCGGTGGGATCATTCCCTGGACGGCGGTGGCCACCACCGTGCTGGCCGCGCCGAAGGTCACCCCGTGCAGCACGCGGACCGCGATCAGCATCCCGAGGCTGTCCACCGTCAGGTACAGCGCCGAGGCCACCAGGAACAGCGCCATGGACACCAGCAGGGTCCGGCGGCGTCCGATGAACTCCATGGCCTGTCCCGTGAAGAGCCGGGCGAGCACGGAGCCGAGGACGAAGCCGCTGACCGCCAGCCCGGACATCACCTCCGAGGCCTGGAACTCGTTGACGGCGTACAGTGCCATGGCCGTGACCAGCAGGTAGAACACCAGGGCCTGGAACAGGTTGGTCAGCGAGACCAGGATGAAGTTCCGGCTCCACAATCGAGTGGGAGGCTGCGGTGTGTTGGCTGCAGGGGACACGGAGGGGACCGGCTTTCTGGGCAGTACGCGGAGCAAGCGCCCGGGCGAGTCTAGCCCCCGTTCGCACGGCGGTGCGGGGGAAGTCCGCGGGATACGCTGGTGCTCATGGCACAACGCGGCGAGCTGACCTGGCTCTGGATCATGATCGCCGCCGCCGTCCTCACCCAGACCGCCCTGAACCTGCTGCGCCCGGTCACGAGCTACAAGCTGTTGGTCCTGGGAGCCGGCGAGACCTGGGTGGGACTGGCCACCGCCGCCTATGCCATCCTTCCGCTGGTCTTCGCCATGGCCCTGGGCCGCGTGACGGGGAGGCGGCCCACCCTGCGCGGCATGATCGCGTTCGGTGGCGCGGTCATGGGCCTCGGCGGCCTCGGGCTGGCCCTCGGCGGCAACATCGCCGTCATCATGGTGTCCTCGGCCGTGCTCGGCATGGGCCACCTGGTCTTCACGATCGCCGGTCAGACGGTCATCGGCCGGCGGACCTCACCGGCCACCATGGATGCCGCGTTCGGGTGGTTCACGGCCGCCTTCTCCGTCGGTCAGATGCTCGGCCCGCTGATCTCCGGGTTCATCCTGGGCAACGTCACCCTGGGGGAGGCCTCGCACAGTGCGGCCTTCGCCGGCCGGATCGACGCGGCCCTCTGGCTGGGTGCGGCATGCTCCCTGCTGGCGGTGCCCGTGATGTACCTGATGAGGGCCGACGGCGGCCGGCGGTCCCGCGCGCACCCGCCGGCACCCGGCGTGGCACCGGAGGTCGGCGCCGGGCCGGGCGGCGAGACGGCCGCAGCCGGGGCCGGGCCGGCGTCGGGCTCCGGTGCGGGTGCGGAGAAGCCGACCATGCTGCGGATCTGGCGCGTGCCGGGGATCCCCTCCCACATGATGGCCTCCCTGGCCCTGCTGGCGGTGCTGGACATCCTGACGGCCTTCCTGCCGCTCGTCGGCGAATCCGCTGGGGTGGCGCCGGTCTGGGTGGGTGTCCTGCTGGCGGTGCGCGGCGGGGCCTCGTTCGTGTCCCGCATCGTGCTGCCGTGGATGTCCCGGAGGTGGTCCCGTCACTCGCTGGTGCTGGTGTCCCTGCTGGCCACCGCGGTGGCGGTGGGGTTCGTGCCGCCGGTGCTCGAGGCGTGGGGCGCCTCCTGGTTCGCGCTGACCCTGATGGCCGTGGGCGGCTTCGCCCTCGGGATCGGCCAGCCGCTGACCATGTCTCTTGTCTCCCAGGCCGTGCCGGTCGCGTGGCGCGGCCCGGCGCTGGCGGTCCGCCTGGTCGGCAACCGCGTGGGGCAGGTCGTGATGCCCGTGGTGGCCGGACTCGTGGCGGCACCCCTCGGTCCCGCCGGCGGCATCTGGTGCGCCTGCCTCATCCTGGCGGCCTCCGGCACCGAACGGCTGGTGTCCGGGCGCCGGACCTAGCCGGACTGGCCGGACCCAGCTGTATCGGCCGGAGCGGGCGGTTCAGCGGCCGCCGTCGTCGCTGTCCGGGTCCTCGTCGTCCTCGAGGCCGTCCCATTCCGAGTCCTCGTCCAGGATGTCCTCGCCGTCGACCGCTTCGGGCCTGCCCTCCTGGTAATCCGGGATGCCGTTGTTGTCCTCGTCCCCGTCCAGCAGGAACGTGTCCCGGCGCAACGGGTCTATGGCGTCCAGGGTGTCCGGGTCATCGGAGGAGCCGACGTCCGTGGTGCCGTCCCGGCCGTCGGCCGGCTGCTCCAGGTCGTTCTCCGGTTCCTCGATGAATTGCTGTTCCAGTTCGTCCTCGTACCGGCTCAACCTGAACCTCCTCGATGTCGGGCGGCCCACGGGCGGGCGGTCCGTCCCAGCGACCGCATCGTCCGGCCAGCCTAGTGCCGGCGGCCCGCGCGGGGTAGGGCGGCTGCGGCGAGGCCGATGAGCACCAGCATCAGGACCCCCATGCCGGCGAACAGCCAGATGGAGGACCCGGTGACCGCAGTGGCCCGTTCCGGGGCCGCCACCGGGGTGCTGCCGCCGTCCGCATCCTGCGGGGCCGTACCGTCCTGCTCGCCGGCACCACCCTCCGGGAAGCTCCCGCCGCCGGGGCGTGAGGCCATCCCGGCGGAGATGCCCTGGATGAGGGTGCGGGCGTCCTCGACGGCCTGCAGCGAACACGAGACCGTGGTCTCCCGGGGCAGGTCGCCCAGGCGCTGGGCCGTGGTGGAGGTCTCGGGCGCGGTCCCGGAGGGGGCGTTCCCCTCCGGCGACGCCGGGCCGCTGCCCGGCCCGCCTCCGGATCCGGAGGCGCTGGCGCCCGGGGTGCCGGGGACCGACTCGGAGCCGCCGTGACCGTTGGCGCCGTTGCTGTCTCCGTCACCGCCGCCGGCGCCACCGGCTCCGTTGTCACCACCGTTGCCACCGCTGCCGCCGCCGGGCGGCGTCTGCGGGGGAGCGGTGGAGGACGGGGCCGGCGTCGGCTCAGCGGAGGGGGCGGGCCCGGAGGTCGGCTCCTGGCTGGGAGCCGGGGTGGTGCTGGTGGGCGAGGGGGCCGGCGTCGTGGGATCTGGCGTCGGCGGGTCCGTGGGCGTGGGCGCCGGCGGGGTGGTGGGGCCGGGGCTGGTGGGGGCCGGTGTGGGGGTGGGCGTGGGGTCCGGCTGTGCCTCCACCCGGATCGACAGGTCACAGACGGCCGTCCCGCCCTGACCGTCGTCTGCGGTGACGGCGATGAAGTCCTGGCCGGAGAAACTCGGCGGAGCCGTATAGGTCAGGGTGTGGCCCGTGATCGAGGTCTCGGCCCCCCAGGAGGAGCCCGCCGCCGTCAGGGTGACCCGGTCGCCGTCGGGATCCGAGACCTGGAAGCCGATCAACTCCGGGGTACCGGCCTGGACGAGGACCCCGGGGCACTGGAGGAACTCGGGCGGGGCGTTGCCGCTGGGGCTCGGGGAGGGAGAGGGGGCCACGGGTTGCGTGGGGGAGGGAGATTCGCTGGGGCTGGGCGGGGTGCTCGCCACGGCCGGGCCGGCCAGGCCGGTCAGCAGGACCAGGACCCCAGAGGCCACGGCCAAACGACGGCCGAGGTCCGCGCGGGCATGGTGCGGGTGGGAAAGGTCAGCAGCGTGCCCTGCCTTGGTGGTCATGCTCAGCCCCCCTGATGGCGCTTGACCCCGTGTTGCCCGCTCCGTCCAGCGGAACGGGCAACACCGGCTATCTGTGATCATACCGTGATGTTGCAGGATGTCCAGATCACGGCTTGATCACAATGCGGGGCTGGTCAGGCGGCGCGCTCCTCCGGGACGGAGACCAGGGTGGGGTCGTCCGTGACGATGTGCCCGATGGCGGCGTCGACGGCCCCCAGGGTGGCGTCATCCAGGGTGAGGTCCAGGGCCTTCACGTTCTCGGCGATCTGCTCCGGCCGGGAGGCTCCCACGATGGCACCGGCGACGTTCGGGTGGGCGAGGACCCACGCGATGGCGAGCTGGCCCATGGTGGCGCCGAGCCCCTCGGCGATGGGGCGCAGCTTCTGCACGGCGGTGAGCACGTCATCGGACATCCGGTGGGCCATGGTGCGGGCGCCGCCCTCGGTGTCCGCGCCCCTGGAGCCCTCCGGGGGCTGCTGGCCGGGCAGGTACTTGCCGGTGAGGATGCCGCCGGCCATGGGGGACCAGACGATCTGGGAGAGTCCGAGGTCCTCGCACGCCGGGATGACCTCGGGTTCGATGACCCGCCACAGCATGGAGTACTGCGGCTGGCTCGAGATGAGCTGGAAGCCCAGCTGGGAGGCCATGGCGTGGGCTTCCCGGATCTTGTCCGCCGGCCACTCGGAGACCCCGATGTACAGGGCCTTGCCGGCGCGGACGACGTCCGCGAAGGCCTGCATGGTCTCCTCCAGGGGCGTCTCCACGTCATAGCGGTGGGCCTGGTAGAGGTCCACGTAGTCCATCTTCAGCCGCTGCAGGGAGCCGTTGATGGACTCCATGATGTGCTTGCGGGAGAGCCCGGTGTCATTGTGGCCCCTGGGACCGGTGGGCCAGTAGACCTTGGTGAAGACCTCGAGGGACTCGCGGCGCTGACCCTGCAGGGCCTCGCCGAGGACGGACTCGGCCTTGGTGTTCGCGTAGACATCCGCCGTGTCGAAGCTCGTGATGCCCTGGTCCAGGGCCTCCTTCACGCAGGCGTGCGCCGTCTCGTTCTCGACCTGGGAGCCGTGGGTGAGCCAATTGCCGTAGATGATCTCGGAGATCTTGAGTCCGCTGTTGCCGAGGTATCGAAATTTCATGGATTCACCCTAGTCGGACTCGGTGCGCCGCCGGAGCTGGTCCAGCTGCCGGCGCTCCCGCTTGGTCGGGCGTCCGGCCCCGCGGTCCCGGCGCGGCACGGCCATCAGCTCCCGGGGCACGGGCTCGGGGGAGTGGTCGATGTAGTGGCGGACGGCCTCCGGGGCGCCGACGCGTTTGGCCAGCAGACCGGTGACCTCGAGGATGCGCTCCCGGCCGGGCTGGCGCAGCCGGATGGTGTCCCCGGGGCGCACCGCCTGTGAGGCCTTGGTGGGCTGCCCGTTCAGCCGGACGTGCCCGGCCCGGCAGGCGGCGGTGGCCGCCGAGCGTGTCTTGTACATGCGCACGCCCCAGAGCCAGGCGTCCAGGCGGACCTGGGCGGGGGCGCTGGGCTGTGGCATGCCTGTGGAGTCTACCGGGGCTACTGGTCCGGCTACTGGTTGCCCTCCGCGGTGCGCAGGTTGCGGAACGCGGAGCGGTGGAACACGATCGGCTCGTGCTCGGAGGAGTGGTCATGCACGCCGTGGACCTCGAGCAGGACCATGGTGTGGTCACCGGCCGGCAGCTCGGCGTAGACGGTGGTGTCCAGCCACAGGGCGGCACCGTTCAGGAGCAGGGCGCCGTGGTCCGTGGCGCGGACGTCCAGCCCGGCGAAGCGGTCGCCCTCCTTGGAGGCCAGCTGGCGGCACACACTGGTCTGGCCCTCGCCGAGGATGGAGATCCCGATGCGTTCCGCCTGCTTCAGCCGCGGCCAGGTCCGGGAGGTGTTCTGCACCGCGACCGACACCAGGGCCGGCTCGAGGGAGACCCCGACGGTGAACGACGAGGCCACGAGCCCCTCCTTGACACCGTGGGCCACGCCGGCCAGGGCCGCCACGCCGGAGGGGAAGTGGGAGAAGGCGGCGCGCAGGGTCTCGGTGGACAGCTCGCGGTCGAGGTCACGGTCCAGGGCGGCGGTCGGGTGCAGTTCGTGGGTAGCCAGAGCGGTCATGTTCGGTCCTCCGTTCGACGGCGGATCTGCCCCGCGGCGCCCGCGGAGAGTACTCCGAACGGCACCGGCAGAAACGCGGTACTTGCCTGCCGGCGCATCCGGTAGGCCGAATCCTCACCTGGAGCACCCCACTACTGCGTGAAGAGGGTTGCCGTCCCGCAAGCCAGGGCTGTAACAGCGGGAACTCGTGATTCTGTGTCCAGAGTAACGAGGCCCGGCTGGGACGGTCAAAGGTTTTTCCGAACTGTGAACCCCCGTGACCTGCTTCAGCGGAAGCGGAGGGAGACGGCCTCGCCGTGGGCGGGCAGGCCCTCCGCCGTGGACAGGGCGGAGATGTTGGCGTCCAGGTCCTTCAGGCCGGTCTCCGTGTAGCGGATCAGCTGCTGCAGGCGCAGGAAGCTCACGGTGTTCAGCCCGGAGGAGTACCGGGCGGAGCCGCCGGTGGGGAGCACGTGGTTGGAGCCGGAGGAGTAGTCGCCCAGCGGCACCGGGGAGTACGGGCCCACGAACACGGCGCCGGCGTTGCTCACCCGGCGGGCCGTGGCCAGCGCGTCCACGGTGTGCACCTCGAGGTGCTCGGCGGCATAGGCGTCCGCCACGGCCAGCGCCTCGTCCAGGGTGTCCACCAGCAGGATCCCGGACTGGGGGCCGCCCAGGGCCTGGCGGATCTGCTCCTCGTGGAAGGAGCCGGGCACCTGTGCCTCGACCTGCTCCGCCACGTCCCGGGCCAGCTCGGGGGAGGTGGTGATCAGCACGGAGCCGGCCATCGGATCGTGCTCCGCCTGGCTGATCAGGTCCGCGGCCACCCAGCGGGCGTCGGCCGTGCCGTCGGCCAGGACCGCGATCTCGGTGGGCCCGGCCTCGGCGTCGATGCCGATGGTCCCGAGCAGGGCGCGCTTGGCGGCCGCCACGAAGATGTTGCCCGGCCCCGTGACCATGTCCACGGGGGCACACAGCCGCGCGCCGGCGTCGTCCGCCACGCCGTAGGCGAACATGGCCACCGCCTGGGCGCCGCCCGCGGCGTAGACCTCGTCCACGCCGAGCAGGGCGCAGGCGGCCAGGATCACGGGGTGCGGCAGGCCGCCGAAGTCCTTCTGCGGCGGGGACGCGACGGCCAGGGAGGGCACCCCCGCGGCCTGGGCCGGGACCACGTTCATCACCACGGAGGAGGGGTAGACGGCGCGGCCGCCGGGCACGTACAGGCCCACCCGGTTCACCGGGACCCAGCGGTTCTCCACCACGGCGCCCTCGGCGAGCTCCACCTCGGACCCGGGCGGGAACTGGGCCGCGTGGACGGCGCGGGCGCGGCTGATGGACTCCTCGAGGGAGGCACGGACGGCCGGGTCCAGGGTCTCGAGCGCCTCGGCGATCCGGTCGGCCGGGACCCGCAGGGACGGGGGCCGGACGCCGTCGAACTGCTCGCCCAGCTCCAGCACGGCGGAGGCGCCCTCGGTCCGGACCCGCTCGAGGATCGGCAGCACCTTCGGCACGGCGGCGGCCACGTCCACCTCCGCGCGGGGCAGCACGGTGGCCGGATCGTAGTCGCGGCCGCGCAGGTCCGTGGTGGCAAGCAGGGCAGGCATGGGTGGGGCTCCTGGGAGGCAGGGGGTTCGGCAGGTTCAGCGTCCATTCTCCACCTGTTCAGGATCGTCCAAGTGCGGGATGACAGACTGGGAACCATGCTCAGTCTGTCCCCCCTCTCCGAGATGCCCGCCGTCCTGACCTCCGCGGGGGGTGTGGCGGAGGCGGCCGCCGAGCCCGCCGGAACCTCCGGCCCGTCCCCCGAGAACGTCCCGGACAGCGTCCGGGAGGGCGCCGAGGGCGCGGTGGACTCGCTCGGCCCGTTCTGGGGAATCCTCTCCACGGTGGCGATCGCGGTGGCGATCGCGGTCGCCGTGGTGGTGGTCGGCTGGTTGCTGCTGAACACCGTGCTGCGCCGCAAGCCCGGGATGCGCAGTCAGGTCGCCAAGTGCCGCATCCCGATCCTCGCCGCGGCCGTGCTGCTGGCGGCCCGGATCGCCCTGGGCCTGACCGCCTCCGGCTACCCCTGGTTCAACGGTGTGAACTTCCTGCTGATGGCCGGGATCGTCGGCTCGCTCGCCTGGCTGGCCTTGCGGATCGTGCAGATCGTGGAGGAGCGGCTGCTCGGCAGGTACGCCTCGGAGGGCGTGGACGACCGTCGTGACCGCAAGATCCGCACCCAGACCGTGCTGCTGCGCCGCGTGATCCAGGCCGCGATCATCGTGATCGCCGTGTCCGTCATCCTGCTGACCATCCCCCAGGTCCGCGCCGTCGGCGCCGGGCTGCTGGCCTCGGCCGGCGTGATCTCCGTGGTGGCCGGCCTCGCGGTGCAGTCCACCCTGACCAACGTCTTCGCCGGGATCCAGCTGGCCTTCACGGACGCGATCCGCGTGGGTGACGTGGTGATCGCGGACGGGGTCTACGGGACCATCGAGGACATCACCCTGTCCTACGTGGTGGTCAAGATCTGGGACGGCCGCCGGGTGATCTACCCCTCCAGCCACTTCACCACCACCCCGTTCGAGAACTGGACGCGCACCGGCTCCGCCCTGTCCGGGACCGTGGAGATCGACGTGGACTGGAGGGCCCCGGTGGACGCCACCCGCGAGCGCCTCAAGGCCCTGCTCGAATCCACCGAGCTGTGGGACGGCAAGGACAGCTCCATCCAGATCAGTGAGGCCCTGAACGGCACCATGAAGCTGTGGGTGGCGGTCTCCGCCCGCAACGCCGGCGACCTGTGGGACCTGCGCTGCCTGGTGCGCGAGGACCTCGTCACCTTCCTGCGTAGCGAGCACCCCGAGGCCATCTACGCCCAGCGCTTCGCCGAGGCGCCGGCCCTCGCGCCCGTCGGCGTGGACTCCGGGGCGTCCGGGGAAGCGGCTGGTGGTGCCGCGGACGGCTCGGCCTCGGCCGGCGCCGCCGGCACGGCCGGCTCCGCGCCGGATCAGGGGCACGACGCCGGCCCGGCCGGTTCCGCGTCCGGCACCGGTTCTGGGGCCGGTACCGGTACCGGCACCGGCATGGGGCAGCAGCCCCGCACCCCCACCAGCCCGCTGCCGTGGGTCGAGGCGGGGGCCGAGGCAGGTCAGGACCGTCAGCCCGCCGACACCGGGACCACGGCGGCCGTCACGGGCTCCACCCCGTTGACCAGGTCCAGCGACGACTCCTCCGTGTTCACCGGCTCCATCAGCGCGGTGGAACGCAACCGCGAGTTCGCCGGCCCGGGCGAGGCCGCCTTCGCCGAGCGCAAGGAGAAGGCCGCCCAGGCTGAGGGAACCGAGGGGACTGACGCGGACGAGGAGACCACCGGGCGCAAGGGCCCGGACGAGGGGCCCGACGGCGGCCCCGCAGGCCCCGGCTCCGACTGACCCACCCCGGCGTTTTGAGGGCAATCCCACGGCACCCCGGCGTTTTGAGCGCAATCCTCACGCCAACCTGGCGCTTTGGGGGCAATCCTCAGGAGTGGGATTGCCCTCAAAGCGGGATTGCCCTCAAAGTGAAGGGGCCGGGCGGGAGGCCGGAGCCGTCCGGCTACGGGCGGTCGGCCGGGCCGGCGCCGGGCGGGGTGTCCACAGCGGCGCCGGGGCCGCTGATGGCGGCGGGCTCGGTGGCGGCGGTGAGGTCCTCCGGCGGAGCCTCGTCGATCACGCCGGTGGGCTTGGCCGGGTTGTCCTTGACGCAGAGCACGGGCTGGTCGAGTTCCTTGAGCAGCCCGTCCGAGACGGAGCCCATGACGAAGCGCCCGAAGGTGCCACGGCGCTTCATGCCGATCACCACCACGGAGGGCTGGACCTCGTCCGCCACGTCCTTGAGCTCGTCCAGCGTGGACCGGCCCCGGGCGTACTGGCGGAACTCCGCGGCGATCCCGGAGGCGTCGAGGACGGCCTGCAGCTGGTGCTGCTGCTCCTCCGTGACCATGTAGTCGTGTTGGTGCGCGCCGCCCGGTCCGGCGTTGACCACCAACAGCCCCTCATGGGTCAGCCGGGCGATGCGGATGGCCTCATCGAGTGCCGCCTTGGACTCTCTGCTGGCTGTGTAGCCGACGAGGATGGTCATGGGCGCTGGCTCCGGTCCTTCGGCTCGATCCGGCTGAAGCGCTCCAGCACGGCGTCCGGGCTGAACCGGGCCGCCGTCATGAGGGAACGGAACCGGCGGGAGGGGATGCACACGCTCCGGCCCTCGGCGGCGGCGGTCAGGCCCTCGCGGACCACGTCCTCGGCATCCATCCACGCCCACCTGGGCTTCTTGGTGGTGTCGATCCCGGCGCGGGTGTGGAACTCCGTGCGCACCGGTCCCGGGCACAGGGCGGTGACGGTGACGCCCTCCGGCTTGTACCGGGTGTTGGCCCAGCGGCTGAAGCTGATGGTCCAGGCCTTCGCGGCGCCGTAGCTGCCCTCGGGGAGGAGCCCGGCCACGGAGGAGACGTTGATGATGCGCCCGCCGCCGCGGGCCAGGAAGGACTGGATGGCGGCGTGCGAGAGCAGCATGGGGGCCTCGGTGAGTAGCCGGAGCATGGCCAGCTCGTCCTCGGCCTCACTCTCGTGGAACTCGGTGGACAGCCCGGAGCCGGCGTTGTTGACCAGCATGGTGATCGGCTGGTCCCGGGCCCGCAGCCGGGCGGCGACGACCTGGACGCCCTCGGCGGTGGACAGGTCCGCCGTGAGGGTCTCCACGCTGATGCCGTACTGCGCCTCGAGCCCCTGGGCCTTGGCCACCAGCTGGTGCGGGTTCCGGGAGGTGATGACGAGGTGGTGCCCCTGGCCCGCCAGCTGCCGGGCGAATTCGGCCCCGATCCCGGCGGTGGCCCCGGTGATCAGGATCGTCTGACCGGAGCGCCGGGGCGAGGGTGCCACGGGGATCTGCCCGTCGTGGTGGAGTGCGCGTTCATCGAGTTGTTCTGCCACGTGGTCCGCCTTGCTGCATGACTGCCGTTCGACTGCCGATAATGCTGAGGGGGAGGTGGTGGACCCTCCGCACTCCATGGTATTTGCACGGGCCGCCGCCGTACGTTACCGCGGCGGCGCGGGAGGTCACAGTCTGGACACTCTCGGGTCAGTCCTCCTCGGCCAGGTACGCCAGCTGTGCGCCGAGGGACATCAGGGCGGCCGGGCGCAGCCGCTCCTCGATCTCCGGGTAGACGGCGGGCAGCAGTCGCTGGGCCAGGTCGTCGGCGGAGGCGCGTTCCCGCTCGGCCGGGTCCAGCCCCGCGAGCCCCCCGCGGACCTGGTCCAGCCGCTGCCGCCGGTGCTCCCGGTACATCGCGCCGACCTGGGCGATCGAGGGCAGCACGGGGCCGTGGGCGGGCAGCACCGTGGCGTCGCCCAGGGCGATCAGCGTCTCGAGGGAGCGCAGGTAGTCCGCGAGGGTGCCGTCCGGATGGTCGATCACGGTGGTCCCCCGGCCCAGGACCGTGTCTCCGGTCAGCACGGACCCGGCTGCGCCGTCGTCGGGCAGGGCGAAGGAGTAGGAGTCCGAGGTGTGCCCGGGGGTGTGCCAGGCGGTGAGCACGACGCCGGCCGCCGGGATGCGCTCGCCGGGCACCAGGGGTGCCCCGCCGCGGCACCAGTCCGGGGAGCCGGCGCGCACCTGTGCGCCGGTTCGCTCGGCGAAGAGGTCCACGGCGCCGGTGTGGTCGCCATGGTGGTGCGTCACCAGGATCAGCTCGACGCGGCGGTCCTCGGCGGCCGCGAGCACGTTCGCCAGGTGCTGCTCGGAGCCCTCGGCCGGGCCGGGGTCCACCAGCACCACGGACTCCGCGTCCGGATCCCCCACCAGGTAGGTGTTGGTGCCCTCCAACGTCATGCCGGAGGGGTTGTCCGCCAGGACGGAGGAGGTCAGGTGGGAGTCCGCGCTGGGGGCGGAGGGTTCGGACGGTGAGGACGCGGGGTCGGTGAAGGCCATAGGCTCAGTGTATGGAGCAGAGCGAGAACGAACAGGGCAGCTACGTGACGGCCGGGCAGGAGTTCTCCCGGGACACGAACTACATCAAGGACCGGATCGTGGCGGATCCGGCGGCCGCGCTCGCGGCACCGCGGGTGGCCGGGGACAAGATCGGACGGGCCCGGGGCGGGTTGACCGAGGACGCCGAGGCGTGGCCGGTGGAGCCCGGGCGGTACCGTCTGGTGGCGGCGCGGGCCTGCCCCTGGGCCAACCGCACCATCATCGTCCGCCGGCTGCTGGGCCTGGAGGACGTCATCTCCCTGGGCACCCCGGGACCCACGCATGACGAGCGGTCCTGGACCTTCGACCTGGACGCCGGGGGCAGGGACCCGGTGCTGGGCACCGAGCGGCTCCAGGAGAACTACTTCACGCGCTTCCCGGACTACCCCCGCGGGATCACGGTGCCGGCGATGGTGGACATCCCCAGCGGCGCCGTGGTGACCAACGACTACCCGCAGATCACCCTGGACTTCTCCACCCAGTGGCGCCGGCACCACCGCCCTGGCGCCCCGGACCTGCTGCCCTCGGCGAAGCTCCCGGAGATGCGGGAGGTGGTCACCCGGATCTTCACCGAGGTCAACAACGGCGTGTACCGCTGCGGCTTCGCCGGCTCCCAGGAGGCCTACGACACCGCGTACGAGCGGCTGTGGGCGGCCATGGACTGGCTCGAGGAGCGCCTGACCTCTCAGCGGTACCTGATGGGGGACACCATCACCGAGGCGGACGTGCGGCTGTTCACCACGCTGGTGCGCTTCGACCCCGTCTACCACGGGCACTTCAAGTGCAACCGCAACAAGCTGGACGAGATGCCGGCGTTGTGGGGCTACGCCCGGGACCTGTTCCAGACCCCCGGCTTCGGGGACACCGTGGACTTCGAGCAGATCAAGAGCCACTACTACGAGGTCCACCTGGACATCAACCCCACCGGGATCGTGCCGCGGGGCCCCGAGCTGTCCGGGTGGCTCACCGAGCACGGCCGCGAGGCGCTCGGCGGCTCCCCCTTCGGCGCGGGCACGGCCCCCGGCCCGGTGCGCGAGGGCGAGCAGGTGACCCCCGGGCACAACCCCCTCTACCCGGCCTGACCCCCATCCGATCACCCCATCTCTAGGAGTATTGCCATGCGTGCAGTCGTATTCGAGAACTACCAGACCTTCCCCGTGCTCAAGGACGTCGAGAAACCGGTTCCCGGCCCCGGTGAGGTCCTGCTCAAGGTGGCCGGCGCGGGGGCCTGCCACTCCGACGTCGCGATCTTCCAGGACTTCACGGAGGGCGCCCCGGGCGCCCAGAAGCCGGAGTTCACCCTGGGGCACGAGAACTCGGGCTGGATCGAGGAGCTCGGCCCCGGCGTGGAGGGCCTGACCCAGGGGGACGCCTACCTCGTCTACGGGCCCGTCGGGTGCCAGCACTGCCGCGCCTGCTCCCGCGGCCAGGACACCTACTGCGAGAACGCCGCCACCATGCCCTACATGGGGGTCGGGCTCGGGCGGGATGGCGGCATGGCCGAATACGTGCGCGTGCCGGCCCGCAACCTGGTGCCCTTGGGTGACGCCGACCCGGTGGCCGCCGCCTCCCTGGCCGACGCCGGACTGACCCCGTACCACGCCATCAAGCTGGCCCTGCCGCACCTGAACGGCGGCGGCAAGTACGCCCTGGTCATCGGCCTGGGCGGGCTGGGCCTGCTCGGCGTGCAGATCCTCAAGGCCCTCACCGGGGCCACCGTGATCGCCACGGACATGAAGCCGGAGGCGATGGCCGAGGCCGAGAGGCTCGGCGCCGTCACGGTGCCCGGCGGCGAGGGGCAGGTCGAGCGGATCCGCGAGATCACCGGCGGCCAGGGCGTGGACGCGGCCTTCGACTTCGTGGGGGTGGCGCCCACCGTGAAGACGGCCATGGACTCCACGGCCCGCCAGGGCCGCTGCACCATCGTGGGGATCGCCGGAGGCTCCTACGACTGGTCCTTCTTCACCGCCCCCTACGAGGTGGAGCTGACCAGCACCTACTGGGGCACCATCGAGGAGCTGCACGAGGTGGTCGACCTGTACCGGGCCGGCCAGCTGGAGCCGATGTACACCACCTACCCCATGGACCGGGCCCTCGAGGCCTACCAGGCACTGGTGGACGGGAAGATCTCCGGCCGGGCCGTCGTCGTGCCCCACGCCTGACGGCTTTGCGCTGCACCACGGGAGTGGATTGTTGAACAATCGGCTCCCGTGGTGCATGCTGGGGTGACCACGGATGAGACGGAGGCCACCTCGAGTGAATGCAGTACACGGCACGGCCCGGATCGACCTGAACAGTGACGTCGGCGAGTCCTTCGGCTCGTACACGATGGGCGATGACGCCGCGATCTTCCGCTCGGTCTCCTCGGCCAACGTCGCCTGCGGCTTCCACGGCGGGGACCCCTCGATCATCGCCCGGACCTGCCGGGACGCCGTGGCCGCCGGCATCACAGTGGGCGCCCACGTGTCCTACCGCGACCTGGCCGGCTTCGGCCGCCGGTTCCTGGACTGCTCTCCCACCGAGCTGGCGGACGACGTGCTGTACCAGATCGGCGCCCTCGAGGCGGTGGCCCGCGCCTCTGGGACCGCCGTCCGCTACGTCAAGCCGCACGGCGCCCTCTACAACGCGATCGTCCACCACACCGAGCATGCCCGGGCCGTGGTGGACGCCGTCAAGGCGTTCAACCCGGAGCTGCCCCTGCTCCTGCTGCCCGGGTCCGTGGCTGCGGAGATCGCCGCGGGCAAGGGGCTGCGCGTGGTGACCGAGGCCTTCGCCGACCGCGCCTACACCCCCGAGGGCACCCTGGTCTCCCGCCGCGAGGCCGGGGCCGTGTTGCAGGACGAGCACGAGGTGGCGCGGCGCATGGTCCGGTTGGCCACCGAGGGGGTCCTGACCGCCGTGGACGGCACGGATCTCCGGGTGGAGGCCGCCAGCATCTGCGTCCACAGCGACACCCCCGGCGCGGTGGCCATGGCGGCCGCCGTCCGCGCCGGGCTGGAGGAGGCCGGCGTGCGGATCGGTGCGTTCGTATGAGCGGCGGCCGCCGGATCCGCTGGTCCGGCCCGCGCGCGTTCCTGGTGGAATGCGCCTCGCTGGGCGAGGTGGTGGCCCTGCACGCCCGGCTCGTGGCCGAGCCGCTGCCCGGCCAGGTGCAGGCCCTGGCCGCCGCGGAGACGGTGGCGCTGTCCTTCACGCACCGGGCCGCCGCCGTGGCCGGGGCCCAGGCGGTCCGGCACTGGGAGGTGGCCGAGGGCGACCTCGCAGAGGGGCGCCTCGTGGAGATCGAGGTGGTCTACGACGGCGAGGACCTCTCGGACGTGGGCGCCATGACCGGGCTGAGTCCCGAAGCCCTCGTCCGCTGGCACACCGAGACCTCGTGGGTCGGCGCCTTCGGTGGCTTCGCCCCGGGCTTCATCTACGCGGCCCCCGCGGACCCCGGCGTGGCGCGGGACATCGGGCGCCGGGCCAGCCCGCGCACCGCGGTCCCGGCCGGATCCGTGGCGATCGCCGGACGGTTCTCCGCCGTCTACCCGCGCACCTCCCCGGGCGGCTGGCAGCTGATCGGCCGCACCGGCGCCACCCTGTGGGATCTGGACCGTGAATCGCCAGCGCTCGTGACCCCCGGAGACCGGGTCCGCTACCGCGCCGTCCGCGAGCTCGTCTCGGTGCGGGCCGGCGGGGAGCCGGGACGTCAGGACGAGGGCACGACGCCGGCCGGGGCCACCCAGCCCGGGCGGGCCGGCGTGCCGGCTGACCCCGAGGCCACCGCCGACGATCCGACCGCGGCCACCCCCGGGCCCGCGCTGGACGTGGAACACCCCGGACTGCAGTCGCTGGTGCAGGACCTCGGCCGGGCCGGGCGCGGCGACCTCGGAGTCCCCGCGGCGGGGGCCGCCGATGCGAACTCGGCGCGGCAGGCCAACCGGATCGTGGGCAACGCCCCGGACGCGGCGGTCATCGAGACCCTGCTCGGCGGGCTGACCCTGCGCGCCAGGGGGCACCACGTGATCGCGCTCGCCGGGGCGGAGGGCACCGCCCGCATCACCTCGACCGCCGGCACCACCGCTGCCCGCACCGCCGCTGCCCGCAGCGCCGCGGCGGAGCCCGGGGCGCCCGCCGACCGCCCCGCGCCGGCCCGCACCCCCTTCGCCCTCTACGACGGTGAGGTCCTGACGATCGGCGAACCGGACGCCGGGCTGCGCACCTACGTGGCCGTGCGGGGCGGGCTGGAGGCCCCCGTGGAGCTCGGCAGCCGCTCCACGGACACCCTGTCCGGGCTCGGGCCCGCGCCGCTGGCCGCGGGCAGCCGGGTTCCGGTGCGCCGCGGATCCGGCGTGGGATCCGGCGCGGGGTCCGGCGTGGGATCCGAGGTGGGGCTCGGCGGAGGCGCCGTCGGACCGGCCGTCGGGAACCCCGAACCGCCGCTGCGGCCGATGCCGCGCCCGGGAGCCACCACCACGCTCCGCGTGAGCCCCGGGCCGCGGGACGACTGGTTCGGGGCCGCCGGTCTGGAGCGGCTGACCGGCCAGGACTGGCGGGTCGGCCACCAGTCGAACCGGATCGGGGTGCGGCTGGAGGTGTCCGATGAGTCCGCCGGCGCCCCGCTGGAGCGGATCCGGGACGGCGAGCTGGCCAGCGAGGGGGCCGTGGCCGGGGCGCTGCAGGTCCCGCCCTCCGGGCTGCCGGTGGTGTTCCTAGCGGACCACCCGGTCACCGGCGGCTATCCCGTGATCGGGGTCGTGGTGCCGCCGGACCTGACCCTCGCGGCGCAGCTGCCGCCCGGGGCGGTGGTCCGCTTCGAACTGACAGACCCGGACGGCCCGGACGGTCCGGAGATCATTGACGCCCCTGACGAGCCCCGGACCCGAGAGGACTGACCCGATGACCGAGCACCCGAATGAGAACGCATCCCGTCCGGCCGAGAGCCTGACGGACAGCCGGTCGGGCGGCGCGGACGGCAAGCAGCCGGCCCGGCCGCTGCGCAAGGTCCTGATCGCCAACCGGGGGGAGATCGCGGTGCGCGTGGCCCGCGCCTGCATCGACGCCCGGCTGGCCTCCGTGGCGGTCTACTCGGATCCGGACGCGGACGCGCTGCACGTGCGCCGCGCGGACGAGGCCTACGCCCTGGGCGGCAGCTCGGCCGCCGAGACGTACCTGGACATCGGCAAGCTGCTGGACGTGGCCCGGCGCTCCGGCGCGGACGCGGTCCACCCCGGCTACGGCTTCCTGTCCGAGAATGCGGACTTCGCCCAGGCCGTGCTCGAGGCCGGGCTGACCTGGATCGGGCCCTCGCCCGAGGCGATCCGCGCGCTCGGGGACAAGGTCTCCGCCCGGCGGATCGCCGTGGCCGCCGGGGCACCGCTGGTCCCCGGCACGGACGGGCCGGCCGAGGACGCCACCGCGGTGCGGGAGTTCGCCGAGGAACACGGCCTGCCGGTGGCCATCAAGGCCGCCTTCGGCGGGGGCGGACGGGGCATGAAGATCGTGCACCGGATGGAGGACATCGAGTCCGCGTTCGAATCGGCCGTGCGGGAGGCCGTGGCGGCGTTCGGACGCGGGGAGTGCTTCGTGGAGCGGTTCCTGGAGAGGCCCCGGCACGTGGAGGCGCAGGTGCTGGCGGACACCCACGGCACGGTGGTGGTGGTCGGCACGCGCGACTGCTCCCTGCAGCGGCGCAACCAGAAGCTCGTCGAGGAGGCCCCCGCGCCCTTCCTGACCTCCGAGCAGCGCGATCGCATCCACGCCTCCGCCCGGGCGATCTGCCGGGAGGCCGGGTACACCGGTGCCGGCACGGTCGAGTACCTGGTGGCCCCGGACGGGCTGATCTCCTTCCTCGAGGTGAACACGCGCCTGCAGGTGGAGCACCCCGTCACCGAGGAGACCACCGGGGTGGACCTGGTCCGGGAGCAGTTCCGCATCGCCGCGGGGGAGCGGCTCACCCTGACCGAGGACCCCGCCCCGCGCGGGCACGCTGTCGAGTTCCGGCTCAACGCGGAGGACCCAGCCCTGGGCTTCCTGCCCACCCCGGGGACCGTGGAGTCCTTCGAGGCCCCCACGGGCGCCGGGGTGCGCGTGGACACCGGGGTGCGCTCCGGCTTCACGGTGCCCGCCGAGTACGACTCCCTGTTGGCCAAGCTGATCGTCTGGGGGGAGGACCGGCAACAGGCGATCCGGCGGGCCCGCGTGGCCCTGGACGAGCTGTCCATCCGCGGCCTGCCGACCGTGGTCCCGTTCCACCGGGCCGTGCTGGACCACGCGGACTTCACCTCCCCGGACGGGCTCGGCGTCCACACGACCTGGATCGAGTCCGCCTTCGCCCCCGACCTGGAGGCCTCGCCCCACCTCGCGGCGGCCGCCCCGGGGGCCGAGCGCACCGAGCTGACGGTCACGGTGGACGGCCGGGCCGTCAGCCTCGGGCTGCCCGCCGAGCTGGTGCGCGCGCTGCGCAGCGGTGGCGGCGCGTCCGGCGCGGGGGACGGGGAGGGAACCGGGCCCGACGGCGGCGGCGCACCCGCCGCGGAAGGTGCCGGGGCCGGCGTCGTGCCCGCTCCGATGAACGGCACCGTGGTGAAGTGGCTCGTGCCGGACGGCGTCGAGGTGACCGCGGGGCAGGACCTCGTGGTGCTGGAGGCGATGAAGATGGAGACCGCGGTGCCCTCGCCGGCGGCGGGGGTCTTCTCCCGCGCCGGGCTCGAGGCCGGCGACCAGGTCACCCGCGGGCAGGAGCTGGGCACCCTTGGCTGAGGGCACCGAGGCCCAGGGCCCACCCGGCACCACGGCCGCGGCCCGCGCCCGTCCCGCCGCACACGCCCACACCGGCCCCTGGCTGGCCCAGGTCCTGCGGGAACGGATCTCGGCCGGCGAACTACCGCCGGGCACCAAGCTGGCCGAACAGGCGCTGGCCGAGCAGCTGGACGTCTCCCGGAACACCCTGCGGGAGGCCTTCGGCACGCTGAGCGCGGAGTCGATCGTGGAGCGGGTGCCCAACCGGGGGGTCTTCGTGGCCAAGCCGGAGGCGGAGGACGTCCGCGAGATCTACCGGGTCCGCCGCATGATCGAGCCGGCCGCCCTGCTCTGGGGCGAGCTGACGGAGCCGGCGCTGGCCGGGCTGGAGGAGATCGTGGGGCGCGCCGTCGCCGCGCTGGAGGCCGGGGACGTGCCCGGGATGGCGGACGCCAACCAGCAGCTCCACGGTGCGGTGGTCTCCCTGGCCGGCTCCCCGACCCTGTCCACCGTCATGGACCAGACGCTCGCGCGGATGCGCCTAGTGTTCAACCGGATGTCCGATGCCCCCGATTTCCACACGGCCTACGCCGAGCGGAACCGGGACCTCGTGGAGCTGCTGCGGGCCGGCCGGCGCGAGAAGGCGGCCACGGCGCTGCGCGCCTACCTGGACACAGCCGAGGGCGAGCTGCTGGACCACCTGCGGCGCTGGGGTCGCTGACGGTCGCGGCCCGGTGTCCGCAGCCTCAGGGCGTCACGGCACCAGGTAATCGGCGTCCCGGGCGTCGGTGATGAGCATATGTCCCGGGGCGTGCCCGATCGCCAGCGGGGGCCGGGACTCCATGACGGCGGCCTGCGGGGTCACGCCGCAGGCCCAGAACACGGGGAGGTGGCCGTCCGGGATCCGCACGGGGTCGCCGAAGTCCGGGGCGGAGAGGTCCGTGATCCCGAGCTCGCCGGGAGCCCCCACGTGCACCGGGGCCCCGTGGACGGCCGGGTAGCGCGAGGTGATGCGCACGGCGTCCGCGACCTGCGAGGCGGGGACCGGGCGCATCGAGACCACGAGCGGGCCGGCGATCTCCCCGGCCGGGGCGCACCGGATGGAGGTGCGGTACATGGGCACGTTGACGCCCTGCTCCTGGTGGGCCACCGGGACGCCGCCGGCCACCAGGGCGGCCTCGAAGGTGAAGGAGCAGCCCACGATGAACGTGACCAGGTCCTGGCGCCAGTGGCCCGTGATGTCCGTGGGCTCGGCCACCGGCACCCCGTCCTCGTAGACCACGTACTTCGGCACGTCCGTGCGGATGTCCCCGCCGGCGAGCAGGCCCGAGGTGACCTGGCCGGCGTCGAGCACGCCCAGCAGGGGCATCGGCTTGGGGTTGCGCTGGGCGAACAGCAGCAGGTCGAAGGCGTGGGACTTCGGGACGATGATCAGGTTCGCCTGTGCGAATCCCGCCGAGACGCCCGACGTCGGCCGCACCAGTCCAGCGCGGAAGCGCGCCCGGGCGTCGGCGGGGGACAGGGCCGCGAGGTCCGGCGGGGTCGTGTGCTGGGTCTCGTGCGGGGTCGGCATGCTGATCAGCCCCCCGTGATCAGGTCGATGGCGGGCGCGAAGGAGATGACGGCCAGGAACACGGTGACCAGCCACACGGCCACTCCGATCACGATGAGCCAGACCGGATAGTGGTACCCGTGGAGCAGGTCCCTGCGGCGGATGGCGACCCACAGCAGCACGGCGAAGCCGATGGGCAGGATCAGGCCGTTGAAGGCGCCGGCGAAGACCAGCAGGGTCTGCGGTGCCTGCCCCAGGAACATGTAGACCACCGCGCACACGGCGATGAACCCGACCGTGAGCAGGTTCCGGCGGCGGGGGCTGCCGTCCGTTCTCGTGATGAAGGAGACCGAGGTGTAGGAGGCGCCGATCACCGAGGTGACGGCGGCGGCCCAGAGGATGACGCCGAACATGCGCAGCCCGATCTCGCCGGCGGCGTGCTGGAAGGCCTCGGCGGCCTGGTTGTCACTGGTCAGGGCCACGCCGCCGGCCACCACGCCGAGGATGGCGAGGAAGAGCAGCACGCGCATGATGCCGGTGACGATGATGCCCAGGATGGAGGTCCCGGTGATCTCGCGGACGGCGTCCGGGCCGCGGACGCCCTAATCGATCATGCGGTGCGCGCCGGCGTAGGTGATGTAGCCGCCGACCGTCCCGCCCACCAGGGTGGTGATGACCAGGAAGTCCACCGTCTCCGGCATGACGGTGTTCTTCAGGGCCTCCCCGACCGGTGGGGCGGCCACGATGGCCACGTAGAGCATGAGCAGGATCATGACGGCGCCGAGCATCACCACGATCCGGTCCAGGGCCATGCCGGCCCTCTTGGACAGGAAGATGAGGATGGCGATGACGGCGGAGACCGCGCCGCCGATCTTGGGGTCCACGCCGAGCATGGCGTTGGCGCCCAGGCCGGTGCCGGCGATGTTGCCGATGTTGAAGATGGCCCCGCCCACGAACACGAGGGCCGAGAGCAGCCAGCCGATGCCGGGCAGGACCTTGTTGCCCAGCTCCTGGGCGCGCAGGCCCGAGACCCCGATGACCCGCCAGACGTTCAGCTGCACGGCGATGTCCACGAGGATCGAGACCAGGATGGCGAAGGCGAAGGCCGCCCCGAGCTGGACCGTGAACGTGGTGGTCTGCGTGATGAAGCCCGGGCCGATGGCGCTCGTGGCCATCAGGAACATGGCCCCCAGCAGGGCCGTCCGGTGCGCGCTCCTCGGCCGTCTGGTCCGCCGCGTCCGTGGGGACGTAGCGTCCTGGGTCTGTGCTGGCTCCTGCATGGGTTCCTCGCGGGGAAGACGTGACGGGCATCACTGGACGGGTCTCGGGGAACACTACCGGTTGTTGAACAATCCGCGCAAGAGATTGTTCAACAATGATGGCGGCGCGGTGGGTGGGGTGGCAGGGGTGCCTTGAAGAGGTCCCGCGGTGGGGTCCACACTGGGCGCATGGCCACGAAGAAGCAATCCCAGGAATCCGACGCACCCCAGATCAAGGATGAGGAGATGTACGAGGCCCTCCGCGAGGACGGTGCCAGCAAGGAGAAGGCCGCGCGCATCTCCAACGCCGCCAACCGGGACGGCCGCTCCGAGGTGGGCGAGCGCGGCGGGGAGTCCGGGTCCTATGAGGACTGGACGGTCGAGGAACTCAAGGACCGTGCCAGGGAGTTGGACCTCGAGGGCTACTCGGACCTGAAGAAGGACGAGCTGATCAAGAAGCTGCGCAACCACTAGCCCGCGGCAGTCGCCGCGCGGCGGAGACAGAAGCAGAGATCGAGAAGGAGAATCGTCATGGCCACCTGTGATGTCTGTGGCAACGAGTATGACAAGCCGATCACCGTGTCCCAGGGTGAGCGCACCGGCGTCTTCGACAGCTTCGAGTGCGCCGCGCACGCCATGGCGCCGGAGTGCAGCCACTGCGGGTGCCGGATCCTGGGCCACGGGGTCGAGGTCGGCACCTCGATGTACTGTTGCGCGAACTGTGCCCGCATGGCCGGCGAACCCGAGGTGACCGACCGCGCCTAGGCCCTGCGCCGCAGGGCAGACCGCGCCGCACGTCAGGCGCTCTTGCGGCGGGTGCCAGTCTTCTTGGGCGCGTTCTTCGGAGAGGTGGACTTCTTCGAGGCGGTCTTCTGGGACGCGTTATTCGTTGGAGCAGATTTCTTCGAGGCGGTCTTCTTCTTCTGGGACCCGCCCGTTGTGGACGCGCCCTTGGCCGACCCGGTCTTCTTCGAGCCCGCGGTGGAACCGGAGGATGATCCCCGGCCCGTCGTCTTGCGGCCGCCCCGCTTCTTGTCCAGCGAGGCCTTGAGCGCCTGCATCAGGTCGATCACCTCGGCGTCCTCGCCCTCCCCGTCGGCGTCCTCCGGAGCCTTGCCGAAGGTCGCCTCGGTGTCCAGCGCCTCACCCTGCTCGAGCTTGGCGTCGATCAGCTGACGCAGCTCCACCTGATAGGAGTCCTCGAAGTCCTCCGGCGTGAAGTCGGAAGCGAACTGGTCCACCAGGGCCGCCGCCAGCTTCTTCTCCTTGGCGCCGATCTTCGCCCGGGACCGGGTGGCGGGGAAGTCCACCTCGCGGACCTCGTCCGCCCACCGGATGGCCTGCAGCACCAGGACGGCGTCCTGGACCCGCAGCACCCCCAGGCGGGTCTTCTGGCGCAGCGCGAAGGTCACCACGGCCGTGCGCTCGGTGTCCTGGAGCGCCTGCCGCAGCAGCAGGTAGGACTTCGGGGACTTGCCCTGCGGCTCCAGGAAGTAGCTCTTGCCGAGGGTGAGGGGATCGATCTGGTCCGAGGGGACGAACTGGACCACCTCGATCTCATCGTTCTGCGTCTCCGGCAGGGCCTCGAAGTCCTCGTCCGTGAGCACCACCGTCTGCTCGCCGTCCTCGTAGGCCTTGTCGATGTGCTCGTAGTCGACCTTCTTGCCGCACACCTCGCAGCGGCGCTGGTAGCGGATCCGCCCGCCGTCGGCGTCGTGAACCTGATGCAGGGACACGTCATGCCGCTTCGTCGCGGAATACGCCTTGACAGGGACGTTCACCAGGCCAAAGGTGATAGATCCAGACCATACGGCTCGCATGACGGTCAGCCTAGGCCGTCTGGGCCTGTTCCGGGAGGGTTAAGATGGCACGATCCGCACGGCAGACCTATACCGTCGGCCAACGCAGGCTCTCCGTCTCCAGCCTGGACAAGGTGCTCTACCCGGCCACGGGGACCACCAAGGCCGAGGTCATGGAGTACTACCTCGCAGTGGCCGGCGTCCTCATCCCCCAGGTGGCCCGGCGGCCGGTCACCCGGAAGCGGTGGGTGGACGGGGTGGGCACGGCGGACCACCCCGGGCAGGTGTTCTTCCGCAAGGACCTCGAGGACTCCGCCCCGTCCTGGATCCCGGTCGGACGGCTGGCACACGCCGACCACACCAACACCTACCCGCTGGCCGACGAGCCGGCGGTGCTCGCGTGGTTCGCCCAGGTGGCGGCGTTGGAGCTGCACACCCCGCAGTGGCGCTTCGGCCGCAACGGCCAACCCCGCAACCCGGACCGGCTGGTGCTGGACCTGGACCCCGGGGAAGGCACCGGACTGGCCGAGTGCGCCGAGGTGGCCCGCTGGTGCCGGGAGATCCTCGCGGACATGGGGCTTCAGGCCTACCCCGTGACCTCGGGTTCCAAGGGCATCCACCTCTACGCCGGACTGGACGGGACACACAACGCGGACGCCATCAGCCAGGTCGCCCACGAGCTGGCGAAGGCCCTGGAGGCCGACCACCCGGACGCGGTGGTCTCGAGCATGCGCAAGTCCAGCCGCACGGGGAAGGTGTTCGTGGACTGGAGCCAGAACAACGGCTCCAAGACCACCGTGGCACCCTACTCGCTGCGCGGCAGGGACCGGCCCACCGTGGCGGCCCCACGCACGTGGGAGGAGCTGGCGGACCCGGGGCTGCGCCACCTCGAGCTGGAGGAGGTGCTCCGCCGGGTCGCGGACGGGACTAACCCGCTGGCACCGCTGGGCTGGGCGCCGGCGGACGGCGAGCATGAGGGCGAGGGGGGCGACGCCGGCCCGTCACCGGACACTGCCGACGACGGTGGTGCTGCCGCCGGCTCCCCTGCCGCCGGCTCCGGCGATGCGGTCGACCGCCTCGCGAAGTACCGGTCCATGCGGGATGCGAACAAGACCGCGGAACCGGTGCCGGAAGACGCCCCGGTGCCGCGGGAGGCCGCCGAGGGGGAGGCGCCGACCTTCGTCATCCAGGAACACCACGCGCGCCGGTTGCACTGGGACTTCCGGCTGGAGCATTCCGGGGTGCTGGTCTCCTGGGCCGTGCCCAAGGGGCCGCCGCTGGACACGGACGCCAACCGGCTGGCCGTGATGACCGAGGACCACCCTCTGGAGTACGGCACCTTCGAGGGCACCATCGCGAAGGGAGAGTACGGGGCCGGCGAGGTCACCATCTGGGACGCCGGGACCATCGAGATCGAGAAGTGGCGGGAGGGCCAGGAGGTGATCGCCGTGCTGCACGGCCGTCCGGAGGGCGGCCTGGGCGGCGTGCCGCGGCGCTACGCCCTGATCAACGCGCCGGGGATGGGCGGGGAGAAGAACTGGCTGATCCACCTCATGAAGGACCAGCCGGAGGCCGGCGGGGCCAGGCCCGCATCGAAGGCGCCGGCCCGTGCAGCAGGCCGGCGGACCACCGCCACCACCGCCACGGACCCCGCTGATCAGCAGGCGTTCACCGTGGCCGACCTGCCCGCCCCCATGCTGGCGACCGCCGGCCGGCCGGCCGACCTCACGGCGGACGAGGACTGGTCCTACGAGATGAAGTGGGACGGTTACCGGCTGATCGCCGGGGCCTCGCCCGGCCGGCTGGTCCTGGCCAGCCGCAACGGCAAGGACCTCACGGCGGACTACCCCGCCCTGGAGGAACTCACCGGGCTGCTCACGGGCGAGGCCGCTGAGCGCGGCGGGGCGGTCCTCGACGGCGAACTGGTGGCCCTGGACGATGCGGGGCGGCCCGATTTCGGCCTGCTGCAGGAGGCCAGCGGCCGCACGAGCCGCGGGCGGCGCCGGTCCGGGCGGCCCGGACCGTCTGGGCCGTCGGGCCGCGCTGCCGACGAGATCGAGTTGCGGTACCTCGTGTTCGACATCCTCCAGCTGGGGCCGCCCGGCGTGCCGGCGCGGCGGGTCCGCTCCCTGCTGCGCACCGCCTATGGCGAGCGTCGGGAGATCCTGGATGCCGCCGTCGGGCAGGGGGAGGTGGTGGCGGTGCCGCCGGGCCACCGGGGCACCCTGGCCCAGGCCCGTCGGGCCAGCCGCGAGCTGCGGCTCGAGGGGGTGGTGGCCAAGCGGACGGACTCCACCTACCTCTCCGGCCGCCGCGGGGCCGCGTGGATCAAGCTGAAGCTGGAGCAGCACCAGGAGGTGGTGGTGATCGGGGCCCGGCGCGGCAGGGGCGGCCGGGCCGGCGGGATCGGTTCGCTGCTGGTGGCCGTGCCGGATGAGTCGGGGCAGCTGAGCTACGCCGGCCGGGTGGGGACCGGGTTCTCGGCGGAGCAGCTGCGCCAGGTGCAGGACCGGCTGCGGCGGATCGAGCGCAAGACCCCGCCGGTCCGGGACGTCCCCGCCGAGGACCGGGCGGACGCCTGGTGGGTGCGGCCCTCGCTCGTGGGCGAGGTCTCTCTGGCGGGCAGGACCCGCGCCGGCCGGCTCCGGCAGGCCGCCTGGCGCGGCTGGCGCGAGGACAAGTCGCCGGACCAGGTGCGGTGGGAGACGGAATGACGGGGAACGGGAACGGGCACGGGGACAACCGGGATCCCGAGACCGGGGCCCTGCGGCGCGAGACCGCCGGGGAGAAGCAGGACCGCAACTGGAACGACCTGCTCCAGGAGCTGCGGGTGATGCAGACCGGGACGCAGATCGTCACCGCGTTCTTGGTGACCCTGCCGTTCCAGGCCCGGTTCGACGACCTTGCCGGCGACCTGATCGGCTGGTACGTGGCGCTGCTGGTCGCCGCCGTCCTGCTGACCGTGCTGATGCTGCTGCCCGTGGCGATCCACCGGCGCTTCTTCGGCCAGCACCTCAAGCACCGCACCGTGCAGATGGGGCACCGGGTGGTGCGGGTCTGCCTGGTGGGCATGGGGCTGCTGCTGGCCGGCTGCGTGGCGTTCATCGCCCATGCCCTCGTGGACCCGGTGGGGGCGTGGTGGGTCACCGGGGCCACGGCCGTGGTGATCGCGGTCGTGCTGGTGGTGCTGCCCCCGGTGCTCCACCCGGACGCCCCCTGAGCGGGCGGCCCCGGGGGCTGTGGGGAGGGTGCGGGATCAGCCGGCGGCGTGCTCGTCGGCGACCGCCAGCGCCTGGTCCAGGATGTCCAGTCCCTCGTGCAGGACCTCGTCCGGGGTGTTCAGCGGCGGGGCGATGTGCAGGCGGTTCTCGCTCACGAACGGCAGCAGCCCGAACTTCTTGCACTCTGCCGCCAGCGCGCCCATCTCGCCACTGGCCCCGCCGTAGGGCGCCATCGGTTCCTTGGTGGTGCGGTCCTTGACCAGCTCGACCGCCCAGAAGGCCCCGAGGCCGCGGACGTCTCCCACGGACCGGTGGCTCCCCATCAGCTCACGCAGGCGCGGGGCGAGGATCTCGGTGCCGATCCGGGCGGCGTTGGCCACCATGGACTCGTCCTGCATGGCGTTGATGGTGGCCACGGCGGCGGCGCAGGCCAGCGGGTGGCCGGAGTAGGTCAGCCCGCCCGGGTAGGCGCGGTCGGTGAAGGTGGCGTAGACCTCCCCGGAGATCGCCACGCCGCCGAGGGGCACGTAGCCGGAGTTCACGCCCTTGGCGAAGGTCAGCAGGTCCGGCTCGACACCCCAGTGGTCCACCCCGAACCAGCGGCCGGTGCGTCCGAAGCCCACCATGACCTCGTCGGCGATGAACAGGATCCCGTATTTCCGGGTCAGCTCCCGCACCCCCTCCATGTATCCGGCCGGCGGGACGAAGATCCCGGCGGTGCCCGGCACGGATTCCAGGATCACGGCGGCGAGCGTGCCGGGGCCCTCCAGCTGGATGACCTGCTCGAGGTGATCCAGCGCGCGCTCGGTCTCCTGCTCCGGGGTCTCGGCATGGAAGGCGCTGCGGTAGGGGTAGGGCGGGAAGAAGTGGGCGACGCCGGCCGCGCCCCGATCCGAGGCGAAGCGCCTCGCGCTGCCGGTCACGTTGATGGCCAGGTCCGTGCCGCCGTGATAGGAGCGATAGGCCGAGAGGACCTTGGGCCGGCCGGTGTGCAGGCGGGCCATGCGGACGGCGTGCTCCACGGCCTCGGCGCCGGCATTGGTGAAGAACACGTGGTCCAGGTCCCCGGGGGTCAGCTCCGCCACGAGCCGGGCGGCCTCGGAGCGGGCGTCGTTGACGTGGGCGGGGGCGATGGTGGCGATCTTCGCCGCCTGCTCCTGGATGGCGGAGACCACCGCCGGGTGGGAGTGGCCGATGTTGGTGTTGATCATCTGGGAGGAGAAGTCGATCATCCTCCGGCCCTGACCGTCCCAGACATGGGAGCCCTCGGCCTTCACGATCGTCATCGGGTCCAGGGCCCCCTGGGCGCTCCACGAGTGGAACACGTGGGAACGGTCCAGGTCGTAGGCCTGGCGGCCGGCCGCCAGCAGGTCCTGGCTGATGGACGGGTCCGGGGACACGGGCTGGATGGTCATCGACTCTCCTGACGCTGGGGGCGGGCGGCGGCTGCGCCGGCGGCCTGCGGGCTGTGCGGATATCCGGTGTGGTGCAGGACACCACTGGGCTCCAGCATGCCCGATCGGGCCTGCGAACGGGGAACCCGGCCGGACGGTGACCGGGTCGCCCGTCGCCGTCCGGCCCGGTCACCGGGTGACATGGGCGCCGGGGGTCCGGAGATGATGGGATAATCACCCCCATGGACCCCGTGACAGAGACCGTTGACGTGGCCCGGGACGCTGACCAGACGGCGGGGACGGGCCTGCCGGGCGTCCGCTGGCTGTCCTCGCAGGAGCGCCGTGCCTGGCTGACCCTGGTGGCCACCCACATGCAGCTCATGCCCACCCTGGAGGCCGACCTGCAGCTCGAGGGCACCGTCAGCTTCTTCGAGTACCAGGTGCTGGCCATGCTCTCCGAGAGCGATGAGGCGCTGGCCATGAGTGAACTGGCCGCGCGGACCAACGCCTCCCTGTCCCGGCTCTCCCACGTGGCCCGCAAGCTCGAGAGCCGCGGCCTGATGGCGCGGAGCCCGTCCAGCGAGGACGCGCGCGTCACCATGGCGGAGATCACGGCGGAGGGGATGGCCGAGATCGAACGCCTCGCCCCGCACCACGTGGCCAGCGTGCGCGCACGGTTCCTGGACAGCCTCGACGAACAGGACCTGGCGGATCTCGGCCGGATCGGGTCCAAGATCCTGGCCCACCTGGATCCGGAGCACTGGGTCTTCCGGGATCCGGCCCTCGTGGAGGACCGGCCGCAGCCGGCCTGAGGCCGCCCGGATGCCGCCCGGATGTTCCAGAATCCCGGTTTGAAGGATTCAGGCCGGTGGCCTAAGATGGAACGGCGTTAAGCCACGTTGCGTTGTGGTGTGTCCGTGCCCGCACGGCCCGCCGCAACACCGGAAAACAACGTGCTTCCCGTAACCGGATCTCCTTCCCCGCCTTCACCGGCATGGGCAGGGGACTCACCGTCTTCCCCCGCGATCAAGGGCACTTCGGCTGGCTCTCACCCAGTCTGGTTACCCCTTCGGAAAGTCGCAGTAAGAGCGCGGTGTCACAACTGGTGGCGGGACTCGTGGAGCGCCCGGTTCGTCCGGAGGTTCCACAACGGGTTCCGCCCGTTCTTTTACTACTACTTGCAACGAGGAGTGATCATGGCAGCTAACTGCCAGGTAACCGGGGCTGGGCCGGGCTTCGGCCACAGCATTTCCCACTCACACCGTCGCACCAAGCGCCGGTTCGACCCGAACATCCAGAAGAAGACCTACTGGGTCCCGTCCTTGCGACGCAACGTCACCCTGACGCTGTCCACCAAGGGCATCAAGACCATCGACGTGCGCGGGATCGACGCCGTCGTCGCCGACCTGCTTGCCAAGGGAGTGAAGCTCTGACATGGCCAAGGACAAGGACGTACGTCCCATTATCAAGCTGAAGTCGACCGCCGGTACCGGGTACACCTACGTGACCCGCAAGAACCGCCGGAACACCCCGGACCGCATCGTGCTCAAGAAGTACGATCCGGTCGCCCGCCAGCACGTCGAATTTCGAGAGGAGCGCTGAGGCATGGCCAAGAAATCCATGATCGCCAAGAACGAGCAGCGTAAGGTCATCGTTGCCCGCTATGCCGAGAAGCGCCTGGAGCTGAAGAAGGCCCTGGTGGACCCGAAGTCCTCCGACGAGGAGCGCGAGGCCGCCCGCGTGGGCCTGCAGAAGCTGCCCCGCGACGCCTCCCCGGTGCGCGTCCGCAGCCGCGACTCCATCGACGGCCGCCCGCGCGGCACCTTCCAGAAGTTCGGCATCTCGCGTGTCCGCTTCCGGGACATGGCGCACCGCGGCGAGCTGCCCGGCATCACCAAGTCCTCCTGGTGATCGCCGGCTAGTCAGCCGGTGCGGGCGCCGTCGAGGCGCCGGACACACCATCCGAAGGGGTGGCAGACCATTGGGTCTGCCACCCCTTCGGCGTTGGACGGGGCCTCCGGACCGGCAGGGGATCACGGCTGTGGAGGGCCCGAAACCGGGGGTTTTCCCGGATTTCCCCGGATTTCCCCGGAAATCCGCGTGTTTCCGCCCTTCTGAGGCGTGTTTTCGCCGTTTCGGGTGGTAGTTTTCGAAGCACGCGCCCGGATCTGCCGGTTCGGGCCAAGCCAAACCACCATCGAAGTCCAGGAGGACACATGGCTATGAACCGCAGCGAACTGGTCGCCGCCGCCGCCGAGAAGACCGGCAACTCCCAGGCCGCCGTCAACGGCGTGCTGGATGCCGTTTTCGAGATCTTCTCCGCGCAGGTCTCCAAGGGTGAGAAGGTCACCATCCCCGGCTGGCTTGCCGTGGAGCGCACCGACCGCGCGGCCCGCACCGGCCGCAACCCGCAGACCGGCGAGTCCATCCAGATCCCGGCCGGCCACTCGGTCAAGATCTCCGCTGGCTCCAAGCTGAAGGCTGCTGCCACCGGTAAGTGAACCGGTCCGGCCCGCGCCCGGACCCCTCGGGGCCGGCCGCAGGTCGCCGTTCGAAGGCGCTCCACCTCGTGGGGCGCCTTCGGCGTTTAAGGGCGGTCCGGGCCGCCGGCCGTCCCACCCGAGTGTTTTCTACAGCCGGTAGAACACGCGTAGAATGAAACACTGGCCGAGGCACTGGTCGACGGCACAGCGGCAGGGAGGTGTTCGGTGTCCACTCGCATGGCACTGCACCGCGCGCCGTCCCGATCTGCCGCGGCCCGTTCCCCCGCAGCCCGCCCGGAGCCGGTCCGCGGCGCGTCCCGGCTGCTGCGCGGCTGGGCCGCCGCCCTCGTCGCCACCCTGCTCGCGGCCGGCTCCCACACCCTGGCGAACCTCGTGGACCCGGGTGCCTCCCCGTCCACCCACGCGCACCACGACGCCGGCCCCGCCCCGATCCTCTGGATCCTCACCCTCGCGCTGGCCGGCCCGGTGTGCACCGCCCTGGCCGGGCGGCGGCTGTCCTGGTGGCGCCTGGCCGCCGGGGTCACCGCCAGCCAGCTGCTGTTCCACTGGCTCTACTCCGCCACCGCCGGCCCCGCTGCGGCGCCCGCCCTGTCCGGCCTCGACGGACGCCACGGGGCACACTCCGGTCATCCCGGGAGCTTGGTCCCCGGCATCGGGAGCAGTGCCGCAACCGGGAGTAGCGCCGGCACCACCCTCGGCGAGGTTCCGGGGGCCGCGGGGGCCGTGCACGCGGACTCCCCGGCCATGGCCGCCGCGCACCTGCTGGCCGCCGTGATGACGGTGGTGGTGTTGCGCCGCGGGGAGGTCCTCGCCGGCCGGGTGGCGGATCTCGCGGTGGGACTGCTCCTGCGCTCTCCGGGCGCCCGGCTCGCCCGGTGGATCCCCGCCGTCCCGGTCCGCCGGGTCTCGGCGGCACAGCTGAGGGTGGCGTACCGCCCGGAGGACGTCCTGCTGCCCTCCCTGCGGCTGCGCGGACCGCCCGAGGGGCCTCAGCTCGCCCTCGCCGCCTGATCGTCCCCCGATCCGCCGGCCGGCTCGAGCCAGAACCCTCTCAGCTCTCAGCGGACCACGCCCGGCGCCTGCCCGCGCCGGGTCGAAAAGGACATCATGACACTTCACGCGACCAACCCTCAGCCCACCCGTCGGCCCGTCAGGGCCGGCGCCGCCGCCCTCTCGGCGGCGGCCCTGCTCGCCCTGGCCACGGCCGGCCCGGCGGCCGCCCACGACCAGCTGCTCTCCGCCTCACCGGCGGCGGGTACCGCGGTGATCGAGACGCCCAGCGAGCTCACCCTCACCTTCTCCGGCAACCTGATCACCGGTGAGGGCATCTCCAACGTCGCCACCGTGACGGATGAGAACGGCCACCAGTGGCAGGACGGGGACGCCGAGGTCTCCGGACCCGAGCTCAGCGCCGCCCTGTGCGAGGGCATGCCCAACGGTGAGTACGCGGTCAGCTACCGCGTGGTCTACTCGGACGGGCACTCGGAGGAGAAGAGCTACGACTTCACCCTCGAGGACCCGGGAGCCCCCGAGGAGGGTGCGCCCGAGGACTGCGGGGTGGTGAACCCCGACGCCCCGGTCTCCTCGGAGGCGACCGCCCAGGACGTCGGCCCCAGCACCGGCGCCGACGCCGACACCGGCACGGAGCCCGGCTCCTCCGGTGCGGCCACGGCCCCGGGTGCCGACCCGTCCGCCGGTGCCGGGGCCGCGAGCGACCCCGCCACGGATGATGCGGCCCAGGAGACCGGCGAGCCCACGGCGGAGGACAGCCAGGACCCCGCCGCCGCAGTACCCGGCTGGGTCTGGGCGGCGGCGATCGGCGGCGTGCTCGTCGTCGTGGTGGCCATGCTCGTGGTGTTCCGCAAGGCCAAGGCGATCGGCACCGGCTCCGGCGCATCGGGCCGCGGCGGTACCGGAGCCGACCAGGAGTAAGCCCCGCCGACCGACCCCGGGCGGAGCCGGTGACCCCGAGCCGCCCGGGGTGGCCGCCGGGCGGCGGCCAGACGAGTGCCGGCAGCGGCCGGACACTGCGAGAGAATGGACACCGTGACTTCTTCGAGTTCCTCGAGTACTTCGAGAACCGCCGGGCAGGACGCCGGCGTGCCGATCTGGCTGTGGCCCGTGGCCGGCGTGATCGGCGCCGTGGCGCTGGTGCTGGCGGCCGCCTGGACCGGCATCACGGCCGTGGACGAGCTCTCCGACCCCGGTGTGCTGACGCGCTGGGGCCTGCCCCTCGCGGAGATGGCGCACAACCTGGCCATGCCCACCGCGGTGGGCGCACTGATCTTCGCCTGCACCATCATGCCGCCGCAGCGAGGTGGCGCCCGTTCCGGCCGGTCCGGAACCAGGCCCGCCGGCCCCGCTGGCGGCACCCACTCCGAGGAGGCCGAGCACCCGGCCTTCTCCCGCCTGATGCGCGTGGCCACCGTGTCCTGCGTGGTCTGGACCCTCTCCGCGCTCGCGGTGCTCGTGCTCTCCTACTCCGACCTGGCCGGGATGCCTCTGGACCCGGGACCCAGCTTCACCTCCGGGCTGGTCGGCTTCCTCCAGGACATCTCGGTGGGCCAGGCCTGGACCGCCGTCACGGTGGTGGCCGCCGTCGTCACCTCGCTCACCCTGGCCGTCCGTTCCACCACCGGACTGGCCTGGACCGCGCTGCTCGGCCTGGTCGGCATCGTCCCGCTGGCCCTCATCGGCCACTCGGCCTCCGGGGACGACCACAACGGCGCCGTCAACTCGATCGGCCTGCACCTGCTCGGGGTGGTGGTGTGGGTCGGCGGCCTGATCGTGCTGGCCCTGGTCTCCCCGAGGCTGCACGGACCGGACGGCGCCACCGGCCGGGCCTCGGCCCACCGCGAAGGCCCCGAACCCCTCGTGTACACGGTGGTCTCTCGCTACTCCCTGCTGGCCGGGCTGGGCCTGGCCACCGTGGTGCTCTCCGGGATCGTCAACGCCGCCATCCGGATGAACACCCTCGAGCAGCTCCTCAGCCCCTACGGCCTGCTGGTGCTGGCCAAACTGGTCGGCTCCCTGGCCCTGGGCCTGATCGGCCTCATGCACCGGATGTGGATCATCCCGCGGCTGGCCACCGGGACCAGCGCGCCGCCCGCCGCCGGCCAGCGCCTACTCTGGCAGCTGATCGCGGTGGAGGCCGCCATCATGGCCGCCATCATGGGCCTGGCCACGGTGTTGGGCCGCACCTCGCCCCCGGTGCCGGAGGAACTGCCCCCGGACGCCACCCCCGCCCGCATCCTCACCGGCTACGACCTGCCGCCGGAACTGACCCTCCAGACCTGGTTCTCGCAGTGGCGCTTCGACTGGCTGTGGGTGGCCATCATCGCCTTCCTGGCCCTGTGGTACCTGCGCTCCGCCCTCCGGCTGCACCGGCGCGGGGACGGCTGGCCCGTGCTGCGGACCGCCTCGTTCCTGCTCGGCCTGGCCATCCTGTTCTGGGTGACCAGCGGGGCCCCGGCCGTCTACGGCCAGGTCCTGTTCAGCGCCCACATGGTGGCCCACATGACGCTGACCATGATCTCGCCCCTGTTCCTGGTCCTCGGGGCCCCCGTGACCCTGGCGCTGCGGTCCCTGCCGGCCCGGGTGGACGGCACCCGTGGGCCCCGCGAGTGGATCCTGTGGCTCGTGCACTCGCCGTTCGCGAAGTTCATCACCCACCCCGGGGTGGCGGCAGTGAACTTCGCCGGCTCGATCCTGATCTTCTACTACACGCCGATGTTCGGCTTCGCGCTCGACGAGCACCTCGGCCACGAGTTCATGAACGTGCACTTCCTGCTGACCGGCTACCTCTTCGCCTCGGTGATGATCGGGATCGACCCGCTGCCGCGCAAGGTGCTCTACCCGATGCGGCTGGTCATCCTGCTGGCCACCATGGCCTTCCACGCCTTCATCGGCGTGGCCATGACCTCCTCCGAATCCCTCCTGGAGGCCTCCTGGTTCGGCTCCACCGGCCGGGACTGGGGACCCTCGGCGATCGCCGACCAACAGATCGGCGGTGCCGTGATGTGGGGCATCGGCGAGGTGCCCACCGTCATCATGGCGGTGGTGGTCTCCGTGATGTGGTCCCGCAACGATGCGAAGGAGACCAAGCGCCTGGACCGCAAGGCCGACCTCAACGACGAGGCCGAGCTCAAGGCGTGGAACGCCATGTACGAAGATCTCGCCGACCACGAGGAGCCCCGCCGATGAGCGCCCCCACCCTCCGCCACCTCCGCCACCGCCGTCCCGCCAGACCCCGGCTGGCCGGTCCTCGGGGCGGCCCGCTGGGCGGTCTGCTGGCCTGCGGCCTGGCCGGCGTGCTGCTGCTCGCCGGCTGCTCGGCGGCACCGGGGGACACGGACGGCGGCGACGGCGGCGTCCCCGCCAACCCGCACGGCATCACCTCGGCGAACCCCTCGGGAACGGCGGTCCCGGGGGACGACGCCTCCGGTGCGTCGGGCACCTCCGGTGCGGGGCCGGCGTCGGGCGCTGCCTCGAGGGAACCCGCCTCCGGTGAGGCCACGGCGAGCGAGGCCCGGGCCGACCAGCGGGCGGTGGGCGCTGCGGCCGAGCGGGCCGCGAGCTTCGGGTTCACGAACCAGGTCTCCGCCACGGACACCGCGATCGCGGACACCCGCCAGGAGGCCAGGCTGCGCCAGACCAACACCTCTGGCACCACCGTGGACCCGGCCGGCTGCAAGGCCCCGCTGACCGCCGTGGACTGGTCGCCGATCCAGATGGCCGGGGCGGACGCCTCCCGGATCGACTTCGGCTCCGAGTCCTTCGCCGGCACCGGGACCGTGGAGGTCGCCTCCCTGGAGGACGGCGCCGCGGTGCGGGCGCACCGGGAGAACGTGGAACGGCTGGTGGCGGAGTGCCCCGAGCTGAGCATGACCGTCACGGACCAGGACGGGCAGGCCAGCACCTTCGACTTCACCGCGCGCGCCTCCGGGGCGGCAGACGAGGGATCCGGGCAGGGCGTCGACTCCGGCCTGGTCTGGACCCGCACCCCGGCAGGCGGGGGAGCGGAGACCACCGCGCAGGTGCTGATCGGCCAGACGGCCGAGCACGTGGTGATGGTCTCCTTCATCGGCGGCGCCGAGGTGGCCGGCGAGGAGTTCACCACCATGGCCGAGCAGATCCTGGCGGCCGCCGAGGGCTCGCTCTAGCCCTCATCGACAGCCAGGATCCGCCTGGAACCACCAGTCCACAGGGGTTCACGGGCCGGGGTCCCGGCTGACAAGATGACCGCAGGACAGACCACCACAGCACCGATCCGAAGGAGCACCCCGTGAGCGAGACCCAGCCACAACCCGACGACAGCTTCCGGGACACGGAGACGAGCGAACTCGACCGGCGCGGGACCCACCAGCCCCAGCAGGGCGTCAGCGGTGCCGCGAACCAGCCCGGAGAGGGCACCCGGGACCGCGAGGCGGACTCGGAGGACCAGGCGGAGTCCGCGAATCCGGATCCGGCCGACGGGGACGTCACCGGCCTGGAGCCCGGGGGCGGCGTGCCGCCGGGGGAGACCCCACCCGCCGAGGACCAGATGAGTGAGGACCAGGGGCACGAGGAGTAGGCGGGCGGGTGATTCCCGCCCCTGATCGTCAGGAGTCCAGATGGAGCGTCTCGAACACGGCCGGGAGATCCCGGACCCGCTGGTCCCCTACCTCGAGGTCGACCGGTCCACGCCCCGCCACGAGTGCTGGGTCACCGGGCACATGGTCGCCGGGCTGGACGGAACGGCCGCCATCGACGGCCGGGTCGGGGCCCTGTCGACCCGGCCCGATCAGGAGCTGTTCCGCAGGATGCGCCAGATCGCCGACGTCGTGCTGGTCGGTGCCGAGACGGTGCGCCGCGAAGGCTACTCGCCGATCCAGCTGTCCGCGCCGGCGCAGGCGCAACGACGCTCCCGAGGGCAGTCCCCGAACCCGCCGGTCGCCGTGGTCAGCAGGAGCCTGGAGTTCGACTGGTCGGCCCGGGTCTTCTCCGCTGCACCCGCCGACGCCAGGACCATCGTCGTCACCTGCGAGACGGCGGACCCGGAACGGCTGGCTGCGGCCGGGCGGGTTGCGGAAGTGGTCGTGGCCGGTCAGGAGCGGGTCGATCCGGCGGCGGCCATGACGGCGCTGGCAGGTCTCGAGTACGGCGTGGTGCTCTGCGAGGGAGGCCCCCGGTGGCTCGGCGAGCTCGTCGCGGCCGACCGCCTCGACGAGTTGTGCCTGAGCCTCTCACCGCTGATGGGCGGTGACCCCCTGCCCGTCAGCGTGACCCCTCCGGGCGCGGGAGTCGCCCGGTTCGGATTGAAGGGGGCCATGGTCGAGGACGACACCGTGTTCCTCCGCTACGAGGTGGCGCCACCGGGGCAGGCTCGTCATGGGTGAGGACGCCTTCAGCGGACTGATGTCGTCCACCGACCAGGCCCTCATCGTGGTCACCACGGCGGCCGAGGGCGAGCAGGCCGGTTGCCTGGTCGGGTTCCACACCCAGTCCGGCATCTCGGCCGAGCGGTACTGCTTCTGGCTGTCGAAGGCCAACCACACCTACCGGGTGGGTCTGCGGTCCGCACACTTCGCGGTCCACTTCCTGACCGCCGGCGACCTGGCCGTGGCGGAGCACTTCGGCACGCTCTCCGGTGAGGAGACGGACAAGTTCACGGGGGTCGACGTCGACACGGCGGACAGCGGTGTTCCGCTGCTCAGGGCGGTCCCGCACCGGATGGTGGTCGAGCGCCTCACCGTGCTCGACGACGGCGGCGACCATGTGGCGGTCACCGCGCGGATCGCCTCCGCCGAGACCACCGGGCCGTTCACCCCCCTGCGCCTGTCCGATGTCGGCCACCTCGACGCGGGCCGCGACAGCGGGGAGCGGGCCATCCACCCCTGATGAACCGGGCGGGGAGCGGGTGACGGAAGGCCCCTCGGTGTCCTCCCGTGTAGGCGACTTCGACTCCTGTCCGCCGACGCGAGAGAATGAGGCCATGACAGCCTCATCCCCGCGCACCCAGTCCCGCGTCCGCGCCTCCGAACTCGTGGGCCGCAACTGGCTGAACACCGGCGGCGCCTCCCTGGACCTCGAGGGGCTGCGCGGCAAAATCCTGGTTTTGGACTTCTGGTCCTTCTGCTGCATCAACTGCCTGCACGTGCTGGACGAGCTCCGTCCGCTCGAGGCCGAGTTCCAGGACGTGCTCGTCACGGTGGGCGTGCACTCGCCCAAGTTCGACCACGAGGCAGACCCGGACGCGCTCGCCGCCGCCGTGGAGCGCTACGACGTCCAGCACCCCGTCCTGGACGATCCGGCACTGACCACGTGGCAGGCCTACTCCGCCCGCGCCTGGCCCACCCTGGTGGTGGTGGACCCCGAGGGCTACATCGCCGCGCACCTCTCCGGTGAGGGCCATGTGGCCGGGCTGACCTCCCTCGTCAACGAACTCGTGGCCGAGCACGAGGCCAAGGGCACCCTGCACCGGGGGAGCGGCCCCTACGTGCCGCCGGAGCCGGTGGCCCGGGACCTGAAGTTCCCCGGCAAGGCCATCGCCCTCGGCGCCCGCGGCACCCGGCAGGGGTCCTTCCTGGTGGCGGACACCGGCCACCACCGGCTCGTGGAGGTGGCCGGGGACCTCACCACGGTGCTGCGCACCATCGGCGGCGGGGTGGCCGAGGGAGTCGGGGAGAAGGGAATCGTCGACGGCGGCCCGGAGACCGCCCGGTTCAACGAGCCCCAGGGTCTGGCGCTGCTGCCAGAGGCCGTGGCCGCGGCCGTGGGCTACGACGTGGTGGTGGCGGACACCGTCAACCACCGCCTGCGCGGGGTGAGCCTGGCCGACGGGACCGTGACGACCCTGGCCGGCAACGGCGTCCAGCGGCTGATCGACCCGGAGCGGGCCCGCGAGGCCGCGGACCCGGAGGCCGGCGACGGGGAGGCGGCGGTCTCCCTGGAGCCCTTCGGCACCGGCCCGCTGGAGACCTCCCTGTCCAGCCCGTGGGACGTGGTCTGGTCCACCGTGGAGGACACCCTCATCGTGGCGATGGCCGGAACCCACCAGATCTTCGGCTTCGACCCGCGCACCGGGGACCTGGCCGTCTATGCCGGCACCGGCCTGGAGGGCCTCGAGGACGGCGGGCCCACCGAGGCCTGGTTCGCCCAGACCTCCGGGCTGGCCGAGTCCGCCGACGGCACCCTCTGGCTCGCCGACTCCGAGTCCTCCGCGCTGCGGTCCATCACCCCGGCCGACCCGGCCGCCGCGGGCGGTGCGCGGGGCCGTGAGGTGCGCTCCGCCGTCGGAACCGGGTTGTTCGACTTCGGCTTCCGGGACGGCGCCGCCGGGCAGGCGCGCCTGCAGCACCCGCTGGGCGTGGCCGCCCTGCCGGACGGCTCCGTGCTCGTGGCGGACACCTACAACGGGGCGATCCGCCGGTACGCGCCGGCCGGGACGGCCGCCGACGGGCGGGCCACCGAGGCCGCGGTGTCCACAGTGGCGCGCGGGCTGAAGGAGCCCTCGGACGTCCTGGTCGAACGAGACCAGGACGGCGCACCGGTCTCGATCGTGGTGGTGGAGACCAACGCCCACCAGCTGGTGCGGCTGGCCGTGCCCCAGGAGTACCTGCAGGTGGACGAGGGGGCCCTCCAGACCCAGCGCCCCCGCACGGCCATCACCGCCGGAGACCTGGAGCTGGCCGTGTCCTTCGCCGCCCCCACCGGGCAGAAGCTCGACGACCGCTGGGGTGACCCGACCCAGCTGAAGATCTCCTCCTCACCCGAGGACCTGCTGCTGGGCGGGGACGGCACCTCCACCGGGCTGCACCGCACCCTGCGGATCAACCCCGAGGTGGCCGAGGGCGTGCTGCACATCACCGCGCGCGCGGCCTCCTGTGACGGGGAGGCCGGCCAGCCCATCCCGGACCACGCCGCCTGCCATCTGTACCAGCAGGACTGGGGGATCCCGGTGACGGTGCACGCCGGTGCGCCGGACGCGGCGGGCGAGGCGGCCGGCGTCGTGCCGGAGACGCGGCTGGACCTCGACCTGCGCGGGATACACTGACTCACGCCAGCACCGCACCCGATAGACCCGAAGGCGGCTGTATTCCCATGACCACCCTGGTTGTTGCCTCATCCCAGCACGGTTCCACCCGCGAGATCGCCGAACGGATCGCCGAGGTCCTGCGCGTGAACAAGGGTGTGACCACCGTGGTGGAGGACACCAAGGACGCCCCGAAGTGGCTCGCGACGGTGGACGCCGTGGTGGTGGCCCTGCCCGTGTACGGCGGCTCCCTGGACAAGGCCGGCAAGGCCTTCCTGGACAGCCACCGCGCCGAACTGGCGGACAAGTCGCTGTTCATCGCGGCCTCCGGCGGCAGCCCCGGGCTCGATCCGAAGCTGGAGGCCGTGCTGGGCACCTACGGCGCCCGGGACGTGACCTACCTGCGCGGTGCCGTGACCGAGGAGAAGCTGGGCTTCCTGGAGAAGCTGCTGATCAAGATGGCCAAGGGCCAGTTCGGCGACTTCCGCAACTGGGACGCCGTCGAGGCCTGGGGCAAGTCCCTGGCGGCCCGCGGAGCGCACTGACCCCTTGACGCGCGTGCCTCGCCGGGTTCACTGTTGCAGTACGTGAATCCAGTTGAGGGATGCGGAACATGGGCAGCACCACTCGATCGCCGCGGGTCGTCATCATCGGGGCCGGGATCGTCGGCGCCAACCTGGCCGACGAGCTCACCGAGCGCGGGTGCACGGACGTCACCGTCCTGGACCAGGGGCCGATCCCCGTCACTGGCGGATCCACCTCCCACGCCCCGGGGCTCGTCTTCCAGACCAACCCCTCCCGCACCATGGCCACCCTGGCCGCCTACACCGCCCGCAAGCTCTCCGGCCTGAGGTGGCGCGGCGAGTCCGCCTACAACGCGGTGGGCGGGCTCGAGCTGGCGACCACCGAGGAACGGCTGGCCGAGCTGCACCGCCGCTGCAACCTCGCCACCGCCTGGGGGCTCGAGGCCTCGGTGTTGGACCCCGAACAGGCGGCGGCGCTGCATCCGCTGCTGCACGCCGAGCGGATCCTCGGCGCCCTGCACCTGCCCGGGGACGGGCTGGCCTCCTCCGTGCTCGCCGTCGAGGCCCTGCGGGCGCGCGCCGAGTCCCGCGGGGCCCGCTTCCTCGAGCGGGTCACGGTCACCGGCCTGGAGCATGACGCCGGCCGGGTCACCGGGGTGCGGGCCGGCCGGGAGGTCTTCGGTGCGGACGTGGTGGTGAGCGCCGCCGGGTTCTGGGGGCCGCAGATCGGGGAGCTGGCCGGCACGCGGGTGCCCCTGGTGCCGTTGGCCCATCAGTACGTGACCACCTCCGAGGTGCCCGCGCTGCGCGGCTGGACGGACGGTGAGGGGGCCGCCGCCGGGACCGGGAACACCGCGCGGCTGCCGATCCTGCGGCACCAGGGCGAGGACCTGTACTTCCGGCAGATCGGGAGCACGCTGGGGATCGGCTCCTACGCCCACCGACCGATGCCCGCCCGGATCCAGGAGCTGCCGGAGTACGACGCCGCGGCCGGGGCCATGCCCTCGAAGCTGCCGTTCACCCCGGCGGACTTCGAGGGGCCGTGGGCCGCCAGCCTGGCGCTGTTGCCGGATCTGTCCGGGGCCCACGTGCGGGAGGGGTTCAACGGGATCTTCTCCTTCACCCCGGACGGCGGATCCCTGGTGGGCGAGTCGCCCGAGCTGCGCGGGTTCTTCCTGGCCGAGGCGGTCTGGGTGACGCACTCGGCCGGGGTGGGCCGGGCCGTGGCGGAGCTGATCGTGGACGGACAGTCCCACACGGACCTGCGGGAACTGGATGTGGCCCGCTTCGAGGAGGTGCAGCTGGCCGGAGACTACGTGCTGGAGACCTCCCAGCAGGCCTTCGTGGAGGTCTACGACATCAAGCACCCCCTGGAGCCCCGGCTCTCCCCCCGGGACCTGCGGCTCTCCCCGTTCCACGCCCGGCAGGTGGGGCTCGGCGCGTCCTTCCTCGAGTCCGGCGGCTGGGAGCGCCCGCACTGGTTCGAGGCCAACCGGGCCCTGCTCGAGCGGCTGCCGCCGGAGTGGGTGCCGCCGCGGCGGGAGGGCTGGACCGCGCGCTACGACTCCCCGGTCTCCGCCGCCGAGGCCCACGCCACCCGAACGAACGTGGCCCTGTTCGACCTCACCTCCCTGCGCCGCCTCGAGGTCTCCGGCCCCGGCGCCGTGGGCCTGCTGGAGCGGCTGACCACGGGGCGGGTGGACCGCGAGGTGGGAAGCGTGGGATACGCGCTGATGCTGACCGAGTCCGGCGGAATCCGCAGCGACGTCACGGTGGCGCGCCTGGGGCAGGACGTGTTCCAGGTAGGGGCCAACGGCGGGATCGACGCGGCGTACCTGCAGCAGGCCGCGGCCGACTGGAACGCCGGGGCACGGGGTGATGGTCGGGGCGATGGCGGGGGCGAGGTGCAGGTGGAGGACATCACCGACCGCACCTGCTGCATCGGCGTCTGGGGCCCGCGCGCCCGGGACCTGGTGCAGCCGCTGACGCAACTGGACCTGTCCGACGACGGCCTGCCCTACTTCCGTGCGGCCGTCGCCTCGGTCGCGGGGATCGGGGTGCGGATGCTGCGGGTCTCCTACGTGGGCGAGCTCGGCTGGGAGATCTACGCCGACAACGACGACGGTCTCGCCCTGTGGGACGCCCTGTGGGAGGCCGGCCGGGACCTCGGCGTGGTGGCGGCCGGGCGCGCGGCGTTCAACAGCCTGCGGATCGAGAAGGGGTACCGGGCCTGGGGCACGGACGTGGACACCGAGCACGACCCGTGGGCCGCGGGGTTGGGCTTCGCGGTGCGGAAGGACCGCAGCGGGTACGTGGGCGAGGAGGCGGTGGCCCGGATGCGGGCCGGCACCTCGGCCGTGGCCTCCTCCGGTGAGCCGACCGGATCCCGGGCCGGCCGTCGTCGTGCCCTGCGCTGTCTGACGGTGGACGACGCCGTGTCCGTGGTGATGGGCTCGGACCCCGTGTTCGTGGGGGATGATCCGGTCGGCTACACCACGAGCGCCGCCTACGGGTACACGGTGCACCGGCCGATCGCCTACGCGTGGCTGCCGGAGTCGGCGGGCGTGGGGGACGCCGTCCAGATCCGCTCCTTCGACCGGATGGTCCCGGCCACCGTGACCGCCGAGCCGCTGGTGGACCCGGAGGGGAAGCGTCTGCGGGGCTGACCCCACCCTCCGGGCACAAAGTGACTCCACCCCCACCAGAGTGACGTGGTCTCGTCACTCCGTGCCCAGGGGTCAGGTGGGGGAGTAGCCCATCCGCCGGCTGACGGCGAGGCCGGCGTCCATCAGCTGGGGCAGGACCTGGGCGTCCTCGGGGTCGAAGCGGAACTCCGGTCCGGAGACGCTGATGCCGGCGATCACCACCCCGCGGTGATCGCGGACCGGGACGGCGGCCGAGACCAGCCCGATCTCGTACTCCTCCCGTACCGTGGCGACGCCGGCGTGGGCCACCTGGAGCAGCTCCTCCTCCAGCCGGACCCTGCTGGTGAGGGTCCGGGAGGTGAACCGCGGCAACCGGGTGCCCTGCAGCAGGGCACCCCGCTCCTCGGCCGTCAGGGCGGCCAGCAGCACCTTGCCGGAGGCCGTGGCGTGCAGGGGCGTCAGGCTGCCGACCCAGTCCTGGGTGCCCAGGCTGGAGGGTCCCCGGGCCTGGTCCACGTTGACCGCGTAGCCGGACCGCAGCACGGCCAGGTTCACCGTCTCCTCCGCGCTCGCGGCCAGCTCCCGCAGGAACGGTCCGGCCTCCTGCACCAGGTTCAGCCGGCCCGGGATCGCGGCGGCCAACCGGAGGATCCCGAAGCCCAGCTGGTACCTTCCCCGGTCCCGGTCCTGTTGCACGAGTTCGCGGGACACGAGGGCCCCGAGCAGGCGGGAGGCCGTGGACTTGTGGATCCCCATCTCCGCGGCGATCTCGCTGACCCCGGCCTGGCCCTCGCGAGCCAGGATCTGCAGCACGGTGGCGGCCCGGTCCACGGACTGCACCCCGGCGGCGACGCCGTTCTCGGCCGGTTCCAGGTCAGACGGCGGCATCCAGCCCCCGTTGGCGCAGGATCTCCCGCTGGTTCGGGTTCACCGAGGGCCGGAACGGCACCTCCACCACCTCGGCGGCCACGGGCCGGCCGGGCTCCTCCGCGTACTGCTCCGGCAGGTGCACCCACAGCTCGGTGCCCACGGCCGTGAGCCCCACCGGGACGTAGCCCATCGCGATGTTGTGGCCGAGCTCCGGCGAGAACCAGGGGGAGGTGAGGTAGCCGACCGGCTCGCCCGGGCCGGCGTCGTCCCCGGTGTTCTCTGCTCCGGAGGCGCTGACCAGCCAGAAGTCCGGGGCGTAGTCGTCGATGGGCCTGCCGCCGAGCCGCATCCCGACCAGTTGGTGGGTGTACGGCGGGGTGCCGGCCTCGATCTGGTCCCGGGCGGCCTCCAGGGCGGCCTTGCCGATGTAGTCGGCCGCCTTTTGCCGAGGCACCTGGTAGCCGAGGTTGGCCTGGAACGGCAGGGTCTCCTGGTCCAGGTCCTGGCCCCAGGACAGGATGCCCGCGGCGATCCGACGGTGGTGGGCGGGGGCGACGACGGCCAGCTGGTGGGGCGTGCCGGCCCCCAGCACCGCGTTCCACATCCGCTCGGCGTGCAGGGTGGAGTCCTTGAGGTAGATCTCGTAGCCCTTCTCACCGGAGAACCCGGTCTGGGAGACGATCACGGGGCAGCCGGCCACCTCGCCCGCCAGCAGCCCGTAGGACGGCAGCTCGGCCACGGCGGGGCCGAAGAGGTCCGTCATGAGGTCCAGGGACTTCGGACCCTGAACCTGCACGGGGGAGACATCGATCTCGCGGATGTCCACGTCGAACCGGCGGCCCACGTTCACCCCCTGCAGCCAGAACAGCAGGTCCGAGTCGGAGAGGCTGAACCAGAACTCGTCCTCGGCCACGCGCAGCAGGACGGGGTCGTTGAGCACGCCGCCGGCCTCGTTGCAGAGGATCACGTAGCGGGCGTGCATCGCGGGGATCCTGGTGGCATCGCGTGTGATGACGAAGTCCACGAAGGCCTCCGCCTCGGGGCCGAGCACGCGGATCTGACGCTCCACGGCCACGTTCCACAGGGTCACGTGGTTCACCAGGGAGTCGTACTCGACCATCATGCCGCCGTCCTCCGGGGCCACGTAGCCGCGGGGGTGGTACATGCGGTTGTAGACGGAGGCCCGCCAGCAGCCGGCCTCCATGGACAGCTGCCAGTAGGGCGACTTGCGGACGCGGGTGTCGATCAGCATCTGGACCGGCGTGGGGCCGGACTGGCGCAGGTTGATGGGGACGGTGCGGTCGGACTGGTCCACGGTGGGGCTGTTCGGATGGGTGGTGTTCATGGGTGCTCTGCTCCTGAGCGCGATGGGGTGGCGGGGAGGCAGCAGGGCGGCAGCGGCGACGCCGGGACAGCCTCACCAGATGTTGCGCATCATGAACCAGGTTCCGTCATGCGCATCTGGTGGTGCCACGGTAGCGCTGCGCGCGGTCGCTGGGAAGAGGTGTCCTCCGATCCGTCACCCGGCAGGTCCGGGCGCTTCGAGGGGCACGGATCCAGGCCGGGACCGGGCGCGGACTCAGGGGATCCGGGGCGTGAGCCGCACCGATTCCCCGGTCACGGCCAGGTCCGCCTCCAGGGTGAAGGGGTCGCGGTGCACCACCGGCCGTTGCTCGCCGGAGACGAGGTCGATCTCCTGCAGCGACAACTCGGCCTCCGCCTGGAGCGGGGCCATCACGGTGGGGTCCTCGCCCTCCGCCGGCAGGGGGACCACGGTGGCCCGGGGATCGCCGGAGACGGACCACGCGATCGAGGCCGGGGGGATCCGGTTCACGGTGTCGTACCCCATGGGGCAGCCCGAGGGGTGGAGGACCTTCTGCTCGGTGCAGCCGGCCAGGTAGGCGTCCAGCTGGCGGTTGACCTCCTCGGACACGGCATCCGTGTACTGCAGCGCCAGCTCCAGCAGGAGCGGCTCGCCCGGGCCGGCCGGATCCGCGGGGGTGGCCGGATCCGCGGGGGTGGCCTGATCCACCACCAGTCGGGCCGGCTCGGCCGCCAGATACGTGCTCTCGAACTCCGCATCCACCACGAGCGGAGGCAGCGCTGCGAAGGCCTGCCCCGGGGTTCCGCTGCCCTCGCGATGCCCACTGTCCTCGCGATGCCCACTGTCCTCGTCGCCCTCGGGCACGAGGGACGCCTGCACACCGTTGACCACCGCGGTGACCGGGCCGGAGGCGGCCTCCGGCGGCAGGTTCACCGGAGCCACCCGCACGGTCTGGACGGGCACCGGGGCCATCCGCCACCGGTCGAAGAACAGCCAGTCCCGGCCCGTGTGCTCCACCGTGAAGGTGGTGCTGCGGTCCTCGCCGTCCACCGTGTAGCCGACCTCCACCTCGGTGGAGCCGCCGTCCGGTGCGTCCGCTCCCCGGTTCACCGTCAGCTCCCCGAGGGCGGCCATGCCCGCCTGCAGCGGTTCGCCGTGCATCAGGCTGGTGGCGGTTCCCGGGGCCAGGCCCGCGGCGCCCGGGCGCTCGCCGTCCTCGTCACCGGCACCGGCGGCGAGGGCCAGGGCGGTCCCACCGTCGCCCGCGGCGAGGGCGTCCAGATAGTCCTGCACCTGGGCCTCGGGGGAGTAGACGGTGGCGTTCGCGGTCCCGATGGCGATCCCGCCGACCACGAGCGCCAGCACGGCACCACCGCCCCACAGCCAGGGGGCCCTGTTGCGCCGCGGAGCCCGCCCGTGAGGTGCGGTCTCGGCCGGGGACGCGGCGGGCGCGTCGTCATTCCTCACCTCGGGCATGGGCACCATCCTAAGACGGGAGGGACACCCGGCCATGATCCGTGCCCTCAGGCGAAGAGCAGGGCCACCGCGATCATGGCCGGGATGGCCACGACGGTGGTGATGAGGATGGTGTCCTTCGCCGCGACCATGCCCGTCTCGTAGCGGGACGCGGACACGAAGACGTTCTGGGCCGTGGGCAGGGAGCCCAGGATGACCGCGATCAACAGGTCGTCGCCGGTCATCCCCAGGAGCGGGCCGGCGATCACCCAGGCCAGAGCCGGGTGGACCACGAGCTTCAGGACGGAGGCCAGGGCCACGTCCCCCCGCCGACCCGCCGCCTTGTCCAGCGGCCTGGAGCCGACGAGCGACATGCCGAAGGCCAGCAGCATGGCCGGGATGGAGGCCCCGGCGATCAGGCTGATGGATTCGGCGACGGGACCCGGCACGGTCCAGCCCGTCGCCGAGAACACCAGGCCCAGGACCGAGCCGATGATCATCGGGTTCAACGCGATGCTGCCGACCTGCCGCCAGAAGGCCGACCACCGGCTGGGCGAGCGTTTCGGACCGGGCGACCGGCCGGCGTCGTGCCCTGCGGTGTGGTCCGTCCCGGCACCGTCCTCCCGACGGCGGCGGGCTTCAGCCATGGTGGTGGAGTCCAGGGCCGCCACGAAGATGGGGGTGTAGACCGCGAGTTGGAAGATCAGGATCGGGGCGGCCAGGGCGGCGTCCCCGAGGACATAGGCCGCGATCGGGATGCCGAGGTTCGCGGAGTTGACCAGCGAGGCGTTGAGGGCGCCGATGACGCTCTCCGAGCCGGTGCGCCGCGGCAGCAGGAACCGCGCCAGCAGCAGGTAGAGCCCGCCCACGGCGAAGGCCGAGAGCCCGGCGACCAGCAGCTGCGGACCCAGCACGGCCTCGACGTCCGCGACCGAGAGCGTGTCGAAGAGCAGGGCGGGGCTCGCGACGAAGAACGCGAGGCGGGACAGGACCGGCTGGCCGTGCACCCCCAGGACGCCAGACCTTCCGGTGGCATATCCGACGAGGATGATGACCCAGACCACCGTGAATCCGGAGATGACCTCGAGCAACGGCGGCCCCCTCCCTGGCACGGCTGGCTCGGAAGCTGCGGCCGGCAGGGTCCGGGCAAGAAGAGAGCGGGCGACGGGAATCGAACCCGCGTATCTTGCTTGGGAAGCAAGCGCTCTACCATTGAGCTACGCCCGCAGGACACGAGCCTCTCGGCCGGTCACGCGCCATTCAGCTTACACGGAATCGCGAGTGGGTCGTTGCAGGACTGTGGGCTGCGCTACTTTGGGTAGGTGCTTCTCTCAGATCGTGACATCAGGGCCGAACTCGACTCCGGTCGCATCCAGCTGGATCCCCTCCTGCGGGAGATGGTGCAACCCTCCAGCGTTGACGTGCGTCTGGACCGCTACTTCCGGCTGTTCGACAACCACAAGTACGCGCACATCGACCCGGCCGAGCCCCAGGAGGACCTGACCCGCCTGGTGGAGGTGGACCCCGAGGAGCCCTTCATCCTGCATCCGGGCGAGTTCGTGCTGGGCGCCACCTACGAGCAGGTCACGCTGCCCGAGGACATCGCCGCGCGGCTGGAGGGCAAGAGCTCGCTGGGGCGGCTGGGGCTGCTGACCCACTCGACCGCCGGATTCATCGACCCCGGCTTCTCCGGGCACGTGACGCTGGAGCTGTCCAACATGGCCACCCTGCCGATCAAGCTGTGGCCGGGCTCCAAGATCGGCCAGCTGTGCTTCTTCCGGCTGACCTCGCCCGCCGAGCACTCCTACGGCTCCGGGCCGTACCTCAACCGCTACCAGGGCCAGCGCGGCCCCACGGCCTCCAAGTCCCACCTGAACTTCCACCGGACGATCATCGGGCGGTAGGCGGGCGGCATAACGCTGACATCAGTTGCTGGATCCGGTAGGGGTGTTCTGGTCAACACCCCTACGAGATTCATCAACTGATGGTCGACGACGTGGCGGCGAGCCGGCGCTGCACGATGCCGATCAATCGGGTGAACCCGTTGTGGAGGTCGTCAGAGGTCAGCCGGACGACCAACCAGCCCCGCTCCTGGAACCAGGCGTCCCGGCGGGCATCGGAGGTCTGCTGCCTCGTGGTGCGGTGGTGCTTGCCGTCGTACTGGATGGCGATCTTCAACTGCCGGTAGCCCAGGTCCGCCGCCGGGGAGTAGCGGTCTGTGGGATCACCCTTGAGCTGGACCACGGGCTCCGGCAGCCCGGCGTCCACCAGGGCCAGCCGGGTCAGCGTCTCCGGTGGCGAGTCCGCGCCGACCCGGCACCTGGCCAGGGCGAGTCGGGCGATGCGGACCCCCTTGACCGATCCGGCCCGCTCCAGGGTGGCGGACAGTCCAGCCAGCGTGTCCCATCCGTCCAGGCGCTGCCCTCCCCGATAGGGCCGGTTGACGATGGCATCGCCGAGGACCACGAGTTCCTTCTCGGTGAGGACGGGCGCGAGGTCCAACCACGTCCGAGCGGGTGTGGCCAGGGCGAGTTGCAGATAACCCATCCGGTCCTGGGCCGCCAGCGGGGAGCGGTGGGCCGTGATGCGCTTCCTCTGGACGGCGCGGGTCGCGGTGAACCAGGTCAGATGGACGGTCTCGTCCGCAGCAACGTTGTCCGGGACGGGGAGCTTGAACACGTGGGCGGCCGTGGCGTGGGACAGGACGGTTCCCGGGAACCGCTTCACCAGGGCGGCCAGGGCCAGCCGCCCGAGGCCATGGGACGGTGGCTCATGGGCGGACGGCCACCCCAGGTCGGTCCCCTCCGCCGCATACAGCCCCCAGCCCAGGCGCACGATGTCCGCGGCCAGGAACCGGTCCCGGCTGACGCCCAGGCCTCTCGCCTCGGCGAGCGTGAAGGGCAGGCGGAGCAGCGGCTCGGGTAGGGGCTTGCGGTGGGACACGGTTCCATGCTGGCTCGTCCCCCCGGCCCGTGGGGTCACTGACGGACCAACTGTGGATAACGTGCGTGGCTCTGCTCCCTCAGTTGCTGGATCTTGTGGGGGTGTCTGCGCGAACACCCCCACAAGATCCAGCAACTGATGCTCACGGATCGTGCGTTCACCGTCCCGCCTCGGGCGACGAGTACCATGCCCGCATGAGCACCCCTCCGGTTGCGGCGCCCGACGCCGGCCCTATCGACCGCCCGCTGAACCGCAAGCACGTCACGGCGTGGGCCCTGTGGGACTGGGGCTCGGCCTCCTTCAACGCGGTCATGGTGACGTTCGTCTTCGGCACCTACCTGGCCTCGGATGCCTTCGGGCCGGATGACCGGGGCACTCAGTGGCTGACCGCCGCCAACGCCATCGGCGGCCTGGTCATCGCCCTGACGGCGCCGATCATCGGACAGCGGGCGGATGCCGGCGGGCGGCGCAAGCTGTGGCTGGGGCTGAACACCGGGATGGTCATCGTGCTGACGGCACTGTGCTTCCTCGTGACCCCGGAGGAGTCCAGCCTGCTGCTGGGCGTCATGCTCATCGCCGCCGGCAACGTGGCCTTCGAGTTCGCCGAGGTCAACTACAACGCCATGCTGCTGCAGGTGGCCACCCCCAAGACCATCGGCAAGGTCTCCGGCCTGGGCTGGGGCGCCGGGTACACCGGCGGGATCTTCCTGCTGCTGCTGCTCTACGTCGGCTTCATCTCCGGGGACACCCACTGGCTCGGCATCCCGAACGACGATGCCCTCAACATCCGCGTGGTGGCCCTCTTCGCGGCCGCCTGGTTCCTGGTCTTCGCCCTGCCCGTGCTGTTCTCCGTCCCGGAGCACCGGGCCTCCGCGCCGGCCGAGGCGCGCAAGAGCATCCTCGCCTCCTACCGCCAGCTGTTCCGGACCATCGGCGGGCTGTGGCGGGACGAGCGGAACACCTTCTGGTTCCTGGTGTCCTCGGCGGTCTTCCGGGACGGGGTGGGGGCCATCTTCACCTACGGCGCCATCCTGGGCACCACCGTCTACGGGGTCGCCGCCGCGGACGTCCTGATCTTCGGCATCGCCGCCAACGTGGTGGCCGCGGCCGGCTCCGTCCTCGGCGGCTGGGTGGACGACAGGATCGGCCCCAAGCGCGTCATCATGGGCTCCCTGATCGGCCTCATCATCACGGCGGCCGTCATCTTCTTCATGGACGGCACCACCGCCTTCTGGGTCTTCGGCCTGACCCTCTGCTTCTTCGTGGGCCCGGTGCAGTCGGCCTCCCGGTCCTTCCTGGGTCGGTTGACCACCACGGATCGGGCGGGGGAGATCTACGGCCTCTACGCCACCACCGGCCGGGCGGTGTCCTTCCTGGCGCCGGCGCTGATCTCGGTGGCCGTCGCCGTCACGGGGGATTCGCGCTACATGGTCCCGGCGATCCTGCTGGTCCTGATCGCCGGCATGGTCCTGTTGCTCCGGGTGCGGGACCCGAAGGTGGACAGCGATTCCTGACCCAAGGACAACCCGGTGGATCGGGCCCGTATTCCCCGTTGTCGAGAATGTCACGCAGAGCACATTCGGTCAGGTGCGTCACGCTCCGGAAGGTAGGATGTAGAAGACCCCCCACCCTGAAGCTGGAGGCCGCCACGTGCTGACCGTGCTCATTGCGCTCTTTGCAGTGGCACTCGTGGCCCCCTTGATCTTCCGGTTCCTGGACCGCAACGCCTTCTACGTCCTGGCTGCCGTTCCGGCGGCCGGATTCTTCTGGCTCCTGGCCCAATTGCCCGCCGTCCTCGAGGCGCAGCAGGTCGTCAACACGGGGGCCTCGCCACCCGGCGCCGAACCGGCCGGGATCGTGCAGACTTATCCGTGGATCCCGGATCTGGGCATCGACCTCGCCTTCCGGATGGACGCCCTCGCCACGTTCATGGGGCTGATCGTCCTGGGCGTCGGTGCCCTCGTGCTCGCGTACTGCGCCCGGTACTTCCAGAACAACGAGCCTCGCAACGCGGCCTTCGGCGCACAGCTGCTCGCCTTCGCCGGTGCCATGTTCGGCCTCGTCACCACGGACGACCTGCTGGTGCTGTACACCTTCTGGGAACTGACCTCGGTACTGTCCTTCCTGCTCATCGGCTACTCGGCCCACCGCATCTTCGCGCGCCGCTCCGCGATCCAGGCCCTGATCGTGACCACGTTCGGCGGCCTGGCGATGCTGGTGGGCCTCGTCATGCTGGGCCAGGCCGCCGGGACGTACCGGCTCTCCGAGATCGTCGCCCAGGGCCCCGAGCTGATGGCCGGGCCGTTCGGCGGAGCCTTCATGGAGTGGGCGATCGTGCTCGTGCTGGTCGGAGCCCTGTCCAAATCCGCCCAGGTCCCGTTCCACTTCTGGCTCCCGGCCGCGATGGCCGCGCCGACCCCGGTCTCGGCCTACCTGCACGCGGCCGCCATGGTCAAGGCCGGCGTCTACCTGGTGGCCCGCCTCGCCCCGGCCTTCGCCGAGTCCGGCTGGTGGCAGGCCCTCGTCCTCGGGGTCGGCCTGTGGACCATGCTCGTGGGCGGCTGGCGGGCCCTGCGCCAGACGGACATCAAGCTGATCCTGGCCTACGGCACGGTCTCCCAGCTGGGCTTCCTGATGGTCGCCAACGGCCTGGGCAACCAGGACGCCGCCATGGCCGGGCTGGCCATGCTCGCGGCCCACGCACTGTTCAAGGCCCCGCTGTTCATGGTCGTCGGCATCATCGACCACGAGGCCGGCACCCGTGACCTCGCCAAGCTCTCCCGGATCGGGCGCAACCACCCCTGGCTCGCGGCCACCGCCGTGCTCAGCGCCGCCTCCATGGCCGGCATCCCGCCGCTCTTCGGCTTCGTGGCCAAGGAGTCCGTCCTGGAGTCGATGCTGCAGTGGGCCGAGCACGGCGCCGGCGCCGGACTGTGGTCCACCGTGTGGGCCTGGGCCCCGCTCGTGGGCGTGACCATCGGATCCATCCTGACCGTGGCCTACACCGCCCGCTTCGTCTGGGGCGCCTTCGCCACGAAGAAGGTCCGCACGGACGGCGAACTGAAGCCGGTGGCGGACACCCGCTTCCACGGCCCGGTCACGGTCGGCGCCCTGGGCCCCTCGGCCCTGCTCGCGGCGGCCGGCCTGGCGTTCGCCCTCGCACCGGGGGCCATCGACGCCCTGCCCATGGTCTTCGGGGCCTCCATGGACGCCCTGGAACCCGGTGCCGAGGCCGCCTACCTGGCGCTGTGGCACGGGTTCACGCCGGTGCTCGGGATCTCCGTGGCGATCGTGGTCCTCGGCATCCTGCTCTACCTCACCCGGGACCCGGTGGCGAGGTTCCAGGAGGCCGTGCCGTCCTGGGTGGATGCCCAGCGCCTCTACCGCAACACCCTGAGACTCCTGGACGACGTGGCCGTATGGGTCACCGGCCGCACCCAGCGCGGCTCGCTGAGCTTCTACCTGTTCATCATCCTCGCGGTCGCCTTCCTCGCCCCCCTGCTGGCCCTGGTCTTCCCCCAGGAGGACGACGGCGGCGCGGGGCTGGCCTCCACGATCCTGGGCACCGCGAACTGGACGTGGGCCGATTCCGTGGCCCAGGTCCTCATCGGCGCCGCCATGGTGACGGGCACGATCGCCGCGATCCGGGCCCGCAAGCGCTTCATGGCCGTGCTGCTCGTCTCGATCACGGGCTACGGGCTGGCCGCCGTCTTCGCCCTCCAGGGCGCCCCGGACCTGGCCCTGACACAGCTGCTCGTGGAGTCCATCGTCCTGGTGGCGATGGTGCTCGGGCTGCGCGTGCTGCCGGCCGGCTGGTACACCCGGGACCGCACCAACATCCGCTGGGCCCACGCGGTGCTCGGCATCCTCTTCGGACTGGTCATGATCGCCGTGGCCGTCACCGCCATGGCCTCCCGGGTGGCGGACCCCATTTCGTGGGAGATGCCGCGCCTGGCGTACGAGGAGGGCGGCGGATCCAACATCGTCAACGTGCTGTTGGTGGACATCCGCGCCTGGGACACCTTCGGCGAGATCACCGTGCTGGCCGCCGCGGCCACCGGCGTGGCCTCGCTGATCTTCATCCAGCACCGGGACCGGCGCACGGGCGACCTGGACGCGGTGGTCTCCGGGTCCGTGGGCCGGTACAACCCGAGGGGACCGCTGGAGACCCGCGAGCTGGCGGCCGTGCGCAAGTTCGCGATCGTGGACGAGGACCAGTGGCTCGTGGCGGGGCGCACCGTGGCCCCCGAGCGCCGCTCCATCATCTTCGAGGTGGTCACCCGCCTGGTCTTCCACGTGATCATCCTGCTGTCCATCTACCTGCTGCTGGCCGGGCACAACACCCCCGGCGGCGGCTTCGCCGGCGGGCTGATCGCCGGCTTGGCCCTGACCATCCGCTACCTGGCCGGCGGACGCTATGAGCTCGAGCAGGCGATGCCGATCCCCGCCGGCGTGCTGTTGGGCTCCGGCCTCGCGGTGGCCTCCCTCACCGGGATGGCCCCCCTGTTCTTCGGCGGGCAGGTGTTCCAGTCCGCCATCATCGAGTTCTCGCTGCCGGTGTTCGGTGACATCAAGTTCGTCTCCTCCACCATCTTCGACATCGGCGTCTACCTCGTGGTGGTGGGCCTGGTCATCGACGTCCTGCGCTCCCTCGGCTCCGAGGTGGACCGCCGCTCCGAGGCCGAGGCGACGGCCCAGGGCGAGGCCGAGCGCCGGCGTCGTGAAGCCCGCGCAGCGGCCCAGGGCCCTGCCGCCGAGACCGGGACGGTGAGCTCATGAGCGTGAACCTGCTGCTGCTGGTGGTCATGGGCGTGATGTATGCCGGGGGGATCTACCTGCTGCTGGAACGGACCCTGACCCGGGTGCTGTTCGGCGTGATGCTGATGACCAACGCCACGAACCTGCTGATCATCACGGTGGCCGGTGCCCCGGGGCAGGCGCCGCTGGTCGAGGACGGCCTGGACCCGGACGCGTACACGGACCCCCTCCCGCAGGCTTTGACGCTGACCTCGATCGTCATCTCCTTCGCCATCACGGCCTTCATGCTGGGCATGATCTACCGGTCCTGGAAACTCGGGCGCCGGGACGAGGTCCTGGTGGACACCGAGGACGTCAAGGTCGCCGAGCAGCCCTCCTTCGACGCGGAGGAGGATGCCGAGCTGTTCGAGGAGCCCTCGGAGTTCCTGGACGAGGACGAGGACCCGAACGCGGACTACGAGCACGCCACCGCCATCAACCCCTCCACGGGGCCCCTGGCAGTGCGGCGCCGCACGGACGGCACGGTCAAGGTCAAGAAGGACTCCAGTCGGCAACAGCCCGGCGGCCGGCAACGGCACCGGAACGAACCGGAGGAGGGCGAACACCCGGTGGGTTCGCAAGGTCATGACGACCACCTGCCGGATGAGGACGAACGCGCCGGCAGCCCCCGATCGCGGCCCCAGGGCGGCAAACCGGGCCGGCCGGGCGGGCCGGACAGACCACGCAGGACCGGCAGACCCGGCAGGCCAGGCAACCGGAAGGACGGTGAGTGATGGACTTCGAGATCGTCTCGCTCGCGCCGCTCGCGGTCCTGCTGCCGATCCTCGGCTCCGCCCTCGCCTTCGTGCTGGTCCGCCGTCCGAAGGCGCAGATCGCCGCGACGGTCACCACCATCACGCTGACGCTCACCCTGGAATGCCTGCTGCTGGCCACCACGTGGGACACGGGGGCGGTGGCCGTGTTCATCGGCGGCTGGGAGGCCCCCTGGGGCATCACCCTGGTGGTGGATCGCTTCTCCGCCCTGATGCTGGTGATCTCCTCGGCCATCGTGCTGGCCGTGCTGATCTACGCCTCCGCCCAGGGCATCACGGACCAGGACCAGGGCGGCCCCGTCTCGATCTTCCACCCCACGTTCCTCATCCTGGTGGCGGGCGTCTCCAACGCCTTCCTGGCCGGGGACCTGTTCAACCTGTACGTGGGCTTCGAGATCCTGCTGACGGCATCCTATGTCCTGTTGACCCTGGGAGGGACCGGGCCCCGGGTGCGGGCCGGGGTCACCTATGTGGTGGTCTCGGTGATCTCCTCCGTGATCTTCCTGATCGCCATCGCCATGATCTACGGGGCCACCGGCACCGTGAACATGGCCGACCTGGCCGTGAAGCTCGGCCAACTGGACCCGGACGTCCAGATGGTGCTGCACGTGATGCTGCTCGTGGGCTTCGGCATCAAGGCCGCCGTCTTCCCCCTGTCCTTCTGGCTGCCTGACTCCTACCCCACCGCCCCCGCGCCGGTGACCGCCGTGTTCGCCGGCCTGCTCACCAAGGTCGGCGTCTACGCGATCATCCGCACCGAGACACTGCTGTTCCCGGGAGACCGGGTGAACACGGTCCTACTCTGGGTGGCGCTGCTGACGATGATCGTCGGCATCCTCGGGGCACTGGCGCAGAACGACATCAAGCGCGTGCTGTCCTTCACGCTCGTCTCCCACATCGGCTACATGATCTTCGGCGTCGGGATGTCCAGCATCCTGGGGCTGGGGGCCACGGTGTTCTACGTGGTCCACCACATCACCGTGCAGACCGGACTGTTCCTCGTGACGGGGCTGATCGAGCAACGGGCCGGGTCCGCCAACATCGACCGGCTGGGCGGGCTCGCGCGCATCTCGCCGGTGATCGCCATCCTGTTCTTCATCCCCGCCATGAACCTCGGCGGCATCCCGCCGTTCTCCGGGTTCCTGGCCAAGATCGGCCTCCTGCAGGCCGGCGTCGCCATGGGCGAACCCCTGGCCTGGGCGCTGGTGGCCGGATCCGTGGTGACGTCCCTGCTGACCCTGCTCGTCATGGTCCGGGTGTGGACGCGGTCCTTCTGGCGCCGCGTGGAGGACGTGGAGCATCCGCCCGCCAAGCTGGTGCTGGCCCTCGAGGACGCCGAGGCCCGCCGGAAGGGCCATCCGAACCCGTCCGCCTTCCCCAAGGGCCCGGCCCGGGGCATGGTGTATCCGACCGTCGGGCTGGTGGCCCTGGGACTGGCGTTCACCGTGTTCGCCGGACCGCTGTACGCCTTCTCGGACCGGGCGGCCACGGACATGCTGACCCGCACCCCGTACATCGAGGCCGTGCTCGGCACGGAGGCGGCCGAGCAGGCCGAACAGGACGTGGGCGGTCTCGAGGAGCGGGGCATCATCTCCCCGGGGCAGGAGAACTCCGGCCCGGGCGAGCTGGACTCCATCCGCGGGGACTCCGAGGGGCACAACACCGGATCGAGGCCCCGTGAGGGGGCCGTGGCCCCGGGGGCCGCGTCCACGGGAGGGGGACAGTCATGAGCACGGAACCGACCGGCCAGGCCGTCCGGGACAGCTCGGACAGCCCGCGCTCCTTCTGGAGCCAATGGCCCATCCTGATCGGGCTGAGCCTCACCTGGGGCGCCCTGTGGCAGGACTTCTCGCCCGGTGTGCTGCTGGCCGGCGCCCTGTTCTCCACGGCGATCCTGTGGTTCTACCGCCTGCCGCGGGTGAACTTCGCAGACCGCTTCAACCCCTGGTACGCCCTCGTGTTCACGGGCCGGTTCCTGTGGCATGTGGTGACCGCCTCGGTCTCCGTGGCCCGGGACGCGATCGTGAAGGGCCCCCGGATCGTGAACTCCGTGGTGGCCGTGCCGCTGCGCAGCCATGACGACCTGGTCGTCACCCTGACGGGCCACGCGCTCGCGCTGGTGCCCGGCTCCCTCGTGATCGACGTGGACCGGCCCAGCTCCACCCTGTTCCTGCACTGCCTCAACGTGAAGGACGCCGAGGCGGTGGAGGCCTTCCGCGACGAGGCCCTGCGGACCGAGGCCGCCATCGTCCGGGCCATCGGCACCAAGGCGGACCTGGAGCTGGTCCGCCAGGACGAGACGACCCGGTCGCGCGGCGGGAGGGGGCGCTCATGAGCCTGTTGGAAGGGGCGGGAATCGTCTGCATCGTCCTGCTGGGGGTGGGGGCGCTGGCCGCGATCTACCGGATCGTGAGGGGGCCCTCGATCCTGGACCGGGCCATCGCCACGGACGTGCTGCTGATCGTCATCTCCTCCGCACTGTGCGTGGACATGGCCGTGCACCACCACACGGACAACATCGTGTTCGTGGTGGTGGCCTCCGTGATCGGCTTCGTGGGCTCAGTGACGCTGTCCCGGTTCGTGGCCGAGTCGAAGAAGGAGCCGAGCGAACATGCTTGAGACCGGTACATCCCCGGAGTCGATCCTGGACGGAGTCGCCGCCGTGCTGCTGGTGCTCGGCGCCCTGATGTCCACCGTGGCCGGGATCGGCCTGCTCCGCTTCCCGGACCAGCTCTCCCGGATGCACGCGGGCACGAAGCCGCAGGTGCTGGGACTGCTGCTGCTGCTGATGGCGATGGCGTTCGCCGGGCGGGCCTGGGTCTGGGTCCCGGTGCTGCTGCTGGCCTGGGTGATGCAGATGCTCACGGCTCCGGTCTCGGCGCACCTGGTGGGCCGGGCCGGCTACCGCACCAAGCACCTCAAGGCCGAATACCTCTATGTGGACGAGCTGGCCCACGTGGTCGCCAGCCATGACGACGCCGGCCGGCCGGCCGCCTCGGTGCCGGACCAGCGGACCGTGCCGCAGGAGGACCCGAGCGACGACCACGGGCGGGACTGATGCCCGCCGGGTGAGGTACCGGCCGGCGTCGGGCCCCTCCCCGGCCTCGGCTCAGGCCCCGACGCAGGTCTCGACTCAGACCTCGCCGGCACCTGCCTTGGAGGCGGAACGGGCCTGCAGGCGCTTGACGGCCGAGTTGGCGCCGCGCTTGGAGGTCACCCGGATGATGGCCGAGATGCCGGCCGAGATCACCGCGAAGGAGATGGCGCTGACGAGGTTCTCCTCGGTGTCGTCCAGGTCCTTCGGGGCGTCATGGCCGGTGACCGCCTTCCAGCCGAACTCCACGAGCTTGGCGCCGACGATTCCTCCGCCGATGGTGATGCCGGTAGCGATGAGCTTTTCCACGAGGTTGTTCACGTCGGTTCCTCCAGAACTCCAGGACGATGTCGGTGGTCGGTGTCAGCCTAACGGCTCGCCCCCCGCCGCTGTGGCCTATGATGGACGGACACTGTGAACGACAGGGGAGCACCGCACCGGTGCTGAGAGTGCGCGGACGCGCAGACCCTCGAACCTGCTCCGGCTAACACCGGCGAAGGAAGTCGAGTTCTCTGATGAAACGTCAGGACACCGTCCACCGAGACCCGGCCGCCGGGTCCTCGTGGAGTACCGTTTCATCCCCCTCCTTGGATCCTTGAGGAGGACAACCATGGTCTCTGTACAGACCGAATCAGCAGCATCGAACACCAAGAACCCCCAGCAGCCGCGCCGTTCCTGGCGGGTGGTGGACATCGTGGTGGCGGCCGTCATCGCGGTGGCCTCCGGGGTGATCTTCTGGGCCTGGAACCTGGCCTATGCCGGGCTGAGCCCCGCCTTCGCGGCCTTCCCGCCCTCCTCCGCCCTCGTGGCGGGGATGTGGCTGTTCCCGGCCGTCCTGGGCGGCCTCATCATCCGCCGCCCCGGCGCGGCGCTGTTCACCGAGCTCGTGGCCGCCACCGTCTCGGGGCTGCTGGGCTCCCAGTTCGGGCTCACCGTGCTGGCCTCCGGGCTGATCCAGGGCCTGGGCGCGGAGCTGATCCTGCTGGCCTTCCTGTACCGCCGCTTCACGCTGCCCGTGGCCCTGCTGGCCGGACTGGCGACCGGGATCTTCGGCGGCATCAACGACGCCTTCATCTTCAACTGGTTCCCCGAGTACACGCTGGAGTGGAAGTACATCTACGTGGCCCTCGTGGGGGTCTCCGGCATCGTGATCGCCGGGCTGCTCTCCTGGCTGGCCACCCGCGGGCTCGCCGCCACCGGGGCCCTGTCCGCCCTGCCGTCCCGCCGGGCCCACCAGGAGCCGGTGGTCTGATCCATGCCGGGAGCACTACTGGAGGCCGAGGGCTGGGGCTGGCGTCACGCCGGCCGGCCCGCGGCCGCCGTCGCCGGCCTGGACCTGACGGTCCCCGCCGGTCAGAAGGTGCTGCTGGCCGGTCCCTCCGGCGCCGGCAAGTCCACCCTGCTGTACGCCCTGGCCGGGGTGCTGGATCCCGCCGACGAGTCGGAGGAGACCGGCCGGCTGCTGGTGGACGGGGCCCCCGCGGGGCAGCTGCGCGGCCATGCCGGGCTGGTGCAGCAGGACCCCGAGACGCAGGTCATCCTGTCCCGGGTGGGGGACGACGCCGCCTTCGGCGCCGAGAACCTGCAGGTCCCGCGGGAGCAGATCTGGGACCGGGTCCGGGACGCGCTGGAGGCGGTGGGGCTGGGGGAGGCCCAGGGGATCGCGCTGTCGCGAGACACCTCGAAGTTGTCCGGCGGGCAGAAGCAGCGCCTGGCCCTGGCCGGGATCCTGGCCATGCGGCCGCCGCTGATCCTGCTCGATGAGCCCACGGCCAACCTGGACCCTGCCGGGGTGCTGGAGGTGCGCGACGCCGTGCTCGCCGTGGTGCGGCGCACCGGCGCCACCCTCGTGGTGGTGGAGCACCGGCTCGCGGTCTGGGCCGAGCACGTGGACCGCCTGCTCGTGCTGGAGCCCGGTGGCGGCATCAGCCACGACGGCACCCCGGGCCGGCTGCTGTCCCCGGGGCCCGGGTCGGTGCGCCAGGAACTGGCCGCCGCCGGCCTCTGGGTCCCCGGCCACGTCCCGGTTCCCGCCCCCACCCCGCACAACTGGAGGTCGAATCCGGCCCAATCTGAGGCTGTTTCGGCCGCGGACCGGGCCGCTTCTGACCTCCAGTTGCAAGATGGGCGGGGGCAGGAGGGCACGACGGCGGCCGGTCCGGATCCGCTGCCGGCGCGCCTGCTGCTGAGGGCGGGTGGACTGTCCGTCTCCAGGGAGCCGGTGAAGCCCGGGTGGCGCCGCCGCTTCGGTGCCGCACCGGAACCGGCCCAGCGGGACCTGGACCTGACCCTTGAGGCCGGCGAGGCCGTCGTCGTGACCGGGGCCAACGGCAGCGGGAAGTCCACGCTGCTGCTGACCCTGGCCGGCCTGATCCCGGCGCACGCCGGCACACTCACCGCCGGACCGGCGCTCAAGGGCGAGCAGGGGACGCGGCTGCCCGAGGACCCGTACCGGTGGAAGGCCGCCGACCTGGTGAGCCGGATCGGCACCGTGTTCCAGGAACCCGAGCACCAGTTCGTGGCGACCACCGTCCGGGACGAGCTGCTGTTCGGGCCGCGCCACGCGCGTGACCCGGGGACCGGGCGGCGGCTCTTCTCGGACGAGGAGGCCGCCGGGCGGGCCGAGGCCCTGCTGGTGGCCCTGCGGCTCACCGAGCTGGCCGAGGTCAACCCCTTCACGCTCTCGGGCGGGGAGAAGCGGCGGCTGTCCGTGGCCACGGTGCTGGCGGCCGGGCCGGAGGTGGTGTTCCTCGACGAGCCGACCTTCGGCCAGGACGCGACCACGTGGGCCGTGCTCGTGGGCCTGCTCCGCGGGATCGTGGCGGAGGGCCGCTCGGTGGTCGCCGTGACGCACGATGCGGACTTCGCCGCCGCGCTTCAGGCCCGCACGCTCACCTTGGAGGCCGCCGCATGAGCGAGCCCTCTAGCGCCTTCAGGGCAATCCACACCGGTGAGGATTGCCCTCAAAGCGAGGCGGGGGCGCCGTCCCGGCCGGTCGCGGTCTCCGCGTTCGAGAGGGCCAACCCGCTGGCCAAACTCGTGGCGCTGCTGCCCGTGACCGCGGTGCTCGTGGCCACCATGGACTGGGTCTCCTCCGGGATCGTGCTGGCCGCCGCCCTGGCGCTGCTGCCGGCGTCCGGGATCCGCGTGGGCGAGTTCCTCCGCCGCGCCTGGGTGCTGGTGGCCGCGGCTCTGGTCTCGGCGTGGGGCACCGCACTGGTGGGGGAGGACTCCGGCGCCGTGCTGCTGGCGGCCGGACCCGTCACCCTCTCGGAGGGCTCGGTCCTGGCCGGGATGGCCACGGGCCTGCGCATCCTCGCGGTGGCGCTTCCCGGGGTGATGGTCTTCATCACCACGGACCCCACCGACCTGGCCGACGCCCTGTCCCAGAAGATGCGACTGCCCGCCCGGTTCGTGCTCGGCTCCCTGGCCGCCTTCCGGCTGCTGGGTGTGCTGACGGAGGAATGGCGGACCCTGGGTCAGGCGCGCCGGGCGCGCGGCGTCGGGGCCGGCGGCAACCCGTTCCGGCGGCTGGGCTCCTGGCTGGGCCAGGTGTTCGGCCTCATGGTGCAGGCCATCCGACGAGCCACCAAGCTCGCCGTGACCATGGAGGCCCGCGGCTTCGGGGCGGGGGAGCGCACCTGGGCCCGGGAATCGACGTTCACCCGGATCGACGTCCGGGTGATGCTCGGCGGCTTCGCGCTCGCCGCGCTGGCGGTGGGGCTGTCCGTGGCGAGCGGGGCGTTCAACCTGGTCTGGGCGTGACTAGCCCGCCCCGTTCGGGCCGTGGTCGCCCGGGGCGAGGTCCTCGGCCAGGAAGGCGTTGAGCTGTTCGGTGAGGTCGGCGTCCTGGGGCAGCTCCTCGCCGTCCAGGTGCGTCACGGGGGCCACCAGGCGCACGGAGGACACCAGCCACACGGCGTCGGCGTCGAACAGGTCCGCCGGCTCCAGCGGGCCGTACCCCAGCGCCCACCCGGCCTGCGCGGCGGCGGCGAAGATCGTGCCCTGGGAGGTCCCGGCCAGGATGCCGGAGCTGCGCAGCGGCGTGACGAGCTCCACGCCGTGGGTGCCATCCGCCTGCGGGACGCGGCGGGCCATCAGCACGGTCGAGGTGGGCCCCTCGAGCACCTTGCCGTCCGAGGACGTGAAGATCACGTCGTCGGCTCCCTGGGAGGAGGCGAAGCGCAGGGCGGCCATGTTCACGGCGTAGCTCAGCGACTTGGTGCCCATCAGCAGCCACGGGGCCCGTTCGGACGCCCCGGAGTCGAAGCCCCGGTCCAGCAGCAGGACCTTCAGCCCGCGCTCCCGGGCGGCCGCCATGCCCTCCGAGACGGGGGAGACCAGCACCCAGTAGGTGCCGGTGAGTTGCGCCGGGACCTGCGGGCCCGGCGCCGTGGTCTCGGCCAATTCCCCGTCGGAGCCGACGTCGGCCGCGCCCCGCACATAGTGCCCGCCCCCGGGTGCCCCCTCGGGGCCGCGGGTGGCCACCAGCTTGACCACGGCATCCGCGCCCGGCATGCCCCGGGCGAAGGCCGCCAACCCCGCCGCCGCCGCACGGCGCCACGCATCGGTTGGGGGAAGGGGGATCTCCAGGGCCTCGGCGGACGAGGCCAGCCGCGCCAGGTGGGACGCCTCCTTGCGGACCCGGTGGCTGGTCAGCCCCTCGGCGGCGGCCCCGTGGACGACCCCGGCGGGGCCGCCAGCGGACGCCACAGCGGACATCGTCTCGAACACCCCGTCGCCCCGGGTCGCCCCCTGATCGGTCACGAGCAGCGCCGGCAGTCGCGGGTCGGCGACCCGCAGGCGCACCCCTGAACCGGAGCCCGCAGCGGTACCGGCCGGGCCGGCGTCGGGCTCCAGGAAGACGACGACGGACCCTCCTGGACCCGGGACGAACGCCCCGGAGGAGTCGGGGGAGTCGGAGGAGGCGGGGGAAGCGGGCGTGGCTGACATGGTCCCAGACTACGCAGAAGGGCGGGGCGCATCATCGATGCGCCCCGCCCTGCGTCCTCATCCGGTCAGACCCGGACGGTGTCCTCCCGCTCCGGCTCGGCCCCCGCCAGCTCGGGATCCGAGTAACCGTGGCTGCGCTCCAGGGAGGAGCCCTCCACGTCCACGTTCGGCAGGATCCGGTCCAGCCACTTCGGCAGCCACCAGGCGGCGTCGCCGAACAGGTGCATCAGGGACGGCACCAGCAGCACGCGGACGATGAACGCGTCCACGAGCACGCCGAACGCCAGGCCGAAGCCGATCGGCTGGATCATCGCGGAATCGGAGAAGACGAAGCCGCCGAACACGCTGATCATGATGATGGCCGCGGCGATCACCACGGACCGGCCGGCGCGCAGGCCCTGCTGGACGGCCACCTTGGCCGGGGAGCCGTGGGCGTAGGCCTCGCGCATGCCCGAGGAGATGAACAGCTGGTAGTCCATCGCCAGGCCGAACAGCACACCCACCATGATGGTCGGCAGGAACGCGAGGATCGGTGCCGGGTTGTGGACCTGGAAGATCGGCGCCAGCCAGCCCCACTGGTAGATGGCCACCACTCCGCCCATCGCGGCGAAGGCGGACAGGATGAACCCACCCGTGGCGATCAGCGGCACCAGCAGCGAGCGGAACACCACGATCATGATGATCAGGGACAGCCCGACGACGACACCCAGGTACAGCGGCAGGGCGTCGGCGAGCTTCTCCGCCACATCCACGAAGCCGCTGGTGCTGCCGGCCACAGCGAGGTTGGTGGCCTCCGACGTCGGCTCGGTGTCGCGCAGCGTGTGCACCAGCTCCTCGGTGGAGACCGCGTTCGGCCCCTCCTCCGGGACGACCTGGAACATGGCGATGCTGTTGTCCTCGGACACGGCGGCCGGGACCACGGAGGTGACGTGGTCGAGGCCCTTGATCTGCTGGGCCACGTCCAACTGGACGCCCGTGATCTCGGAGTCGCTGAGGCCCTCGGGGAGGTCCACGGTGGCCACGAGGGGGCCGTTGCGGCCCTCGCCGAACCTCTCACCGATGGTCTGGTACGCCTGGTGACTGGCGGAGTCCACCGGTTCGGAGGCGCCGTCCGGCAGGCCGAGGCGCATGGAGAAGAACGGGATGGCAATCACGGCCAGTACGGCGACGGAGACCACGGAGGTGAGCACCGCCCGGAGGTTGGACATCGGCTTCGGCGCGTGGTGGCCGGCGGCGCCGGTGGCGGCCTGGACGTCCGCCACGGCCGCGGCATGCTTGCCGGAGCTGGTGGCGGCAGCAGCCGCGGCGTCGACGGCGGCACGCTCCTTCTTCGAGAGCACCCGGTGCTTCGCCAGGCCCAGCATGGCCGGCATCATGGTGATGGCGATCATCACGGCCAGCGCCACGCAGACGGCGCCCACGGTGCCCATCAGGCCCAGGAACGGGATGCCCGTGACGTTCAGGGCGGCCAGGGCGATGACCACCGTCAGGCCTGCGAACACCACGGCGTTGCCGGAGGTGCCCGTGGCCAGCCCGATGGACTCGTGCAGTGCCACGCCGTCCTTCAGCTGGCGGCGGTGCCGGTTGATGATGAACAGGGCGTAGTCGATGCCCACGGCGAGGCCGAGCATCAGGCCCAGCACCGGGGTGACGGAGAGCATGTCGATGACGCCGGAGAACGCCAGCGTGCCGGCGGCGCCGATGCCCACGCCGATGAGGGCGGTGAGGATCGGCAGCCCGGCGGCCACGAAGGTGCCGAGCATGATGAGCAGCACGATCCCGGCGATGACCAGGCCGACGATCTCGGCCGGGCCGATGATCGAGGGGATGGCCTGGGACAGGTCGTTGGCGGGAAGCGCCTCGACGCCGTCGAGGTCCGCCTCGGTCAGGGCGGCCACGACCTCGTCCTTGACGGCCTGGTCGACCTCCAGCATGGGAGCGGCGAACGTGATGGTCCCGATCGCGGTGGTGCGGTCCTCGGAGACCGTGGAGTAGTCCTCGGTCAGGGCCAGCAACTCCTCGCCCTGGGCCAACTCGGTCTCGCCGTCCTGCAGCTCGGCGGCGGAGGAGTCCAGGGTGGCCTGGTTCGCCTCGATCTCCGCCGTGCCCGCGTCGAGCTGGGCCTGACCGGCCTCCAGCTGCTGCCGCTGGGCGTCCAGAGCGGCCTGCTGCTGCTCGAGCTGGGCCATCATCGCGGCCGGGGCGCCGGCCGCCTCGGCCTGGGCACGGGCCTCGTCCAGCTGGGCCTGGCCGGCGTCGAGCTGCTCGGCGCCGGAGTCCAGCTGGGCCTGGGCGTCCTCGGCCTGGGCCACGGCGTCATCCAGCTGGGCCTGGCCGTCCGCCAGCTGCTGCCGGCCGTCCTCAAGCTCGGCCCGGCCGTCGGCGAGGTCCTGCCGGCCGGTGGCCTTCTGCTCCTCGGTGGCGAAGGGGTCGAGGATGGAGTCCACCCCGTCGATGTCCTCGACCTCGGTCAGGAGCGCGGAGATCTGCTGTTCCTGCTCGCCGGTCAGCTCGGTGCCGTCGTCCGTGCGGAACACCACGGTCCCGGCGCCGTTGGCGGCCTCGGGGAACTCCTCCTGGAGCCGGTCGGTGACCTGGCTCGTGGGGGTGCCCGGGATGGTGATGGAGGTGGTCAGCGTCCCGCCGAAGGCGAGGAACCCACCCACAGCGAGGGCCAGCACCACGAGCCAGCTCCCGATCACCGTCCAGGGTCGTTTCGAGGACCCGAATCCGAGTCGGTAGAGCAGTTCGGCCATGCGGCGTTTCTCCTTGCGGGACGGTGGGGAAGAGTGAGGTCCGCCGAACACTATAGTAGACGTAACGTCTCGTATTGAAATTCATGGTGTGGAATGGATCATGCCCAGATCCGGGGAAGAGGGGGAACGCCTGTGAGCGTCGAACAACGCGGTCGGCCGCGCAGCGAGAAGTCGCGGGTGGCCGTGCTGGAGGCCGCCGCCGGTCTGATGGTGGACCGCGGCTACGAGGACCTCACGATCGAGGGCATCGCCGCCTCAGCCGGGGTGGGCAAGCAGACCATCTACCGCTGGTGGGGCTCGAAGGCCGGCGTGGTGGTGGAGGCACTGGCCGAGGGGTACCTGCAGATGCCGCTGACGGCGCCGGCGGACACCGGGGACCTCCGGGGCGACCTGCGCGGCTGGCTGCTGGAGCTCAAGGGGGAGATCGAGGCCCCGGAGGTGTCCCGCCTGGTCCAGGCCATCATGTCCGCCCTGACCTCTGCCGGGGAGACCTCCTCGGCCATCCACGAGACCCTGATCCAGCCGATCATGGACGGCCTGGACGCACGGTTCGTCGCGCATGAGGCCGCCCACCCGGCCGGGCTGTCCGCGCCGCCGCACTTCCTCGCGGAGACGGTGGGGGCCTCCCTGCTGCTGCATGTGATGTTCGCCCGGCCGCTGACGGTCGAGTGGATCGATCAGCTGCTGGACCTGGTGGTTCCGGGCTCACCGTAAGCTGGGGTGATGCTCTGGCCTGTTGCCGAGTTCGGCTCCTACCCCTTCTGGCTGACCGTGGCCTTCTGGATCATCGACGTCGGCATCCGCGTGCTGCTGCTGGGCATCGTCCCCGGCGGGCGCCGGCCGGCCGTGGCCATGGCCTGGCTGCTCGTGATCTTCTTCCTGCCCCTGCCCGGCCTCGTGCTGTTCCTGCTGCTGGGCACCTTCCGGCTCGGCGGGCAGCGCCGTTCCCGGCAGAAGGCGGTCAACGAGGCCCTCGGGCAGGCCACCGCCCACCTGCGCCTGCCCAACGACGCGGGCATGGCGCCGCGCTACGTGGTGTCCGCGGCGCGGCTGACCCGGAACCTGACGAGCTTCCCGATGCTGGACGGCAACGGCTTCGAGTTCATCACCGACTACCGCGCGTCCATGGCGCAGATGGCCGAGGAGATCGACCGGGCCACCGACTACGTGCACATGATCTTCTACATCCTCGCGGACGACCCGAAGGACCGCCAGGGGTACTCCTCCGTGGTCCTGGACGCGCTGGAGCGGGCCCACGCCCGGGGGGTGACGGTGCGGGTGCTCTACGACCACTTCGCGTCCTGGCGGGTGCCGGGATACGGGGCGATGCGACGTCGGCTGGACCGCGCCGGCATCGAGCACCACCCGGCCATGCCGGTGCTGCCGCTGCGCGGCAAGTACCAGCGGCCGGACCTGCGCAACCACCGCAAGATCCTCGTGGTGGACGGCCTGGTCGGCTTCACCGGATCGCAGAACCTCATCGAGCCCGGGTACAAGCGGGCCTCCGCGCACCGGATGGGCCGCGAATGGGTGGACCTGATGGCCCGGGTCACCGGTCCCGTGGTGTCCTCGCTGGACCTGGTGTTCGTCACCGACTGGTACGCGGAGACCGGCGACGAGCTGGAGGGCAGGTTCCGGGAGCCGGATCCTTCCGAGTTCGAGATCGACGAGGGTAGCATCGCCCAGGTGGTCCCCTCCGGCCCCGGGTTCTCGCACGAGAACAACCTGCGCCTGTTCAACCACCTGTTCTACTCCGCCCGGGAGCGGCTCGTGGTGGTCTCGCCCTACCTCGTCCCGGACGACTCCATGCTCTACGCCCTGACGACCGCCGCCCAGCGGGGGGTGCAGGTGGAGCTGTTCGTGTGCCGCAAGGCGGACCAGTTCATGGTCCACCACGCCCAGCAGTCCTACTACGACGCCCTGCTGGACGCCGGCATCCGCATCTTCCGCTACCCGGACCCGAACGTGCTGCATTCCAAGCTGTTCACCATCGACCAGGACGTGGCGGTCTTCGGATCCTCCAACATGGACATGCGCTCCTTCTCCCTCAACATGGAGGTCTCCGTGCTCACGGTGGGCTCCGAGATGGTGGAGGCGCTCCAGCCGGTGATCGAGCAGTACCGCGAGGTCTCCGAGGAGCTGACGAAGGAGCAGTGGCGGGACCGGCCACGGGCCCATCGCTGGGTGGACAACGTCTTCCGGCTGACCTCGGCCCTGCAGTAGGTCTCAGGCCTCCGGGAACTCCGAGCCGAGCACGCGCAGCACCCCGTGGGCCTTGGTGCGCACCTCGTCCCATTCCTCTTCCGGTACCGAGTCGGCGGTGATCGCCCCACCCACGCCGAGCGAGAGGTGGGTGGCCTGCGGGGCGGGCCCGGCCGGCGTCGTGCCCGGTCGGTGTGCTGCTGCCGCCGCCGCCGGGACCGGCACGGCCACGAGCGTGCGGATCAGCACGTTCAGGTCCGCGGCGCCGTCGGCGGAGAGGTAACCGGCCACGCCCGAGTAGACGCCGCGCGGGCCCGCCTCGAGCCGTTCCAGCAGGTCCATGGTGGAGATCTTCGGCGCGCCCGTCATGGAGCCCGGCGGGAAGGCGGCGGCCAGCGCGTCCGCCCGCGGCACCCCGGGCTCCAGCTGCGCCGTGACGGTGGAGACCATCTGGTGCACGGTCGGGTAGGACTCGATGGCGCACACCCGGGTGGTGGCCAGGGAGCCCGGCCGGGCGAAGCGGGAGAGGTCGTTGCGGGCCAGGTCTGTGATCATGATGTTCTCCGCCCGGTCCTTGACGGAGGCCGCCAGCTCCGCCGCCAGGGCCCGGTCCCGGTCCGGGGTGGCCCCGCGCGGCCGGGTCCCCTTGATCGGCTCGGTCACCAGCCAGCTGCCGCCGGCCACCGAGGAGACCGCGAGGAATCGCTCGGGGCTCGTGGAGAGGATCTCCAGCGGCCTCGCGGTGCTTCCGGCTGCGGTCCCGGTGCCGGTCCCGTTGTTCCCCTGCCCGACGCCGGCCCCCGCCACCGCGCGCAGGTACAGGGTGAAGGGGGCCCGGTTGGCGGCCGCGAGGCGGCGATAGGTGGACCAGCCGTCGAAGGCGCCGACGGTGGACTCGAGCTGCGTGGTCAGGCACACCTCGTAGGTGTTGCCCTCGGTGATCTCCCCCTGCGCCGCCCGGATGGAGGCCAGGTACTGCTCGCGGGAGTCCCGCAGGGTGAAGACCGGGGCCGGGCCCGGAGCCGGGTCAGGGACCGGCCCCGGCTCCAGGCCGCGCACGGTCCGGTCCGCCCAGGCCGGGCCCTCGGGGTCGTCGGCCCGCCAGTACAACACGGTGGTGCCGTCCACATGGTCCACCGTGGCCCCGCGACCGGGCCGGAACAGCAGCGCCTCGGGCGGGGTGGGCGCCGCGGCCGGTCCGGCCGGTGCCGCCAGCGTGGCCGCCCCGTCCGGTGAGCCGGTCTCGCGTTTGATGCCGTAGCCGATCCAGCCCATCCACCCGGGCCGGAACGGGCCGTCTCCTGCCTCCGGCGCCCCCGCGGTGCCGGGCCAGGCGGATGCCAGCCACGGGAAGAACCCGCCGGGGCGGTGCACCGTGAGGTGGCCGGATCGGACCGTGGTGGTGCCCGCGCGGTGCTCGGCGAGCGGGGAGGCATCGGTGGCCAGGCCGATGAGGGAGTAGCGGCTGCGTTCCGGCGCCGGGGTGACGTCCCGGTCCGAGCTCTCCAGCAGCAGTGCGGTGTCCGCCTGCGGCCCGCCGGCGGCGGCGAAGAGCGCCCGCGGATCCACAGCCGTGGGCAGGGTGCGGCGCGTCCAGCGCTCCGGGCCGGGCGTGGGGACCAGCGTCAGGGCGGAGTCCCATCCGGGCAGCGAGCGCAGCCCCTCCACCAGTTCTGCGGCGGCGCCCGGCGTGGAGGTGTGCCCGTCCACGCGCAGCCAGGCCGCGTCGGCCACGTCGTCACCGGCGAGGTAGTGCTCCTCCTGCGCCGCCCAGCGGTCCCAGTGCGCCGCGAACGTCTCACCGTCACGGGCCAGGGCGCGGTGCTTGCGCTCGGCCTCGTCCATGGACACCCACGCCACCGCGTCCACGAGCGCCCGGGCCTGCCGGTGCCCGGCGCCGACGCCCTCCAGGATCACGACGTCGGCCGGTTCCGTGGTGTCCGCAGGGCCCGGGGCGTGGGTGGTCCAGTCCCACCACCTCCAGTGGGCGGTCCGGCCGGCGGACAGCGGGGTGACGACGTCCCGGACATAGGCGGGGAAGGAGGCGGCGAGCCCGTCCCACCCCGGGTAGACGGAGTCCAGGTGGAACACGGCCACACTCAGGTGGGGGCGCAGCAGGGCGGCGGTCTCCGCGGCCAGCGAGGTCTTGCCGGCGCCGGAGCGGCCGTCGACCGCCAGGATCAGGGGGATCAGGGGGCGGGACGTGGTGCTCATGCCGGGCCTGCCGTGTCCGGGGGGCCAGCGGCCTCGGTGGCGGCGGCGGGTGGTTCGGCGAGGGGATCGAAGGTGTTCAGGGCGTCCGTGGCGGCCGTCAGCACCTGGATGGCTGACCGCACCTGGTCCGGGGTGAAGCCGGCGAGGTGACCGGCCAGATGCCGGGCCATCGGGACGAAGACCCGGCGGCCGTCCTCGGCGGCAGACTGCGTGTGGTCGACCCGGACCCGGCGGCGGTCCGTGGTGGAGGGGGTGCGCTGCGCGTGTCCGTTGGCCACCAGGCGGTCCACGAGGGCCGTGGTGGAGGCGGAGGTCAGGCTCAGCATCCGCCCGAGATCCGTGGGGCTGGTGTCCACCCCTGCGGCCTGCCGCTGCATGAGGATGGTCAGGGCGCGCAGGTCCGTGCGGTGCAGCCCGCTGTGGTGGCCGGCGGCGTCCACCGCGCGGTCGGAGGCCTCGGCGTAGCGGCGCAGGGACTGGATGAGCTGGCCCAGCTCGGCCGGCTGGTCGGCGGAGGGCTCGTCCGGGTATGCCATGGGCCTCCTTCCGCCGGATCGTGACCTGTTGAAGTCTAACGAGCCACCGCAGGCGGTGCCCCGCGCCGCCGTCGGCAGGTGGACGGTGGCTCCGGACACCGCCGGGTGTCGCCGAACACACTTACCTCGATGATCAAGGTAATTAATGTATCGTGGCGCGCATGCCCCATGAGCCTCGCCACCGCGCGCAACCATCAGCCGAGCCCTCCGCCCCGACCTCCTCGGCGCGGAAGGGCGGACCCGTCTGGCTGCGGGTGGTGGCCGCTGCGGTGCTGGTCCTGGCCTGGCTGGCCGGGACTGGGCTCGGCGGGCCCACCTTCGGCAAGCTCGGCGAGGTCTCCTCCAACGACCAGTCCACGTTCCTGCCCGCCTCCGCCGAGTCCACTCAGGCCGGTGAATGGGTCGGGGAGTTCAGCGGGACGGACCAGATCCCGGCCCTCGTGGTCGGCGGGCTGCCGGACGGTCAGGCACTCCCGGAGGACGCGGCGGGGGAACAGGACGCCCTGGCCGGTCTGGGCGAGGACCTCGGGGCGGTCGAGGGGGTCGACCGGGTGATCGGGCCGAACCTGTCCGAGGACGGGGAGGCGGTCCAGTACATCGCGCTCATCGACACCACGACGGCCGAGGCGGACACCGTGGTCGAGGAGCTGCGGACCCTTGTCCAAGACTCCACCGGTGATCTGGAGGCTGCCGGTGACGGCGGGCTGTCCGGCCTCGAGCTGCACGTGGCCGGCCCCGCCGGCCTCGCGGCCGACCTCGCCGGCGCCTTCGCGGGCATCGACGGGCTGCTGCTGGCCGTGGCCCTCGGCGTGGTGTTCGTGATCCTCGTGCTGGTCTACCGCTCGGTCCTGCTCCCCCTGCTGGTCCTGCTGAACTCGGTGGCCGCGCTCAGCGTGGCCATCCTCGCGATCTACTGGATGGCCCGGGCCGACTGGATCAGCCTCAACGGCCAGTCCCAGGGCATCCTGTCCATCCTCGTGATCGGCGCCGCCACGGACTACTCCCTGCTGATGGTGGCCCGCTACCGGGAGGAGCTGCGCCGGCAGCCGCGGGCCTTCGACGCGCTGAAGGCGGCGTGGCGGGGATCCTTCGGGGCCATCACCGCCTCGGCGGCCACCGTGGCCATCGCGTTGCTGTGCCTGCTCGTCTCCGACCTGAACTCCAACAGCTCGCTCGGGCCGATCGCCGCCACCGGCATCGTGCTGGCCTGGGCCGCCACCCTGACGTTCCTCCCGGCCGTCCTCTCCCTGGCAGGGCGCGTCGCCTTCTGGCCCTCGATCCCGCACGCGGGCGTCCCGCTCCGCAGGAAGAAGGCCTTCACGCAGCCGCAGGACGACTCCGGCCGGCCCATCCCCGGGCTCGAGGAGGACCACGGCGTGTGGACCCGGGTGGCCTCCCTCGTGGCCCGTCGGCCGCGTGCCGTGTGGATGATCACCGCCGCCGTGCTGGCGGTCGGGGCCATCGGTGCCACGCAGCTGCAGGCCAGCGGCGTGGCCCAGACCGATGTGATCCTCGGCGAGTCGGATGCGAAGTCCGGTCAGATCGTCCTCGAGGAGCACTTCGACGCCGGCACCGGCTCCCCGGCCACCGTCATCGCCCCGGCCGACCGGGCCGAGGAGGTCCTCGAGGCCGTCGAGGGCACCGAGGGGGTCGGTTCCGCCTACCTGACCGCCGAGGGGGGCGCGCCGGCCGGCACCCCGGACCCGGAGGCGCTCGCCGAGCTGCAGGAGCAGGGCTCCGCCGGACCGCCGCCCGGGGCGACCGAAGGCTCCGGTGAGGCACCCGGGGGTGCCGCCGGGCCGCCGTCGGACCTTCCCGAGGACGTCCCCACGCTGGAGCCGCAGGAGGTGGACGGCCGGGTGTACCTGCAGGCGACCCTGGAGGACCCGGCCGACTCCCTGGCGGCCGAGCAGACCGTGGTCGAGCTGCGGGAGACGCTGCGCGGCATCGACGAGGGCATCCTGGTCGGCGGCACCTCGGCCACCGCGCTGGACTCCAACACCACGGCCCAGCAGGACCTGCGCACCATCATCCCGCTGGTGCTGCTCGTGGTGCTCGGCATCCTGATGGTCCTGCTGCGCTCGATCATCGCGCCCGTGCTGCTGGTGCTGGCCACCGTGCTGAGCTTCGGCACCGCCATCGGCGTCTCCGCGCTGGTGTTCAACGGGGTCCTGGACTTCCCGGGCGCCGACCCCTCGGTGCCGCTGTACGGTTTCGTGTTCCTCGTGGCCCTCGGCGTGGACTACACGATCTTCCTCATGACCAGGGCGCGGGAGGAGGCCGCGCTCCAGGGCACCCGCCCGGGCGTGCTCAAGGCGCTGACCGTCACCGGGGGAGTCATCACCTCGGCGGGCATCGTGCTGGCGGCCACCTTCGCGGCGCTCGTGGTCATCCCGTTGATGTTCATGGTGCAGCTGGCGTTCATCGTGGCCTTCGGCGTGCTGCTGGACACCTTCCTGGTGCGATCGCTCCTGGTGCCGGCGCTGACGTATGACATCGGCCCGAAGGTCTGGTGGCCGTCGAAGCTGTCCAGGGAGCCGCACGTCCGGTGACACAGCAAACGTGCCGGGCCACAGTGATAATCACTGTGGCCCGGCACGATCGGTGTGGAGGCTGAAGACTCAGTTCTTGTGCTTCAGCTCTCCGGTGGCGTTCGAGAGGAACGAGCGCAGGAACCACTGGAACAGCTCCAGTTCGCGGGTCTGGCCCACCAGCAGGTCCTCGGCCATCGGGTCGAGCTTGCCGGCCTCCTCGATGGCGTTGCGGTGGTCGGCGATGACGCCGTCGTAGACCTTGTCGAGGGCGGAGATGTGGGTCAGGGTGTCGGCCCGGCCCACGGCGTAGTCCTCCCAGGTGCGCTCGGAGGTGATGGCCCCCGGGGTGCCCTTCGGGGACAGGCCCATGGTGGCCACGCGCTCGGCGGTCTCGTCCACGAAGCCGCGGACCACGTCGACCTGCGGGTCGAGCATCTCGTGGACGGCGATGAAGTTGGGGCCGACCACGTTCCAGTGGGCGTGCTTGAGGGTCAGGGCCAGGTCGTTGAGGGCGTGCAGTCGCATCTGCAGGATCTCGGCGACGCGGTGGCCGTCCTCCACCTCCAGGCCGGGAACGGTGTACTTCGCGGGGGTGTCCTTCGCTGCCATGGTGACTCCTTCGTGTGGTGTCCCGGCGGCGCGGAATGCGGGTAGTGCGTGCGCCGCGGTGTTGATGGTCCCACCCAACCACCACAATAGTTTCCTCGCAAGCAAACTTAGCCTTGCCTTAGTTATTCTGAGTAGTTCAAAACAATGGAGCGACGTCGGCCGGTCGGGAATGATTTCCGGGTCGCCTCGGTTGTGTGGAGTGAGGCAAACATGAGTCGGGTCGGCTCAAGGCAGATTGACAGGAAATGCCCCGCCATGAAACCTTGAGTCTTGAACGCTCAGGTGACCGGATCGCAGGGACCCCCTGCAGCCGATCCGGCCACCGTGCGGCGTCAGGCTCCTGTAGCCCGAAGAACCATCCGTCCGTGAAGGAAAGGAACAGCCCATGTCCCGTGCAGTGGGAATTGACCTCGGTACCACCAACTCCGTCGTGTCCGTCCTGGAGGGTGGCGACCCGGTCGTCATCGCCAACGCCGAAGGATCCCGGACCACGCCGTCCGTGGTGGCCTTCTCCAAGTCCGGCGAGGTGCTCGTCGGCGAGATCGCCAAGCGCCAGGCCGTGAACAACCCGGAGCGCACCCTCGCCTCCGTCAAGCGCCACATGGGCACCGACTGGTCCACCGAGATGGACGGCAAGAAGTACACCGCGCAGGAGATCTCCGCGCGCACCCTGATGAAGCTCAAGCACGACGCCGAGGACTACCTGGGCGAGAAGGTCACGGACGCGGTCATCACCGTGCCGGCCTACTTCAACGACGCCGAGCGCCAGGCCACCAAGGAGGCCGGCGAGATCGCGGGCCTGAAGGTCTCCCGCATCATCAACGAGCCCACCGCCGCGGCGCTGGCCTACGGCCTGGAGAAGGGCAAGGAGGACGAGCTCATCCTGGTCTTCGACCTCGGTGGCGGCACCTTCGACGTCTCCCTGCTCGAGGTGGGCAAGGACGAGGACGACTTCTCCACCATCCAGGTCCGCTCCACCGCCGGTGACAACCGCCTCGGCGGTGACGACTGGGACCAGCGGGTCGTCGACTGGCTGCTGGCCCAGGCCAAGTCCAAGGGCGCCGACCTGTCCAAGGACAAGATCGCCCTGCAGCGCCTGAAGGAGGCCGCGGAGCAGGCCAAGAAGGAACTCTCCTCGGCCTCCTCCACCAACATCTCCCTGCAGTACCTGTCCGTGACCGCGGACGGCCCGGTGCACCTGGACGAGCACCTCTCCCGCGCCAAGTTCCAGGACCTGACCTCGGACCTGCTGGAGCGCACTCGCAAGCCGTTCGAGGACGTCATCAAGGAAGCCGGCGTGTCCGTCAAGGAGATCGACCACGTGGTCCTCGTGGGTGGCTCCACCCGCATGCCCGCCGTGGCCGAGCTGGTCACCGAGATGACCGGCGGCCAGGAGCCGAACAAGGGCGTGAACCCGGATGAGGTCGTGGCCGTGGGCGCCGCCCTGCAGGCCGGCGTGCTGGCCGGTGAGCGCAAGGACGTGCTGCTGATCGACGTCACGCCGCTGTCCCTGGGCATCGAGACCAAGGGCGGGGTGATGACCAAGCTCATCGAGCGCAACACGGCCATCCCCACCAAGCGCTCCGAGACCTTCACCACCGCCGAGGACAACCAGCCCTCCGTGTCCATCCAGGTGTTCCAGGGCGAGCGCGAGTTCACCCGGGACAACAAGCCGCTGGGCACCTTCGAGCTGACCGGGATCGCCCCGGCCCCGCGCGGCATGCCGCAGGTCGAGGTCACCTTCGACATCGACGCCAACGGGATCGTGCACGTCTCCGCGAAGGACAAGGGCACCGGCACCGAGCAGTCCATGACCATCACGGGCGGCACCTCGCTGTCCAACGAGGACATCGACCGCATGGTGAAGGACGCCGAGGCGCACGCTGACGAGGACAAGAAGCGCCGCGAGGCCGCCGAGCAGCGCAACCAGGCCGAGCAGACCGCGTACTCCGTGGACAAGCTCCTCAAGGAGAACGGGGACAAGCTGCCGGAGGACATCAAGACCGAGGTCCAGGCCGACGTCGACGCCCTCAAGGAGTCCCTGGAGAAGCCGGCCGGCGAAGAGAGCGACAACGAGGTCAAGGCCGCCTACGAGAAGCTGCAGGCGTCCCAGACCAAGATCGGCGAGGCCCTCTACGCCTCCCAGGCCGATGAGGCCGGCGCCGCCGGTGCCGAGGGCACCGAGGGTGCCGCCGGCTCGGCCGAGGACGAGGACATCGTGGACGCCGAGGTGGTGGACGAGGAGGAGCCGAAGGACGGCGAGTCCAAGTAGGGCCCACCCCCGACCACCCACCCCAGCTGAATCACCGGCCCGCCGCCTTCACGGCTGGCCACCGGACCCGGGCCGGCCGGTCCTGCAGCTCCGCTCCACGCGGGGGCAGGGCCGGCCGGCCCCGGGGCACCGGAGGAAAGGACGATGGAGTATGCCGCACCACGGTAACGACGAAGAGCAGGAGCGCGAGGAGCCGGTGAGCTTCCAGGACAAGCGCCGGATCGACCCGGAGACCGGCAAGGTCCGCGAGCAGCCGGGCCAGGCTGCAGCCGGCGGGGCCGCCGAGGCCGGCGGGGCCGCCGAGGGGGATGCGCTCTCCCAGGCGGAGCAGATCCTCAACGAGGCCGGCGGGGACTCCGCCGACGCCTCCGATGAAGGCGTCACCGGCGCACAGGACCCGGACTACGCGGACGTCAGCGCCCGCGAGGAGGAACTGCGCAACGACCTGCTGCGCATCCAGGCCGAGTTCGTGAACTACAAGCGCCGCGTGGAGCGGGACCGGGACGTGGCCAAGGAGAACGCCGTCCAGTCCGTGCTGACCGCGATGCTTCCGGTCCTGGACGACGTCGACGCGGCCCGGGCGGCCGGGGACCTCACGGACGGGCCGTTCGCGGCGATCGCCGCGAAGCTGGACACGGTGCTCACCGGCTTCGGCCTGCAGCGCCATGACCAGGAGGCGCTGGCGGGGCAGCCGTTCGACCCCGCGCACCACGAGGCCGTGATCCGCCAGCCCCACGAGGAGGTCCCGGAGGAGCACATCGTCCAGGTCTTCCGCAACGGCTACGTGCGCGGCGAGCGGGTGCTGCGCGCCGCCCAGGTGATGGTCTCCGCCGGGGAGGGCTGATCACCCCGGCTGTCATCTGAGTACCCCGAACGCCACAGGAAAGGAGGCACCATGGCCTCGCAGGATTGGGTGGACAAGGACTTCTACGCCACCCTCGGTGTCTCCAAGGACGCCTCGGAAGCGGACATCAAGAAGGCCTACCGCAAGCTGGCCCGGAAGTACCACCCTGATCAGAACCCCGGGGACGAGGCGTCCGAGCTGAAGTTCAAGGAGGTCACCGAGGCCAACTCCGTGCTCTCCGACCCGGAGGAACGCCAGCAGTACGACGCCATCCGGGCCATGGGCTCCGGCGCCCGGTTCTCCGCGCCCGGATCCGGCTCCGGGGCCGGTGCGGGCGGTTCCGGGGGCTTCGAGGACATGTTCGGCGGCCTGTTCAACACCGGTGGCAGGCCGCGCGGGGGCGGCGCCGGTGCCGGGGACCTGCCGCCCGAGTTCGCGGACCTGTTCGGCGGCTTCGGCGGCCAGGGCGGAGGCCGTGGGGGCTTCGGCGGCTATGGAGCCCCCAGCAAGGGCGCGGACCGGACCGCCACCACGTCGATCTCCTTCGCCGGTGCCATCCGCGGCACCACGATCTCCCTGCGGGCGGCGGACGGCGAGGTCATCGACGTCCGTATCCCCGCCGGGATCAAGGACGGGCAGAAGGTCCGCTCCCGGGGCAAGGGATCCCCGGGATCCGCCGGCCCCGGCGACCTCATGGTGACGGTCCACGTCAAGGACCACCCGTTCTTCCACCGGGACGGGATGAACCTGCGGGTCGAGGTGCCCATCACCTTCGACGAGGCCGCTCTGGGCGCCACGATCGAGGTGCCCACGGTGGAGGGCTCCGTCAAGCTCAAGGTCCCGGCCGGCTCGTCCTCCGGGCGCGTGCTGCGCGTCAAGGGACGGGGCGTGAAGACGTCCAAGGCCACGGGCGACCTGCTGGTCGAGCTGCAGGTGGACGTGCCCACCGACCTGTCAGAGGAGGCCCGCGCTGCCGTGGAGGCCTTTGCCGCGGCCTCGGCCGGGCACCATCCGAGGGCGGGGCTGGCGGACAAGGCCCGGCTGTGACCACCTTCTGGGATGAGCCCGTCTACGTGATCTCGGTGGCCGCCGAGCTGGCGGACATGCACCCCCAGACGCTGCGGCAGTACGACCGGATCGGCCTGGTGGTGCCGCAGCGTCAGGGCGGGCGTCAGCGGCGCTACTCACGCCAGGACGTGGACCGGCTCCGCACCATCCAGCAGCTCAGCCGCGAGGGCGTGTCCTTGGAGGGCATCCGCCGGATCGTGGACCTGCAGTCCGAGGTGGAGCAGCTCCAGAACACCGTGGCCGAGCTCGCCGGCCAGATCCAGGCCTTCCAGGCCTTCGCCCGGTATCCGCGGGTGTTCACCGCGGGCGCGGCCGGGGACGTGACCACCACCTTCGACGACGGCTCGGAGACCTCCGCCGGGCGGTCCCGTTCCCAGCAGGAGACGGCGGCCACCATCGAGCGGGCCCGCCGGGCCGCGCGCTGGCGCCGTCCGGCCGGGGTCCTCGGGGCTGGCCCGGATGTCTTCGAGATCACCGTCGGCCCGGCGGGCACCCGGCCCCCCTCGCTCCCGTCGGCGTCACGGACCCGGAAACGCCGAGGGTGAGCCCGTCCGCCGCAGGCCGGCGCGACGTCTGGGACCCGGCCGACCGCGGCGCCGTCCGGGCCAGGCTGCGCGCCGACATGCGCCGCCGCTCCGTGCTGGGGCCCCGCCAGCGGTCCGCGCTGGACGGACTCGTCCACGCGCTGAAACCGGACTCGATGGGCCGGCCCCACCCCGAGCGGCACCTGCTGGCGTATGACCTGGGCAGCACGCTGCGCCCGCCCGCCGCCGCCGTGGCGGTGGGGGAGCCCGAGGCCGCGACCCACCTGACCTGGCAGGTCTCCGGGATGGGGATCCACGTGCACACCGCCATGTGGGGCTCCGTCCGGGAGGCCGCCCAACTGTGGGCCGCGCAACGAGACGCTGGGGCGGAACGGCCCTGCGTGGTGGCCTGGCTCGGCTACCAGCCGCCCGGGCCCTGGGGAGCGCTGTCCGGGCGGTCAGCGCTCCGCGGCGGTGCCCGGCTCGCCCGCCACCTGGAGGGGTGGTCCGACTCCCAACACCGGCTCGGCGGGCCACGGCCGCATACCGCCCTGGAGGCCCATTCCTACGGGACCGTGGTGGCCGCCCGGGCGCTGCAGATCCTCCGGCGCCGGGAACCGCCCGTGGAGCTGGATGCCCTCGTGGTGTCCGGCCCCGTGGGGCTGCCCCGCGAGTTGGCCGGGGACCCCAGCCTGCTGGGGCTGGGGGCGGGGCAGGTGTTCCTGGCGCAGGCGGGGTCCGACTACGTGTCCCGGGCCGGGCTGTGGCTGTCGCGGCGGCGCCCCTGGTACGGGTTCACCCGGCTGGATGTGGGACCGGACGACTCCCGGGGCCTGGCGGGGAGCCGTGGCCACAACACGTCCCGCCACCGGCCGGACTCAGGGCTGTTCGGCCGGGGCTTCGGCTATCGGGACATCGGCACGGCCTCCCTGCACCGGATCGCCCGGGCCACCACAGGCCTGCCCCTCACCTGACCCGCCCCCGAAGCACTTTGAGGGCGATCCCAACCCGTGGGATCGCCCTCAAAGTGGTGGGGTCAGGCGGTTGGGGTCTGCTTCCCCTCGCCCGCGGTGCCGGCGTCCTCGGCTGCGCCACCCACGCCGGCCGCACCGCCCGCACCACCCGCACCCTCCGCGGGGTCCGGATCCCCGGTGCCGTCCGCACCGTTCTCGGGGGTCCAACCGTCGGCGTAGGTACCGGTGCCGTAGTCGTAGTCCACGGGCTGGCCCTTCTCGTCCGTGCGCTGATACCACTCGGTGACCTGCTCCGCTGTGGAGTCGAAGTCGGCGCCGGCGCCGCGACCCTCGGGGGCCTCGCGGACGGAGAGCTCGAAGTCGTCGCCGTGCTCCTCGATGCCCCGCCGCACGGCGTTGGAGATGGCCGTGCGGGCGTAGTCGCGGCGGATCGCCTCCGGGTCCGTGGACAGGTCCTTCAGGAACGCCACCACCATCAGCAGCAGGATGACGGAGAACGGCAGGGCGATGAGGATGGTCAGGTTCTGCAGCGCGGTCAGGACGGTCTCGCCGCCGGCCAGCAGCATGACCACGGCGATGCCCATCATGCACAGGCCCCAGAAGATGACCACGAGCTTGTTGGGCTCCGGGTTGCCGCGGGATGACATGGTGCCCATCACCACGGAGGCGGAGTCGGCGGAGGTGATGAAGAAGATGGCCAGCACCGCGATCACGATGAACGGGGTGATCTGGGCCAGCGGCAGCTGGTCGAAGAGGGAGAACAGCAGGGACTCCGCGGAGGCCTCACCGTCCATCCCCGCCACCCCGTTCCGGTTCATCCAGATGGCGGCCCCGCCGAAGATGGTGAAGGCGAAGATCAGGATGGAGGTGGGCACGCCCATCACCACCAGCACGAACTCGCGCAGGGTGCGGCCGCGGGAGATGCGGGCGATGAACACGCCCACAAAAGGGGTCCAGGCGATCCACCAGGCCCAGTAGAAGGCGGTCCAGAAGGACTGGAACTCGACGGTGTCCGCGCCCCAGGACAGCGACTTGCCCATCATGGAGAACATCTCGTCCGCGTACTCCATGACCCCGGAGGGCAGCAGGTTCAGCAGGAACAGGGTGGGCCCGGCGATGAACACGAACAGGATCAGGCCCAGGGTCATCAGGATGTTGATGTTGGACAGGTAACGGATGCCGCGGGCCACGCCGGACACGGCGCTGACGATGAACGCCAGCGTCAGGATCCCGATGATGATGATCAGCCCGTTGTTGCCCAGGGTCCCGGCACCGGCGACGATCTGGACGCCCTCGCCGATCTGGATGGCGGCCAGGCCCAGGGTGGCCGCGGTGCCGAACAGGGTGGCGATGATGGCGAAGATGTCCACCACCTTGCCCGCGAAGCCGTCCGTCTGGCGGGCGCCGAACAGGGTACGGAACACCGAACTGATCAGCGGCACCCGGCCGCGGCGGTAGGAGGCGTACGCGATGGCGCCGCCCACCAGGGCGTACATGGCCCAGGCGTGCAGGCCCCAGTGGAAGTGCGACTGCGCCATGGCCTGGTGCAGGGACGAGTCGGTGGCGGCGCCCACCGTGTCCGGCGGCGGGGAGAGGTAGTGGGACAGCGGTTCCGAGGGGCCGAAGAAGAAGATCCCGACGCCGATGCCGGCGCCGAACATCATGGCCACCCAGGAGAACCGCGAGAACTCGGGCTCCTCGTCATCGCGGCCCAGCCGGATCTTGCCGAAGCGGCTGAAGCCGATGTAGAGCATGGCGCCGAGGGCCACGATCGCCGTGATGTTCAGCAGCCAGCCGGCGTTGGTCATGGACCAGCCGAACGCCGCCGTGGACGTCTCGGACACCGACTCCGGAGCCAGCACGCCCCAGGCCACGAAGCCGACGATCAGCACCGCCGTGACACCGAAGACGATCTTGTCCAGGCCGAAGCGGTTGCGCTGCTCGTCCACGCCGATGCCCGGCACCAGGCCGGGGTGGATATCGTGGGGGTACAGTCCCACCACACCGGCGCTGCCGGGCCGGGAGTCGCGTCCGGACGCGGGGTCGGGACTGGTCGGGGAAGGCGTGGTGTCGGGCACCGAGGTCCAATCGTTGTGACCTGCCCAGGGCGCCGCGCCGCAACCGGGCGCAACGGTGGCGCCCTGGGTGGAGGCCGGTGAATGATTCGGCCTACCAGTATTCACCCCGGACAGTCCAGGCGCAAAGGCACCGGCGCGGCGGCGTCAGCCCCGGCGGTAGGTGAGGTCGAAGACCAGGCGCCCCGCGTTCAGCGCCTTGGACTCGAAACTCGTCAACGGCCGCCCCTCGAACCGGGGCGCCCAGCCGCCGCGGTGATCCACCGGGTCCTGGACCGAGGCGCCCGCGGTGGCCTCGCTGACGCCGGCCCGCAGGGTCCCGACGCGCGGGGCCACCGGTTGCGCTCCGACCGTCAGTTCCCGGCCCTCCACCCGCACGCGGGTCAGCGGGGACCCGGCTCCGGCGGCGCGGCCCGGGTGCTCGTTGGCGAACTGCGGGTGGGCGTCCATGACCTCGCGCATGTGGACGGCATAGCTGGACCAGTCGGTGGCCAGCCGCAGCACGCCGCCGGGGGCCAGCACCCGGGCCACGCGGTCGGCGAAGGCGGGGGAGACCAGGCGGCGCTTGTGGTGCTTCGTCTTGTGCCAGGGGTCCGGGAAGAACACCCAGACCTCCTGGACGCCGCCGGCGGGCAGCAACCGGTCCAGGACCTCGGGGGCGTTGGCCTGGAGGCCGCGCACGTTGTCCAGGCCCCGGTCCTCGATCTGCACCAGCAGAGCGGCCAGGCCGGGGGTGTAGACCTCCACGGAGATGAGGTCCCAGTCCGGATGGTCCACGGCACCCTGTACCGTGGACTCGCCGAGGCCGGAACCGATGTCCACCACGAGCGGGGCGCTGCGGCCGAAGACCCCGGCCCAGTCGATGCGGGCGCCCTCGGCCACGGACGTGGCGGCGCGGTCCCGGGGCACCTCCACGATGTAGGTGCCGGCGGCCCGGTCCCACGTCCGCTGCCGGCGGGTGGTCAGGCGGTCTCCGCGGCGCACGAAGGAGACCGGCTCGGTGCGGTACAGCTCTGGATCGGGGCTGTTGTTGTGGCCGTGGGCGTGCTGCGCGGGGGCGCCGCCGGGGGAGGGGGGTTCGCTGCTCATCAGGAGACCAAGGCTACCGGGAGCCACGCGCCGCCGACGGTTCAGCCGCCGGAGGGCAGGAACTCCTCCACGGCGGTCAGGAAGTCCCGGACCACCGGCCCGTTGTCATAGCCGCCGCCCAGACCCTCGTTGAAGAACAGGGCGACGGCCAGGTCCCCGTGGATCGCGATCAGCCACGTGTGCGCCAGGTCCTCGCCATCGGCTACGAACTGGGCGGTGCCCGTCTTGGCCAGCACCGGGGCCCCCGGGACGTCCTGGAGCATCTCCGCGGTGCCCGTCTCCACCACGCCGGCCATCAGTTCCTGCAGCTGTCCGGCCTCTGCGGCCGTGATGCCGGTCTCCGGGGCGGCAGGGACCTCCACCGCCGGATCGGTCACGAAGACAGGGCGGACGGTGTGCCCGGCGGCCACCGAGGCGGCCACGGTGGCCATGCCCAGCGGGGAGGTCTCCACCACGCCCTGGCCGAAGAGGTTGGCGGCGTGCTCGGTGCCCGTGGAGTCATCCGGGACGGAAGCGAGGAAGGCGGAGTCGAGGCCGGTCACCGGGTCGGCGGCCAGCCCCAGAGCCTCGGCGGCCTCGGTCTCATCTGCGGCCGAGAGGTCCTGGTACGAACCCACGAACACCGTGTTGCAGGATTCGGCGAAGGCCTCGGAGAACGGGATCTGACCCACGGAGGCCGCCGGATAACCGTCATAGTTGCCTATCACCATCCCGCCCACGTTGATGGAGGCCGGGCACTGCACGGTGTCCTCCGGGGCGAGCCCGGACCGCAGCAGGGCCAGTGCCGTGACGACTTTGAACGTGGAGCCCGGCGCATAGGACCCGGAGACCGCCACCGGCCAGCCCTCGGGGCCGGAGGCCGCAGCCAGCACCTGCCCGTCCGAGGGGCGCAGCGCGACCAGCCCGGCCGGCACCTCCGAGGCGGCGACGACGGCCTCTGCCTCGGCCTGCACCTGCCGGTTGAGCGTGGAGGTCAGATCCCGCCCGGGGGTCGGCTCGCTCCTGAAGACGGGATCGGCCGCCGCCGCGGTGCCGTCCGGGGCGTCAGAGGCGTCCGGGTTGTCGATGGTGATCTCCACGCCGGGGGAGCCGGCCAGGTGCTCCTGCCAGTCGGCCTGCAATCCGGACAGCCCGACCTCGACGCCGGCCCGGAGCTCGCCGTCCGAGGCCTCGATCTGCTCCGCGTCCGGCTCGCCGTAGGTCCCCAGGACGTCACGGGCGAAGGCCCGGCTGGGTGCCAGGACGGCCGTGTCCTCGAGGACACGCCCGCCCGGGATCTCCGCCATCTGCGCGGTGGGGATCTCCGTGACCCCGTTGTCGCGCAGGGTGATGGCCGGGACGAAGGCCTGCTCCGCGGCGGCCTCGGCCCGGGCCACGAAGGCCTCCACGTTCACGCCGGCGGCTTCCGCCACCGCGGCCGCCGACTCGGCGACGGCCGCGGCCAGGGAGTCGGCCCCGGCTGCCGCGAGACGGGACTTGTCCAGCCCCAGGACGGCCACGTCCCGCTCCATCATCAGTTCCTCGCCCGCTCCGTCCAGGATGCTGCCCCGCTCGGCCGGGACCTCGGTGACCTGTACCGTGCCACCGGTTTCCAGGCCTGGCACCACCGTGTCCGGCGCGAGGTCGACGAGCCACTCCTGGCCCTCCTCGTCCCAGACCAGCTCCGCGGTGGTGTCATAGGACCAGTTGCGCTCCGAGATGGCGCCGACCTCTCCGGTGGTGTCCCCCTCGTCCAGCTGCCACTCGACGGTCAGGGCGGCCGTGGCCCGGCCGCTGTCCTCCGCGTCCACCTCTGCCGATGTCACGACCACGCCGGCTCCCGAGTCCTGGAGGTCGGTCAGCGCCTCCTCGAGGAGGCCGGGCACGTCCCGTGCCTCCGGGGTCAGGGGGACACCGGCATAGTCGCCCGTGCTGATGGCCCTGGACAGGGTTCCGGCGGCCTCGTGCGGGGCCGGCCGCGACGGCCCGAAGCAGCCGGTGGCGGTCAGCAGCAGCGCCGAGACCAGTCCGAAGGCCGCGAGCGATCGGGTGGCCCGAGTGGCTCGAGTGGCCCGGGGCGGGTGGATCGACCGGTTCGGACGGATGCGGCGGAAACGGCCCGCTGACCTGTGGTTCTGCATGAACTCCCCTTTTGCGACTTCCGTCAGGCTAGCCCCTGAGACGGACCTGCTGGGAGCATGGGGGCATGAACAGCACCCTGAACCTGATCCTCAACGTCATCTGGCTGGTCTTCGGCGGACTCTGGCTGGCCCTGGGCTATTTCCTGGCCGGACTGGTCTGCTGCCTGTTGATCATCACGATCCCGTTCGGCATCGCCTCGTTCCGGATCGCCGGTTATGCCCTGTGGCCGTTCGGCCGGACGGTGGTGGACACCCAGCCCGGCCTGGGCGTCTTCACGGGCCTGGGCAACGTCATCTGGTTCATCGTGGCCGGACTCTGGATCGCCATCGGCCACGTGCTGACCGCCATCCCCATGTTCATCTCGATCATCGGGATCCCGCTGGGGATCGCTAACCTGCGCATGATCCCCGTCTCCCTGATGCCGCTGGGCAAGAAGATCGTGGACTCCGGGCAGGCCCGCTCCCTGCCGCAGTACCTGCCGGCCGCGCAGGCCGGCTACCGCTGAGGTTCCGGGACCCCGGGCACGACGACGGCCGGTCACCTTCTCCGCGGAAGGCGACCGGCCGTCGTCGTACCCCGTCCTTCAATCCCCGTCCTTCACCGCGCGTCCATCGACTGTCAGGGCGATCCACACGGTGAGGATTGCCCTCAAAAGTCTCAGGGGCGGGGCGACTCCGGGTCGTCGGAGAGCAGGGCGTCCATGCGGGCCGCGGCCTCCTCGGGGGTGGTCTGCTGGAACTCCGGGTCCCGTGCGCGCCGGCGGTTGCGCAGCACGCGCGCGGTGATCCACCAGGCCAGGAAGACGAGGACGGCCACGAGCACGAGGTTGGAGAAGACGTCCGCGTAGTCGGACACCACGTGCCAGTTCTCCCCGAGCATGAACCCGCCCCAGACGAAGATCGTGTTCCAGAGCCCGGAGCCGATCAGCGTGAACAGGGTGAACAGCCACAGGTTCATGCGCTCGATCCCGGCCGGGATGGAGATCAGGGAGCGGAAGATCGGGATCATGCGGCCCAGCAGCACGGTCCAGTAGCCGTACCGGTTGAACCAGCGTTCGGTCTTCTCCACGTCATCGATGTCCACCAGCGGCAGCCAGTTGGCGATCCGGTACATGCGCACGCGGCCCAGCCACGCGCCGACGCCGTAGAGCATCAGCGCGCCGACCACCGAACCCACGGTGGCCCAGATCGTGGCCTCCCAGGGGCCGAACTGCCCGCCCGCCGCGGTGAAGCCCGCCAGCGGCAGGATCAGCTCGGAGGGGATCGGCGGGAAGAGGTTCTCCGCGAACACGGCCACGGCCACGCCGACCGGGCCGATGGCCTCCATGATGGACACGACGATGTCCCCCAGCCACCCGTAGGAGACCTCGCCCGCGGGGGCCGCGGCGCCGGCGGATGTGGTGGTGCTCAGAAGCGTCATGTCACGTATTCTCGCGGACGTCGCTGTGAACCGCCGAAACGGCAGCGTGAAGGCGGCAGGCATAATGGGGGTCATGCCGTTGAAACCCGACACATCCGGGCTGGTCGGAGCCCACATCATGAGTTGGGTCTCACTGTCCCCGAGCTTCATCCCGCGCACCTGGTGGATGACCTCGGCGGCCACCGGACTGTCCCAGACCTTCGGTTACGTGGCCGGCGCCGCCGGGGTGGCCGCCGCCCGGGGCCTGGGCCGGACCCTCGGGGTGGAGGTGCGGATCGACGAGGAGAGGTTCCGTCCCGTCTCCCGGGCCCTGCCCTGGGTCATGTTCGGCATCAGCGGGCTGACCTGGCTCAGGAACCAGCGGGCCCAGGCGGAGATCGCCGGCCTGATGGAGACCCGCCCCGTCCGCACCCGGGAGCACGTGCTGGGGGTGGCCGGCGGCCTGGCGCTGACCGCCGGACTCGTCACGGCCGGCCGCGGCGTCAACGCCGTGGCGGCCCGCATCTCGCAGGCCCTCAAGCCGGTGATGCCGGATCCGGTGGCGGCCGTGATCGGCGCCGGCGCCACCGCCACCGGCACCGCCTTCATCCTGGACAAGGTGGTCTACCGGCGGCTGCTGGAGCGGCTGTCCAAGGCAGCCCAGGAGACCAACGCCAAGCTGCTGCCGGGCCGGGTCCCGCCCGTGGAGATCGAACGATCGGGCTCGGAGGCGTCCCATGAGCCCTGGAGCACCCTGGGCGCCAAGGGCCAGGCCGTCGTCTCCGACGGGCCCCGCGCCGTGGACATCGAGGAGGCCACCGGCCGGCCGGCCCTGACGCCCATCCGGGCCTATGCCGGGTGGCAGGAGGGCCGCGACCTGGAGGCCACGGCCGCGGCCGTCGTCGCGGAGCTGCATCGCACCGGCGGCTTCGAGCGCGAGGTGCTGCTGGTGCAGACCACCACGGGGACCGGCTGGCTGCAGGAATGGTCCGCCGCCTCGGTGGAGTTCCTCACGGGCGGCGACTGCGCGCTCGCCTCCATGCAGTACACCTACCTGCCCTCCGGCATCGCCTTCGTCGCCGACCGCACCACGCCCGTGCTGGCCGCCCGCGCCCTGCTGACCGCCGTCGAGGCCGAGCTGGACACCCTGCCACCCGGCCGGCGGCCGAAGCTGCTCGTGGGCGGGGAGTCCCTCGGCGCGCTGGGCGGCACCCAGGCCTTCGAGTCACTGGAGGACATGGTCCGCCGCGTGGACGGTGCGGTCTGGGCGGGACTGCCCCGGTTCGCGGACTTCTGGACCTCGCTGGCACCGTTCCGGCGCCGCGGCACCCCGGAGATCGCGCCCGTGGTGGACGAGGGCCGGCACGTCCGCTTCGCGACCAAGCCCGAGGACCTGGTCACCGACTTCACCGGTGTCCCGTTCGGCCCGTGGGACGGCCCTCGGATCGTGGTGGCCCAGCACGCCTCGGACCCGGTGGTCTGGTGGAGCCCGGAGCTGATGTGGCGCAAGCCCGACTGGGCCAAGGAGAACGCCGGGCTCGACGTCTCCCGCACCCTGCGCTGGCTGCCCTGGGTCACGTTCTGGCAGGTGGCCTCGGACATGCCGCAGTCCGTGTCCGTCCCGGGCGGGCACGGGCACCGCTACGTGGAGGAGATGCTGCAGTACTGGGCCGCCGTGCTCGGCCAGGATCCGCTGCAGGACTTCTCCACCATCGCCCAGGCGATCCGCCGGACGATCGTGCCGAACTTCGCCTGAGGGACCGCCCGAGGTCGCAACGAGCGGGAGTGGAAATGTCACCAAACGGTGCCATAATGAGCTGATGACCATGAATGCGGAGACGATCGGCCGCACGTTGCGCGAGCGGCGGAAGGCTCAGGGATACACACAGCAGGCTCTTGCCGACGCCATCGGCACCTCCCGCAAGTTCATCGTGGACCTGGAAGCCGGAAAGGACGGCGCGTCCTTCGGTTTGGCGCTGAAAGCAATGCGGGTCCTCGGCCTGAGCATCACCGCAGACGACACGGCGACCCGCGAGTTTGCTGGTGACTTCGCCCGAACGATCCGCGACGGCGACTTTCATTTCGCTATCCGTCTGCTGGGGGAGTACGCCAGCGAGTCGATTTCAGCGGGTCGGGTGCTGATGCCACTCGCCCCGACCCTGGACGACGAGGCCTACCGGGCGGCTCTCGGGGCAGTCACCCGCTGGGTAGCAGCCAAGACTCAGACCCCCGTCCCTGGATGGGCCAAGCGGGCTAAGAAGTCGTCCGAGCCGGTCTTCCTGGCCGAGAAACTGCATCCGGTCAGCGACCGGATGAAAGACCTCATCCGGAGTGAGACCCCCCGTGAGATCGCTGCGATGAATGTTTGGATCCGTGAGCGGGATCTGGCAACGGTTTGACCATCAGACGGGAGTTTCGTCGGGATGACGTCGTCGAGCTGCTCCGTGAGTTGGAGGCTCGGCTCGCAGCTCGGGACGTCGCAGTGGACATCCAGGTCGTCGGCGGGGCAGCCCTTCTGCTCCATGGTGTGCTGGACCGCGCGACCGGGGACATCGACGCACGATACTCCCCGGGCGACACTGTCGACGAGGTGATCACCGATATGGCGCGGGACTATGGCCTGCCCCCGAAGTGGATGAACCGCAATGCGGAGGCATTCCTGCCCGACGAAGCCCAGTGGATTGCGGGACCTGAGGGGACATCCTCAGCGGTCCGGCTTGCCGACCTGCCCACTCTGGCTGCCATGAAGATGGCAGCCGAGCGCACCAAAGACATCGAGGATCTCGGTCACATAGTGCTCGCGCTGGGGATAGAGCGGGCCGAAGAACTTGTGCGGCTGGCGTTCGACAAGTATGGCGAACATTCCGTAGCTCTCCGTGCGCCGGTCGACAACTACGAGATCGTCGCCGAAGAAGCAATGGCCGCCGCCAGGGCCCTAGGACTGCCCAGGTCAGGGACGGGACCGACTGGCTCCCTGTTGGAATGATCCCACGACCGACGTATTTGGGGCGTCAACCGTGGCCTCCGCGTACGTTCCGGAGAACACTGGTGGCATGGACACGAAACCCGCCACCCCGCAACGCCCCCAGCTCGTGACCAGCCTGTGGTTCAACGGCCAGGCGGAGGAGGCCGCCCGGTTCTACGTGGACGCGTTCGCCGGCTACCGCCCGGACTCCCGGGTGGAGGCCGTGCATCGCACGGACATCGACATCGCCCCGGACGGGAACGAGGTCGTCCTGCACCGCGGCGAGGTCCTGACGGTGGACTTCACCCTCGACGGCCAGCGGTTCACCGCCCTCAACGGCGGCGGGGACGTGCCCTACACGGACGCGGTCTCCGTGGAGGTCCGCTGTGCGAACCAGCAGGAGGTGGACCACTTCGCCGACGCGCTGAGCGCCGGCGGCGGGCAGGAGGTCGCCTGCGGTTGGGTCACCGACCGGTACGGCATGCGTTGGCAGGTCGTCCCCGAGGTGGTCTACGAGGTCATGGCCGGCGATGACCGAGAGGCCTCCGCGTGCCTGCAGTCCGCCCTCATGGGCATGAACCGCCTGAGCATCGAGGTCCTCATGGACGCCGCCAAGGACGCGCACGGCGCCGAGGAGGAGTAGCCCCGGGGGTCAGCGGGCGAGGACGGCCACCAGGAAGTCCGCCTCGGAGGCATCGGCGGGGAACGGGTCCAGCTGCCACGTGGCGAACCGGCCCTGGACGCGGAACCCGGCCCGGCCGGCGTCGTCGGTGAAATCGCCGAAGTCATAGCCGCGGCCGGCGCCGAAGCCGATCACGGCCCGGCCCCCGTCCCGCAGCAGCGCATACAGGTGGTCCAGCACCTCGCCGCGGGAGGTGGGGGAGAGGAAGCCGAAGACGTTGCCGGCGGAGAACACCAGGTCGAAGGGCTCGGACTCGCCCAGGGCCTGCAGGGCGGCGGCGTCCAGGGACTCGAGGTCGGCCACGTACCAGTCGCCCTCGGGGTGGTCCTCGGTGGCCACCTCGATCAGGTGCGGATCCAGGTCCACTCCCGTCACCCGGTGGCCGCGCCGGGCCAGGTAGCCGCCCACCCGGCCCGTGCCGCAACCGGCGTCGAGGATCCGGGCGCCGCGGGAGGCCATGGCGTCGACCAGCCGGGCCTCCCCGTCCAGGTCCATACCCTCGGCGGCCAGCTGCCGCCACCGGTCGGCGTACCGGCGGGAGTGTTCGGGATCGTCGGCCACCATCTTGGCCCACAGATTCTGGTTGGCGGTGTTGCGCGCGTGGTCTTCCATGCTCCCAGTATCCCGTGGGCCCCGGGTGGTTATAGGCTGAGATCGGAATCTTTAGAAGACCATCGGAAGGACTTTCCATGAGCATCGCCCAGATCCCGCTTCGGCTGACCGCCGGCGCCTTCATCCTCAACTCCGGCATCAACAAGACCAAGCTCACGGATGAGCAGGCCGAACAGATGCGGGACCTGGGGGCCAACGGTCTTCCGTTCCTCAAGGACCTGACCCCGAAGCAGTTCAAGCAGTTCATCGCCGCCTCGGAGATCGGCGTCGGCGCCGCCTGCCTGCTGCCGTTCGTGCCCGGCTGGATGGCCGGCGCGGCCGTCACCGCGTTCTCGGGTGGCCTGCTGGCCATGTACAAGAACACGGACTTCATGACCGAGTCGGACGGCATCCGCCCCTCCGAGCAGGGCACCGCCGTGGCCAAGGACGTCTTCCTGTTCGGCATCGGCACCGCCCTGATGATCGACGGCGCCGTGAACCGGACCGGCCGCAAGAACGCCGCCGCCTCCAAGCGGTCCAAGAAGCTGGAGGCCGCCAAGGAGGCCAAGGTGGCCGCCATCGAGGCCGCCAAGTCCGAGCAGGCCGAGGCCATCCGGGCCGCCGCTGCGGAGAAGGCGGAGGCCATCAACAAGGCCCGCGAGGAGCAGACCGGTGCCCTGCGCGCCGCCCGCAAGGACCTGCAGAAGATGCGCAAGAGCATCTGAACACCCGTGCCCGACGACGGCCCGGCCCCTTCCCCGCGGAAGGCGCCGGGTCGTCGTGGTTCAGGGAGGGTTCAGCGGCTCGGTGCTGCGCTGGGTGCTCCAGGGCCGGCGCGCCTTCGACTCCGGGGCCGCACCGTTGCGGGACTACCAGGCCGGTTCGTCTGGGCCGGCCCAGTACTGATGCGTCCCGTCAGCTGAGGAGTGGCACCTCCAGGTCATAGGCGAGGATCACCGCTCGGGCGAGGTCCCGTTCCTGGTCGGGCTGGAGGAACCCCACGGTGCGGCCCAGCGACGCGGCGGGGATCGTCACGACATTGTCGAGGGCGACGGCGCCGGCCTGGGCCAGTCCGTTCGAGGTTCCGACGGGGACCTCACTGGAGAGCCCCTTCACGGTGGTGGTGATGGGGGCCACGGTCACCTTGGTCATCGATGACCGGGCGGCTTCCCTGGTCAGGACGAGGACTGGGCGGGTCGTGTCCAGGCGGGCGAGGCAGATCTCACGCACCGTCAGTCGACCAGCGTGTTCTGGCCGTGCTGATCCGTTGACCACACCACGAGGTCGTCCAGCTCGTCGGCAGCTCCCTGGTCGCGGAGGGTCTGGGCGTCCTGTTCGGCGAGGTGCCGGCGCAACTCGCGCTCGAGGGCGGAGGTGACGAGGGCGGCCCGGCTGGGTGCAAGCCCCTCGGCCACGGCCCGGTCGAGAAACGCGACCAGCTGGTCCGGCAGGCGTACGGCGATCTGGGTGCTCATGGTCAGAGTATACCGAATCGAATCCCAGTATGGGATGCACGATTGCCGGCGGCCGACGTGGTCGACGGGACGGGGCGCAGTCGGCGGGGCGCGTGGCGGTCAGTCCTCCGCCGCGCCGCGGTCCCAGCCGGCGGCCGGGTCCGCGGGCAGGCCCTTGACCGGCCGGGCGGGCACGCCCACCGCCACCACGTCCGCCGGCAGGTCTCGGGTGACCACGGATCCCGCGCCGACCACGGTGTTCTGGCCGATGCTCACGCCCGGGCCCACGATCACCCCACCGCCGAGCCACACGTTGTCCCCGATCGTGATGGGCGCGGCACCCTCCCACTTGTCCCGGCGCGGGCCCGGCTGAAGCGGGTGGGTGGCCGTGAGCAGCTGCACGTGGGTGGCGATCTGCACGTCCGCTCCGATCCGGATCTCGGCGCAGTCCAGGGCGACCAGCCCGAAGTTGGCGAAGGTGCGGTCACCCAGGTGCAGGTGCCGGCCGTAGTCCAGGTGGAACGGGGGACGGACCTCGATCCCCTCGCCGCACGTCCCCAGCAGCTCCTCCAGCAGCGTCCGGCGGAGGCCACCCTCGGTGATCGAGGTGGCGTTGTACCGCTCGGTGAGCAGCTGGGCCCGGGTGGACAGCGCGGCGGTCTCCGGGTCGTCCGCCCGGTAGGGGTCTCCGGCGAGCATGCGCTGATACATGGTCCGGTCATCGGGGAAGAACGGGGAGGCGGCGGATCCTGCGGCGGGAGTCATGGACCCAGCCTGCCAGAGGGGGCGAGAATGAACGCATGTCTGAGAACGGTCCGCGCGAACCCACCGGCGCCCTCGTGGACGGGCCGGAGGGCCTGACCATCCAGATCCAGCGGAGGCTGGACCACCCCCCGGAGGACGTGTGGGCGTACCTCACGGATCCGGAGCTGCTGGGCTGGTACGGCACGTATACGGGGGACCCGGCCTCCGGCAGCGTGCAACTGGCCATGGTGGAGGCCCCGGAGACGCCGGGGGAGTGCGTGATCGAGGCCTGCGAGCGGCCCTCACGCCTCGAGGTGACGCTGACAGACCCCGAGGGCGCGGACTGGAGGCTGCGGGTCTCCCTGGACCACGCGGCGTCGGGGGCCGGGACGGACCTGGTCTTCCGGCAGCCGGTGGCCGGCTTCGAGACCATGGCCGGGGACGTCGGCCCCGGCTGGGAGTACTACCTCGACCGGCTCACGCTGGCCCTGGGCGGCGGGGACGTGGAGGCCGTGGACTTCGCCGACTATCACCCCGCCCAGCGGGGGCACTACACCCCGGAGGCCGGCGACGGCTCCTGAGCCTACAGATCCACCTCGGTCGGGTTCAGCACCCGGCGCAGGAAGTCCTGGGTGCGTGGCTGGGACGGCGAGCCGATGACCTGCTCCGCCGGGCCCTCCTCCACCACCACGCCGCCGTCCATGAACACCACGCGGTCTGCCACGTCCCGGGCGAAACCCATCTCGTGGGTGACCACGAGCATGGTCATGCCGGCCGCGGCCAGGCGCCGCATCACGGAGAGCACCTCGCCCACGGTCTCGGGGTCCAGCGCGGAGGTGGGCTCGTCGAAGAGCATCAGCTGCGGGTCCATGGACAGCGCCCGGGCGATCGCCACGCGCTGCTGCTGGCCCCCGGAGAGCTGGTCCGGGTAGCGCTCCTCGAAGCCTTCCAGCCCCACGCGTGCCAGGTTCTTCCGGGCGACGCCGGCCGCCTCGGCCTTGGTGCGCTTCAGCACCTTGGTCTGGGCCACCGTGCAGTTCTCCAGCACGGACAGGTGCGGGAACAGGTTGAACTGCTGGAACACCATGCCCACGTGGCGGCGCATGGCGTTGAGGTCCACCTCCGGGTCCGTGGCGTCGAAGCCGCTGACGGTCACGGCGCCCTGGTCGGGGGTCTCGAGCAGGTTGACGCAGCGCAGCAGGGTGGACTTGCCGGACCCCGAGGGCCCGATCAGGCAGACCACCTCGCCGGGGGCGACGGTCAGGTCGATGCCCTTGAGGACCTCGTTGGAGCCGTAGGACTTGTGCAGGCCGGAGATGCTGAATCCTCCGGCGTGGATGGTCTCGGTCATCTTCTTCCCTCTCAGACGCGGGTGCGGTTGGTGCGCGATTCGAACCGGCGGGCCAACAGGGACAGCGGGACGGTGATGATCAGGTACATGACGCCGGCCATGAGCACGGGGGTCAGACCCGCGTCCAGGGCCGTGATGCCGTCCCGGCCGAACTTGGTCAGCTCGTACTCGTGGGCGGCCAGGCCGAGGACGTAGACCAGGGAGGAGTCCTTGGTCAGCAGGATGACCTCGTTGGTCAGCGGCGGCAGCACCAGGCGGAACGCCTGGGGCAGGACGATGGTGACCATGGCGCGCCAGGCGGGCATCCCGAGGGAGCGGGCGGCCTCGACCTGGCCCTTCGGGACGGCCTGCAGGCCGGCACGCAGGGTCTCGGCGATGTAGGCCGAGGACACCAGGCCCAAGGACGCCATCACCACCAGGGGGATGGGCCACTGCACACCGAAGGCGAAGGGGACGCCGTAGCCGAAGGCGATGAAGACCAACAGCGCGGGCAGCCCGCGGAACAGCTCGATGTAGGCGGTGGCCAGCCACCGGTACGGCGGGAAGGAGGAGAGGCGCATCAGGGCCAGCAGCATGCCGCCGAGCAGGCCCACCACGAACGAGGAGACCGTGTAGAGCAGGGTGTTTCCGAGACCGACCAGGATGATGTCCGGGAACAGCGGGCCGATCTCCGCGAAGTTGAAGACGGACTGGCCCAAGGTCTCCCAGTCCATGACCAGGACCAGGACCAGGATCACCAGGACGAAGAGCCCGGCCTGCAGGCCCAGGGACAGCTGGCGGCGGCGCCGGTTGGTCATTCTCCGCGGGGCGGTGGTGGTGTCAGGGGTGCTCATTCGGTGCCCTCCGTCGCGCTCTCGCCGAACCAGCGGGCCCGGGACTCGTCCAGGCTGCCGTCCTCTTCCATGCCCAGCAGGGAGGCGTTGACCGCCGAGAGCAGCTGGGCCTTGTCCGGGGCCACGGCCACCCCGAGCTGCTCACCGGTGGGAAGGGCCGCGACCACCTCGTAGGCAGGGTCGTCCTTCACGTTGTAGAGCACCACGGACTGATTGCCGAGCACGGCGTCCACGGTGCCGGCCCGCAGGCCCTCCATCTGCATGCCGCCGTCCTCGAACTGGATCGGGGTGAGGCCGTTCTCCTCGGCGAAGCGCTCGCCGGTGGTGGCGGCCTGGACCCCGACGCGCCGGCCCTGGGCGGATTCGAGGTCCGTGATGCCGGAACCCTTCTCCGCCACGAGCACCAGATCGTCGTCCAGGTAGGGGACGGAGAACGCCATGACCTGTTGGCGGGGCTCGGTGATGGAGATCGAGGAGGCGTTGACGTCACAGCCGGTCAGCGAGGAGCCGGACTCGATGGCCTCGAAGGAGGAGTCGACCACGGTCAGCGGCACCCCGAGGTCGTCGGCGATCCGCTGCACGATGTCGATGTCATAGCCGACCAGCTCGCTGCCCTGCTGGAACTCGAAGGGCGGATAGGGGACGTCGGCGCAGACGGTGAGCTGGCCGGGGTTGACCAGGTCGAGGCTCTCGACGAGGGGGTCGGCCTCGGCGGCGGCGGTGTCACCGAGCTGGGGGCCGATGAGGGCACAGCCGCTCAGGGTCAGTGCTCCGGCTCCCACGATGGCTGCTGCCACCGTGGCCACGCGGGGGCGGCGGGTGCGGGACGGGGTCATGGGGGTTCTTCCGGTGCGGGGGCCTCCCGGCGGACTGCAGGGTGGCGTGGAGAGGGTCAGTTTACCGGCCGGCGGCCGGCTGTCACCGGAAGGTGGATCAGCCGTGGCTCTCGTCGAGGACCCCGGTCACGGTGGTCAGCAGGAACACGCTGTCCTGCAGGGCCGTCACGCCGTGGCGTTCCTTGGTCAGCTGGACCAGCTGGCCCGTCTGCAGGCTCACGTCCTCCCCGGGGCCGGCGGTGACCACCACCTCGCCCTGCATCACCTGCAGGGTCGCGGCGGGCGGGGCGTTGTGGTCCGCCAGGACGGAGCCGGAGGTCAGGGCGATGATCGATTGGCGCAGATGGCCGTCCCGCAGCAGCAGGTCACCGTGGCGGCCGTGCGGACTGTCCTGGGCGGCCTCCAGGGTCGCTCGGATCAGGGCGGGCAGGTCGTGGGGTCCGGGCGAGTAGGTCATGCAGTCACCGTAGCCCGCACGCGCGCCGGTGGGGAGGGATCTCAGGCGATCGTGGTGACCAGGCCGTAGAACAGCGCGCCGAACACCACCGCGTAGAGGGTGATGGCCACCGCCTGCCAGGTGATGACCCGGCCCTTGGCCACCCCGAAGGACGTCAGCGCGGCGGCGGTGAAGTGGGTGGGCAGCAGGAAGGGGCCGAGCAGGGAGACGCCGGGGACCCCGTACTTCTCAAGGGCCCGGCGCACCTTCTGCTGCTTCTCCGAGGAGGGTTTAGGGGTCTTGCCGGCGGCGATCCGTCGATTCACGATCCCCGCGCGCAGCCTCTCGAAAGAGAGCACGATCAACGCCACGATGCCCACATTGGCGGCGATGGCCACCGGGATGGCGATCCAGGGGCTGATCCCGGCGACGGCCCCGATGATGGCGGCGCCCTCGCCCTCCACGTAGGGCACCAGGGCGGCGACGGCGATGCCGAGGAACTGCAGGGCCGTCGGCAGGGATTCGGTGAAGGATTGGAGCTGGGCCACGAAGTCCATGGGGGAGCCTTTCTGAGGCGTCGGGTGTTGCTGGTGGATGGTGCTTCCAGCCTCGCGTGCGCGTCCCTTCTGTAGTAGTGCCCCGCTGTCACCCCGAGAGCCGAAACCGTCACCGCCACCCCGTGACAGTTGTCATCGGCCTACTGTGGGAACCGTGAACCAGCCCGCACCGCACCTGAGCCGCTCCTCCGGGCAATTGCCCTCGACGGTTCCGGGCCGGTCCGCCCGTGGCGTGCGCGTCACCTGGTGGTACACCTACCTCTCGATGGTGTTGTTCGCCCTGTTCATGGCCTTCATCACGGCGGCGCAGCTGGCCCTCTTCCATCTGGAGGCCGGCGGCCGGTTCTCGTGGGTGGTGGTCACCACCGTCGTGTTCATCGCTCTCAGCGGCCTGACCCAGTCCCTGTGCACGTGGCTGGTGCGGCACGGCATGGGCAGGGGCTGGCCGCATCCCTGGGCCACCGTGCTCCTGCTGGCGCCGCCCGTGGTCGTGTGGGTGCTGACCCTGTGGCTGCCGGGTGGGGCCGTCCCCGGGGGCGTCCCCCTGTGGCTCGCCTCGAACGTCCTGGCCATCCTGGTCCGCGGCATGACCCGGCGGCTGGTCCTCACCGCGGGGCTGGGCCTGCTGGCGGTGCACTGGTGGGCCGGGGCGCAGCTGACCGGCGTGGTCGTCCCCACCGAGGCGGCCGCCGAGCAGCTGCCCCCGCTGGTCTTCTTCATCCTCTTCGTGCCGGTGGTCTTCCTGTTCTCCGCCTGGTGGTGGAACATCGTGGTCCAGATGGACGCCGCCCGCCGGGACGCCGCCCAGCTGGCGGTGGCCCGCGAGCGCCTGCGCTTCGCCTCGGACCTGCATGACATCCAGGGCCACCACCTGCAGGTCATCGCCCTGAAGGCAGAGCTGGCCGACCGCCTCCTGGGGGCCGGGAAGCCGGAGGCCGCCCAGGAGAACATCCGCGAGGTGCGCACCCTGGCCCGCACCGCCCTGGAGGAGACCCGCTCGCTCGTGCGCGACCTGCGGGAGATCTCCCTCGAGGAGGAGATCGCCAACGCCAGGGACGTGCTGGAGGCCTCCGGGGCCACCGTGCGGCTGCGGGGCATCCACGTGCAGGACCCGGCGGCCCGGACCCTGCTGGGGCTCGCCGTCCGGGAGGGCGCCACGAACATCCTGCGCCACGCCCCGGAGGCCACGGAGGTCTCCATCGAGCTGGCGGCCACCGGAACCGAGGCCCGTCCTGGCGCCGGTGCTGTGGGGGGCCAGCGGCTCGTCATCACCAACGACGGCGTCGAGGGACCGGGGCCGGACGAGGCGGGAGCCGGGGCACCCGGGGTGACCGGGCCGTCGTCGGGCACGGGGTTGTCCGGACTGAACCGGCGCTTCGCCGCCTCCGGGGGAACGGTCTCCGGCCGGCGCGAGGGGCACACCTTCGTCCTGGAGGCCCGCGTGCCGGTCCTGCCGGGGGCAGGCGGCGTGATGGACGAACACGATGAGGGGGAGCAGGGCAGATGATCCGGTTGCTGATCGCGGACGACGAGGTGCTGATCCGGGGGGCGTTGGAGTCCCTGCTCGGGTTGGAGGAGGACTTCGAGGTGGTGGCCGGCGTGGACAACGGGGCCCAGGCCGTGGACGCCGCGGTCCGGTTGGCCCCGGACGTGTGCCTGCTGGACCTGGAGATGCCCGAGCTGGACGGGGTGGAGGCCGCCGCGCAGATCCTGCGGCGGGTGGCCACCAAGATCATCATCGTGACCCGTCATGCCCGGCCCGGGGTGCTGCGCCGGGCGCTGAACGAGAAGGTCTCGGGATTCGTGCCGAAGTCCACCCCGGCCGAGGAGCTCGCCAAGGTCATCCGGGACGTGGCCGCGGGCAAGCGGTACGTGGACCCGGACATCGCCGCCACAGCCCTGGGTGGCGAGCGCAGTCCGCTGACCGACCGCGAGCTGGACGTCCTGCGCGCCGGGCGGGACGCGGCCACCGTGCAGCAGATCGCCGAACGGCTGCACCTGGCCCCCGGGACGGTGCGGAACTACCTGTCCTCCGCCATGGGCAAGCTCGGGGTGGGGACCCGGCGGGAGGCCTCTCAGGTGGCGTGGGAGCAGGGCTGGATCTAGACGAGCGAGCGTCCCCCGTCGACCAGGATCACCTGGCCGCGCAGATGGCGGGCCCGTTCGGAGAGGAGGAAGGCCATCCAATCGCCGATCTCCTCGGGGCGTGCTCGTCGACCTGCTGGCGCTCGCATGGGACTGGTCACCATGGTTCCGGAGCCCACGGCGGCCGCCCCGAAGCCCGTCTCCACCGATCCGGGACAGATGCAGTTCGCGCGCACGCCGGCCTCGGAGAACCGTGCCGTCAGGTGCCGGACCAGCTGGGTGACGGCTGCCTTGGAGGCGCCGTAGGCAGGGGTGGAGGTGGGATGCCCCGACCGGAACGCGCCGAAGGAGCCAGTCGTGGCGATGGCACCTCCACCGGCGGTGATCATCGGGTCGAGGAAGCGCTGGGCCGCCAGGAACTGTGATTCGAGGTTGACGGTGAAGGCACGTCGCCAGTTCTCCAGGCTCAACGAGCGGATGTCGCCCTCTCCGCCGATGCCCGCATTGAGGCACAGCCGTGTGACCGGTCCTCGCCACTCCTCGGCGGCTGAGGCGATCCGGTCGACACCCTCCGGCGTTGCTGCGTCTCCCGGGGCCGCAAGCGCGCTGCCGCCCGCCGCGGCGATCTCCGCAGCGACCGCCTTGGCGCGTTCTTCCGAGAGATCGGCGACGACCACGTCGGCGCCTTCGTGAGCGAGCCGAAGCGCCGTTGCGCGTCCGATGCCGCTGCCGCCGCCGGTGACCACGGCGACCTTGCCGTTCAATTCGAGATCCATGGTTGCCTCCTCCTCAGGTTCTGATATGTACTATAACCACATATGACCGGAGAATAGTTGTTTCATTTTACGCGTGTGATGCGGTGTGCGGAGAATTCGCTGGATCCGACAGGGCCGGCGGGACGCGGTGACGCGGTGACGTGGAGAGGCAAGGGGAATCTGATGGATCTCGAACTCAAGGGCAAGACGGCGTTGGTGACGGGGGCCGGATCGGCCATCGGTGAGGCCGTCGCTCGGCGGCTGGTGCACGAGGGGGCCGCCGTGCTGCTCGTGGATGAGTCCGACCGGGTGGCTGACGAACTGGCGGCCGCACTCCGGGAGGCCGGCGGGGAGGTCATGTCGGGCACCACGGGTCAGGGTGTGGACGTGCTCCTGGCCGCTGCGGCGGGCTGGCGTGGGGGTGTCCAACTCGCCTGGCTCGGGGATATGGCCGGGGCATCGAGTCTGGCCGAGGCGATCGGGTCACTGGATGCGGTGGCTGACCACCTCGCCGCTCTGGGTGGAGGCAGCATCGTGATGCAGTCCACCACGGCAGCATCCTGGGACGTTCCGGGTGCCAGTGCCGAGTATGCGGCCATGGGGGCGGCGGTCCTTCAACTCGCCCGCCAGGCCGGTGCTCGTCGTGCGGGTGACGGGGTGCGGGTGAATGCGGTGTGTCCGGGAGGGATTGACGATCCCCGCGACGGCCGGGTGATCGACCAGGCTGCCGTGCCGCTGGCGGGGCCGGGTTCGGCAGCGGATGTGGCCGACGTGGCCGCGTTCCTGCTCTCCCCACGCGCCGACTACACGACCGGTCAGGCCATCGTGATCGACGGCGGCGCCTCGGTCATCTGAGCGGGAAACGGGTGGTTGGGATCTTGAGCCGGATGCTGGTTCCGGGGGGCTTCGTCGGGTGCTACTCGGGGAGTAGGTGGAGTTCATGAGTATCAGTGATCAGTTGTGCGCACTCGACCCGCGGATCGGGCTCGGCACGAACGTCTTCGGGTGGACCGCAGATCGAGTCGAGTCGCATCGCATCCTCGATGCCTTGGTCGATGCGGGCAGCGGACCGGTTCTCATTGACACAGCGGATGTGTACACGGCCCCGGACTGGGAGGGCCCCGGCGACGATGACCGATCCGCGGAGGGTGTGCTGGGCTCGTGGCTGGCGACGCGCAGTCCTGAGCAACGGGACAACCTGGTCATCGCCACCAAGGTAGGAGGTGGCACCCGCACTCCGGGACTGAGTGCTGCCAACATCCGCCGGGGCGCGGAGGAGTCCCTCCGGATTCTGCACACCGACCACATCGATCTCTTCTACGCGCATCGAGATGACCCCACCGTCCCGTTGGAGGAGAGCGTGCGTGCTTTCGACGCACTCATCGACGACGGACTGGCCCGAGGGATCGGGGTGTCCACCTTCAGTCCGGAACGGATGCGGGAGTGGATCCGGGTCGCGGACGAGATCGGGGCCCGGCGTCCCGTGGCCGTCATGGCTCGGTATAACCTGCTCGATCGTACGGGCTTCGAGACGGGGTATCGCCCGGTCATCGAAGAGTTCGGGCTGCACGGATTCCCGTACTTCGTGCTGGCCTCGGGCTTGTTGAGTGGGCGCTTCGCTTCTGCAGAGGACGTGTCCGGCAGCGCGCGCGCAGCCATGACGGCATCGTTCGTCGACGACCGTGCCTTCGAGATCGTCGGCCGGCTGCGCCACCTGGCAGACGGGGCCGGTGTGGCTCCGGCCGCATTGGCCGCCGCCTGGGCCGCTCGTCAACCAGGGGTGACAGCGCCGATCGTCGGCGCCCGCACGGCAGAACAGCTTCAGACGAGCCTGAACGGGTGGGACTCCGTGGCCGCCGAAGTCTTCGACGAGCTGACTGCAGGCTCATGACCTGACGTCAGTGGTCGAGGACGGTGACCACTCGGGTGCTGGCGAGTGCCGTGCGGGCGATGCTCCACGGGCGGTCGAGCAGGCAGACCGCTGAGTCACCGACCGCAACAGTGGGGGCCGCGGCCTCGTCACGCAAGCCGTGGGTGGAGAACATCGCCAAGGCCTCCTCGGGTGTCAGCGACTCGTGGGCACCGAGTGCGTGGCCCCCGGGCGTGCGCCGGACGACGGCGACCTGCATCGCAGCCCAGACGTCGGAGGTCCCATATGGCGCGTCCGTTCCTCCGTAGAGCGCGACGCCCGCATCGACCAGCGAGCGGAGCGGCTGATAACACTGCCGCTCCGGAGCGGTCAGCGCTGTGACGAGCCGATCGCCCTGGGTCAGGATGAATCCGGGATGGGCGCCGACGGAGGCGCCGGAGGCCGCTATGGCGGTCACCGCGTCGGGTGGGCAGATGAAGGCATGCTCGAAACGAATCGTCCTGGCGGGCACGTCGTCTGGTCCGTCGTGACAGGCGGCCAGACCAAGAGCGAGTGCTGCATCCGTCACCGCGTGCAGTGCGAAGGGTACCGCCGGGACGGAAGAGATGGACTCTGCGAGCTGGTCCGGGGACGTGCCGAGGTGATCGTGCACCAGCAGCTTGACGCCGTCCACGCCTCCCCTCCGGGCGGCATCAGGGGTGCCGAAGACGGAGACGTCGATGATCCCAGCAGCCGTCGAGCGCAGGACGTCGGCATCCTCCGCGGCATTGGTGACGGTGAGGTCTGCCGCTCCGATGACCCCTCGTGCACGCATGCGGCGGAACTCCTCGGTGACAGCAGCAGTCGTGACGACGGAAGGAAAGGCGGAGAGCGCTGTGTCCTCGTCCCAGAGGACCCCATCGGGCGGGACCGCGAAGCCGCGGGAGGTGACCAGGGCGCGTGCGGCGGTGTTCAGGACCCAATGGTGTCCGCTTCGGTGCTGCATGCGTATCGGAGGTGCGCCGGGTAGGAGGGTTTCGAGATCGGTGAGCGTGAGTTGGCCGAGGCGGTCGCTGTCATAGCCGACGGCTCTCAGCGCGCGACCGGGTTGCAGGTGCGATCGGATCCGTGCTGCGAGCTCGTCCCTGCCGCTGAGATCGCCGACCTCGATGGACGTGCGGCGCGCGGCCGCCGAGCGGACATGGACATGATGATCGCGGAGCCCCGGGATCAGGGCCCCGCCGCGGGCATCGATCACCGAGGCCTCGCGCGGGGCAACCCCGTCCGCAGAGATGTCCTCCACCACGCCGTCCCGGAGCACCACGCGTTGGCCGGCGAGACCGCCGACGTCGGCGTTGAGGACGCAAGTGATCACTGTTCGCTCCCGCCCGAGACCAACCAACTCGCGGTCCTGTGCAGATTCAGGTCAACGACGCCGGTGGCGCCGGCATGTAGGAGGGCCATCACTGCGGTGGCGGCGAGCAGACCGGTCGCGGGGTCGGCGAGCGCATCGGCTGCGAACACCGGGCGCCCCTCGACCCAACCGACCGCCCCTGCTGCCACGGCGCAGTCATCGCCGAAGCCGATGCGCTCGGCGTCCGCCCCCGTCTCACCGTGTGCCGTGATCCGGACGAAGATCTGGCCCAGCCGAGGTACCAGGCCCAGCTTTCGAAGGGCACGGGGCCGCGCAGAGACGATGACCACATCGGCGTGGGTGAGTTCAGCGGCGATGGCGTCGCGGTCCCGGGTGTCGAACAAGACCCGTTCCTTGGCGCCGTTCAGTCGTTGCACGAAAGGGGCGTCGGCGGGCAGCGGGGCCTCTTGGCGGTTGTGGGCTTCGAAGCGGCGCACTTGTGCACCCCCCTGGGCGAGCAGGGCGGCAGCGAGCGGCCCGGCCCACAAAGAGGAGAAATCGGCGACCCGCACATCCTCCAGCCTGGGGCGCGCTGCAGGGGTCGGGTGGCTGAATTCGAACGGTGGGGTGGCCCTGACCTGTCCGGGACGGCCGACCGGTGCGGACGCGATATCCAGCAGCGCCGCGGTCCGCAGGGCCTCTGCGCGTGATGTCTTGGTGGCCCAGTCCTGGAGCGCCATGGCCTCTGGACAGGTGACCCGACCGCCCGTGAGCGCACTCAGCGCCTCTTCGTCCGATGGGCGCGCCACGTTGTACGCCGCCCAGCCTTCCGGGTGCCGGAGCATGAACCCAGCGCCCCGGAGCGTTCTCCCCTCGGGCGGTGCTGAATCGATCCCGGTGAGGCGGGCCCGTTCGGAGAGGAGACAGCCGCCGTCTACCTCGAGGGTTGTCCCCATCTCGCCGGCGAGGCTCCGCAGCATGTGCGCAGCGGAGTCCATGCGGCCGATCACGTCCCCGGGGGGCGTGGCACCTGCCGCGGTGAGTGCGGCCGCACCCGTGCTCTCCCACTTCTGAGCGGCGGATCGGACGTCGTCACCGCAGCATGGGTCCGCCAGCGAGGGGATGATCTGCGGGAGGTCGGGTAGCACCTCGGTGTGTCGGTTCACCCGCCCACGGCTTTGCTGTCCGGACATCAGAGTCCTTCCTTCTGTGACGCAGACCATCCGAATGAATAGAGTAACTTATGTGCACACGTTCGGAGAAGGTTTAGTGCATAGAAGGCGATCGGGAGGAAAGCTGATGCGTGGCGAAGAACAGCTGGATGCGGAGTTGGATGCCATCGCTTCCCATGCGGGCAAACTCGGAGTCCCGGTGCCGACTGTGCGGAGGCGACGCCTGACCTCAGGTGCTGGCGAATTGAGTGCGCTCCAGTGGGGTGAGGGGGAACCGCGGCTGGCACTGTTGCACGGAGCGGGACTCCAGGCGCGCACCTGGAATGGGGTCCTGCTGCGGCTGGGCGTCCCCGCGCTGGCGATCGACCTGCCGGGTCATGGAGAGTCTGATCGTCTGCCGGTCGAGGGCTACCGGGTGGGTGCAATGGGTGACATGGTCTGCGAGGCGCTCGACGGGGCCGGCCTGACGGTTTCCACTTTGGTCGGTCACTCACTGGGCAGCTTCGTCGCTGCCCGCGCAGCAGTTGTCCTGGGTGGGGTCGGCACGCTCGCGGTCATCGATGCGACCCCGCACCGCGTCGGGGTCAGCGACCCCACCCGTATGCACGCCGGCACTCTCGATGAACTGGTGCAGGCCATGCTGGAGCGCATGCCGCACCGCGATCCACGCGCACTCGAGCGCGCGCTGGTCCGGGATACCCGGCTACGGGCAGACGGACTTCGCGAGTGGTTGTGGGACGAGGCATTCGTGGACGCCGTGCCGCTCCGGGCGGCTGAACGCGACTCGATCTGGCGTTCCTTCGAGCAGGCTGCGACGCGGACCTTCCTCCTGCGCGCCGGGCGGGGTGGTTTGGCGGATGACGAGGCCAGGGAGTTCCTCGAGCGGGTGCCGCAGGCGTCCGTCCAGGTGGTTGAAGACGCGGGCCACAACGTGCACACGGACCGGCCGGAGTGGCTTGCCGGGTGGCTTCGAGGGGTGCTCGCGGCGTAGCTCGCAACTCGCTCAGTTTCGTTGACACTCCCTGAAAGATGTGTAACATCGTTCACATCGACCGGGTGATTTTGATTACATGGGTTGATGATCTTCAATACACTGGCTGGTCCGTCTCATAGGGAGTGACATGCACAAGAACACGCAGCGACGCCGTCCCCTGGCCGGAGGTGTCGGATTGACCCTCACCGCGATGCTTCTCGCTGGATGCGCCGGAGGCACCTCGAGTGAATCGTCCGCATCCGCAGAGACCGATCCGGAGGGGACGATCTCCGTAGGTGTCCGATTCCTGCAGAACTCCTGGGACCCATCCCAGATGCCGGGCGCCACCATCGTTCCCATCTACCAGCTCGTCTATGACAACCTCATCGGTCTGGACGCGGACCTGAACCTGGTCCCCGGCCTCGCAGAGGAATGGGACTCTGCCGACGGCGGTACGACATGGGACCTCACACTGCGTCAGGATACCCAGTTCAACGATGGCACGGCCTTCGGCGCAGAGGATGTCAAAGCCACTCTCGAGTACTACGCAGGAGAGGGCTCGAACACCCGGGCCGATCTGGCGGAGATGAGCGACGTGGAGGTCGTAGACGACCACCATCTGCGCATCACGCTCACCGGCGCCAATGTGGGTTTTCCAGAGGTCCTCGCTGGTCGAGCGGGCCTCATCCTCAGCTCGGAGACTGTTGAATCCGGGGATTTCGCCTCTCCAGTGGGTACCGGGGAGTACCTGGTGGAGAATGACGTCGAAGGTGTGCAGGTCGACTTCGTGCCGAACCCCGATCACTGGAACCCTGAGACGGTCAACGTTGCCGGGTTGACACTGCGGTGGATCGAGGACCCCGTGGCCATGGCCAACGCCATCCGGTCTCAGGAGATCGACATGGCCGTCCTGGAACCGTCACAGGCGGACGCCGTGGAGGCAGCTGGCCTGTCGACGTATGAGGTCCGCGGTGCGCAGCTGGTGGGGATCAGCCTGAATCCCGATCTCGCTCCCGAACTGGCCGACCCGCAGGTGCGCATGGCGCTCGCCATGGCCATTGACCGGGATGGCATCGTGAACGGCCTCGCCTTCGGTCGGGGCGCCGAGGCAAACCAGTTCATCGCTCCCGAGCGCTTCGGCTTCAACTCCGCGCTGGACGAGATCCCCTACGACATCGAGGGCGCCCGGAAGCTGCTCGCCGAGGCAGGCTACCCTGAGGGCTTCTCGTACACGATGGCCGCCCAGGCGAACAACAGATCCTACGCTGAGGCGATTCAGGCGAGCTGGGCGGAGATCGGTGTAGACGTCGAGCTCACCTTCCCGCCGGGGGCCGGCGTCGCGGAGGCCACCTGGACCAATCCCACGATTCCCATCGCTACGCAGAACCTGGTGCCGGATATCGATGCGACCCCGTTCCTCTGGCGCCATCTCAGCACCGACACGGTCCGCAATCCGGGCAGTGTTGAGGTTCCGGGACTGATGGACCTCATCCAGGAGGCGCAAGTCACGGCAGACGAGGGCGAACGCGAACAGATCCTCCAGGAGACGGGTGAGGTGACCCGCGAGACGATCCCGGCCTATATCCCGGTCATGTGGCGTAACTACACCGTCGCATACAGCGAGGACCTGGTCGGCGTCGAGGAATGGCAGGCCGGTTACCCGATCCTCGACGGCGTCGGCGTCAAGAAGTAGACGACCCCTCAGGAAACCCATCAGTGGGGAGGGGCTCCCTCCCCACTGGATCCCCCCCCCGCGCAGACGACGATCAGAGCAAAGGAATCTCCAGATGACGGCGACACCTACTGCGACCGGGCCTCAGGCAGCCGGGAAGCGCAGAACACATCCGAAGTTGACCCTCGGCGCCTTGCGCTTCATCGGTCTGCGGTTCGGCCGTATGGTGCTCGTCTTCGTGATGGCCACCCTACTGGTCTTCAGCCTGGCCTCGCTGGTCCCGGGCGATCCCGCGATCGCCTTGGCGGGTGAGGACGCAGATCCCGCCACGGTCGCACTCATCCGGAGTGAACTCGGCCTCGACCGCCCTTGGGCCGTGCAGTACCTCAGCTGGCTCGGCGGGCTGCTGACAGGTGATCTCGGTGACTCGTTGATCTACCGCGCCCCGGTCACGGAGCTGATCGCCGATCGGTTCCCGGCTTCCTTGTCCATCGCGGTGTCCGCCATGATCCTCGCCGTCGTCGGCGGCGTCCTGGTCGGAATGCTCGCGGCGGCCTTCCGCGGTCGGATCGCTGACCGGGTGACGACGGTCCTCTCCACGCTGGGGATCGTGACCCCGAACTTCTGGGTCGGCATGATCCTGATCCTGCTGTTCTCCTTCGCCATCCCGCTGTTCCCCGCAGTCGGATACACGGACTTTACGGACGATCCGGTCGATTGGCTCGCGCACATCATCCTGCCGGCCATCGCCTTGGCCCTGGCGGTCGGCGCGGAACTGCAACGTCAGACCCGGAGTTCGGTCTCGGACATCCTGACCCAGGATTACATCCGGACAGCCCGCGCCCAAGGGCTGAGCCGAGGCCGCGTGCTGTGGACGCGAGCCCTGAAGAACGGCTCGATGCCGGTCGTCACCGTCATCGGCTACCAGATGGCGGGACTACTGGGCGGCTCTGTCGTGGTGGAGAAGGTGTTCAACATCCCCGGGCTGGGGACCCTGGCCATCGACTCGGTCGTTGCCAAGGACCTCCCGGTCTTGCAGGGCATCGTGCTCGTCACCACGGTCATCGTGATCATCGTCAACTTCCTGACGGATGTCCTCTACACCGTTCTCAACCCGAAAGTACGGGTGTCATGACTCAGACAGTTCCAGCGCCTGCCGGCGCCACCACCCTGCCCGTCGCCCCTCCGAAGCGAGTCGGCTTCCTCAGGCGGCTCGCCCAGCAGAAACTGGCGATCGCCGGACTGATCACGTTGGCCGTCGTCGTGCTCGTGGCCCTCTTCGGAAGCCTGATCAGCCCGTACAACCCGGATGTGACGAGCCTCGGTGCGGTGCTCCTGCCACCCGGCAGCCCGGGGTACCTCCTGGGCACCGACGAACTCGGCCGCGATCTGCTCAGCCGGTTGATCTCCGGTACGCAGGTCTCCCTCGTGGCCGCACTACAGGGAACGTCCCTGACCGTTGCCATCGGCGTGACCCTCGGACTGGCCGCCGGTTTCTTCCGCGGATGGGTGGAGAAGGTCATCATGTTCGTCACCGACGTGTTGATGAGCTTCCCCGGGATCCTCCTGGCGATCGCCATCGCCGGAATCCTCGGCCCCAGCCTGAACAACGCCATGATCGCGCTGGGCATCGTACTGGCCCCCGGCGCCATCCGGCTCGTGCGAGGCTCTGTCCTCGGAGTCCGGGAGGAGACCTACGTCGAGGCGGCACGCAGCATCGGGACACCCTCGGGGCAGATCCTGGTCCGCCACATCCTCCCGAACGTCGTACCGCCCCTGATCGTCTACATCGCCATCCTCGCCGGCCAGGTCATGCTCATCGAAGCAGGTCTGAGCTTCATCGGCGTCGGCGTCCAGCCGCCGCAGGCCTCGTGGGGAGCCATGCTCTCGTCATCCTTCGCCTATATCGACCGCGCGCCGTGGCTCGCCGTCTTCCCCGGCCTGATGATCGCGATCAGCGTCTTCGCACTCAACCTGCTCGGCGATGGCATCAGGGACTCGATTGGAAAGAAGGTCACACGGTGACAGGAAACATGACAGACCCGATCCTCGAGGTGGAGGATCTTCGCACCGAGATCCAGATCGACGGCCGCTGGTTGCCGGTGGTGGACGGCGTGACGTATTCCGTCAGGCCGGGGGAGACCCTCGGCCTGGTCGGCGAGTCAGGCTCGGGCAAGAGCGTCTCGGCCATGACCCTCATGGGATTCGTCGGCCGTCGTCGCGGACAGCGCCTGTCCGGGCATGCCTCCTTCCGAGGCCAGGACCTGTTGGGCATGTCCGAACGCGATCTGGGGAAGATGCGCGGCAACGACATCGCGATGGTGTTCCAAGAGCCGATGACAAGCCTGGATCCCTCCTTCAAGGTCGGGAACCAGATCGCTGAGGGCATCCGTCTGCACCAGGGGGTCTCCCGGGATGAAGCCATGCGATTGGCCATCGAGGCCATGGACAAGGTGCGCATCCCGAATGCGAAGGTCCGTGCGGACAGCTACCCGCACGAATTCTCCGGGGGCATGCGGCAGCGGGTGCTGATCGCCATGGCGATCGCCAACAACCCCGCTCTGCTCATCGCCGACGAGCCGACGACGGCCCTGGACGTGAGCGTCCAGGCGCAGATCCTCACGTTGCTGGCCGAGATGCGCGATGAACTGGGACTCGCCATGATCTTCATCACCCACAACATGGGAGTCGTCGCGGACATCTGTGACCGTGTGGCCGTGATGTATGCCGGACAGATCATCGAGACCGGCGAGGTCCGGGAGACCTTCGCCGATCCGCAGCACCCGTACACCGAGCGATTGCTGGCCTCCATGCCGCGACTGCGTGGAGAGCGCCGTCAGCTCGAATGGATCCCCGGGACTCCGCCCGGACCCGCCGGGTTCGCAGAGGGCTGCCGATTCGCGCCGCGGTGCACCCATGCCCGTGACGTGTGTCTGGAGCCCACGACGCTGCTGGAGATCGGCGGAGGGCGTGCCAACCGCTGCACGCGAGATGTGGAATGGAAGGAAGAGGTCGCCGGATGAGTACTGTCACGTCCCCCACTGTTCTGGAGGCCACCGGCCTCGAGGTGTCCTTCCCCGTGGTGCGTGGTGGGCACCGCACCACCGTTCGGGCCGTCCGCGGCGTCGACCTCTCGATCGCGGCCGGCGAGACGCTCGGCATCGTCGGTGAATCCGGGTCAGGGAAGTCCACGCTCGCCCGGGCCGTGATGCGGCTCATCCCCGCGGAGGGGGCCGTCGAATTGCTGGGGACGGACGTCTCCGGTCTCAGCGAACGGGAGTTCCGCGCGCATCGGCGCAAGGTCCAGATGGTGTTCCAGGATCCATATTCCTCGTTGAACCCGTCTCTCACCGTGGGCCAGAGCGTCGCCGAGCCGCTCAAGGTGCATACGAAGATGTCCGGCCCGGAGCGACGGAGCCGTGTCGAGGAAGTACTCGACCTGGTGGGACTGCGTGCGGAGTTCGCCGACCGGTATCCGGATGAGTTCTCTGGTGGCCAGCGCCAGCGCATCGCGATCGCGCGGGCCATCATCCTGGAGCCCGAGATCCTGATCTGTGACGAGGCCGTCAGTGCGCTGGACGTGTCCACACAGAACCAGGTGCTCAGTCTCCTGGAGAGCCTCCGGGAGCGTCTCGGACTGTCCTACCTGTTCATCTCGCACGACCTCGCCGTCGTTCGCCACATCTCCGACCACGTGGCCGTGATGTACCTCGGTGAGGTGCTGGAACAAGGCCCAGTGGACCGGATCTTCGAGCGGCCTGCGCACCCGTACACGCAAGTGCTGCTCGAAGCCGTTCCGGAGCCGGAGCCCGAACTCCAGCGTTCGACCACCAAGAGGGTGCTGGAAGGGGAGATCCCCGATCCGACGAACCCGCCGCCCGGGTGCCCCTTCCAGAGCCGCTGCCCGTTCGCCATGGACGTCTGCAGCGAGCCGATGCCGGTGGTGGAGATCGAAGGCGGGGGGATATCACGGTGCCACCTGCACACGAGTGGGCCCCGCCTGGGCGGTGCCCCCTTGGCCTCGCTGGACGATGCGGTGGCGACCCAGGAACAGCAGGAGACGCGATGACCCGGAAATGGCAGGGCGCACGCAGTGTGAAGCGGCTCGAGTCCGTCCGGGAGGCGACGGCCCTCAACCGTGCCAACAACGAACGGATGTGGGCAGACATCGCGGCGGGGAAGCAATTCGTCTTCGGTTACGGGCCGATGGAACTGTTCAACGCCATGGGGTTGTATCTGATCCTGCCGGTGCAGTACGGCTCGGTGCTGGCCGCCAAACAGCTCTACGGTCACTACCAGTCGGCCATCGAGCGCCGCGGATACTTCTCATCGCTGGCGAACTACGAGAGCCTTCCCCTCGGATACTGCTTCGAACCCGATGACGGGGCACCCTACGGTGGGCTGCCCAAACCGGCCGCGATCTTCGGCGGCTACATGCAGGAGCCGGGGATCTACGAGCTCTACGCACGTGAGTTCGACGTCCCGGCGATCATGACCGACGATCCCTACCGCCAGCAGCGCATCCCGGACGGCTGGTGGGACGGCCCGGAATGGCGCGACCGCCGCATCGTGGACTTCTCCGTCGAAGAGCTGCGCACCGCGGTGCGGATGCTCGAACAGCTGACCGGAGTGCCCTACCGCGAGACGGACCTGCGGGACCTGATGATGCGGGCCAACGAGATGTCCGAGTACTACGAGCGCATCGTGCAGCTCGGCTGGGGTGGGCCGGGTCCTGCCCTCTTCACCGCGACCGATGCCTACTCTGAGGTTGCCGTCTTCGAGACGCACTTCGGGCAGGAATGGGCCCTGGACCACGTCAAGCGGGTACATGCCGAGGTCGCCGAACGGGCAGCCGACGGCGCTGTGGCCGTGCCGAACGAGCGCACCCGGCTGCTCTGGGCCGGTACGCCACTGTGGTTCAACCTCGGTTTCCTGAATGCATGGGAGGAGAGCCATGGTGCGGTCTTCATCGAGACGATGTACCTCCCGCGGGCGAAGCGCCTCATCCAGGATCCCTCCGAGGACGCGCTGCGCGCCGCGTTCCTGCGCCGGCACATGAAGTACACGGGCAGCAGCCCGAAGGCCGCCGCGGAGCTGATCATCTCCCAATGCCGCGAGTTCGGTGTGGATGGAGTGGTGCTGCCGGCACGTGCCGCCACCCGGGACACCGTGGCATCATCCCGCTACATGGCGCTGGCTCTGAAGCGCGCGGGGATCGATGTCCTGCAGCTGGACTATGCGCCGTTCGACAGTGAGGCGTGGGACCAAGAGGCGATGCACGCTCAAGTCACCGACTTCATCGAGGGCATCCAGGTCCACGGTCAACGGGTGTGACATGACCCTGGGCACCCGACAACAGTTCTGAGCACCTCCTTCACGGACCATACGGCTGTCACCGCCTGCCGGCGTCCGGTCGACGAGGGACAGCCATGCAATCAATATGTAACTTTTAAACTTCGAGCGAGTGATACTATGTTTACTATTAGGGGCAGGAGGCAGCCATGAGTCACGACGAACCTCTCGAGGTCTTCCACCGGGTGGTCGAGAACCGGTGGGACGCATCCGCAGTGGCGGAGCTGTCCGGCGGGTCGGCGGCGCCGACCCTGGGATTCCTGGACACGGGATTCCCCGAGGAGATCGCCATCGCTGCGGGATACCAGCCGATGCTGCTGACGGGGGACCTGTCGCGTACCCCCGATCTCGTCGACGACCACCTCGATATCTCCGCCCCCTCACGCATCCGGTACCTCTACGAGGCCCTGGCGACTGGACGGCACGATGCCTGCTCCGTCCTGTGCGTCACCGGTGGTGACCGCTGGATCGGGGAGACGGCCGGATTTTTCGAGGTCTACTCGGACGTCTTCGGCGCGCCGAACATCCCCCACGTCCTGTACCTGGAGCGCGCACGAGGCACGTTCGCGGCGCACCGCGAGTACAACAGGGCGGGCATGGAACTGATCGCTGAGCAGCTCTCCGGCATCGGGCCGCGCACGGTCACCTCCGAACGCTTGTGGGAGGCGATCCGCCAGGTGAACCACACCCGTGCATTGCTGCGCGAGGTCGAGGCCTTGCGCGCCGGCGACGCTCCGCAGATCTCGGGGGTGGATGCGCACGCCGTCGGCCTGGCCGCCTTGGTGATGCCGAAGGCCGCCTTCAATGCGTCGCTGGAAGGCGCCCTGTCGAACCTGGGCGACGCGCCGTCGCCGTCCGCCTCCCGCCCTCGGGTGTTCCTCACCGGCAGCGCCGTGGACCACAGCGGCTTCGTCCGCCTGGTTGAGGAGTTGGGTGCCGTCGTGGTGGGGGAGGACACCGAGTTCGGACAGCGGTATGCGCACACACCGGTGGCCGAAGACGGAACTGATCCGTTCGAGGCGCTCGCGGACCGTTGGACGTACAAGTTCCCGGAGAGCTGGGCCTTCGGCCGTGAGCGCCGCATCGGGGCCCGCGTCGACATGGCCGTCGGCGCTGCACCCGATGGCGTGATCGCGATCCACCTCCGGGGGGACAGCGCCTACGGATGGGACTACCCGGACCAGGCAGCAGCACTGCAGGAGCGCGGGATCCCGACGCTCGCACTGCCGGACACCGACTATGCGATGCGGGACGAGACACGCCTGCGCGCATCGATCGCAGTGTTCCTCGGGCAACTGAGGAACACCACCACTGACAGTACGGAGGAGAAGGAATGAAACCGATGCTCGACGGCATGCGTGTCCTGGACCTGAGCGACGAGATGGGTTTCGTCTGCGGCAAGATCCTCGCCGAACTCGGTGCCGAGGTGATCAAGGTCGAACGCCCGGGCGGTGACGCATCCCGGCTCCTGCCGCCCTTCCGGGGGGACGAACCCGGAATCGAGAACAGCCTGTACTGGCGTGCCTTCAATGCGGGCAAGCGCAGCGTGGTGCTCGATCTCGAGCGGGAGACGGACGTCCAGACCTTCCGCTCCCTCGCCCGGACGGCCGACGTCGTCCTGGAGAGTTCCGACCCGCGATTCCTCGCGCGTCGAGGACTCGCCCCGTCCGAGCTGCGGGCCGAGAACCCCGGGCTGATCTGTGCCGCGGTCACTCCCTTCGGTCGGACGGGCCCCTACTCGGACTACATCGCCTCGGAGCTGACGGCCGTCGCGATGAGCGGTGTCCTCAACAACACCGGCGACCCCGATCTGCCACCGGTCAAGGAGTCCCTGGACTCCGGATACTTCCATGCGGGCGTGGCCGCCGCCGTCGGCGTCCTGCTGGCCTACTACCACGTCGAGAGCACCGGAGACGGGCAGGATGTGGACGTCTCGGTCCAGGAGGTCGCCGCGAGCCGGATGACCTCAGCCATCGTGGCCTGGAGCGAGGGCCTGGCGCTGTCTCGCGAAGGACACAAGTCCCAGCTCGGGCCCACGGCCACCGACTGGTTCTGGCCGTGCCGGGACGGTCACCTCTTCTGGCACATGCTGGGTGGCGCCTTCGGTGCCACAGCGAACAAGGCCCTGTCGGACTGGATCAGCGAGTACGAGCCGGTGCACGCTCTGCAGGAGGTCGAGGACTGGTTCGCCTTCGACAAGGCCGGGATCACCCAGGAGCAGTGGGATCGCTTCGCCGCGGTGATCGGGCCCTTCTTCGCCCGGTTCACGCGGGAGGAGATCCGCCGTGAGTCGCTCGCCCGCGGCATCAACGCCACGGTGGCGAACGAGCCGGGCGACATCCACGCCTGTGAACACCTGCGGTCACGGGACTACTGGACCAGGGTGGAGGATCCGGCCCTCGGACCGATCGACCTGCCCGCGTACTTCTTCAAGGCGAGCGCCGCCACCAGCGGCATCACGACGCCGGCCCCCTTGCTTGGTGCCGACACGGACGCGGTGCTCGCCGAGCTGGCCAAGGCGCCTGAGCCCGCGCGCGTCTCCGCCGGTGGGCAGGAAGCGGCGAACACGGCCGGTCCTCTCGCCGGAGTCCGCGTCCTCGATTTCGGCTGGGCACTGGTGGGCTCCCTCACGGGCAAGTTCCTCGGGGACCACGGGGCCGAGGTGATCCGGGTGGAGTCGTCGACCCGGCCGGACATGACCCGGGTCGATCGTCGCTTCTCCAAGTCTTCCCGCACAAGCCTGGACGACAAGCCGTGGTTCGCCCACTTCAACACCTCGAAGGAGAGCCTCTCGGTCGACCTGAAGAACCCCGCCTCGCGGCCGATCATCGAAGGGCTCATCCGTCAGGCGGACGTCATCAACGAGAACTTCACGCCGGGCACCCTCGCCGGTCTCGGCTACGGCTACCAGGAGGCCCTCAAGATCAACCCCGATATCGTCTACATCAGCGGCAGCCTCTTCGGCCAGACCGGCCCCCTGGCCAAGGAATGGGGCATCGACGGCACGGGTGCGGCCATCTCCGGACGCCTGCACCTCACCGGCTGGCCCGACCGCACCCCGATCACCCCGAGCGCGGGCATCTACGGCGACTACATCGTGCCGCTGATCAACACGATCGGAGTCGTGGCCGCCCTGATCCACCGTCGGCGGACCGGGGAGGGGCAGTATCTCGAGGCGAGCATGTACGAGGTGACCGCTCAGCAGATCATGCCGGCCATCCTGGACTACCAGGTGAACGGCCGGGAGCAGGACCGCGTGGGCAACCGGGTGGAGAACGCCGCCCCGCACGGGGTGTACCCCTGTGCGGGGGAGGACCGCTGGAGCGCCATCGCCGTCTTCGGGGACGAGGAGTGGGAGCGGTTCGTCACCGCGATCGGTGCGCCCGACTGGACGTCGGACCCGGATTTCGCCACCCATGCCGGGCGCAAGCGCCACGAGGATCGGCTCGACGAGCTCGTCTCCCAATGGACCAGCACGCGCCAGCCTCATGAGGTGATGCGCATCCTGCAGGACGCCAGAGTGCGGGGTGCGGCGGTCCAGACCCCGCACGACTTCATCGACGCGGACCCCCAGCTGAACCACCGGCAGTTCCTGCGGGAGGTGCCGAACGAGGTGCTGGGCGCGTTCCCGCACCAGGTGCCACCGCTCCGTCTCAGCCTGACGCCGGCCAGGGTGACGGCCGCGCCGAAGATCGGCGAGCACAACGAGAAGATCATCACCGAACGTCTCGGCAAGGACGAGGCGGAGTACATCGAACTGCTCCTGGAAGGAGTCCTGCAATGAGCACTGAGACCCCCACAAGGCCCGGGCGCTTGAGCGGCAAGACCGCCATCGTCACCGGGGCCGGCACCGGTATCGGCCGGGCGATCGCCGAGATGTTCGCCCGTGAGGGCGCCAACGTCGTCGTCGCGTGTCGCACACCGGAGACCGGCGAGGAGACCGTCGCCCTGATCGGGGCCGCGGGCGGTGACGCGTTGTTCGTGCAGACCGACGTGGCGGCCGAGGTAGAGGTCCGCCGCCTCATCGAGGAGACGGTGCGGGCCTTCGGCGGGGTGGACATCCTCTGCAACAATCACGCCGTGTACGGGATCGAGCCGCCCGAACTGTTCGACCTGACCGAGGACGTCTGGGACCAGACGATGGACGTCAACGCGAAGGGCGTCTTCCTCACGATGAAGCACGCGCTGCCCGTGATGCGGGATGCCGGCGCGGGATCGATCGTGAACATCTCCTCGATCGCCGCCCTCGTGAAGTCTGCTCTGCCCGCCTACGCCGCATCCAAGGCCGCCGTGAACGCCCTGACGAAGGCGGTCTCGGCGCAGGCGGCGGAGTACGGCGTGCGGGCCAATGTGATCACTCCGAGCACGATCGAGACCGACCGCCGCTCCGAACTGGCGCACACCTCCGAGTACAAGAACGACTTCATCGCGAACACCGCGGCCGAGCAGGCCGCGAAACCGATCGTCAGCAAGGTGCTGCCCGGTTTCGGCGAGCCGGACGACATCGCCTATGCGGCGACGTTCCTGGCCTCGGACGAGGCGGCCTACATCACCGGTGTGGTCATGCCCGTCGACGGCGGCACCACACGGACTCGCACGGACTGAAACGCTGTGCTCGAACAGGGAGAGGCAACAATGACCAAGGGCAGAGTGGCCGGCAAGACCGCCATCGTCACCGGGGCCGGCAGCGGCATCGGGCGCGGCATCGCGAAGCGCTTCGCGGAGGAAGGGGCCACCGTGGTGGTGGCGGACATGGCGCAGGACGCCGCTGACGAGACGGTGGACCTCATCTCACAGGGCGGCGGTCAGGCGCTGGCCGTCCGTGCCGACGTCACGCAGGCCGACGATGTCGCTGCCCTCGTGGCCACCGCCACGGATGCCTTCGGGGGAGTCGACATCCTCGTGAACAACGCGGGCATCTCCTTCGGAGACACCCTGAAGCTCCACGAGCTGGAGCAGTACGCCTGGCAGAAGATCATGGACGTGAACCTGACGGGGGTCTTCCTCTGCTGCAAGCACGTTCTGCCCAGTCTGATGGAGCGCGGCGGCGGAGCAATCGTCAACATCGCCTCAGCCGCGGCGATCGGCATGGCGCCGCGTGCGGCCTACGCCGCATCCAAGGGCGGAGTGGTGGCACTCACGCGCAGTCTGGCCTTCCAGTACGGCGAGCAGGGCATCCGGGTGAATGCGATCTGTCCCGGACCGGTGGAGACGCCGATGAGCAACGCCGTGCGTGCCTCCGGCATGTATGACGATGACGGCATCGTCGACCTCTCGATCAAGCGGCGGGGGACACCCGAGGACATCGCGAACGCCGTGCTGTTCCTCGCCTCCGATGAGGCACGATACGTGACCTCGGACGTGATCCCCGTCGACGGCGGCGCGCTCCGCCTGCGCGCCGAACGTTTTCGCAACCGATGAACGCCCCCAGAAAGGACATTGAACATGAACAAGTGGACCGCAGGTACGCGGCTATTCAGCACGGTCTCTGCCATCGAGGCGATCATCGTCACGGGCGCAGAGGTGGAACTCGCCTGCGCGGGGGAGCCGATGCTCACCGCGCGCACAGAGGCCGCCGGCTCGGCGGCGGAAGGCCCCGAACTGGCCGTCGGCAAGAGGTATGAGGACGCCGAGAGCGGCCTCGTGGTGATGGTGACCCGATCCGGAGTCGGACCGCTGACCGCGGACGGCCGAGAACTGACGCAGCGCGCGGTCACGGCGCTTCCGTCCTCGGACTGACCATGAGTATCTCAGTCCTGCTCAGCACCGTTGCCGAGATCGTCCCCGACCGGGTGGCCACCGTCGATGCCTCAGGCCCGCTGACCTATGCCGACGTCCAGCGAGACGCGCGGAGCCTCGCCGCGCGGGCAACGTCCGAGGGCGTCGACTGCATCGCCTACATCGGCACCAACTCCGCGGTCGTCCCGCTGCTGCTGTTCGCGGCGGCAGAGGCAGGGGTGCCCTTCGCGCCCCTGAACTACCGTCTCGCCGATGACCAGCTGCGCCGCCAGACGCAGCGGTTGGGCCGTGCGCTGATCGTCACCGACGAGCCCGGCGCGGCACGCATCGGCGTGCCCGAGGGGTGCTCGATGATGGACGCCTCCGAGGCGCGCTTCCCAGCTCCGGTGGACGCCGGGGCGGCCGAACCCGGGGACACCGCCGTCTGGCTGTTCACCAGCGGGACGACGGGTGAGCCCAAGATCGTGGAACTCAGCCATGAGAACCTCACCGCCTATATCCTCAGCACCGTCGAGATGCTGTCGGCGCCCGAAGGCGACGCCACGCTCGTGAGCGTCCCGCCCTACCACATCGCGGGGATCGCAGCGGTCCTGTCCTCGGTGTTCGCCACCCGGAAGCTGGTCTACCTCGAGTCCTTCGATGCGGAGGGGTGGATCGCCGCCGCCCGTGAGCACGCGGTGACATCTGCCATGGTGGTGCCGACGATGCTGCAGCGCATCCTGGCCCTGCTGGAAGAGTCCGGCGAAACGCTGCCGGCCCTGCGCGCGCTGTCCTACGGCGGCGGACGCATGCCGGTCGAGCTGATCCGGGCCACGCTGCAGCAACTGCCGCACGTCGGGTTCACGAATGCCTATGGGCTCACCGAGACGAGCTCGACGATCGCCCTGCTCGGCCCGGAGGACCACCGTGAGGCCCTCGCCTCGCCGGACCCCCTGGTGCAGGCCCGACTCGGCTCCGTGGGCCGACCGATCCCGTCTATCGAACTCGAGGTCCGCGGCACGGACGGTGAGGTCCTGCCGTCCGGCGAAGAAGGAGACATCTGGGTCCGTGGGCCACAGATCTCCGGCGCCTATCGGGGCATGGACTCGCACCTGGTCGACGGCTGGTTCGCCACGAAGGACCGCGGGCTGATCGACGAGGGGGGCTACTTGTTCCTCAGCGGTCGAGCGGACGACGTGATCGTCCGTGGCGGTGAGAACATCTCGCCGGGAGAGATCGAGGACGTGCTGCGTGAGCACTCCGCGGTCGCAGACGTGGCCGTCGTCGCGATGCCTGACGACCAGTGGGGCGAGGTGCCCGTCGCCGTCGTGGTGCCCACCGGCGGTGCCCAGGTCGACGTCGGCGAGTTGCAGATGCTGGTCCGGTCGCGGTTGCGCTCCTCGCGCGTCCCGGCAGAGATCGTCACCTGGGCGGAACTGCCGCACAACGAGATGGGCAAGCTGTTGCGCAAGGACATCCGCACGATCCTGGCGCAGAGATCCGCAGAGAACGACGTGGTCCGGTGACGTCTACGGCGTCCAGCCCGGGGACCTGGGCGAATTGGACCGGGTCCCGGGCGGTGGAGGTCGCCCGTGCGGAGGTGCCAGCGGATGAGTCCTCGGTCGCGGACGCCGTAGTGCGTGCGCAGGCTGAGGGACGTCAGCTGCGGGCGGTCGGGACCGGCTATTCCTGGTCCGAGGCGGTGGGCGCCGGGGCCGTGCTGGTGCGGACCGACCGATTGCGCGGCGTCAACACGGCCGATCTCGCCGCGGGCACGGCGTGGATCGCAGCGGGGACGAAGCTGCACGAGGTCTGCTCCGCACTGTGGGCAGAGGGCATGGAGTTGCCCACGCTGGGAGGCTTCTCCGGGCAGACGATCGCCGGCGCGATATCGACGGCCACCCATGGCAGCGGACGCCGTGCGGCCTGTCTGTCTGCGTATGTCCAGGCGGTGCGGCTCGTCGACGCGGCTGGGAGTGCCGTCGTGGTGGACGGGAAGCGGCCCGAGGCGTTGCAAGCCGCGCGGGTGGGGCTCGGTCTCTTGGGAGTGATGACCGAGGTCGAGGTGCAGGTCCGTCCCGCCACCTGGTTGCGCATCGATGATTCGTGGCATGCCCACTTCGATCCGCGGTGGCTGAGCGCAGATGACGGAATCCGCCGGGCCGTGCGCTGGCATCCGCTGGGACAGGACGGGTCTCCCGGCATGAGGTTCCAGCTGCGCGAGTGGGTTCCGGTCGCCGAAGACTCCGTCGGAGCGTTGCCCAGCCCGGCAGCACTGGCCACGGGCGGTTGGGAGGAGCCACAGCCGTTCGCCGTCGTGGAGCACGCACTGCCGCTTTCTGGGGCGGCAGAGGCGGTGGAGGCCTTGACCTCGGCACTGGCGCGAGAATCGGACGCACTGTCCGGCATGCCCCTGGCCTTACGGGTCGTCGCACCCGACAACGCGTTCCTGTCGCCAACACAGGGTGAGGCGACGATGACGATCTCCGCGGCGGCACGCTCCACCTCTGCGGGCCGCGGCTTGTTCGGACTGGTCCACGCGGCCTTAGTATCGTATGGAGCCAGACCGCATTGGGCCAAGGAACATCAGTACTCATCGGAGACGTTGAGGGACAGGTATTCGAAGCTCTCCCGATTCGAGACGGTAAGGCAGACCTTTGATCCTCACGGGATGTTCCTCACGCCGGCCATGAGTGACGTGCTGGCGGGCGCAACCGAAGATCTGGCGTGACGGGGGAAATGGTGAGTGATCAGGAGACGATGACGATCGACGAGGAGTTGGAGAGTCTCGCACAGCCGGGGGGCGTAGCCGCGCGCACGACCGAAGGCCGCATGGCTCGAAGGATCACCGCACGCGACCTCATGGCGACCTTCTTTGCCTACTATTGGCGCAATCGTCTGGACATCGAGGTTCCCGGCACCTTCCTCGTCGCCCTGATGGGCGATTTCGAGGTGGCCGCCGCGAACACGCGGGCCACCCTGCGTCGGCTGGAGCGCGACGACTTGCTCGTGACCCGCCGTTCCGGCCGGAACCGCTTCTTCCGCACCGGCCCGCTGGCCCGCACCCGGGCTGAGCCGGGTGTCCACCGCATCCTGAACTTCGGGCTGTCTGACCACTGGGCTGGATGCTGGACGGTCGTCGCCTTCTCAATCCCCGAAGACCAGAGCCGTATCAGAATGGCCCTGCGAGACTCCCTGCGACTGGAGGGATTCGCCCCCTACTATGACGGCGTGTGGATTGCTCCCGGCGACCTCCGGGAAACGGCGATCCTCAAGGCTGACGTACGAGGGGTGGCACAACTCAGTGCGCACCTCGTTGAGGACGCGTCCTTCATGGTCCGCGGCCGGCATCCGATCGAATCCTGGGATCTGGAGGGCATCAATGCGGCCTACTCGGTGCTCCGTGACGAAGCGGTTGGGCTGGCCCAGGAGTTCGAGGGCGGTTTGTTGTCACCCGCGGCCGCCTTGTCGCGTCGCACGCTGTTGCTCACCAAGTACCGGAGGCTCGTGCCGTTGGACCCGGGCCTTCCGCTGGCACTCATGCCAGCGGGGTGGTTGCGCCGGGAGGCGCGCGATGCCGTCGCTGGCGTGTTCGACGCCCTCGGTCCGTTGGCGGTCTTCCGGATCGAACAGCTGTTGGAGGGGATCCAGGACGGCTGGGCGGATCGGGTCAGGTCTGCGGCACGTCTCTCCCTGGATGAGCTCGCCGCGTTCGTGCCGGATGCAGATCCGGTCTGACTGAACCGTCATCCGGCACGGCGTTCAGTCCTCGAGGGTGTCGATGAGGCCCCACCGCAGGGCCCGGTCTGCGCGGACCGTCATGCCGCTGAGGACCATGTACAGCGTCCGGAAGCGTCCGATGCGGCGTGGAATGCTGACGCAGCCGCCCGCGCCTGGAATCAGCCCCATCTGCAACTCCGGCAACCGGAAGAAGGTGCCCGGGGCTGCGGTGATGCGTGAAGCGAAAGCGGGAATCTCAATGCCCGCCCCGATGCAGGCACCATGTGCACGGACGTGCACCCTCTCACCCAGGGCAGCCAAGGCGCGGCCCACATGCTGCTGTGTGCGCACTAGATGCGCAGCGGCCAAGTCACTGGCCGAGCCGAATTCGCCCAGGTCTGCCCCCGAACACAGCGAGCGTCCGGCGCCGGTGATCTCCACGGCGGAGATGCTGTCATCCGCCAGGGGGACGGCCAGCGCCTCAACCAGCGCGTCTCTCATGCGGGCGCTGTAGGCGTTGTGTCGCTCCGGATCGTTCAACGTGATCACGAGCCGGTCGTCCGAGCGCTCCAGGAACAGGGGATCCGTCGGCACCGTTCGGGACGGTGATGGCCGCTTCCGATACCGCAGCCAGTCCTTGAAATCAATGCCTCCCAGGAGGGTTCCATAGGCGAGCGATTCCATCTCCAAGGCAGTTTCCAACGGCACGCCGGCCGTGGCGCGGAGGAGCCGGACGAGGATCCCGGCCGCGGCCGGACGTCGCTGCAGTTCGGTGTCGATGCGCTGCAACTCCTCCAAGGGATCAGGCACCACGATGAGGGGCTGGTTCTCGGTGGACTCATCCTCCGATCGGCCGGCAGCGATGACCAGGTCGATGTTGCGGACCGGAAGCCAGTCCGGCGGAGGGAAACTGCTGTTCGGCGGTTCCCAGAGGGCCACCGTCACCGGTCCACGCGGATGAGGTTCTCGATCGAGGAGGTTGTCCAAACGGGCGATCTCCAAGGGGTCCCTCACGGCCACGATGCGGAGCCCCGATCCAACCGGGCTCCTGCCGTTGCCCCCGAGGGGCATGTCCGCAATGGACCAGACGTCAAGATGGCTCACACCGATCAACAGTAGAGGATCACCCACCTGCCTCGCCTTCGCGCCGGCGCCTGTGGTCCGGGACGCTACTCAGCCGGCGTTGTCCTCTGTGCTCATGTAGGGCGCTCCCGTGGAGATCGGCAGGTCCACGGCGTCGATCGCCCAGAACGTGTGCGCTTCCGCGATCCAGGGGGTCCGGGCCAGGGTGACGGGTTCGCCCGTGCGCACGGACTCGGTCACGGCCCGGGCGGTGGTGCGGGCCTTGGCGGCGTCCTCGTCCAGGAACTCCAGCACGCGCTGGTGCCGGGTGCGCAGCTGGAGGGCGTCGGCGGCCGGCAACCCGGCCGCCAGCTGCCGGCCGCGCAGCAGCTCCGCGTCGAAGGCGGCGCCGGCCACCAGGACGATGAAGGCCAGCCACAGCACGATCAGGATCACCGCCACGCTGTTCAGGGTGCCGATGATCGCGGTGAAGGCACCGGACAGGCCGGCGAGCCACCCCAGCAGCACGGTCATGGCGAACAGGATCAGCACCGCCGCCAGTCCGCCCCAGGAGAGCCACCGGTACCGCGGCTGCACCACGTTGGGGCCGCGGTGGTAGGCGAGGGTGACGGCCAGGACCAGCACGGCGAGGATGGCCGGCCATTTGAAGATGTTCCAGGCGATGACGGTGGCCGTGGTCAGCTCCATGGCCTCGCCCAGACGCTCGGAGAGGCCGCCGCCGATCACGATCAGCAGCAGCACGGCGATGAAGGCCACCATGAGCACCACGGTCTCGAAGAAGATCACCGTGCGGAACCAGAGGAACCGCCGGCCCTCCCGGGTGTCATGGATCCGGTGCATGGCCCGGTGGAAGGACGCCAGTGCGTTGGAGGCCGCGATGATGGAGCCGACCAGCCCCAGGACCACGCCGACCACGCCGCCGGAGGTGTTGGCCAGCGCGAGCAGGGCTCCGGTGGCGACGTCCGGGTTCACGCCCGGAAGCAGCTCATGGGCCAGCTCGGCGGCCGTCGCCACGGTCTCGTCCGCCAGGCCCAGCAGGGACACGATCGAGACCATGGAGATGGCCGCCGGGACCATGGACAGCAGGGTGTAGAAGGTCATGGATCCGGCCACGTCCCACACCTGGATGTCCACCAGTTTCATGACGGTCCGGCGGATCACGTGGAACAGGGTCACCCGGGGCTTGAGGTAGGTGTGTGCCGGTGCCGGACGCTGGACGAGTCGGCGCAGTCGGCGGGGCATGGTTCCGAGGGTACCGCCCCGGGACAGCGGGCCACGGCCTGCGTACCGTGGTGCCCATGAGTGAACGAGAGACCCTCATCGAGACGCTGGCCCGCCACCGGGGCTTCCTGCTGACGACGGCGGAGGGCCTGACGGAGGACCAGGCCCGGACCGCCAGCACGGTGAGCGAGCTGACGATCGCCGGACTGCTCAAGCACGTGGCGGACACCGAGGAGCAGTGGATGGACTTCGCCGTGCACGGGTCCGGGGCCTTCGGGGACTCCGAGGTCTACGGTGCGGACGTGGACTGGGAGGCCATGGACGAGGAGGCGGCGCGGCTGCAGGAGACCGGTGGCGACTGGTCGGACAGCGAGTGGCAGGACGACCGCTTCACCGTGGCCGAGGAGGAGACGCTGGAAGTGCTGCGCGGCCGGATCGCCCAAGTGGCGGACGCCACCGCCGAGATCATCCGCACCGTGGACCTGGACGCCGAGCATGCCCTGCCGGCGGCCCCCTGGTTCGAGGCCGGGGCCAGCTGGACCGCCCGGCGGGTGGTCCCGCACGTGCTGGCGGAGATCAGCCAGCACGCCGGCCACGCGGACATCCTCCGCGAGGCGATCGACGGCCAGAAGACGATGGGATGACGGCGGAGTCAGCGCCCCGTGGCCGGATCCTCGCCGTCAGGCCTCGCCGGTGGCTAGGCTCACCACCGTGACGGATGCGAAGGAAACAGCCTCGGCGGAACTCCGGGCCATGCAGGAGATGGTGGCGGGGATGGGCCGCCGGCCCCTGGTGGAAGCCGCCCGGGAATCGGGTCGAACCCGCCAGATGCTGGGAGCGGGGCCGCAGCTGGCCGCGGACAACCTGGTCCAGAAGGCGGTCACGGCCCTGGAGGACGGTGACCGCGAGAGGGCTCTGCGCTATGCGGCCCGTGCCGCGCGACTGCCCTTCGACGACTTCGAGGAGAGGGCGCCCGTGGCCATATCCGCGGGGATGATGCTGTACTCCACGGTCAGTGATGCCGAGGAGACCTCCGCTGTGGACGACACCCGCTGGCTGGACGCCGCGCTGGCCGTCCTCGGCACCGCGGACCATCGAGGACGCGTGGAGATGCGCACCGTCCTCGACGCGATTCCCGAGAGCGTGCAGTTGGCGCCAGACACCCAGCGACGATTGGACGCCGCCGTTGCCGCCCTACCCGCCGAGCCGGGGATCATCGACGTCGAGATGGACCCCGCGACGATCGACGAGGCGGACCTGGCCGAGCAAGTGATGTCCATCCTCGAGGTGGTGGTCGCCTTCGAGTCCGGGCTGGTGGAGCGGGACTTCTGAGCTTCCGGGGAGTGGCTGTGGACAGGAATAGGATCGACACCCTCAGAGTTGAGTGAGATAGACTCAACTTTAGATCCACCATCACCGGAAGGGACCAGCATGGACGCGAAGTTCACCACGAAGAGTCAAGAGGTGCTGTCCGGGGCGGCCATGAACGCCTCGACCCTCGGCAACCCCCAGATCGAACCGGCCCACCTACTCAAGGCGCTGATGGACCAACGCGGTTCCGTGGCGGTGGCCGTCCTCAAGGCCGCGGGCGCGGACCCGGACGTGGTCTCCACGGCGGCCAGCTCCGCGATCCAGTCCATGCCGGCCACCTCTGGGTCCTCGGTGGCCCAGGCCCAGCTCTCCCGGCAGGGGCTGCTCGTGGTGCAGGCGGCCCAGCAGCAGGCCGAGGCACTCGGGGACGACTACGTCTCCACCGAACACCTGTTGCTCGGACTCGCCGCGGACGCGGGACGGGCCGGCGCCGCCCTGCGGGACGCCGGCGCCACCGTCGAATCGCTCTCGGCCGCCGTCAAGGAGGTCCGCGGCGACTCCCGGGTGACCACCCCGGACCCGGAGAACACCTTCCAGGCCCTGGAGAAGTACGGCACGGACCTCACCGAGATCGCCCGCTCCGGCTCTCTCGACCCGGTGATCGGCCGTGATGCCGAGATCCGCCGCGTGGTGCAGGTGCTCTCCCGCCGCACCAAGAACAACCCCGTGCTCATCGGCGAGCCCGGGGTCGGCAAGACCGCCGTGGTGGAGGGGCTGGCCCAGCGCATGGTCGCCGGGGACGTCCCCGAGTCCCTGCGCGGCAAGGCCCTGATCTCCCTGGACCTGGGCTCCATGATCGCCGGCGCCAAGTACCGCGGCGAGTTCGAGGAGCGCCTGAAGTCCGTGCTGGAGGAGATCAAGGCCTCGGACGGGCAGATCGTCACGTTCATCGACGAGATCCACACCGTGGTCGGCGCCGGGGCCTCCGAGGGCGCCATGGACGCCGGCAACATGCTCAAGCCCATGCTGGCCCGCGGCGAGTTGCGCCTGATCGGCGCGACCACCCTGGACGAGTACCGGGAGAACATCGAGAAGGACCCCGCCCTGGAGCGACGCTTCCAGCAGGTCTACGTGGGGGAGCCCTCCGTGGATGACACCATCGCGATCCTGCGCGGGCTCAAGGAGCGGTACGAGGCTCACCACAAGGTGGCCATCTCCGACTCCGCCCTCGTGGCCGCCGCCAACCTCTCGGACCGGTACATCTCCGGCCGTCAGCTGCCGGACAAGGCCATCGACCTGGTGGACGAGTCCGCCTCCCGGCTGCGCATGGAGATCGACTCCGCGCCCGAGGAGATCGACCAGCTGCGCCGCTCAGTGGACCGGCTCACCATGGAGGAGCTCGCGCTCGCGGACGAGACCGACCCGGCCTCCGTGGAGCGCCTCGCCGCCCTGCGGGAGGAGATGGCCAACCAGAAGGAGGAGCTCGCGGGGCTCAACGCGCGGTGGGAGTCCGAGAAGGCCTCCCTCAACCAGGCCGGTGACCTGCGCGTGCGGCTGGACGAGCTGCGCTCCGCCGCGGACAAGGCCCAGCGGGACGGGGACCTCGCCGAGGCCTCCCGCATCCTCTACGGGGAGATCCCGGCCCTGGAGAAGCAGCTCCAAGCCGCCGTCGAGGCAGAATCTGGTGGCACCGGAGCCGGTTCCTCAGACGGGCACCAGCACCAGCACACCATGGTCTCCGAGGAGGTCACCGCGGACGACATCGCGGAGGTCATCTCGGCCTGGACGGGCATCCCCGCCGGCCGCATGCTGCAGTCCGAGCAGGACAAGCTGCTGTCCATGGAGGAGCACATCGGTGAGCGGCTGATCGGCCAGCGTGCCGCCGTCGCCTCCGTGTCCGATGCCGTCCGGCGCTCCCGCGCCGGGATCTCGGACCCGGACCGGCCCACCGGCTCGTTCCTGTTCCTCGGGCCCACCGGCGTGGGCAAGACCGAGCTGGCCAAGTCCCTGGCGGACTTCCTGTTCGACGACGACCACGCCATGGTGCGGATCGACATGTCCGAGTACTCGGAGAAGCACTCCGTCTCCCGGCTCGTCGGGGCACCCCCCGGCTACGTGGGCCACGAGGAGGGCGGCCAGCTGACCGAGCTCGTGCGGCGCCGCCCCTACTCCGTGATCCTGCTGGACGAGGTGGAGAAGGCCCACCCCGAGGTCTTCGACATCCTGCTGCAGGTGCTCGACGACGGCCGCCTCACCGACGGCCAGGGCCGCACGGTGGACTTCCGCAACGTCATCCTCATCCTGACCTCCAACCTGGGCTCGCAGTTCCTGGTGGACCAGACGCTGGACGAGGCGGCCAAGAAGGACGCGGTGATGAGGGTGGTCAACTCCTCCTTCAAGCCGGAGTTCCTGAACCGGCTGGATGACATCATCCTGTTCGACCCGCTGTCCATCGAGGACCTGACGAGGATCGTGGACCTGCAGGTGGACTCGCTGGCCGGGCGACTGGCCTCGCGTCGGCTGGCCCTGGACGTCACCGAGGCCGCCCGCGAGTGGCTGGCCCTGACCGGCTTCGACCCGGCCTACGGTGCCCGGCCGCTACGGCGGCTGGTCCAGCGCGAGATCGGCGACCAGCTGGCCCGTGCGCTGCTCTCGGGCACGATCGCTGACGGGGACACGGTCCTGGTGGACCGCGCGGAGGACCGCCTGTCCGTCACCCGCAGAGCCGACTGACCGGACCGCGCTTCCAGTCGACTCGGGGTGGGTGCCTCGAGGAGACACCCACCCCGAGTCGACTCAAGACGACGGGCCCAGCCGGTCAGCCGTCCTCGTGGTCGGTCCAGTCCTCGAAGACCGGTTCGGTCACGAGGGAGGCGTCGAGGGTGCCCTCGTGGGCCACGGCGAGGCAGTCCACCCGGCGGTCGCCCTCGGCCCAGGTGCCCTCGGCGGGGTGGGAGATCTCGACGATGACCTGTGCGTCCCCGGCACTGGCCAGCTCGATGGTGGCGCAGAACCGCTCGGCGTCCGCCTGCATGTCCGCCGGGAAGGCCCGCCCGGTGGGCCACAGCTTGCGCCCCACCAGCTGGGCCTCGTGGTCTCGGTTGCACTCCACCACGGTGGACGGCTCGCCCACGGAGTCGAAGTCGGTGAGGCAGTCCCCGGGGTGCACCTGCACGGGTGGCACCTCGCGGGCCACGATCCCGTCCACGCCGGGTTCCGCGTTGCGCGAAACAGGGGGGCCGGATTCAAGCGCCTCGCCGGGCCCCGCGTCCTGCGGCGCGGTCAGCAGGGGCACTAGGAGGAAGACCACGAGCGCGAGGACCACCACGCCTGCCGCTGCCAGCCACCACCCCCGTTTGATCGGGGGTTTCGGCGGAACGGCGTCTGCCGAGGGCCGGGGCGGCAGGTAGGGGACGTGCCGGTCACCGGAGGCCCCGTCGTCGGGGGTGTCCGGTGTCTTGGGGGAATCCGGTCTTGACTCGTCCGCGGGACGGTCTGGGGGTGTGTCCATGGTTGAGATCCTTTCGGTGCCGCCACGGCGCCCTGCGGCTCCAAGGGGTGCTGAAACATGTTAACCTAGTGTCCACGAACCATCATGATCAGTGCATACCCCGGATCAGCCCTGCCTAGGGGCTGAAGAGCACGGGGACAGACAACAAAGGGGGTCACGCTCATGGGGCGCGGCCGTCAAAAGGCAAAAGCAACCAAGCAGGCACGGGACATGAAGTACTTCTCCCCGGCCACAGATTTGTCGGCACTGGAGCGTGAGCTTGCCGGCAACAGCGGTTCCAGCCATGACGATGACCAGTACATCGACCACGCGGACCAGTACGCGGACTACGTGGAGAGCGCTGATGAGGAGGACGACGACCCCCGACGCCGGGGTTGATCGTCCCCATGATCCCTGACCCCGCCCCGCCGGAGGTCCCCGGGGACCCCGCGGTGCGGGGGACGGGCACCGCCGGTCACACCGGAGGCACCCTGCACCCGGGGCATCCGGCGGCGGACGGCCATCGGGCGGCCCTGCGTTCGATCGCCCGCATCGTCGAGGACGCGGCGCCGCCGCAGGATCCGGACGTGGCCCGTGAGGGCATCCTGGACCTGTTGCGGACCCGCCGTCCGCTCGTGATCACCGGCGCGGGCGTCTCCACCGATTCCGGCATCCCCGACTACCGCGGCCCCGAGGGCTCGCTGCGACGGCACCGGCCGATGACCTATCAGGAGTTCCGGCACGACGACGGCGCCCGGCACCGCTATTGGGCGCGGTCCTTCGTGGGCTGGCGGCAGCTGGACTCCGCCGCCCCGAACCCGGCCCACCACACCCTGGCGCGCTGGACGCGCGAGGGGATCCTGGCCGGTGTGGTGACCCAGAACGTGGACGGCCTGCACGCGGCGGCGGGCACCGAGGGGCTGATCCCCCTGCACGGGGACCTGGACCGGGTGATCTGCCTGCACTGCGGTGCGGTGGAGGGCCGACGGTCCTTCGACGCGCGGCTCGTGGCGGCGAACCCCGGCTACCTCGAGGCCGTGCAGGTGGACCCGCTGCTGGTCAACCCGGACGGGGACGTCACCCTGGACCAGCGGTGGGTGGACCGCTTCCACCTGGCGGGCTGCCTGGTGTGCGGCTCCGTGGAGCTCAAGCCGGACGTGGTGTACTTCGGCGAGTCCGTGCCCGCCGAACGCAAGGCCGCGGCGCGCCAGGCGTTCGAGGACGCCGGGTCCGTGCTGGCCGTGGGGACCTCGCTGGCGGTGATGAGCGGCTACCGGTTCGTGCTCGACGCGGAGCGGGCCGGCAAGCCGGTGGCCACGCTCAACGGCGGTCCCACCCGCGCCGATGCCAAGGCGCAGTACCGCTGGCGCACCCGGGTGGCCCCGGCGCTGGCCTGGCTCGACGAGCGCTTGGATCAGGACTTGGCGTAGCCGCCCGTCAACAGCACGGCGCCGCCGTCCACGCCCTTGGCGCCCTGCATGAAGTCCATACCGGCGCCGGCGGCCTCGTCCGTCACCCGGCCCACGGTGCCGGCCACCCAGGAGGGCAGGCCCCGGGCGTTCAGCCGGGCCAGCGCGGCGTCGGCCGCGGAGGGGTCCACCACGGCCACCATGCCCACGCCGAGGTTCAGGGTCCGCTCCAGGTCTGCCAGCGGCACCCGGCCGAGCTGGCCGATCAACTCGAACACGGCCGGCAGGGACCAGGTCCCGCGGTCCACGGTGGCCATCAGCCCCTGGGGCAGCACCCGGGCCAGGTTGGCGGCCAGCCCGCCGCCGGTCACGTGGGAGAACCCGCGCAGGGCGGCCTCGCCGGAGGCGGTGGCCACGGCTGCCGTGGTCCCGGCCACCGGAACGCCGTTGAGGTGGCGCATCACGTCGAGGCAGTCCGCGGTGTAGATGCGCGTCGGCTCGAGCAGCTCCTCGCCCAGGGTGCGCCCCAGGTCGGTGACCTCACGGTCCAGGGACCAGCCGGCGTCGTTGATCACGCGCCGCACCAGCGAGTAGCCGTTGGAGTGGATGCCGGAGGAGGCCATGGCGATGACCACGTCCCCCTCGCGGACCCGATCGGGGCCGAGCAGGGCGGAGGCCTCCACCACGCCGGTGGCCGCCCCGGCCACGTCATACTCGTCCACGCCCAGCAGGCCCGGGTGCTCGGCGGTCTCCCCGCCCACCAGCGCGGTGCCGGCCGCGGCGCAGCCGGCCGCGATGCCGCGCACTATGTCCGCGATCCGCTCGGGGACCACCTTGCCGCAGGCGATGTAGTCGGTCATGAACAGCGGCTCGGCGCCGACCACCACGATGTCGTCCACCACCATGCCGACCAGGTCGAAGCCGATCGTGTCGTGCTTGTCCAGGGCCTGCGCGATCGCCACCTTGGTGCCCACGCCGTCCGTGGACGTGGCCAGCAGGGGCTGGGAGTACTTCAGCAGCGCCGAGACATCGTAGAGCCCGGCGAAGCCGCCGAAGCCGCCGACCACCGAGTCGTTGTGGGTGGCCTTGACGGCGTCCTTCATCAGCTCCACGGCCAGGTCTCCGGCCTCCACGTCCACGCCGGCGGAGGCATACGTGGTGCCAGGGGCGCCGGCGGTGCCGGTGCCGCTGCCGGCCTGGGTGGAGGGCACGACGCCGGCCGGGTCGTTCGGGTGCTCGGATGCGGTCACAGCGGGGTCCTGTCAGTCTCGGTCAGCAGGGCTTCAAGGGAGGATCCGGGGCCCGGGTCCCCGCCGACGGCGCCGGGGCGCTCGTCCGGGTCCAGGGTGGAGTCCGGGTCCAGGGCGGATCTCGGGGACTGGGCGACGGAGACCGGCTTCTCCAGCAGGTCCTTGCCGCGCTCGTCCTCGCTGGGCAGCGGGATCGGGTACTCACCGGTGAAGCAGGCGGTGCACAGGGACGTGCGGGGCTGCCGGGTGGCCTCGACCATGCCCTCGGCGGAGATGTACTCCAGTGAGTCGGCCCCGATCGAGGCCGCGATCTCCGCCACCCCCGCGCCGTTGGCGATGAGCTCGGCCCGGGAGGCGAAGTCGATCCCGTAGAAGCACGGCCACTTGATGGGCGGGGAGGAGATCCGCACGTGCACCTCGGCGGCGCCGGCCTCCTTGAGCATCCGGACCACGGCGCGCTGGGTGTTGCCGCGGACGATCGAGTCGTCCACCACCACCACGCGCTTGCCGGCCACCACGGCGGGCTGGACGTTGAGCTTGAGCCGGATGCCCAGCTGGCGCAGGGTCTGCGAGGGCTGGATGAAGGTCCGCCCCACGTAGGAGTTCTTGACGAAGCCCTGGCCGAACGGGATGCCGGACTCCTCGGCGTAGCCCACCGCGGCGGGGGTGCCGGACTCCGGGACGGGGATCACCACGTCGGCCGCGACCGGGTTCTCCCGGGCCAGGGCGCGCCCCATGGCCCCCCGCGACTCGTACACGGAGCGGCCGCTGATGGCGGCGTCCGGACGGGCGAGGTAGACGTACTCGAAGACGCAGTGCGCCGGTTTGGCCGCGGCGAAGCGGGTCGAGCGGATGCCCTCCTCGTCGATCGCGATGAGCTCGCCGGGGGAGACCTCGCGGATGAAGGAGGCGCCCACGGTGGCCAGGGCGGACTGCTCCGAGGCCACCACCCAGCCGCGCTCGAGCCGGCCGAGCACCAGCGGCCGCACGCCCTGGGGGTCCCGGGCGGCGTACAGGGTGTGCTCGTTCATGAAGACGAAGGAGAAGGCGCCGCGGATCAGGGGCAGCAGCTCGATGGCCGTCTGCTCCAGGGTGGAGCCCTCCTCGCCCTGCAGCAGGGCGGTGACGAGGGCGGTGTCCGTGGTGTTGCCCTGGGCCATCTCGCCGCGGGTCTGCTTGCCGTAGCGGGACTGCACCAGCCGATACAGCTCGGCGGAGTTCACCAGGTTGCCGTTGTGACCCAGCGCCACGGTGCCGCCGGCGGTGGCCCCGAGGGTCGGCTGGGCGTTCTCCCAGTTGTTCCCGCCGGTGGTGGAATACCGGCAGTGGCCCACGGCGATGTGCCCGGTCAGGGTGTTGAGCGTGGCCTCGTCGAAGACCTGGGAGACGAGCCCGAGGTCCTTGTACACGGAGATCCGCTTGCCGTCCGAGGTGGCGATGCCCGCGGACTCCTGGCCGCGGTGCTGCAGGGCGAACAGGCCGTAGAAGGCGAGCTTGGAGACCTCCTCGCCCGGGGCCCAGACACCGAAGACGCCGCACTCGTCCTGGGGGCCCTTCTCCTGGGGGTCGAGGTCGTGGTTGAGCAGTCCATCACCGCGCATTGTTCTCACGACCGTCATTCTCCCACTTGTCGCTCCACTGCTGCAGATCGTGGTCCTGGACCGCGTAATCGGCGTCCTCGTAGTCCTCGACCACCTCGGCGGTCACGGTGTAGGTGCGCTTCTTGGACCGCCGGTCCGCCACGAGCCAGACCACGGCGCCGAGTGCGACACCGAGGATCCCGAAGAGCACCACGAAGTAGCCGAACAGCGCGCCGAAGGTGAAGTCCTCGTTCTCCCCGCCCAGTGCGGTCGAGATCAATGCGGCGAGCACGCCCAGCAGCGCGCCACCCACCAGGAACACCTGCACCTTCGGGGCCCGCCGGACCACGAGGGTGCGGTGCTCCAGAGCGGTGTGAGACGGGGGCGACGGTTCGGCGGCGGCACCGTCCCGGGGATCACCGGGGTCACGCGGGGCGCCGTCGGGGGGAAAAGTCATGCCTTCCATGGTACGTGGCACGCACCCCGGTGCCCGCCATGGGTCGGCGGGCTCCGGAACCCCTACCGGTAGGGGTTCTGCGGGGACAACTGCCGGGACAACCGCAGGGTCGGCCCGGCAGAGACCACGGTCACGACGCCGGCCCCCACGGCCACCAGCAGCAGCGCACCGGCCGCGAGGACGCTGAACAGGCCCGCACCGGAGTCCTGGAGCGGGAGGAACGCGGCGGCTGCGACGACCACGAGCGCGGTGGCCAGCGACGAGACCCGGGCGGCCAGGGAGGCATAGCGGCCGGAGAACACCGAGTAGAGGACGCCGATCAGGCCCACCAGCCCGCAGAGACCGGCCACCCCGGCGCCCAGGACCAGGGCCCCGAGCAACGCCCAGCCCCCGCCCATGAGGCCGCCGAGGGCCAGCGCCGCCGGCACCACCAGGACCGAGGCCGGCACCGCCACATCCCCGGGCAGGTGCCCCGCCCGGGGCTCGCCGGTGCCGGCCAGGGACCGGAAGTCGAGGACCGCCCCGACGATCGCCACGCCGGCCAGCGCGGCGGCCGCCACGAGGAGCAGGACGGCCAGCCCCCAGGACTCCAGGGCGTCCATCATCGGCAGGATGAGCACGAGGCAGGCCATCCCCAACGGCGTGGCCACATGGCGGATGAACCGCCGGCCCCGCAGCTCGGGCTCCGCGGCCGCCGCGGGCCTCACGGACTCCGCAGACCAGCCGGCACCCGCGGCGCCGGGGCCGTCCCCGGAACCGGCCGGGCCGACGTCGGACGCCTGGCCGGTGGGGGTGTGGGCGTGCTGCCGCAGGGCCACGACGGCGGCGGACAGCCCGAGCAGGGCCAGGGCCACGCCGGCGTAGAACGCCACGGTGTACGTGGCGGTGCCGGGGAAGACCCTCCCGAGCATCGGGGTGAGCAGGGCGGCCGGGGTGGCGGCCGCGGCCAGGGTCAGCGCCCCCACGCCAGGACGGCTACGGTCCCCGGCCGCCGCGATGACCCCGGCCACGAGTGCGGCCGCGGCCAGCAGCATGCCGAGCGCGGAGACCAGCAGGTTCGTGTTCGTGGCCATGAACAGCTCGGCGCCGAGCCCCGAATACCAGACCAGGGCGTAGAGCGAGCTCAGCAGCAGGGACGCGGTCAGGGCGGCCCCGGCGAGGGTCCACCCCGGGTGCCGGGGGCGCCCGGCCCGGCGATCCCGGACGAAGAGCGTCACGGCGGCAGCGCAGAGGGCCAGCACCAGGACCGAGACGAGGACATCGGTGACCGTCACCAGCCCGCTCAGCGCGGTGGGGTTCCCCCCGGCAAGGGTGGAGGTGATCACCAGCTGGACCACGAGCTGGCCGAGCGCCTCGAGGGCCACCGCGGCGGGCAGCGCCAGGTGCCCCACGGCGTCGGCGCGGGTGGTGCGGCGCGCCCGGGTGGTCCGGCCCGTGGCGCTGCTGGTCTCGGTCACGGCTTCCCCCTTGTCACGGCCGTGTCCTCGGCCTGTCCTCACCGTACGACACGTCGATGACCACGAGGGCTGTCAGAAGAGCGGCAGCAGGTCCGAGAGGTCGGCGCGGGACCCGGAGGCCGACACCTTCCCGGACCCGACGGCGGCCCCCCACGTCACCAGTCCCGTGGCCAGCTCCAGCCAGGTCGCCGGGTCCATCTCGATGACGTTCGGCGGCGTGCCGCGCGTGTGGCGGGGCCCCGCCACGCACTGGCAGACGCCGAAGGGCGGAACGCGGACCTCCACGGAGTTGCCGGGGGCGCGGGTGGCCAGCTCCTCGAGGGTGTAGCGCACGGCGGTCGCCCGGGTGGTGCGGGGCAGGGCGGCGGCCTGAGCCGGGCCGTTGCGGCCATCTGGGCCGTCCGGGCCGTCCGAGCGGGCCCGGGACCAGGCCGCCAGGGCCGCGCGGCCGTCGTCGGGGGCTATCCGGCGTTTGACGGACACGGGTTCCTCCTAGCTTCTCAGTCCAGCTGCCGGCTGCTCAGTCCAGCAGCGCCATGACCGGCCGGGCCAGCTGCACCCGGCCGACGGGCGTGCCGCGGCCGAGGATCTTCGGGGCCACCGAGTCCAGGACGCCCGGCAGCGCCTCCAGGTCCACCTGCTCGGGGGCGAACTGGGCCAGCAGCACCAGGGCCACGAGGTTGCCGGCGCGCGTGCCGCCGTCGAGGGCCTTGACGGCCACGGCGGTGCCGTCGGCGGTGGCCATGACCATCACCCCGTCCGCGCCGAGCTTGGCGATCACGCCCAGCTCGCGGATGACCACGGTGTTCGTGTTGGTCTCCCCGTGCACGGCCCAGGGGTACTCCAGCATGGCGGTGGCCACGGAGGCGGCGTGGAGCTCGGCGTCCCGGCGGTGCGGGGCGGCGGCGACCTTCCCGATCCCACGGGCGAGGCCGGTCAGGGACAGCACGGGGGCGGGCGCACCGCAGCCGTCCACGCCCCAGTGGGCCACCGGCTCGCCGCAGTACTCCTCCAGGACGGCGGCCACCTCGCGCTGGACCGGGTGCTCGGGGTCCAGGTAGGTGCGCACGTCATGGCCGCCGTGCTTGGCGGCGGAGAGGAAACCGGCGTGCTTGCCGGAGCAGTTGTACGCCAGCGGGGTCTGGGACGGCCCGCCGGGGCCCGCGTCCTGGGCCATCTCGATCAGGCCGGCCGGATCGGCGGGCCAGGCGGGCGGGCACTGCAGGAAGGTCTCGTCCATGCCGGCGTAGGAGAGCACCGTGGCGGCGGTCTGCCGGTGGCGGGCGGTGCCCCGGTGCGAGCCGCAGGCCAGGGCGATCTGCTCGTCCACCAGCCGGGCCCCGTGCCGCAGGGAGGCGATGGCCTGCAACGGCTTCAGCGTGGAGCGGGGGTAGACGGGGGCCTCGGGGCGGCCGAGGGAGGCCAGGACGGAGCCGTCCGGGGCCGTGACCACGGCGGAGCCGATGGTGCGGGACTCGATGAAGCCGTTGCGGACCACGTGGACCAGTTCGACGGCCTCGTCCACCGTGAAGGTGGCGGTGGGCCCGTGGCTCTGGTGCTGGGTCTGGTGCTGGGGATGCTGCGGCGGGGTGGCGGGCATGACACCACTCTAGGTGGCCAGGGCCGCCAGGACCGGCTCCGCGAGCTCGGCCCGGCCCACCGGCCGGCCGCCACCGAGGACCGTGGGCGTGACCACGTCCAGCACCGCGTTCAGGGCACGCAGGTCCACCTGGTCCGGGGCGAAGCGGGCCATCAGGTTCAGGGCCACGAGGTTGTTGGCCCGGGACGCGCCGTCCAGGGTCTTCACGGCCACCGCGGTCCCATCCGGTGCGGCCACCACCAGCACCCCGTCCGCCCCGGACTTCGCCAGCAGCCCCAGCTCCCGCAGGATCCGGGTGTTCGAGCTGTTCCGGCCCTGCACCGCCCAGGGGTGGCGCAGCATGGCCTGGGCCACCTGGGCGGCGTGCTCCTCCACCGCCTCGCCGCGGGCTGCGCGCCCGGGGGCCGCGGCGATCCGGCCGAGGCCACGGGCCAGACCTGCCAGGGCCAGCCGCGGGGCGGGGCCGCCGCAGCCGTCCACGCCCACGTGGACCACCTCGGTGCCGCAGTACGCCTCGATCACCGCGAGCACCTCCCGCTGGAGCGGGTGGTCCGGTTCCAGGTAGGTCTCGGTGTCCTCTCCGGCGGCCACACAGGCGGCCAGCCATCCCGCGTGCTTGCCGGAGCAGTTGAAAGCCAGCCGGTTGCGCCGGGGCCCGTCCTCCCGGTGTGTCCGCTCGGCCATCTTCAGCAGTTCGCGCCGGTCCTTCGGCCAGGCCCGGGGGCACTGCAGCGCGGACTTGTCCAGTCCGGCGCCGGCCAGGATCTCCCGGACGAGCCGGCGGTGGCGGGAGGTGCCGCGGTGGGAGCCCGTGGTGATCGCCAGGTGGCGGCCGTCCAGCTCGGCGCCGAGGCGCAGGGAGGCGATGGCCTGCAGGGGCTTGAGGGCGGAGCGGCCGAACACCTCGGCGTCCGGCGGCCCCACGGTGGCCAGCACCTCGCCCGCGGGGCCGGTCACCACGGCGGCGCCGCTGTGACGGGACTCCGCCTGGCCGTTGCGGCTCAGGCAGACGAGTTCGGCGGCGTCCTGCTGGGCGAAGATCCCGGGCCGGGAGGGCCGGGAGGGCGGGGCGGGCGGGTCCGGCTGGAGGGGCTGGGACGAGGCTGTGGCGCTGTTCATGCTGCCCATCGTGCGGGATCAGGATGAGCGGACGATGAGGAGCAGATGAGCCACGGCTGAGAGGGTGCCGGGAGGTCAGGTCCCGCGCCGGCGCAGCCAGGCGGTGAGCCCGATGGCCGCGGCCAGGGACACCACGAGGGAGACCACCGCCACGGCCGGGTTCCCGCGCTCGACGTCGAGCATCCGGGACCCGAACCACAGGATCAGCGCCATGGTCAGCCACACCAGGATGAACCGGTAGACGGCGCTCAGGGTCTTGCCGGCGCCCTGCGGGGCGCGGCCATAGGGGTGGCCGTAGTGCTGCTGCCCGGAGGAGCGGCCGTCCCCGGGGAGGTCCCGGCCGTCGTCGGGCCCGGGGGTGTTGGACGTCATGCGCCCCATCGTACTGACCGGCGGGGGCGCGGACGGTCTAGGCTTGGGCACCGTGAAGATCCTCGTCCTCGGCTCCGGCGGCCGCGAACACGCCATCATCCGTGCCCTGCAGCGGGACCCCGACGTCCGGGAGATCCATGCGGCCCCGGGCAACGCGGGCATCGCCCTCGACGTCCCGGTGCACCAGGTGGACGCCACCGACGCCACGGGGGTCACCGTGCTGGCCGGGGAGCTCGACGCCGACCTCGTGGTGATCGGCCCCGAGGCCCCGCTGGCGGCGGGCGTCTCGGACGCCCTGCACCAGGCCGGGTTCACCGTCTTCGGACCCTCGAAGGCCGCCGCCGAGCTGGAGGCCTCCAAGTCCTTCGCCAAGGACGTCATGGCCCAGGCCGGCGTCCCCACGGCCGCGGCCCGCACCTGCGCCACGGCGGCGGAGGCCGGGGCCGCCCTGGACGAGTTCGGCGCACCCTATGTGGTCAAGGACGACGGCCTGGCCGCCGGCAAGGGCGTGGTGGTCACCTCCGACCGCGCCGAGGCGCTGGCCCACGCCCAGACCTGCTTCGAGGTGGGCGGCACGGTGGTCATCGAGGAGTTCCTGGACGGCCCCGAGGTCTCCCTCTTCGTGGTCTCGGACGGCACCAACGCCGTCCCGCTCGTCCCCGTGCAGGACTTCAAGCGGATCGGGGACGGCGACGCCGGCCCGAACACCGGCGGCATGGGCGCCTACACGCCGCTCGACTGGCTGCCGTCCGGCTTCACCGAGGAGGTCATGGAGCGCGTGGCCCGGCCCGTGATCGCCACCATGGCGGACCGCGGCACCCCGTTCGCCGGCGTCCTGTACTGCGGCCTGGCCCTCACCTCGCGCGGCATCAAGGTCATCGAGTTCAACGTGCGCTTCGGCGACCCGGAGACCCAGGCCGTCTTGGCCCGGCTGCGCACCCCCTTCGGCCGCTTCCTCATGGACGCGGCCACCGGGCGCCTGGCCGGGGTCACCGGGTTGGACTGGTCGGGCGAGTACGCCGTGGACGTGGTGGTGGCCGCCGCCGGCTACCCGGAGTCCCCCGTGAAGGGTGGGACGCTGACCGGCGTGGAGGCGGCCGAGGCGTTGGAGGAGGTGTCCGTGCTGCACGCCGGCACCGGCACCGGGCCCGACGGCGGACTGGTCGCCACCGGCGGGCGGGTCCTGGCCGTCGTCGGGCTGGGGGAGGACCTGGCCCAGGCACGGGCCCGCGCCTACGCGGGCGTGGACCAGATCTCCCTGGAGGGCTCCCAGCACCGCACCGACATCGGGCTGCGGGCCGAGCGCGGGGAGATCGTGGTGGCTGGAACTGACAGAACTGACGGAACTGATGGGGAGGCACGCTGATGGCCGGACTGGAGACCGAGGTACTGGAACTGGACGGGTGGCGGCACGTCTACTCGGGCAAGGTCCGGGACCTGTACGAGCCCGCCGTCTCCGCCCCGGGGCGGTCCGAGACCCTGCTGGTGGTGGCCTCGGACCGGATCAGCGCCTACGACTTCGTGCTGGACACCGAGATCCCGGACAAGGGCAAGGTCCTCACCCAGCTGTCCCTCTGGTGGTTCGAGCAGCTCTCCAACCCCACCGAGGCGCAAAGTGACCTCACCCCCGCCGTTGTGACGTCTCCCGGTCACTCTGTGCCCATTCACCACCACGTGGTCTCCCTGGACGTGCCGGCCGCCGTGGCGGGGCGGGCCATGGTGGTGCAGCGCCTCGAGATGTACGAGGTCGAGTGCATCGCGCGCGGCTACCTGACCGGCTCCGGACTGGCCGAGTACCGCGAATCCGGCACCGTGACCGGGCTGGAGCTGCCGGAGGGCCTGGTGGACGGCTCGAAGCTGGAGCCGGCGATCTTCACCCCCTCCGCGAAAGCGGATGTGGGCGAGCACGACGAGAACATCACCTTCGCCCAGATGTCCCGGCTGATCGGGGACACCCCGGCGTCCCGGTTACGCGAGCTGACACTGGAGGTCTACACGCGGGCCGAGGCCATCGCCCGCGAGCGCGGGATCATCCTGGCGGACACCAAGGTGGAGTACGGGCTCGACTCCACGGGGCGGATCGTGCTCGGCGATGAAGTGCTGACCCCGGACTCCTCGCGGTTCTGGGACGTGGACGACTACGCACCGGGGCGCTCGCAACCCTCCTTCGACAAGCAGTTCGTCCGAGACTGGCTGACCAGCCCGGAATCCGGCTGGGACCGGGCGTCCGGCGAGGCGCCGCCCGAGCTGCCGGCCGACGTCGTGGCCAAGACGCGGGCGCGGTACATCGAGGCCTACGAGCGGTTGACGGGACTGACCTTCACCGCCTAGTGCGTGATCGTGGTCTGTTGGTAGAGCGTCATCCGGAGCCTGCCCTCGAGCCGGCGGTAGTGGCTGGACATCGAGGCGATGAAGGGCTCCGCCCCGCCGTCCCGCATCGCGGTGGCCCGGTAGACCAGGGCCGCTGAGTCGGCGCCGGTGGGCACCACCCGGGCGTCATCGAGCCGGTACCAGGACCATGCCGGGGACTCGTCCAGGGACGCCGCGACCGTGGTCCGGTCCAAGACCATGCCGTTGACCAGGACCATGAGGGCGTGCTCGGTCATCAGGTCGCCGTAGAACCTCCCGCCCCGGTTCGCGCAGAGGGCGTCCCATCCGGAGCGTTCCAGAGGCAGCAGTTCGGTGAGCTCGATCCGGGCCATGCGGCGAGGATACCCCCGGCTTCCGCTGTCACCCCGCCAGCTGTCACCCGACCAGGGAGTCCTTCCACGCCGCGTGCAGCTCGGCGAAGCGGCCGCCGGCGGCGATGAGCTCGGCGGGGGAGCCGTCCTCCACCACGCGGCCGTCATGCACCACGAGGACGCGGTCGGCGATCTCCACGGTGGACAGCCGGTGCGCGATGATCAGCGCCGTGCGATCACCCAGCAGGCGCTCCAGCCCCTGCTGCACGAGCCGTTCGCTGGGCAGGTCCAGCGAGGAGGTGGCCTCGTCCAGGATCAGCACGGCCGGGTCGGCGAGGAAGGCCCGGGCGAAGGACACCAGCTGGCGCTGGCCGGCCGAGAGCCGCCCGCCGCGCTTGGTGACGTCCGTGTCATAGCCCTCGGGCAGGGACAGGATGAACTCATGGGCCCCCACCGCCCGCGCCGCGGCCTGGATCTCCGCATCCGAGGCATCGGGGCGGCCCAGCGCGATGTTCTCGGCCACCGAGCCGGAGAACAGGAACGCCTCCTGCGTCACCATCACCACGTTGCGCCGCAGGTCGGCGGCGGAGAGCTGGTCCAGCGGGATCCCGTCCAGGGTCAGGGACCCCGAGCTCAGGTCGTAGAACCGGGCGATCAGCTTCACGAGCGTGGACTTGCCGGCGCCGGTCTGGCCCACCACGGCCACGGTCTGCCCGGCCGGGATGGTCAGGTCGAACGTGGGGAGGATGACCGCCCCGTCCCCGTAGCCGAACTCGGCGTCCGTGAACTCGATCCGGCCGGCACCCTCCGCCAGCGGCACCGGGCGGTCCGATTCCTTCACGGTGGGCGCCTCCTCCAGCAGTCCGGAGACCTTCTCCAGCGCGGCGGTGGCGGACTGGAAGGAGGAGTAGAACATGGCCACCTGCTCCATCGGCTGGAAGACGCGCTTGCCGGCCAGCAGCAGGGCCACGAGCACGCCGACCGCCAGGGTCCCGTCCAGCACGCGGAGACCACCGAACAGCAGCATCGCCACCACGGTCAGGTTCCCGGTGATCACCAGGGTCGGCTGCAGCACCCCGAACAGGTTCAGGGACCTCACCATGTCATCGCGGTACTTCGAGGCCAGCTGCCGGTAGGTGGCGTTGTTGCGGCGTTCCTGGCGGAAGGCCTGCACGGCGCGGATGCCGGTCATGGTCTCCACGAAGTGCACGATCATCCGCGCCGAGGACACCCTGGACTCGCGGAACACCGCCTCCGAACGCACCTGGTACCAGCGCACGGCGATCGCCACGGGCACGAACGCCACCGCCAGGATCAGCGCCGAGCGCCAGTCCAGGATCACGATCGAGATGCCGGTGAACAGCATGAACATCAGCCCGGAGACGAGCGAGGACACCCCCTGGTCCAGCAGCTCCCGCAGCGAGTCCAGGTCCGAGGTCTGCCGCGAGATCACCCGGCCCGAGGTGTACCTCTCGTGGAACTCGAGGCTGAGGCGCTGCGTGTGCCGGAACACCCACACCCGCAGGTCCAGCAGCATCGCCTGGCTCACCCGCGCGGTCAGCCACGTGTAGACCCCCAGCAGCAGTCCCGCGGTCAGTGCGGCGGCCACATAGACGCCCCCGACGCCGGCCAGCACCGGTACCGCGGATCCCCCGCCTTCCAGCGCGGAGACCATCCGGGGCAGCCCCCAGTCGATACCCCACGCGATGATCAGCGGGAACGACGCCCGGGCGGCATTGGAGACCACCACGAGCACCGCCGTCACGATGAGCTTCCACTTCACCGGCCGCGCGAGGTCCTTCAACAGCGTCCACGAGCGGGACCGGACATAGGAGCGCTCCTCGTCGCTGAGGTCCAGCCGCTCCTCCCCGCGGGTGCCGAGCAGGGTGGGCGGCTGGCGGTCCTGGCCGCGGCTCATGGCGTCGGCCCCTTCTCGCTGGACTGAGTGGGCTGCGTGGGCTGCGTGGACTGGACGGAGCCTTCGGCGGCCTGGACCGGCAGCATCCCGGTGATCACCCCGGAGTCCATGACCGATTCGATGGACTTGTCCTCCTCGAAGCTGGAGATGATGAAGCGGTAGGCGGGGGAGCGGGCCAGCAGCTCGGCGTGCGTGCCGACGTCGTGGATCCGCCCGTCCTGCAGGACCGCCACCCGGTCCGCCAGCGCGACGGTGGAGGGGCGGTGCGCCACGATGAGTGTGGTGGTCCCGGCGAGGACCCGGCGCAGGCGCCGGGTGACCAGTTCCTCGGTGCGCACATCCAGGGCGGAGAGCGGGTCGTCCAGCACCAGGATCTCGGGCCGGGCGGCGATGGCGCGGGCCAGGGCGATGCGCTGACGCTGCCCGCCGGACAGGCTCAGGCCCTCCTCACCGATCTGGGTGTCCACGCCGTCCGGCATGTCATGGGCGAACCGGGCCTGGGCGGTGTCCAGGGCCGTCTCCAGCAGCTCCTGCGCGGCCACGGGGTCCGAGGCCACTTCCTGAGGGGCGCCCAGCAGCACGTTGTTGCGGATCGAGTCGGAGAACAGGGTGGCGTCCTCGAAGGCGATCGAGACCTTCTGGCGCAGCTCGAGCAGGCCGTAGTCACGCACGTCGACCCCGTCCACCAGGACCCGCCCCGCGGTTGCGTCGTAGAGCCGGGGGACCAGCTGGACCAGCGTGGACTTGCCGGTCCCGGTGAGACCCACCAGGGCCATGGTCTCCCCGGGCTCCAGGCGCAGGGTCACCTCCCGCAGGATGGGTGGCGCGTCCGCAGCGGCATCCGGGAAGCGGAACCCCACCGACTCGAACGCCAGCCCGCCCCCGCCGGCCGCCGGGGCACCCGGGCGCCGGCCGCCGTCGGGCAGGGGGTTGATGTCTGCCGGCGCCGCCGGATCGGCGATGTCCACGGGTGTGTCCATCACGTCCAGGTGGCGGTCGATGGCGGTCTTGGCGGACAGGGACATGCCCATCAGCTGGCCCACGGACTCCACCGGACCGGCGAGCACCGCAGTGGTGGCGAAGAAGGCGGCGATGGCGCCCACGGTGAGGTCCCCGGTGGCCACGAGGTAGATCCCGACCGCCAGGGAGATGCCGATGACGGTCTCCGGCAGGGCCACGATCAGGGCGATGAACTGGGAGAGCACCGTGGCCTTGTGGACCTCGGTGCCCCGCAGCGTGTCCGCCTGGCCGCGGAAGCCCTCCAGGGCCTCGCCGCCGCGGCCGAAGGCCTTGAGCACGCGGATGCCGTGGACGGACTCCTCCACCGTGGTGGCGAGGTCCCCGGACTGGTCCTGGGACAACCGGGAGGCGGCGCGGAAGTCGTTGCGGAAGTAGAAGGACCGCCACATGATCGGCACGGCGCCGGCGAGGTAGATCAGCCCGAGCACCCAGGAGGTGTTGAACAGCAATACGATCCCGACGGTGATCGTGACGATCGAGACCACGAACATCACCGTGCCGAACGCGATCCACCGGCGCAGCAGGGACAGGTCGCCCACGGAGCGGGAGAGCAGCTGGCCAGAGGGCCAGGCATCGTGGAAGGCCACGGGCAGCCGTTGTAGGCGGGTGAACAGGGCGATCCGGGCGCGGTTCTCCACGCCGGCCGCGGGCGGCAGGATGAAGAAGCGGCGGCCGAAGATCAGCAGGCCCTCGGCCAGGCCGAGCCCGGTCATGATCCAGACGGCGGTCCAGATGTCCGCCGTGGAGCCCCCCGGATGCAGCACCGAGTTCACGAGCTGCTGGATCACCTGGGGGATGGCCAGGGCCACCAGGCCGGCGAGCATGGCGGAGACCAGGCCGGCGGCCCAGCGCCAGCGCACCCCGTCCAGGTACGGGGAGAGGCGGCGGATGGCCTCGGCGAGGCTGCGTTCCCGGTCTGGCGCGGACACGGCAACCCCCTGTTGTCCTCAAGTGCTCATCGTGCGGCCGGCGCGGGTGCCGGCGGCCAATCCACCATCCTACGACCGCGGGGTTCGTTCTGAAAGATCCCTTTGAAAGTATCGGCGCCCGGGAGACCGGAAGGGACCCGTGGTGTCTGGCCGGGACGTCAGGCCGGGGCGACGACGTCCAGCACGACCGCCTCGGGCCGGCAGGCGAAGCGCACCGGGGCCTTGGGGGAGGTGCCGATCCCGGCGGAGACCTCCAGCGGCACGGTGCGCCCACCCGCGGTCCAGGAGGTCAGCCCGGAGGCCTGCCACGTGGGCAGGTCGCAGTTGGTCACCAGGGCCCCGTAGAACGGAACGCAGATCTGGCCGCCGTGGGTGTGGCCGGCGAACACGACATCGGCGCCGTCCTGGACCATGGTGTCCAGCACCCGGCGGTAGGGGGCATGTGTCACACCGATCCGCAGGGACCGGCCGGGCGTGGAGCTGACGCCGGGGAAACCGGGCCACTCGTCGCGCTCGAGATGCGGGTCATCCGTGCCGGCCAGGTCGAGCCGGACACCGTCCAGGACACGGGAGAAGCCCTGATTCGCCAGGTTGAGCCAGCCGCGTGACTCGAAGGTGCCGAACAGCTCCGCCCAGGGCAGTTCGCTGCGGCTCGGATCCTGGTGTGAGGGCCCGGCGAGGTAGCGCAGGGGGTTGGCCGGCTGGGGCGCGTAGTAGTCGTTGGAGCCGGGCACGAAGACCCCGGGGACGTCCAGCAGCGGGTCCAGGGCCTCGAGCAACAGCGGGATCGAGGCGGCCGCGGCGATGTTGTCGCCCGTGTTCACCACCAGGTCCGGCTTCACCGTGGCGAGGGAGGACAGCCACGCGAGCTTGTCCCGCTGGGAGGGCACCAGGTGGATGTCGGAGAGGTGCAGGATCCGGAACGGCCGCCCGCCCGGCGGGAGGATCGGCAGCCGCTCGGTGCGCACCGCGAAGTTCCGGGCCTCCACGAGGGCGCCCCAGGCCACCAGGCCCGCCCCGGTGGCGGCCAGGGCCCCGGTGGCCGCGGCCGCCTTGGTGGCGGCGGAGACCCAGGCTGCACGACGCCGGCCGCTCGCCCGCCGCGTTCGGCTCACCCGTGCGTGGCCCATGGGGATCCTCCTCAGTCCTCGGTCGAGACGACGGTGTCCGGGTCGTAGTACGGCTTCGGACCGCCGTACGACTCGTAGTCCAGGGATTCGCCGCCCTCGCGCGAACCCATGGTCCGCGGATCCGAGGCCGGGCCGTCATAGGCCGTGAAGTCGTCCGTCGGATAGTTCTCGGCCATCGTGCCCATGAAGTCCGACCACATCGGGCCGGCGATGATGGAGCCCCAGACGTCGTCGTAGTTGACGCCGCCGATCTCCAGTCCCTCGAGGGTCTGGAGGGTGGAGTAGTTGCCCACCCACGAGGCGGTGGTCAGGCCGGTGGTGGAGCCGACGAACCAGGTGGATGAGGAGGAGTTGTTCGTGCCGGTCTTGCCGGCGACCTCGAACGGCATGTCCTGCGCGATGCGCTCGGAGGCGATGGCCTTGAGCGTGTTGTTCAGCTCGGCCACCTGCTGGGTGTCCGCGACCTTCTCGCAGTCCACCGGGGGCACCTGGTAGGAGTTGCCCCGGGTGTCCGTGACCTCGGTGATGACGCGCGGCTCACAGTAGTTGCCGTCGTCGGCCAGCGTGGCATAGGCGGACGCCATGGTCAGGGGGGAGACGTTCTCCGAGCCCAGGAGGAAGGCCTGATTGACGGGGTTGATGGGATCCCCGGTGCCGGCGTTGTGGATGCCGAAGCGGGAGGTCAGGTCCGTGATGGCACACAGGTCCTGGGTGTGCGCCGCCGCCACGGTGGCGGTGTTGATGGACCAGTACAGCCCGTAGTCGGCACGCATCTTCTTGTTCATGTTGGCGATGGCGTTGCGGACGGTCCAGGAGCCGTCTGCCATCCGGATGGGTACCGTGCCGCCCTCGACGCAGGAGGCCTTGAACGTCGAGAAGTTGGGGAACTCGTTGACCCGGGCATCGAGGGTGTCCACCATGGAGTGCCCTGACTCGATGAAGGACAGGAACACGAACGGCTTGATGGTCGACCCCATCTGGAACCCCGCGCTGCTGCCCATGGGGGCGTCCACATTGAGGTTGACCGTGGTGTTCGACGGGTCCCCCTCGCTGTCCGGGTTGAAGGCGGTGTTCTGGGCCATGGTGCGGACGTTCCCGGTGCCGGGTTCGACCGTCACCAGCGAGGCGCCCAGGGAGACCTTGCTCGAGCCTTCACCGGTCGTGAAGTGCGGGGCGCGGGCGCGGACCGTGGCCTCGGCCTCCTTCTGGAGGTTCGAGTCCAGGGTGGTCGTGATCTGCAGGCCACCGCGGTCCAGCAGGCGCTGGCGCGACTCGGCGTCGGGCCCGAAGGCCTCCGAGGTCTGGACGACGCGCTGCACGTAGTCGCAGAAGTAGTTGCCGTACGCGGCGGAGACGCAGCCGGAGTTCAGCGGGTTGGCCTCCGTCGGGACGGGGGTCTGGACCGCCTCGTCGTATTCGGCCTGGGTGATGACCTCGTTGTCCAGCATGGCCCCCAGCACCACGTTGCGGCGCTTGGTGGCGCCCTCCGGGTTGTTGATCGGGTTGTACCCGTTGGGGGACTGCACCATGCCGGCCAGCAGGGCGGCCTGGGCGATCGTCAACTCGGCGGCGGTGGTGTTGAAGAAGTACCGGGAGGCCGCCTCGACGCCGTAGACGCGGCCGGAGAAGAGCACGATGTTCAGGTAGCCCTCGAGGATCTCCTCCTTGGACATCTCCTTCTCCACCGCCACGGAGAGCTTCATCTCCCGCAGCTTGTCCGCCACGGTCTTGGTGCCGGAGATCGTGGTGCGCTCGTTGTTCAGGTACTGCGCGTTGATGAGCACGTTGTTCACATACTGCTGCGTGATGGTGGAGGCGCCCTGGGTCGAGTCCGAGGTGGCGTTGTTCACGAGGGCACGGGTCAGGCCGCGGGCGTCCACCCCGCTGTGCTCGTAGAACCGCTCGTCCTCGATCGAGATGATGGCGTCCTGCATGTTCTGGGAGATCTCGTCCAGGGTCACCGGCACACGGTTCTCGGCGTAGAACGTGGCCAGGATGTTGCCGTCCTTGTCGAAGACGCGGGAGGGGACCGAGAGCGGTTCCTCCTTCAGCTCGGCCGGCAGCTGGTCCAGCATGTCCCCGCCGGCCGTGGCCGTGGCCCCGCCCACGGCGGCCATCGGCAGCAGCAGCCCCGCCGAGAGCACGCCGCACAGCGCACTGACACCGAGGAAGGCGACGATTTTGCCCAGGGTGGTGGCAGTGTCGAAGAAGGGGGACTTGCGATTGGCCATGGGGAGTATTCTACCGGCCCCGGGTCCGCCCGTAGGGGACCTCTGCAGCGGACCTCGATCCGGCTAGGCTGGCCCCATGACAACCTGGGAATACCTCATCACCCCGCTGCCCCTGCACACGCCCAAGCAGGTGCTGGACATGCACGGCGCCGAAGGCTGGGAGCTGGTCAACATCGTGACCGGTCCCGAGGGCGGCTCCGTGGGCTACATGAAGCGCCCGAAGCAGTGAGCGCCGTCGAGGCCCGGCTGGCCGAGCTGGGGCTCACGCTGCCCCCGGTGGCGGCCCCCGTGGCGGCCTACGTCCCCGCCCTGGTGGACGGGAACCACGTCTACACCTCCGGGCAACTGCCCTTCCAGGGCGGGCAGCTGCCCGCCACGGGCAAGGTCGGCGCCGAGGTCGATCCGGCCGAGGCCGCCGAGATGGCGGGGATCTGCGCCGTCAACGCGCTGGCCGCCATCAAGTCCGTCATCGGGGACCTGGACCGGATCGAACAGGTCGTCAAGGTCGTGGGCTTCGTGGCCTCGGACCCCTCCTTCACCGGACAGCCCCAGGTGGTCAACGGCGCCTCGGAGCTGCTGAGTCAGGTCCTCGGCGAGGCCGGCGCCCACGCCCGGTCCGCCGTCGGGGTGGCCGTGCTGCCGATGGACACGCCCGTCGAGGTCGAGGTCCTCGTCCGGTTCAGCTGAGCCCGTGGGCCTGAGCGCGCCGGAGCCGGAGCCCGCGCCGCGTGCCGGACTGGCCGTGGGGCACGGGCCGATCCACCGCTCGGCCCGCCCCCTCCAGCCGCGGACGTTCGAGTTGCCCGAGGACGAGGTCTCGGCGGCCCGCAGCTGGTGGGCTCACGGCGAGCGCCGGCCCCGGGCCGCCCGCCGGGCCTCTTCCGTGGCCGTGGTCCGGGACGGGCCGAACGGGGTCGAGACCCTGCTGCGCCACCACCCGGGCCCCACCCCGCTGGGTGTGGTGGCGTTCCCCGGGGGCTCGCTGGACGCCGCCGACGAGGACGACTGCACCTGGTTCGGCCCCACGCCGGCCCAGTGGTCCCGCGTGCTCGGCGCGGACGACCACCGCCTGGCCCGCCGGCATCTGGCCGGGGCCATCCGTGAACTCTTCGAGGAGACCGGGATCCTGCTCGCCGGCCCGGACCGGTACTCGGTGGTGTCCAACCCCGGCGGCGGGGAATGGCCCCAGGCCCGCATCGCCCTGGACCGCCGGGAGCTGACCCTGGCGGAGCTCGTGAACCGCCGTGGCTTCGGGCTGCGGACGGACCTGTTGCGGGCCGTGGGCCAGTGGCACAGCCCCCACTTCTCGCACCGCCGCTTCGAGACCCACTACTTCGCCGCGGCCGTGCCCTACGGCCAGGACGTGTCCCTGCTGGAGGGCCGGGGGGCCTGGGCCGGGTGGGTGCCGGCACGGACGGTGCTGTCCGGCCGGGACACCAGCGAGGTCGGGGACCGGATCGGCCGCCCGGACACCGTGGGCCGGACGTTCGGCGCCCTGACGGTGCCGGCGGTGGAGCTGCTGCTGGAGCGCATGGCGGACGCCGGCTCCACCGTGGAGTTCCTGATGGGCCTCACCGTCCGCGGCAGCGTGCCGGACTACACCCCCGAGCTGCACGGCACCCCGGAGGGGCCCGACGGCGGCGGGTTCCGTCTCAGCGTCGACCTGCCCGGCGGGCGGTGGGCCGGCTCCTGACCCCGCAACCACTTCCCGTTAACCACTTTGAGGGCAATCCCACCGTGGGATTGCCCTCAAAGCGAGGGGCTGGCGGGGCCGCTCAGCGCGAGCGCTGGCGGAGCCGCTGCAGGTCCAGCACCACCACGGCGCGGTTCTCCAGGCGGATCCAGCCGCGCTGCACGAACTCGGCCAAGGCCTTGTTCACGGTCTCGCGGGAGGCGCCGACCAGTTGGGCCAGTTCCTCCTGGGTGAGGTCGTGGGCCACCAGCAGGCCGTCGTTGGCGGGGCGGCCGAAGCGGTCGGCCAGGTCCAGCAGGGCCTTGGCCACGCGGCCGGGGACGTCGGAGAAGACCAGGTCCGCCAAGGACTCGTTGGTCTTGGACAGCCGCTGGGCCAGGGCCCGCAACAGCTGCATGGAGACCTCGGGGGTGGACTGGATGACCTTGCGCAGGTTGTCGTGGCGCAGGCCGGCCAGCCGGGCGGCGGACACGGCGGTGGCGGTGGCCGTGCGCGGGGCGGGGTTGAATAGGGCCATCTCGCCGAAGACCTCACCCGGGCCGAGGATGGCCAGCAGGTTCTCCCGACCGTCCGGGGCGGTGCGGCCGAGCTTGATCTTGCCGGACATGATGACGTAGAGCTGGTCGCCCTGGTCACCCTCATGGAAGGCCGAGGCGCCCCGGGAGAGCTCCACCTCGGTCAGCTCCGAGGTCAGTGCAGAAAAGACCTCGTCATCCAGGTTGGTGAACAGCGGGGCCTTGCGCAGTACCTCGAGATCCATGTGTCCTTCGTCCTCACTGTCGACTGGCATGCCGGTCATCTTTCGACATGCGGGGCGTTACTGTGATCCATTCTGCCCCATCTGCGGCAATGGTAACGGTAAACTGGCGACTCACGCGTGTACGGGGGCGGACGCAGGAAGAGGGATTCCTTGTTTATCGGACTGACCGTACTGGACTGGGTCCTGGTGGTGGTCCTGTTCGTGTTCCTGCTCGCGGGTTACCGGCGTGGTTTCTGGGTCACGCTCGGGACCATCGTGGGACTGGTGGCCGGCGCCGCCGCCGCCTTCTTCTCCATCCCCCTGGTCTCCGAGTGGGTCCCCGACCCGGCCTGGCGGCTGCTGGCGATCATCGCCGCCGCCCTCGTGCTGGTCCTGCTGGGGCAGGCGATCGGGGCCGCGATCGGGCGCGCCATCCGCCTCCGGATGGCCCTGCCCGCCCTGCGCACGATGGACCGCCTGGCCGGGGCCGTGGTCAACACGGCCGTGGCGGCCGCGCTGATCTCCCTGGTGGCGTTCTCCGCCTCCTCCATGGGCCTGGCGCCGGTGACCACCGCGATCTCCGAATCCCGGGTCATCACCTCCATCAACACCCTGGCTCCGGAGTCCGCCAAGGCGCTGGTCGCCCGGGTGCGGTCCGCCGTCGCGGGCTCGGACGTGGTGCCGGAGCTGCCCGAGCCGGTGACCACCGCCACCCCGTCGGCGCCCGCCGCGACGCTCGAGCCGGGGGAGGCCCTGCAGGCGGCCCGCGCCTCGGTGGTGAGGATCTCCGGGACGGCCCAGGTCTGCGGACAGAACCAGACCGGGTCCGGCTTCGCCGTCGCCTCGGACCGGGTGGTCACCAACGCCCACGTGGTCTCCGGGCTGACGGAGCCCTCCGTGGAGGCCGCCGACGGTTCCGTCCACGCCGGGCGCGTGGTCCACTTCGACGCCGCGCGGGATGTGGCGGTGGTGGCGGTGGACGGGGCCGAGCTGCCCGAGCTGGAGACGGGCGCCGTCCTGGAGGACCAGGAATCGGGCGTCATCATGGGCTACCCGGCCGGTGGCCCCTTCCGGATGGACCCCGCCCTGGTGCAGGCCCGCGGTGAGGTCACCGTCAACAACATCTACGGCGCCGAGCCCGGGTTGCTGGACATCTACCAGCTGCATGCGGACGTCCAGCAGGGCAGCTCCGGCGGACCGCTGCTGACCGAAGAGGGCGAGGTCGCGGGCATCGTCTTCGCCCGGGCCACCGGAGACATCGAGGTGGGGTACGCCATCACCGGCGAGGAGGCCGAGCAGGCCCTGGACGGGGCGGAGCGGATGGAGGACACCGTCTCGACCGGCCAGTGCATCCAGGGCCACTGAGCCGGCCGTTCGCAGGCCGCTGAGCCGGACACGGAACCCCTCGACTGCGGGAACCTCCGGTTGACTAGTGGGAACCGTGGCGTGGATCGTGCGAAAACCGCCCGCCCTGCACTACTGTGGTCGTCATCACATTCACGCACCGCACCGCTGGCCACGCCGCCCCACCCCTCGAGGCGGTGGCCGGTCAGTCGGATGGGTCACTGACGGGGAGGAACTCCGTGTCAACGCAGACCGCACTACCCCAGGGGGGTCAGGCACGCCGCGAGCAATTCGCGACCCGCTGGGCCTTCATCCTCGCCGCCATCGGCTCCGCCGTGGGCCTCGGCAACATCTGGCGCTTTCCCTACATCGCCTATGAGAACGGCGGCGGCGCCTTCATCGTCCCGTATCTGGTCGCCCTGCTGACCGCGGGCATCCCGCTGCTGTTCTTCGACTACGCGATCGGCCACCGCTTCAAGGGCTCTCCGCCCATGGCCTTCAGGCGGTTGAGCAAGTGGACCGAGTCCGTCGGCTGGTGGCAGGTGCTGATCTGCTTCGTGATCGGCGTCTACTATGCGGCCATCATCGCCTACGCCATCATGTACACCTGGTTCTCCCTCGGAGAGCGCTGGGGTGACGACCCGGAGACCTTCTTCTTCGGGGAGTACCTGCAGATGTCCGATTCGGTGGCGCCGAACCTGGAGTTCGTCCCGGGGGTCTTCTGGCCGATGCTGATCGTGTGGGTCATCCTGCTGGTCGTCCTCGGGGCCGGTGTCAAGAAGGGCATCGCCATGGCCTCGCTGGTCGGCATCCCGCTGCTAGCCGTCATGTTCATCATCCTGGTGGTCGTGGCCCTGTTCCTGCCCGGTGCACCCGAGGGCCTGAACGCCCTGTTCACCCCGAACTGGTCGGTGCTGACTGATCCGCAGGTGTGGATCGCCGCCTATGGACAGATCTTCTTCTCGCTGTCCGTGGGCTTCGGCATCATGATCACCTATTCGTCCTACCTCAAGCGCCGCACCAACCTCACCGGTTCGGGCCTGATGGTCGGCTTCTCCAACTCGAGTTTCGAGATCCTGGCCGGCATCGGCGTGTTCTCGGCCCTCGGGTTCATGGCCCAGGCCAACGGGGTCGAGGTCGCGGACGTGGTCAGCAACGGCATCGGCCTGGCGTTCATCGCCTTCCCGACGATCATCTCCCAGGCCCCGGCCGGCGTGCTGATCGGGGTGCTGTTCTTCGGATCGCTGGTCTTCGCGGGCTTCACGTCGCTGATCTCCATCCTGGAGGTGGTGGTCTCCGCTGTGAAGGACAAGCTCGGCTGGAGCCGCTGGCTGACCGTCGGCGTCGTGGTCGGCGGCTCGGGCGTCGTCTCCCTGCTGTTGTTCTCCACCACGTCCGGGCTCAACGTCCTGGACGTGACGGATGCCTTCGCCAACAACTTCGGCATCGTGGGGGCTGCCCTGGTCGCCGTGGTGATGGTGTCCTGGGTGCTGCGTCGCCTGGACCGCATGGTCAGCCATCTCAACGCGGTGTCCTCCTTCCGCGTCGGCCGTGTCTACAAGGTCCTGGTCGCTGTGATCCTGCCGATCGTGCTGGCCTACATGTGGGTCTCCGATGTGGTCCTCAAGGCCCAGAACGGTTACGGCGACCTGCCGTCGTGGTTCGTCGGCACCTTCGGCTGGGGCATGTCGATCGCCCTGATCATCGTCGCGGTGTTGCTGTCCCTGCTGCCCTGGTCTGAGAGATCCGGTCTGCACAGCGAGCTCAACGACAACCTGGGCCCAGAGTCGGTGGTGGACGATGAGTCCTCAGATGTGGCAGCAGCCGGCCACGGCCGCCACGCGGGCACTCCCTCCAACCCCCAGAACGGAGCCTGACATGGACCCGATCGCCATCGTCTTCATGCTCATCGCCATCGTGGTGGTGTGGGGCGGCATGGCCGCCGCCCTGATCCACCTGCTGAAGAACCCGGATCACCTCTCCGGTGACGAGGGGCCCACCGACCTGACCACCTGAGCCACCGCCCGCACGCAGGGGCACAGAGTGACGCCACCGCCTCCGAACGGAGGGGGTGGCGTCACTCTGTGCCCCTGCGGGATGCGGGCCTGGGATGCGGCCCGGGAGGAGGCTACTTCCGCAGGGTCTCCGCGATCTGCTGCATGATGGACGGGTCGGACAGGGTGGAGGCGTCGCCGGGGTCGCGGCCCTCGGCCACGTCCTTGAGCAGGCGGCGCATGATCTTGCCGGAGCGGGTCTTGGGTAGCTCGGGGACCACCATGATGTGCTTGGGCTTGGCGATGGCCCCGATCTCGGCCGCCACGTGGGCCCGCAGGTCGGCCTCGGCCTGGGCCGGGTCCACCGCCCCGTTCGACTGGGATTCCTCGGTGAGGATCACGAAGGCCACCACCGCCTGGCCCGTGGTGGCGTCGGTGGCGCCGACCACGGCGGACTCGGCCACCATCGGGTGGGAGACCAGGGCCGACTCGATCTCCGAGGTGGAGAGCCGGTGGCCGGAGATGTTCATGACGTCGTCCACGCGTCCGGTGACCCACACGTCCCCGTCCTCGTCGCGGCGGGCGCCGTCGCCGGCGAAGTACATGCCCTCGAACCGGGACCAGTAGGTCTCCTTGTAGCGCTCCGGGTTGCCCCAGATGCCGCGCAGCATGGCCGGCCACGGGTCGCGGATCACGAGGAACCCGGCCCCGGCGCCGTCGATGGAGACGCCCGCGTCGTCCACCACGTCCACCGTGATGCCCGGGACGGGGGTCTGGGCCGAGCCGGGCTTGGTGGCCGTGACGCCCGGCAGCGGGGAGATCATGTGCGCGCCGGTCTCGGTCTGCCACCAGGTGTCGACGATCGGGGCGGGGGTGTCCTTGCGGGCACCCGGGGTGACGGAGCCGTCGTCGTTCTTGGTCCCAGCGCCGGCGTTGCCGCCGATCACCTCGCGGTACCACATCCAGGCCTCGGGGTTGATGGCCTCGCCCACGGTGCCGAGCACGCGGATGGAGGACAGGTCGAAGGAGTCCGGCACGGACCGGCCCCACTTCATGCAGGTCCGGATCGCGGTGGGGGCGGTGTACATGATGGTGACCCCGTACTTGGCCACGATCTCCCACCAGCGGCCGTTGTGCGGGAAGTCCGGGGTGCCCTCGTAGATCACCTGGGTGGCGCCGTTGATGAGCGGGGCATAGGTGACATAGGAGTGCCCGGTGACCCAGCCGACGTCGGCGGTGCACCAGTACACGTCCGTCTCGGGGTGGAGGTCGAAGGTGTCCCGGTGGGTGACGGCGCCCTGGACGAGGTAGCCGCCCGTGGTGTGCAGGATGCCCTTCGGCGTGCCCGTGGTGCCGGAGGTGTAGAGGATGTACAGGGGGTGCTCGGAGTCGTGCCAGACCAGCTCGTGCTCATCGGACTGCTCAGCGAGCACCTCGTGCCACCACAGGTCACGCCCCTCGGTCCACTCCACGTCCTGCTCGTTGCGCCTGACCACCAGGACGTTGGTCACGGTGTGGCCCGGCGCGGAGAGGGCCTGGTCCACGGCGGGCTTGAGCATGGAGGGCTTGCCGCGGCGCCAGGAGCCGTCCGCGGTGACCACGAGCTTGGCCTCGGCATCGTCGATGCGCGAGCGCAGCGCGTCCGCGGAGAAGCCGCCGAAGACCACGGAGTGCACGGCACCGATCCGGGCACAGGCCAGCATGGTGATCACGGTCTCGGTGATCATCGGCAGGTACACGGCCACCCGGTCGCCCTTGGTGACCCCCAGGGACTCGAAGGCGTTCGCGGCCCGGCGGACCTCGGCGGCCAACTCGGCATAGGTCCAGGACCTCGCATCGCCCGGCTCGCCCTCGAAGTGGATGGCCACCCTCTCGCCCAGCCCGGCCTCCACATGGCGGTCCAGCGCGTTGTAGGCGGCGTTGGTGGTGCCACCCACGAACCACTTCGCGAACGGGGCGTCGGACCAGTCCAGGACCTCGGAGAAGTCCTGCTCCCAGTGCAACACCTCCCTGGCCTGGTCCGCCCAGTAGCCCAGCCGGTCCGCGGCGGCCTGCTCATAGCGATCCGCACCCGCCACGGCCTGCGCGGCGAACTGGGCCGAGGGCGGGAAGCTGCGGTGCTCATGCGAGAGCGTGTCCATGGTTCCGCCGCCGGCGGCTGCGGACGGGGTTGCCGGGTCGTTGGACGCTGCTGTGCTCATGCGTACTCCTTGATGGCGCGGTCACGTGGGGGCCGCCGGGCGATCCGCGAGGCGTGTAACGGGCGTCACAGGCGGCCTGCCGTCATAGCCTAACCGTCCTGGCGGGCCCTGTGACACAGAGCGTGACCATCAGCGGACATCCCCCGGTGCTGCTGGTTCAATAGTGCTGAGACCATCCACAGGGGAACCGGCGATCACCGCTCGGTCTGGATGCATCGCCTGGCCCTGCCGCTGCGGCGGGTGCCCGGGGGATATCAGGAGGAACCGCATGAGCACAGCACCGGATTCATCCACCTTCACGCCTGCCGGGGGCAGCGGCGCTCGCCTGAGGGTGACCAGCTGGGACGTCGGCTACCTCGTCTCGGCGATCGTGGTCCTGGCCGGATCGCTGGTCCCGCTGCTCACGGTGCGGTGGGGCGTGAACCTGTGGGGGGTCTACAACCTATTCTTCATCGGCATCGGCGTCCTGCTGCCGCTGGCCGCCGCCGGCTTCCTCCTGGCCCGCGCCGCCTCCGGGACCGGCACCCGTGAGGCCGGCCCCCGCCTCGGCTCGCTCAGCACCGAGCAGTTCGCCCACGTGGCCGCCTGGCTCGCGCTGGCCTTCTACTTCATCACCTTCGCCACCACCCTGGACCCCGTGCTGCTCATCGGCCTGGCCGGCGGCCTCGGGCTCGTGGTGACGTCCCCGCTGCGCGCGCTGGTGGCACCGCTGGTCACCGGAACCGCAGGGCGGGCCGGGTCCACCGGGTCGGCAGGGCCCACCGGGTCGCCGGCTGCGGGCACCGGCGGCGCCCCGGCCCACACCTCGGGCCCAACCCCGACGCCGGCCCCGGCGCCTGACGCCGGAGAGGTCCAGGATCCGTCCGGCTCGGACTCGGTCGCCGGGGATGACGCCGCGGCCGAAACCGAGGCTGAAGCCGAGGCGGGGCGCTTCCCGAGCCCCGCCTATGGACAGTCCACGGGGGCCGAGATCGATGAGGAACTCGGGATGACGCGGGTGCGTCCGCGGTCCACGGACGAGGCCGCAGCCTCGGCCACCGCCGCCTTCGGCGCCCCGGCCACCGACAGCCCGGCAACCGACACCTCCGCAGAGGCCCGCCCTGAGGACGCCGGCACCTCGGTGGGTCCAGACAGCCCCGAGGGCCCCGACAGCCCTGAAGGCCCAGACGCCTCGGCCGACCCCGATTCCACCGGCGCCACAGCTTCCGGCCAGTCCGCACCCCGGGGCACAGAGCCAGCCGAGTACGAAGCTTTCTGGTTCGCGGTGGGCACCCGTCGCTCGGCCGTGGGCCCGGAGGACGGCCACCCCGTCTTCGAGCTGGAGCCCGGCGGCTGGATCCTCGCCCTGGAGGACCGCGGCCAGGAGTTCCTGGTGCAGAACACGGATGGCCGCACCGGCGTGCTGAGGGACCTGACGGACATCGAGCGCGCGTGAGGGGAGGAAGCCCCGCCACGGAGAGCACCCTGGCGCGCACCCGCCGGGCCCGCAGGATCAACCGCGTGCTGGCGCAGACCTACCCGTACGCCGTGGCCGAGCTCGATTTCACCAACCCCTTCGAACTGCTGGTGGCCACGGTCCTGTCCGCCCAGACCACGGACGTGCGGGTCAACGCCACCACGCCCGGGCTCTTCGCCCGGTTCCCGGACGCCGAGGCGATGGCTCACGCGGACGAGCGGGAACTCCAGGACATCGTGCGGCCGCTGGGCTTCTACCGGAACAAGGCCACGGCCATCCAGGGACTGTCCCGCGCCCTGGTGGAGCACCACGGCGGTGAGGTCCCGGGCACCGTGGACGCGCTGGTGAAGCTGCCCGGCGTCGGCCGCAAGACCGCGTTCGTGGTGCTGGGCAACGCATTCGGGGTCCCCGGGCTCACGGTGGACACCCACTTCGGCAGGCTGGCCCGGCGGCTCGGGTTCACCGGGCAGCAGGACCCGGTCAAGGTCGAGCACGAGGTCGCCGCGCTGTTCGAACCCCGCGACTGGACCATGCTCTCCCACCGCCTCGTCTTCCACGGCCGGCGCATCTGCCATGCCAAGCGTCCCGCCTGCGGGGCCTGTCCGGTCGCCCGCTGGTGCCCCTCCTACGGTGCCGGTGAGACTGATCCGGAGGAGGCGGCGCGGTTGTTGAAATACGAGCTGGCCCCCGGCCGCGAGGAGTTGCTGGCCAGGATGCTCGCGGGGGCGAGCCGCGCCGAGCTGCGGGCCGAGGGATACAGTCTGGGAGCATGATGCAGATCGATGGAGCGCTCGCGGACCTGCGCAGCCTGGTGGACCGGTACGGCACCCTGGACCCGGACCTGGCGGCCGGGCCCACCCGCCTGCCGGAGGGACACCGGATTCCCGACGACGGCGGCCGCGGCTGGGATTTCGGCATCACCCTGGTGCCCCCACCCGGCGAGGAGCCGCCGGTCGAATCGGCGGTGCTCGTGCTGTTCGGGGCGCTCGACGATCAGCCCTCGCACTTCCACGCCTCCGCTGTTCCCGAGGATCTGGACCTGCTGCTGACCCAGCGGTCCCTGAGCCTGCGCCATCATCCGGGCCAGGTCGCCTTCCCGGGCGGACGCAAGGACGCCGAGGACGCGGACCACGCCCACTGCGCCGTGCGGGAGGCCGAGGAGGAGACCGGGCTGGACCGGGACGGCGTGCGGGTCATCGGCACCCTCCCGCCGGCCCCGCTGACCGTCTCGAACTTCCAGGTGACCCCCGTGGTGGGCTGGTGGGACCGGCCCTCGGACGTCTTCGTGGTGGACGAGGGCGAGGCCGCCCGCGTGTTCAGGGTCCCCGTGGCGGATCTGGTGGACCCCGCCAACCGCGTCACCACGGCCCTGAGGAGGGGCGCCGCCGGGAATGTGCAGGTCTTCCGGAGCCCGGCGTTCCTGGTCTCGGACACCCTGGTCTGGGGGTTCACCGCGATCCTCATCGACCGGATCCTGGACCTGCTCGGCTGGAGCCAGGACTGGGACCGCAAGCGGATCGTCGACATCACCGACTGGGACTCCACCATGCCGGTTCCGACGCTCGAGGCTCCGGCCACGGTGCCGGCCGAGCAGCGGGACTGAGAACCGGGTCACCGGGCCCGGGAGGACCGGGGCGCTCCTCCACAGGTGACCGGGTCCCCGCCCGTCCTCCACAGGTGGGCTCCGGCGGCCCTCACCGCCGGCGGCGGACGGCCAGTCTGGATCCATGGCCGTCCCAGCATCCTCCCCGCTCATCATTGTGTTCGTCGCCCCGCCTGAAACGGACGCTCCGGAACCCCACGGGCTGATCGGTGGTGGCAGGTTCCTGACCGATCTCCTGCGCGCCGAGGTGGCGGCCTGCGTGGCGGCGGTGGGTCACCGCCTGCACGTGGTCCCGCGCTCCGAGGGGTGGGCCGAGGAAGCCGACACCGTGGCGGCAGTGCCGCCCGCGCTCATCCTGTGGGGGCTCGCCCCGGCGGAGGGTGCTGCGCCGGACACTCCACCGACGGGTTCGGACCGGCCGGTGGTTCCGGTGACCCTGGGTGGGGTGGCCGCCCCCTGCGGCGCACTGACCCTGCCGGTAGAGTCCCGGACGCTGTGCCGGACCCTGGCCCGGGTGGCGCCGCCAGGAGCCGGGGCTGAAGCCCCGCGCCGGGCGGCCGTCCTGGTCCACCAGGGGGACGGTCCGGACGGGGACGACCGGTGGCCCGGATTGAGCTGGGCGCTGACCCTGCTGGGAGGAGGTCCCGGTCGCGGCGTGCTCGTGGATGCGCAAGGACCCCGGGGCAGCCTCAGCGCCCGGCTACGCGCGCTCGTACCGCCGACCTCGGGCCGGCTCGGATGGCAGACCACCGGCCCCGTCCCCGTTCCGGGCCCTGCCCTGGTGGCCCGGCTGCCCGGTGCCGACGGGGTGCGTTGGTGGGGGTGGACGGCCCCGGGGGACTGGCCGGGGCCGTCCGAGTCCTCGGAGGAGCACCGGCCCCTGTGGGCCGAGCTGGAGGCGTGCGTCCAGGCGGCGCACGAGGCCTCCACCTGGACGGTGGTGGACGCGGGGCGGGACCTGGACCGGGCCCGCGAGGCTGCAGCCGGAGGGGTGCCGCTGGTGCTGTGCACGGATCGGCCCCTGCCGGACGGACTCGCGGTCAGACCGGACATGGTGCTGCAAGCCGCCGGCGCTGGCGGTGCGGTGCCGTTCCGTCCGGCCGACTGGGCGGGGACGTCGCTGGCCGCCTGGGGCAGGTCGGCCCGCCGTGGACCTGGCCGGCGGCTGGCCGCAGAGGTCGGGCTCAGGCTCGAGCAGTGGGCCGGCGCCGGCACCGGCGGTGCCCTGACCGGCAGGATCCACGCATGAGCAGGGGATGGGCGCCGGAACCGCCCCCTTCGGTCGGGCGAGGCAAGGGCCCGGGCCGGTCCTCGCGCCGCTCCGCAGGCAAGACCGCAGGCAGGGTCGCGGGCCGTTCCGTGGCGCGGCCGCGGCCATCACCGGAAGGGTCCGCGGGGCGTCCCGAAGCCCAGCCCGAAGCCCAGCCCGAAGACCAGCCGGCGGGTCGGCAGCGGGCCCAACGCTGGTTGGCCGGCCGACTCGCCGACCCGGCGCGGCCGCGGAACGGTGGAGGATCCCTGCGGCCGGAGACGGTCCCACCGGAACTGGCCGCAGAGGCCGTGCGCCGGCACCTGCCCGTGGTCACCCCGCAGGAGGCGGCCGAGCAGATGCGGGCCCTGGCGGATGACCTCACCGGCTTGGGGCCGCTGGCGGGCCCGGCCCGGGCCCCCGGCGTCACGGACGTCCTCGTGGACGGGGCGGGGACCGTCTGGACGGACGGGCTGGACGGACTCCAGGACACGGGCGCGCGCGTGGGCGCCGAGGACGCCCGCCGGCTGGCCGTCCGGCTCCTGTCCCAGGGCGGGCGACGGCTCGACGAGGGCCAGCCGTTCGGCGACGCCGAGGTCACCGGAGCCCGGGTCCACGCCATCCTGCCGCCACTGGCCGCCGGGGGGACGCAGATCAGCGTCCGGCTGGCGGCGCCGGAACCACCGGGACTCGAGGACCTGGCCCGGGGGTGGCCTCACGGCGAGGTCTGGCTGGCCGCCCTGCGGCACCTGCTGCGGCTCCGCGCCAACCTCCTGATCAGCGGGGCCACGGGGTCCGGGAAGACCACCCTGCTCTCCGCGGTGCTCTCGGAGGTGCCCGCCGACGAACGGATCATCACGGTGGAGGACACCCGTGAACTGCGCCCCCGCCATGGCCACGTGGTCTCCCTGCAGGCCCGGTCCGGGAACGCCGAGGGGGCCGGCGGGGTGCCCCTGGCCGAGCTCGTCCGGCAGGCCCTGCGCATGCGGCCGGACCGTCTGATCGTCGGGGAGTGCCGTGGCGCGGAGGTCGCGGACTTCCTGGCCGCCATGAACACCGGCCACCGGGGTGCTGCGGGAACACTCCACGCCAACTCCGCCGCAGACGTCCCGGCCCGGCTGCTGGCCATGGGGTCGCTGGCCGGACTGGGGGTGGAGGCCTTGGGCCTGCAGGCCTCCAGCGCGGTGGATGCCATCCTGCATCTGGAGCGCACGGACGCCGGCCGTCACCCGGTGGAACTGTCCGTGGTGGACCGCGGCGGGGCCCGCGGAACCTCACTCCGGGTGGTCCCGGCCTGGTCCCTGTCCGGCACGGCCCTGGCCCCCGGGCCGGGCCGCGACCTCCTGGACGGACTGCCCGGTGCGAGCCGGCCCCGGGCCGGCGAGACCGGACGGGGGCGCCATGTCCTGGGTGACTGAGCGGCAGGACGGCCAGCCCGGTGTGCGTGGTCTACCCGGTGTGCTGCGGTGGTGGCCCGGACAGGCCAGCCGACGCCGGGAACGGGATGCCGAGGCGTTCATCACCCTGCTGCGCCGGGCGGCGGCCCTGCTGCAGGCGGGACGGCGGCCGGAACTGCTCTGGGCGGAGCTGGCCGGGCTGTACACGGGCTGCCGTTCTGTCACCGGGACGCCGGCCGCCTGCTGCCTGCACCACGCCCTGGTGGAGGCGGACACCGAGGTCCTGCTCGGAGAGCCACCCTTCGCGGGGGCCCGCGGCCCGGGGGAGGGCCGTCACTGGCGGCAGCTGGCCGGGTGCCTCGAGGTCTCCCGGCAGGCGGGGATCCCGCTCTCCGGGCTGCTGGACCGGCTGGCGGACGCCCTCGAGGAGGGGCAGGACGCCCATCAGGCCCGGGAGGCCGCGTCCGCCGGCCCACGTTCCACGGCGAGGCTGCTCGGGATCCTTCCCCTCGCTGGGATCGGGATGTCCGCCGCCCTCGGCGCCTCGCCGGTGGAGCTGCTGTCCGGGCCCCTCGGGTGGTTGGTGGTGGTCACGGGCGGTGGTCTGGCCGTCGTCGGGCACCTCTGGACCCGCGCGCTCATCCGACGGTCGGAGTCCTCCCCATGAGCGGGATCCGCCCAGAACCGGTCCGCCCAGAACCGGTCCGCGAGGACCCGGCCGATACCACCCTGGATGCCGCCGTGGCCCTGGACCTGCTGGCGGGTCTGCTCGACTCCGGGCAGTCGCTGGTCTCCGGCCTCGACCTCTTGGGCACCCACCTGCCCGGCGCCGGCCCCGTCCGAAGGGTGGCGTTGCTGCTGCGGGTCGGCGTCGAGTGGGACGACGCGTGGTCGGCCCATGAACCGGAGGCCAGCGATCAGGATCTGCAGGAACTGGCGGGGGAGCTCCACTTCGCGCACAACACGGGGGCACCGACGGCGGCCCTGTTGCGGTCCACCGCGGCCTCCCTGCGGCGGAACCGCAAGCGGCGGGCCGAACAACGCGCGGCGGAACTGGGAACACGCCTGGTCCTGCCGCTCGGGCTGTGCCAGCTGCCCTCCTTCATCTGTCTCGGCGTGATCCCGCTGGTCCTGGCCCTGATGCCCTGATGCCCTGAGCGTCCCTGTCGCCCTGCCTCGGGCCCCGCCATTCCTCCACACCCTGCACACGGTGCGGATCCATCCAGATCCGGCCCCACGCGGCCCCCACGGGCCTCCGGACCACCGCAGGCTGGAACCAGGCGTCCACCACAGGCCGCCGTCGCAACCGATCACCCTGAATCAAGGAGACACCATGAAGACCACCCTGCACCCCGAGATCCGGCCGCAGCACCGCGAGCACCACCAGCATCACCTGGGCCCGCACCTCAGCGAGGGCCCGCACCTCAGCGAGGACCTGCACCGGAGCCCGGACTGGCGCGATGAGACCGGAGCCCAGACGGCGGAGTACGGGATCGTCACGCTCGCCGCCGTCGGCTTCGCCGGGGTGCTCGCCGTGATCCTGGCGGGCGCGGATGTCCAGGGACTGCTCCTGGACATCGTCACGAACGCCCTGAGCTTCGGCTGAGGGGCACCCCAGGCCCCGGGGTCCGCCACCGTCCCCAGGTGGTGGGCCCCGGAGCACCTGCCGACGACTGGAGGACACCATGGACCACAACGACCCACCCGATCGCGGATCGGTCACCGCAGAGTACGCCGTGATGCTGCCGGCGGCCGCGCTGGTGCTGGTCGCCGGGCTGCTCGCCGGGGCCGCCACGATGCAACAGGTGCGCCTGGAGGAGGCGGCGGTGGCCTCGGTCCGGCAACTGGCCCGCGGGGAGACCGATGCCGACGCCCAGGCGACGGCTCGCCGGATGGCAGGTGAGGCCACGGCGCTGAGCAGCGAGCGGTCCGCCGGATGGGTCTCCGTGACGGTGGACCACGCCCCGCCGGGGCCTCTGGCCTGGTGGGACGGCTGGCGACTGGACGCCACGGCCCACGCCCCGGATCAGTGGGCTGTACCCCCTGCGTCTCCCGCCTCGGCGGAGTCGCCGTGAGCCGCGGCCCGCACCTCCTGCACGGCAGGCGGCACCGCCGCGACCAGCACGTCCCGCCCGCCGAGTCCGGTGCCGGCAGCATCACGGTCCTGCTCACGGTGTTCCTGACCCTGGTGCTGCTGGGCGCCACGGCCGCCCTGGGCACCTCCGTCACGGCGGCCGCCCGGGCTGCCGGGGCTGCTGATCTGGCCGCCCTCGCCGCCGCGGACGCCGCCCGCGGGCTCGTGGCGGCGGACCCCTGCACCCTCGCGGCCCAGACCGCCCGGCGCCACGGGGCCGAGCTGACCGCCTGCACGGCCGAGGGTGACGGCACGGCGCGGGTGCAGGCCCGCTACACCTCCGCGCTGCCGTGGCCCGCCCACGGTCAGGCCCGGGCCGGCCCTCCCGCCCCGAGGATCCCCGGCTGACGACGCGTCCGGGCGGCGGCGGCCCGCACCCCGTTCAGCACGAAGGCCAGCAGGGTGGCCGCCCCGTCCTTGTCCAGGGGGTTGTTGCGGTTGCCGCACTTGGGGGACTGCACGCAGGAGGGGCAGCCGGAGGGGCAGGCGCAGGATCGCACGGTGTCCAGGGTGGCCTGCAACCAGGTCTCGGCCTCGTGGAAGCCCCGCTCGGCGAAGCCGGCGCCGCCAGGGTGGCCGTCGTACACGAACACGGAAGGGTGGCCCGTGTCCGGGTGCAGGGCCATGGACACCCCACCGATGTCCCAGCGGTCGTTCGAGGCGACGATCGGCAACAGGCCGATCATGGCGTGCTCGGCCGCGTGCAGGGAGCCGGGGAGCCGGTCCATGGTCAACCCGGCGGCCACGAGCACCTCGGAGGGACAGTGGAACCAGACGGCGGTCGTGAACAGGTCGCGGGCCGGCAACTGAAGCGGCTCCTCGCCGAGGACCTCACCGGAGACCTGGGCCTTGCGCTGATAGGACACCACCTGGGTGGTCACCTGCACCGGGCCGGTGCACCACTGCAGGTCCCCCGCATCCACCCGGTCCACCGTGTCCAGGACCTCGATCTCCGTGATGTCCCGGGCCTGCGTGAAGTAGTCCGGCCAGGCCCGGGTCACCAGCACCGCGTGCGCGTCCTCGTCCAGGTCCTCCACCAGGTAGGTGCGGTCCTGGTGCACGTACACGGCGCCGGGGTGGGCCTGGTAGTGGGTCTGGGGGGAGCCCATCGTGCCGAGCAGTGCCCCGGTCTCGGTGTCGATGATGTCGGTCGGCCCGCCGCCGTCGTCCCGCAGGGACACCAAGCCGGCCGCGTGCTCGGGGTGGGTCCAGAACCAGCCGGCGGGCCGTCGTCGCAGGTATCCCTCCTGCACCAGCTGCTCCACCAGCGCCCGGACCTGCTCCGGGTCCCCGAACGCCCCGAGCCCGTCCGGGACCAGCGGGAGCTCGGCGGCCGCCGCGCACAGGTGCGGCGCCAGGATGTGCGGATTGGCGGGATCGGTGACGGAATCCTCCACCGCCAGCTCGAACACGGCCTCGGGGTGGTGCACCACGTAGGTGTCCAGCGGGTCGTCGCCGGCCACGTAGAGGGCCACGGACTCCTGCCCGGCCCGCCCGGCGCGGCCCACCTGCTGGAAGAATGAGGCGCGGGTGCCCGGCCAGCCGGCCACCAGCACCGCGTCCAGCCCGGCGATGTCGATGCCGAGCTCCAACGCCGGGGTGGACGCCACGCCCAGCAACCGTCCGGTGCGCAGCGCCGTCTCCACCTCGCGGCGCTCCTCGGGCAGGTAGCCGGCGCGGTAGGCCGCCACCCGTGGCGGCAGGGACGGGTCCACCTCGGCCAGCTCACGCTTGGCGGCCGAGGCCATGGCCTCCGCCCCGCGGCGGGAGCGGATGAAGGCGATGGTCCGCGTCCCGGTCACCGCCAGGTCCACCATCATCCCCGCGCTCTCCGCGGTGGCCGAGCGGCGCACCGGCGCACCGTTCTCGCCCCGCTTGTCCGTCAGCTCGGGTTCCCAGAAACCCACGGTCACCGCACCGTGCGGGGAGGCGTCCGCCGTCACGGCCACCGCGTCCGCGCCGATCAGGCGGGAGAACGACCCCGCCGGGTCCGCGCTGGTGGCCGACGCCCCGATGAACACCGGCCCGGCCGCGTCCGAACCGTCCTCGCCCCGGCCCGAGCGGTAATGCGCGCAGATCCGGGCCAGCCGGCGCAACAACACCGCCACGTGGGAGCCGAACACCCCGCGGTACACGTGCGCCTCGTCCACCACCACGAAGCGCAGCCGGCGGAAGAACCGGGACCACCGCTCGTGGTGCGGCAGGATCCCCACGTGCAGCATGTCCGGGTTGGTCAGCAGCACGTTGGCGTGCTCTCGGGCCCACTTCCGGTCGGCCGGGTCCGTGTCCCCGTCATAGGGGGCCGGGCGCAGCCAGTGGGCCCCGTCCCGGGCCAGGGCCCGCCAGGCCTGCAGCTGGTCCGCGGCCAGCGCCTTGGTGGGGGAGAGGTACAGCACCGTGCCCGTGGGATCGTCATGCAGGGCGGTGCCGGCGGCCAGCTGGTAGCCCAGGGATTTTCCCGATGCCGTCCCGGTCGCCAACACGACGTGGGTGCCGCCCGCGGCGAGGGAGGCGGCCTGAACCTGATGCCGCCAGGGCTCCAGGACACCGGATCCGCCCAGGGCGTCGGCGAGGCCCTGCGGGGTCCCCTGGGGCCACGGCACGGTGACGGCCCGGCGCTCGGGCAGGTGCCGGACGTGCAGCAACTGGGGCGGGACGATCCGGCGGCCGAGGGCACGGGTCAGCGCCTCGGCGTCCCGGGGATCGTCCGTGCGCACCTGACCGTCAGGCTCGTCAGGCCCGGCAGAGTCCACTCAGTCGGCGTCCGAGTGGGACGGGTTCAGGGTCTCGTCCTGAGGGGCGCCGAACACCGTGACCTCGGCGAGCTCGGTCCAGCCCAGGTGGCCGTACAGGGCCTGGCCGTCCGCGCTGGCCACGAGCAGCCCCTGGTCCACGTCATGCTCCAGCACCAGGGAGGCCAGGTAGCGCATGACCAGGGATCCCAGGCCCTGCCGGCGGAAGTCGGGGGCGGTCCAGATGCGGTCGAACACGGCGTACCCGTCCACGGCGGCCACCCGGCCGCGGGCCGCCACGGCGCCCTCGCCCTGGGAGTGCTGGTCCGTGCTGGTGATGGTCACCAGGAACCAGTCCGGGTCGTTGCGCCGCACCTCGGCCTCGAACTCCTCGGGCACGATCGGGGCCTCGACGTCCTGCCCGCCCATGTCCACCACCATCAGCACCTCGCCGGAGGAGACGGTCTTGAGGGGGACGTCTGCCGGGACCGGGGGTGGGGTCCCGACCACCGTGAGCAACCGTCCGGGGTGCTTCTGGACCTCGGCGGACACGGCCTTGAGGGCGGCCTCGTCCGGGTCGGCCAGGATGTACTCCCACTCGTGGCCATCCTCCGGGCCCTCCAGGCCCGCCTCCTGGCCCTCGTCGGACTGGAGGCCGCGCAGGGCGGCATGGACCACACCGTCGTGGTGCACTTCATAGTTTCGGCAGCGGGACCAGCCGGTCACCCAGGTGCTGACCAGCGCATCGTTCAGGGCAGAAGTCATAGGAGGAGACTAGCCCGCCGCGGACCGAACCCGCACGGGTCCGCGCCTGACTGCCGTCGAAACCGGCCAAATCGTCACCGGTCCGTAGCCTGCCGCGCCCGCCCCGGACACCACCCGGCCACCACCCCGCATCGACCCGGTAGGCGCCCCGGACCGGACTACCCTTGATCCGGTGAGCCAGTCCAAGATCGCCCTGTTCTACCGCTTCGCCCCGCTGCCGGACCCGGAGGCCGTGCGCCTGTGGCAGCACGCCCTGGCCGAACGATGGGGCCTCACCGGCCGCATCATCGTGGCCCCCCACGGGATCAACGGCACGGTCGGCGGGCCCATCGCCGCCGTGAAGCAATATGTCAAGACCACCCGCGCCTACGGGCCCTTCGCCGGCCTGGAGGTCAAGTGGTCGGACGGCACGGCGGCGGACTTCCCGCGGCTCTCCGTGAAGGTCCGGCCCGAGCTGGTGGCCTTCGGGGTACCCGAGGAGGTGAGCGTGACGGACGCGGGCGTGCGGGACACCGGCACCCACCTCGATCCGGCCGCCCTGCACCGGCTCGTCCGCCAGAAGGAGGACGCCGGGACCCCGGTGGTGTTCTTCGACGGGCGCAACGCCGTGGAGGCCGCCATCGGACGCTTCAAAGGCGCCGTGGTCCCGGACACCACCACCACACGCGACTTCGTGGCCGAGCTCGACTCCGGCAGGTACGACCACCTCCGGGACCAGCCCGTGGTCACCTACTGCACCGGCGGGGTCCGCTGCGAGGTCCTCACGGCCCTGATGCAGCACCGCGGATTCAACGAGGTCTACCAACTGGACGGCGGGATCGTGAAGTACGGGGAGGCCTACGGGGACGACGGCCTGTGGGAGGGCTCCCTCGCCGTCTTCGATGCGCGCATGCGCCTGGAGTTCTCCGACCACGCCGCCGTGATCGGCCGCTGCACCCTGTGCGGGGATCCCACCTCCGAGCTGCGCAACTGCGCCGACGCGGGGTGCCAGACCCTGGAGGCCGTCTGCGATGGCTGCGCCGCCTCCGCACCGGGCCGCCGCTGTGCCGTCTGCGCGGCCGGCGCACCGGCGAGGCGAGAGTCATGAGCCGGCCGGCATCGCCCCCGTTCAACCAGGCCCCGTTCAATCAGACCCCGATCGACCCGCCGACCGGTGGCGCGGGCGGGGACCCGGCCCGCCGGCTCGCCGCGGACCTGCGCGCCCTGCCGTACACCACGGACGCGGTCGGGGAGCTGCTCGGTGCGCAGGCCACCGCCGCACTGGACCGTGAGCAGGCAGAGCCGGCCCGCCGGGTGGTCGCCCGGGTGATGGACGACGACGGCGCCGGCCCCTCCCAGCGCGCGCTCGCCGCCGTCGTGTCCTGCTGGATGCTGGGCGACCCGGTGCCGGTGGTGGCCCTCGACCAGGCCCTGCCGACCCTGCGGGCCGAGGGCGCCGCGTCCCTGAACCTGGGCTGGATCCGGGCCGGGTACCTGCACCCGGTGGTGGATCTGTCCCCGTATGCCACCGACGACCACGGGGACCTCTGGGTGGCCAGCGACCAGACCGCCCTGCAGACCCGTTCCACCCTGCCGTCCTGGCACGTGGTGGGGATCGGCCGGGCCTCGCTCACCCTGGCCGGCAACGTGACCCGCGGCCCGGTGGCCCGCGCCCTGGACCTGGGCACCGGCTGCGGCATCCAGACCCTGCACCTGCTGGCCCATGCGTCCCACGTCACCGCCACGGACCTGTCCGAGCGGGCGTTGGCCTTCACCGCGTTCAACCTGCTGCTCAACGCGGAGGCGCTGGGCCTGGCCGGTGACCCGGGGGACCGGGTCACCCTGCTCCAGGGGGACCTGCTGGACCCGGTGGCCGGGCAGCGCTTCGACCTGGTGGTCTCCAACCCGCCGTTCGTCATCACCCCGCGCAGTGAGGCTGCTCCGGACCAGCCGGACCAGCCGGGCCAGCCGGGCCCGCTGGCCGGGATCAACACCTACCGCGACGGCGGCCGGCCCGGGGACAGCCTCCTGGCCGACCTGGTCGCCAGACTGCCGGAGCACCTGGAGCCCGGTGGCGTGGCACAGATGCTCGGCAATTGGGAGATCCGCCACGAGGATTCCGCTGGCGCTGGCGCTGGCGCTGGCAGCCGGGTGGCCGGGGCCGCCAGCCCCCAGCTGCCCGCATGGGACGCCCGCCCGCGCTCCTGGGTCCCGACCGGCGTCGACGCCTGGTTCATCCAGCGGGACCTGCTGGACCCGCCCGGCTACGCCGAGACCTGGCTGCAGGACTCCTCGGAGCAGCTGGACCCCTCGGGCTACGCGGAGTCCTACCGCCGCTACCTGGCGGACTTCGAGGCCCGGGGCGTGGCGGCGGTGGGCTTCGGCTACCTCTGGTTGCGCCGCCCGGCCACCCCGCGCGACGGCCGGATCCGCACCGAGGTCCTCGAGGCGGAGCTGCAGCAGCCGCTGGGCCCGGCCTGGGCGGACGCCGTGGCGCGGTGGGACCTGGTGGCCGGCGCCGGCCACCTGGAAGACCTCACACACCTGCGCGGCCTGCATGTCAGGGTCCCCGCGGACGTCACGGAGGAACGGCACCAGCGGTTCGGCGCCCAGGACCCGGAGGTCATCCTGGCCCGCCAGGGTGGCGGATTCCGGCGCACCGCCCACCTGGACACCGCCACGGCCGGATTCCTCTCCGCCGCGGACGGGGAGTTCACGGTGGGTCAGCTCACCGGCGCCGTGGCGGGCCTGCTGGAGCTGGACGGGCCGGGCGAGGCCGGGTTGCTGGCGGCGGTCGCCGAACTCCTCGCCGACGGCTTCCTGGTGCCCGCCCCGGCACCTGCTCCGGACGGCGGACCGGCCGTTACCTGACTGGTATCTTCCGCAGTGTGAATCAGGACACCCGAAATGTGAAAGAAGTGCCTAGAATCTCTATCCATGACTGAACAAGACACCGCTCCGACCCCCGGGAGCGGAGCGGTGCCGGCCGCCCGAACGCCGGTCGTCATCTCGGATCCCCAGGCGATCAGGGCGCTGGCCCACGAGGCACGGCTGGAGGCGCTTGAGGAGCTGTTCGCCTCCCAGTCCACCCGCACGGCCACCGAGCTGGCCTCCCGGTGCGGTCTGACGCCCTCGGCCATGAGCTACCACCTGCGGGCCCTGGAGAAGTACGGCTTCGTGGAGCGCTCGCCCTCCGAGGGGGACGGCCGCGAGCGGCGCTGGAAGGCCGCCGGCTACTCATTGCTGGTCAACTCGCTGAACCACTCGCCGGCGTCCAAGCAGGCGTTCATCGACGTGCAACTGAACACCTTCCGGGACCGGATCATGAAGGAGGTGGCCCGACGCGAGGCGGAGGACCAGCTGGCGCGGGAGGCCGCCGAGCGTGCGGTGGCCGCCGCCCGGGAGGAGAACGCCGCCCTGGACGGCGAGGTGGGCCACTCGGGCCAGGACGGACCGGCCGGGGTGCCCGGCCGCCGTCGTCCCCCGGTGCTGTCCACCGGGATGGTGTTCGTCAACGCGGAGCAGCGCGAGGAGTTCCAGCGGCGGCTCACCGAGCTGATCGACGAGTTCGAGGAGCTGAATCCGGCCTCCGAACGCTCCGTGGACGCAGAACGCGTGTACTACCTCGTCTCGGTCCTGGCCGACGCTGCCTCGGAGACGCGGGAAACGGCCTCATCGGCGCGGTAAGTCGACCCGCGTCAGGGGCAGGGGCCCGGGTGCCGTTACATTGGTAGGGCACCGGGCGGTCCGCCCGGAACCTCGAGGCGGTCCTCCACAGGGCCCGCCGGGCCCGGCGGACGACCCCCCGCCCGGCGACGAAAAGGAGCCTGAGTGTCCGAGAAGACGTCCAAGAAGACCACCTCCTCCGGTGACGGAACGAAACTGGTCATCGTGGAGTCCCCTGCCAAGTCCAAGTCCATCGCCAAGTACCTGGGCGAGGGATGGGTGGTGGACGCCTCGGCGGGCCACATCCGGGACCTGCCACAGCCCTCGGACCTGCCGGCGGACATGAAGAAGGGCCCCTACGGCCGCTTCGCGGTGGACACCACCAACGGCTTCGATCCGTACTACGTGGTCTACCCGGACAAACGCAAGCGCGTCGCCGACCTCAAGCGCCTGCTGAAGGACTCCTCCGCCCTCTACCTCGCCACGGACGCCGACCGCGAGGGCGAGGCCATCGCGTGGCACCTGCTCCAGGAGCTCAAGCCCAAGGTCCCCGTCTACCGGATGGCCTTCACCGAGATCACCAAGGAGGGGATCGCCCGCGGCCTCGAGAACGTCCGCGAGATCGATGCGGACCTCGTGGACGCCCAGGAGACCCGGCGCATCCTCGACCGCCTCTTCGGCTACGAGATCTCCCCCGTGCTGTGGCGCAAGGTCCGCCAAGGGCTCTCCGCCGGCCGCGTGCAGTCCGTGGCCACCCGCCTGGTGGTCGAGCGCGAGCGCGAGCGCATGGCGTTCATCCCGGCCTCCTACTGGGACCTGGACGGCACCTTCACCGCCGACGAGGGCAAGGGCGCCGGCGAGTCCTTCACCGCGCGGCTGAACACCGTGGACGGCCAGCGCATCGCCACCGGCCGCGACTTCGACGACCGCGGACAGCTGAAGCCCTCCGCCGCCGGCAAGGTCGCCACCCTGAGCGAGGCCACGGCCACGGCCCTGGCCGCCGGACTGCAGGGGGCCACCTTCACGGTCGACTCGGTGGAGGACAAGCCCTACACGCGCCGCCCGGCCGCCCCGTTCACCACCTCCACGCTGCAGCAGGAGGCCTCGCGCAAGCTGCGGTTCTCCTCGAAGGTGACCATGCAGGTGGCCCAGCGCCTGTATGAGAACGGCTACATCACCTACATGCGTACCGACTCGGTGAACCTCTCGGACGAGGCCATCACGGCGGCCCGCCGCCAGGCCACCGAGCTCTACGGGCCGGAGTCCATCCCGCAGGCCAAGCGCGTGTACAAGTCCAAGAACGATTCGGCACAGGAGGCCCACGAGGCCATCCGCCCCGCCGGAGACTCGTTCCGGACCCCCGGGCAGGTCTCCGGGTCTCTCGGCGCGGACGAGTTCCGGCTCTACGAGCTGATCTGGAAGCGCACGATCGCCTCCCAGATGGCCGACGCCAAGGGCTACACCGCCACCGTCAAGCTCTCCGGCACCGCGCTGGACACCGGCGGGGACATGGCGGGCCGGACGGCCGGCTTCAGCGCCTCCGGCACCGTCATCACCTTCCCCGGCTTCCTGGCCGCGTATGAGGAGGGGCGAGACGCCGAGTCCGACAAGCAGGAGGGCAAGGACAAGCGCCTGCCCGAGGTCTCCACCGGCGAGGCGCTGACCGGCGAGGACGTCATCGCCTCCGGCCACGAGACGTCCCCGCCCCCGCGCTACACCGAGGCCTCGATCGTGGCCGAGTTGGAGAAGCGCGAGATCGGCCGCCCGTCCACCTTCGCCCCCACGATCTCCACGATCATGGACCGTGGTTACGTCTCCAAGCGTGGCAACGCGCTGGTGCCGTCCTGGACCGCGTTCAGCGTGATCCGGCTGCTGGAGGAGCACTTCGGCAAGTACGTGGACTACGACTTCACGGCGCGCATGGAGGACGACCTGGACCGGATCGCCGCCGGCGACCTGGAACGCGATGCGTGGCTGCAGCAGTTCTACTTCGGGGCCGGCTCCGACGACGACGACGACAAGCTCGCCGGCCTGAAGGCCGTGGTGGAGAACCTCGGGGACATCGACGCCCGCGCGGTGAACTCCATCCCGGTGGCGGACGGCATCACCCTGCGGGTGGGCAAGTTCGGTCCCTACCTGGAGAAGGACATCCCCGCCGGTTCCCCGGAGGGCACCGACCCCGAGCGGGCCAATGTGCCGGAGGACCTGGCCCCGGACGAGCTGACCGCCGAGAAGGCGGTGGAGATCTTCGCCACCGCGGGCCCCTCCGAGGTCGAGCTGGGCACGGACCCGGAGACGGGCCGGGCCATCGTGGCCAAGGACGGCCGTTACGGGCCGTACGTCACCGAGGTCATCCACGAGATGAGCGAGGAGGAGCTGGCCGCCTGGATGGAGGCCCAGCCCACCGAGTACTACAAGAACGGCAAGCCCAAGCCGAAGAAGAAGCCGGCCAAGCAGAAGCCGCGCACGGGATCGCTGCTGAAGTCCATGACCCTGGAGACGGTCACCCTCGAGGACGCCCTGAAGCTCATGAGCCTGCCCCGGGTGGTCGGCCAGGACGCCGAGGGCACCGAGATCACCGCCCAGAACGGACGCTTCGGCCCGTACCTGAAGAAGGGCACGGACTCCCGCTCGCTGGAGACCGAGGAGCAGATCTTCGCCATCACCCTGGACGAGGCCCTAGCCATCTACGCCCAGCCCAAGCAGCGCGGGCGAGGGGCTGCGAAACCGCCGCTGGCGGAATTCGGCGAGGACCCGACGTCGGGCAAGAAGGTGGTGGTCAAGGACGGCCGCTTCGGACCGTACGTGACGGACGGGGAGACCAACATCACCGTGCCGCGCGCCATGGACCCGGCGTCCCTGACGGCCGAGCAGGCCTACGAGCTGCTGGCGGACAAGCGCGCCAAGGGACCGGCCAAGAAGCCGGCCAAGAAGCCGGCGGCGCGGAAGACTCCGGCCAAGTCGGCCAAGAAGTAGCGGAAGAAGAAGGCAGACCATGCGCCTGGGCGTACTGGACATCGGCTCGAACACCGTCCACCTGCTGTTGGTGGACGCGCACCCGGGCGCACGCCCCTCCGCCTACGCGGACCACAAGCGGTCCCTGTCCCTGCTGAGCCACCAGGACGAGCAGGGGCGCATCAAGGCCTCCGGCCAGAACGCCCTCGTGACGTTCATCAAGGAGGCCGTCACGTTCGCGGTGGCCAACGGGGCCGAGGACATGATCGCGTTCTGCACCTCCGCCATCCGGGAGTCCGGCAACGGCGCCGAGGTGCTGCAGCGGGTGACCCGGGAGACCTCGGTGCACCTCACCGAGCTCGCCGGCGACCAGGAGGCCGCGATGACGTACTTCGCGGTGCGCCGGTGGCAGGGTTGGGACGTGGGCTCCATCCTGAACTTCGACATCGGCGGCGGCTCCTTCGAGATCGCCTACGGCACGGACGAGCTGCCCAGCTACGCGGTGTCCATCCCGCTGGGCGCCGGCCGGCTGACGCGTGACTGGCTGCCGACGGACCCGCCCACGCCGAAGTCCACCAAGAAGCTGCGCAAGCACATCCGGTCCACCCTCGCCGAGGCGGCCGCGGGGTTCCCGCCGATGACCGCGCCGGTGCTGGTGACCGGCACCTCGAAGACCTTCCGCTCCCTGGCCCGCATCACGGGGGCCGCGCCCTCGGCGGCGGGCCTCTTCACCAAGCGCCACCTCCGGCGCGAGGACCTGAGCCTCTGGGTCAACCGGATGGCCGCCATGACCGCCAAGGAACGCGCCGGCCTGCCCGGGGTCTCCGAGGTGCGGGCCGCCCAGATGCTGGCCGGCGGCATGGTGGCGGAGGCCGCCATGGAACAGTTCGGGGTCGCCCAGCTGGAGATCTGCCCCTGGGCCCTCCGCGAGGGGCTGATCATGCGTAGGCTGGACGCACTGATCCAGGAAGGCCTCCTGGGACGGGACACCATCCCGGGTGTGGGCAACGTGTCCCTCAACCCGGACCCGATGCTTCCGGGATTCTCCGTGGGGGTGACGAGTGACTGAGCGCAGCGGACAGGAACCCGGCGAACAGGAGCCCAGCGGGCCCTGGGGCGGGGCGGCCGCGGACCGCGACCGGCGCCCGGCACGGGTGCGCGAGGGCGCCGCAGCCACCCTCGGGGGCACCGCCCACCCCGCCCTAGGCCCCGGCCGTCTGGCGGCCGCGCTGGAACCCGGCCGGGCCGGCGTCGGGACCGGTCCGGAGGCCGGCGCCGGAGAGGGGACCACCCGGCCCTCGATGGACCTGGAACCACGGCAGATCCCGGTGACCCTGTCCTCCTCCTCGGTGTTCCCGCTGGGCACCCAGGACGTGTTCGCCATGGCCGCAGACCTCGGCTATGACGGCGTGGAGGTCATGGTCACCCACAACTCCTGGTCCCAGGACCCGGTGAAGCTGAACCGGCTCGCGGACCAGCACCGGATGCCGATCCACTCGATCCACGCCCCCACCCTGCTGTTCACCCAGCAGGTCTGGGGTTCGGCCTGGAACAAGCTCGCCAAGAGTGCCGACCTGGCCCGCGAGGTGGGCGCCGAGGTGGTGGTGGCCCACCCGCCGTTCCGCTGGCAGGGCAACTACGCCCTGGGCTTCGCCGAGGGCATCCAGGAGATCATGGACGCCACGGGTGTGACGATCTGCGTGGAGAACATGTACCCGTGGCGTGCCGGCGGCCGGGAGGCCAAGATGTACCTGCCCCACTGGGACCCCATCTCCCAGGGATACGAGCATGTGATCTGGGACTTCTCCCACGCCGCGATCGCCCAGATGGACTCGCTCCACGCCTTCCGCACCCTGGGGGACCGGCTGAAGCACGTCCACCTCACGGACGGCACCGCCAACGGCAAGGACGAGCACATGCTGCCCGGGGACGGGGACCAGCCCGTGGCCGACTGCATCGAATACCTCGGTGAGACCGGCTGGGAGGGCGCCGTCTGCGTGGAGGTCGGCACCCGCAAGGCCAAGTACGCGGGGGAGCGCGAGGAGATGTTGATCTACTCGCTCGAGTTCGCCCGGACCCACCTCGCCGCCGGGGCCGCACGTGCGGCCGGGGCGGCCGGGGCCACTGAAAGGAGCAGCACCGCATGAAGAGGACACCGGCCGTCGCCATGCTCGGACTCGGGAACATGTCCGGCGCCATCCTCGCGGGGATGCTCGCCGCCGGGACGGACCCCGGATCGGTGTGCGCCACCGGCCACTCCGCCGCCAACGCCCGTGCCCGGGAGGACCGCTACGGGGTCACCGTGACCGCCACGGAGACCAACCCGGAGGCCAACCGCAACGCGGCGGCCGGAGCCGACGTGGTGGTGCTGGGCGTCAAGCCGAAGAACATCCTGACCCTGTGCCGGGAGATCGCCGGCGCCCTGCGCCCCGGCACCGTGGTGGTGTCCGTGGCGGCCGGGATCCCGCTGGCCGCCATGGAGGCCCACCTGCCGGCCGAGCAGCCGGTGGTGCGGACCATGCCGAACACGCCGCTGACCGTGGGGATGGGCGCCGTCGGGGTGGCCGGCGGGGCCGCCGCCACCGAGGAGCACCTGGCCCAGGCCGCCGCGCTCTTCGCCGGTTCCGGCACGGTGCACCGCGTGCCGGAGGAACAGATCGACGCCGTGGCCGCCGTCTCCGGCTCCGGGCCCGCCTATGCCTTCCTGCTGGCCGAGCTGATGGCCGCCGGGGGCGTGGAGCTGGGCCTGGACGAGGACCTGGCGAAGGACCTGGCCCGGGCCACGGTGGCCGGCGCCGGAAAGATGCTGGCCGAGCCGGACGTGGACCCGGCGCAGCTGCGCCGGGCCGTCACCAGCCCGAACGGCACCACGGAGGCGGCCGTGGACTCGTTCCTCGACGCCGACCTGGCCGGGATCATCGCCCGCGGCATGCAGGCCTCCGCCGACCGCGGCCGGGCGATCAGCGAGGAGTTCGGCGGCTCCTGAGCTCAGGGGCGGGCGGCGAAGCGCTCCAGCAGGTCCGTGTGGCCGGAGACGATCAGCGTGTCCCTCGGGCCCACCATGGTGTCCGGCTGGGCGTAGGTGAAGTCCTCGCCCGGGGTCTTCACGCCCACGATCGTCACCCCGTACTTGGCGCGGATATCCGACTCGGTGAGGGTGAAGCCCACCGCCTCCGTGGGCGGGTACATCTTGACGATCGCGAAGTCGTCGTCGAACTCGATGAAGTCCAGCATGCGCCCACCCACCAGGTGGGCGGCGCGGACCCCGGCATCGTGCTCGGGGAAGATCACGTGGTGCGCACCGATGCGGCGCAGGATCTTGCCGTGGGCCGGGGTGATGGCCTTGACCCAGATGTGCTCCACGCCCAGGTCCACCAGGTTCACGGTGATCAGCACGGAGGACTCGATCGAGGTGCCGACGCCCACCACGGCGGTGGCGAACTCCTGGGCGCCGAGCTGGCGCAGTGCCTCGAGGTCGGTGGCGTCGGCCTCGACCACGTGGGTCAGCGTCCCCGAGAACTTCTGCACCAGGCCCCGGTCGCGTTCGATCGCCATCACCTCACGGCCCTGGGACATCAGCTGCTCGCCCACCGCGGCGCCGAAGCGTCCCAGGCCGATCAGCAGCACCGGGGCATGGGGATCCGGACGTTTCTCAGCCAATGATCGGCCTCTCCTCGGGGTACCGGAACAGATTGCGCCGCTGGCGCAGGGCCAGCGCGGATGCGAAGGTGATCGTACCAACCCGGCCCGCGAACATCAGGACGGTCAGCACGTACTTGCCCGCCGGGGGCAACTCGGCCGTGAGCCCCGTGGTCAGCCCGCAGGTGCCGAAGGCGCTGAGCACCTCGAACAGCGGGCGCTGCAGGGACTCGTCGGAGATGGCCACCAGCGCCATGGTGCCGACCAGCACGAGCGTGGCACCGAGCGCGAGCACGGAGATGGCCACCCGCAGGGACTCGGGGGCGATGGTGCGCCCGTGGGCCGTGACCTCGCGGTCGCCGCGCGCCTCGGCCACGATCGCCAGGAACATCACCGCCAGGGTGGTGACCTTGATGCCGCCGGCCGTGGAGGCCGAGCCGCCGCCCACGAACATCAGGGCATCGGTCAGCAGCAGCGTCTCCGCGGACTGGGCGTTGATGTCATAGAGGGCGAACCCCCCGGAACGGGACATCACCGAGCCGAACAGCGAGTACTGGATCCGCTCGGCCACCCCGAACTGGCCGAGGGTGGCCTGGTTGGACCACTCGAACACGCCGATCATCAGGGCGCCGCCGAGCACGAGGGCCACGGTGGTGGTGACGGTGAGTTTGGTGTGCAGGTTCCACCGGGACCACCGCCACCGTTGTTTCAGCAGCACCATGACCACGGGGAAGCCCAGGGCCCCGGCGAAGACGCCGGCCATCAGCGTCCAGATGATCCAGGGGTCGTGCATGAGGGGCACCAGCCCCTCCGGGTGGATGGTGAACCCGGCGTTGTTGAAGGCGGACACCGAGTAGAAGATCCCGTTCCACAGGCCCTCGGCGAGCGAGCCGGCATGGGCCATGAACCGGGGCACCAGCACCACGGCCAGGACCCCCTCGAACAGGAAGGTGGTGCCCACCACCACGCGCAGCAGGGCGCCGACCTCACCGATCCGCCCGGTGGTCATGCCCTCCTGCGTGATCAGCTTGGAGCGCACGCCCAGCCGCTTGGACACGGCCAGCGTCAGGAGGGCGGCCATGGACAGGATCCCCAGCCCGCCGATCTGCATCGCCACGAGGATGACCAGCTGTCCGGCGAAGCTCCAGTGCTCGGCGGTGTTCACCGGGGTCAGCCCGGTCACGGACACGGCGGAGGTGGCCACGAACAGGGCGTCGTGGAAGGCGGTGATCCGCCCGGTCCGGGAGGCGAACGGCAGGGACAGCAACGCGGTGAAGACCAGGATCACCAGGGCGAAGGCCAGCAGGGCCGCCCGGGCCGGCGAGGCACCGGCCACGGAGGCGACGAAGCGCCGCAGGCGGTCCAGGAGCGTCCAGAGCCCGGTTCCCTCCGTGCCGGGGGAGCGGGGCCCGACGCGCGGGACGAACCGCCCGCGGACCGAGGCAGCCGGGCGGGGCGAGGGAGCGGAGGACGGCGTCGGGATCCGTCCCCGGGCCCGCCGCCGGGACCATGGGCCGGGCGTGCGCTGGTGCCGGGTCATGCCGTTGCCCCACCTCCCTTCCCTCGACTCGACGGCCGTGACCTGCGTGGAGGCCGTCCGCCCTGACCGATCCCCATCATCCACCATCGGATCGGGAGTCATGGCGTCATGCACCGCCCTCGGGGGCCGAAGGAAGCATAGTCTGGGAGGTGATGACCACCACACCCCACGGAGCCCTCGGTGCCGCGCCCAGCGCCGAGGCGGGCCCACAGGGCGCCTCTGCCGTTGTCTGGGACGAGTCCCTGCTGCAGTACCGGTTCAGTGCCGCCCATCCCATGGCACCCGTCCGGCTGGACCTGACGTATCGGTTGTCCGAGGCCTTCGGCCTGTTCGACCGTCCGGGGGTGCGGCTCCTCCAGCCGGAGGTGGCCTCGGACGAGCTGCTGTCCACCGTGCACGACCCCGAGTACATCCGGGCGGTCCGGGCCGTCAGCTCCGGGGACCTGCCCGAGGATCCGGAACGGGGTCTGGGGACCGAGGACAACCCGGTCTTCCCGCATATACACGAGGCCTCCGCCCGGATCCTCGGGGGTTCCGTGGCCGCCGCCCAGGCCTTGTGGGCCGGGGAGGTCCGGCACGCCGTGAACTTCGCCGGCGGCCTGCACCATGCCGGCCGGGGCAGGGCCAGCGGGTTCTGCATCTACAACGACTGCGCCGCCGCCATCCAGCGGCTGCTGGACCTGGGCGCCGAGCGGGTGGCGTACGTGGACCTGGACGCCCACCACGGGGACGGTGTCGAGTCCATCTTCTGGGACGATCCCCGGGTGCTGACGATCTCCGTGCACGAGACCGGGGTCTCGCTCTTCCCCGGCAGCGGCTTCGCCAACGACGCCGGCGGCCCACAGGCGCTGGGCTCGGCCGTCAACGTGGCGCTCCCACCGGGCACGGGCGATGCCGGCTACCTCCGGGCCGTGCACGCCGTGGTGCCGCAGCTGCTGGCGGCCTTCGGACCGGAGGTGCTCGTGACCCAGCACGGATGTGACGGGCACGCCGACGATCCGCTGACCAATCTGCGGATGTCCGTGGAGGGCCAGCGCCAGCTCGCCCTGGACGCCGCAGACTGGGCCCGGGACCACGCAGGGGACCGGTGGCTGGCCACCGGCGGTGGGGGATACAGCCCCTTCTCCGTGGTGCCCCGGACGTGGACCCACCTGGTGGCCGCGGTGACGGGTCCGCCGGTGAGGGGCGGCGCGGAGATCCCGGCGGCCTGGCGCGAGTACGCCGCCCGGGCGGCCGGGCTGGGGCCGGACGACGGCCTGGCCGGGATCCCCGCCACCATGTCCGATGGGGTCGATGTCTGGTGGCGTTCCTGGGAGGTCGGCTACGACCCCTCGGACGCGGTGGACCAGACGATCATGGCGACGCGCAAGGAGATTTTTCCCTATCATGGGCTCGATCCCTGGTTCGACTGACACGCCGTTGTATGCTCAGTGGGTGTGCCTCCCCTGACGGGAGTGTGCCGAGTGTTCGATAGGATGTCCGAGGATGCCACGCCTGGCGCGGCAGACGTAGAGTGCCGCCAGAAGATGCCAGGGCAGTGGAAAAGGGGAACGCAAGTGGTAGATGCCGGTAATTTCGCCGACACGCGCTTCATGACGGTCACGGAAGTGGCCGAGATGATGCGGGTGTCCCGCATGACCGTGTATCGGATGATCCATGCAGGCGAACTCCCCGCCGTACGCTTCGGCCGGTCCTACCGGGTCCCCGAATCCGCCGTCGAGCAGATCCTGCAGACCGGGTCCACGGACGTCCGGGCCACCGGCACGGACGGCGGCAGCGCCTGACACAGCCGGCCCCACAGGCCGGCCGACGGTCCCGGTTCGTCGCCACACCAGCAGTCAGGGTAAGGTGTTAGGGATCGTTTTGACCACAGATCCACGGGCCAGCAACGCGATGTCGTTGCCGGTTCACCAACCACATAAGAGGTTTCCCTATGGGTTCAGTCATCAAGAAGCGCCGTAAGCGTATGTCCAAGAAGAAGCACCGCAAGCAACTTCGCAAGACGCGTCACCAGCGCCGCAACAAGAAGTAGACACCCACCACGTACGAGGTGTCGAACGCTCCGGGGCCCTCCCGCCGCAAGGCAGGAGGGCCCCGGAGGCGTTTGAGCGGGCCTACTATGGAGCCGATGACTGACTCCCAGCCCCGCACCGTGCCCCGCGTCGAACTCCTCGTCAAGGACGGCTGCCACCTGTGTGCTGACGCCCTGGCCGTGGTGGAGGAGGTGTGCACCCGGCACGGCGTCAGGTGGCATGCAGTGGACGTGGGCCACCACCCGGAGCTGGCCGAACGCCATGCCGAGGAGATCCCCGTGCTGATGGTGGACGGTGTCCAACGGGACTTCTGGCGGATCGACCCCGTCCGGCTCGAGCGGCTGCTCACGGCGGGCAGCGCATGACCGACTCCCGCCGGGGCCCCGGTTCCGGGCTCTCCCGCCCCACCGTCGCCAGGCTGCCCGGTTACCTGCGGGCGCTGTCCTCTCTGGCGGGCGCGGGCACCGTCCGGGTGTCCTCCGCCGAACTCGCCCAGCTCACCGGGGCCAGCCCCGCCGTGCTGCGCCGGGATCTGGCGGGTCTCGGACAACTGGGCCGCCGTGGGGTGGGATACCCCGTGGCGACACTCCAGCAGGCCATCAGTCGCGCCCTGGGGCTCGTGGAGGACCAGCCGGTGGTCCTGGTCGGGGCCGGTCACCTGGGCTCGGCGCTGGCCGGATACGCCGGCTTCGAGGAACGCGGCCTGCGCCTCTGCGCGGTGCTCGACGCCGATTCCCACCTCATCGGGCAGCGGCGCGGCGCGGTGGTGGTGCAGCCCATCGACGAGCTGGAGGACGCGGTCTCCACCTCGCGGGCGCGGCTGGCCATCATGGCCGTGCCGACTACCGCTGCGCAGCCGGTGGCCGACCGGCTGGTGGCCGCCGGGATCCGCGGGCTGCTGAACTTCGCCCCCGTGGACCTGACGGTGCCGCCGGGAGTCAGCGTGCGGGCCGTGGACCTGTCCACCGAGCTGCAGATCCTGGCCTTCCACCAGGCCGAGTTGCGGCCCTAGCCGCTTCGAAACTGATGATGGAGGGGAGTGGCGGGGGTGGCCGGGGGCTCAGTGTCTGTGCGTTGCGCTATCGCAGCGGTCATCAGTAGTTGGATGATGCTCCGTTCGAGCACGCTGTTGACCGGTCGGTAGGTCACGTGGCCGAGCACGGGGTCCGGTTGGTCCTCCTCCGGGGGTCGGGGTGGCAGGTGGCGTGCACGGTGGGGTGGCGCAGGTGAGGGTCCTCGGGGTGATGGTCCGGGCGGTGGTGTCGTTCGGGGTGGCGTGCTTGTGTGGGGTGGTGCTCCGGCCACGAGTGGGCCGGTCCGGGCCGCGTAGCGGTGGCCCGTGGGGGTGGTGACCGCCAGCCGGTCGCCGTCCGAGGCATGGGACCAGGCCGGGTTCTCTTTGGAGTAGTTGCACCGGGCGCACAGCCCGGAGGCGTTCGAGGCACTGGTGGGTCCGCCGTCCCGGTACGGGGTGACGTGGTCGACGTGTTTCACCGGGGCGTCGCAGTAAGGGGTGCGGCAGGTGTCGTCCCGCACCAGGATCAGCTGACGAAGGGCTCCGCTGAAGGTACGGCGCTGCGAATCCATGGCCACGAGCTGCCCGGAGATCGGCTCCGTGTACAGCCGGCGGATGAAGACCTCCGCCGCCGAATCCGTGATGACCCTCCGGGCCACCTCCGCCGGCAGCGGGCCATGCCCGACCAACCACGCCGGAGTCTCCGACCCCTCCGACTCGCCCTCAGTGGCTGGGTCCTGGCCGGGGGCGTCGGGCCGGGTGCCGCCCCAGAGGGAGCGGTCCGTCATGACGAGGTGGACCTCCACCGGCACGTCCTCGGCCGTCGCCTGTCCGGTGAGGCGTTCCACGAGGAGGTCGGCCATGACCTGGTCCTGGGTCCGCTCGGCCCGGGCGCCGGCCCCGACGGTGGTGGCCGCTGATTTCTTCAGGCGTGCCAGGCAGCCGACGGCCTGGGCCATCGGCAACAGGGCCGTCAGGTAGGCCATGCCCCCGGGGGCCGGACGCACCGAGACCCGGCGCTCCCGCACGGACCGGTTCATCTGCTCCACGGCCGAGGCCTGGTCCAACCGCTGGGCATGGGCCCGGGCCACCCCGGCCAGCTTCTTCACCCCCAGCTCCTCGAGCTGGGCCGCCATCACCTCGTCCACCTGGCGGCGGTCCTCCACCGAGAGCCAGGCCGTCTCCCGACACAGGATGGTGGCCTTCCACTCCGAGATGACCCCCCGCGTCAACGCGGCCAGGGTATGCGGCATCTCCTCACACAGGGCCCGGGCCAGCCCCAGGTCCCGAGACCCGGTGTTCGGCGACTCCCGACGGGCCAGGGCGACCTCCGCGGCCAGCCCCCGGCCACGCTCCCGGGCGGGGACCCCCTGCTCCGCCTCGGCCTTCGTCCTCAGCCCGTGCAGGGCCGCCGTGGTCCGGGCCTGCGCCGCCGCGCAGGCCGCCTTGAGTTCCTCCAGCACCCGGATCCGGTCCACCGCCTCGGCCTCCGAGACCGGCACCGGCAGACCCGCCAGCACGGCGGCGCAGGCCAGCAGATCCGCTGCACCCTGGCCCTCCCGCACCCCGCCTTCGAACATGTGTACTACACTACGGGGTGGCCCGGACACCGTAAAGACCTCACCCGCAGCCTGTGGACACCCGACACCTGAGAACACCCGACACATGGGGACGCCCGAGGAAGCGGCCGTCCGCCACGACTACGGCAGGTCGACCGGGTCGATCCAACCCGCGCCGTAGGGGAGGAACGGCGGCGCCCGATGCCGCGACTGGTCCACGCCAGCGCCAGCAGGATCCTCCACCGGCACCGGCCCGATCCACGGCAGGCGCATGTCAACCACCCTCATGAGGTGCTCCCCGATCAGCAGGGCCCCAGGTCAGCGGCGCATGGCCTTCTCCCACGCCTTGGCGCGGAGGTACTCGCTGGAGGGTGTCAGGTAGGCGTAGACGATTCCGGCCACGCCCAGGATCACATAGATGAACCCCGGGCCGAAGACACCCAGGAGGGACATCGCAGCGAGGATCGTGCCGAAGATCCGGGCGAGGTTGGAGCCGCGGCGGATACCGGTGGCGATCAGCCAGTACAGCCCCACCAGGATGGCCGTGAAGACGGCCGCGACCACGCGGACCGTGGGCATCAGGGACTCCAGGTCCACGGTGACACCCGAGGCCTCCATCTGCTCGCGGTAGAGGTCCATCATCTCCGGCGTGAGCCCCATGCTGGGGGACAGCAGGTTGATCATCTCGACGATGAGGAAGGCGATACCGGCGGCGATGATCAGCCAGTACGAGCGGATGATGCTCTGCGGCCTCTCGATCGGACCGAACGGCTGCTGGCCGGGGTGCTGCTGGTCCGGATACTGCTGCCCTTGATACTGCTGGCTGGGCGGCTGGCCGTAGGGCGACTGGCCGGACGGGGACTGCCCCTGGGGGGCCTGCGGTGCCTGCCCGTATGGAGAGGGGTGGCCATACGGAGAGGGCTGGCCATACGGGGATGAGCCCTGCTGACCCTGCTGGGCTTCGCGTTCCTGCCGCACCTGTTCAAGGCGGGCCTGGTGCTCGGCCTGCTGCTCCGGTGTCAGGCGGATGCCGTACTGGGGACGGTCATCGGGCCCCTGGCCGGGCTGGTCGGGATGCTGGTCGCTCATGACGGGTCTTTCCTCCGGGGGCTCGGGCGTGCACGGTGGCTCGGGTCCAACGCTAGCGTCCGATTCTGACAGTATGGACCCATGCCTCTTGCCACCGTCCACCTTGTCCGCCACGGAGAGGTCCACAACCCGGACCGGGTGCTGTACGGCCGCATCCCCGGCTTCGGGCTCTCCGAACTCGGACACCGCATGGCCGCGGACCTGGGCGACTGGTTCGCCGGTGAGGCCCGCGCCGCGGGACGAGCTCCGGTGCTGCTCGTGTCCTCCTCGCTGCAGCGAGCCCGGGAGACGGCGGCGCCGGTGGGACGTGCGCTGTCTCTCGAGCCCGGGGTGGATGACCACTTCCTCGAGGCCACCAACCACTTCGAGGGTGCCTCGCGGGTGTCCCGCCAGCTCTGGAAGCCGCGGCACTGGCCCTTCCTGCTCAACCCCCTGCGCCCGTCCTGGGGCGAGCCCTACCACTCCCAGGTGGCGCGGATGGTCGAGGGGATCCACCAGGTGCGGCGCCGGGCGGTGGAGATCGGCGGCGAGGGGGCGGAGGCGATCATCGTCTCGCACCAGCTCCCCATCTGGGTGACGCGTCTCTCTGCCGAGGGCCGGCCGCTGTGGCATGACCCGCGCCAGCGCGAGTGCACCCTCACCTCGGTGACCTCCCTGCACTTCGAGCGGGAGGGCGCCGCTCCGCGGGTGCAGTACCGCGAGCCCAATGAGGCCCTGCTGGCCCAGGCCTCCAACCTGCCCGGAGCCTGAACTAGAGCCGGGGCTGGGCCCCAGAGCCCGGTCCCGGAGCCGGACCCCGGAGCCGGGCGGGGACGATTCCTCCCGTTTCTACTACAAGCGGTAGAATCCAACGGACGCCCAACCCCCAGTGGAGTATCACGACCCCTATGACCCTTCCGCAGCAGCCCCGCACCCCGCGCAGCACCGGCTCAGCCGCCGGTGACACCCCGGGCGCCGGGCCGAGCCGACGCCGGGTCCTCGCCGGTCTCGCCGGGCTGGCCGCACTGCCGCTGCTGGCGGCATGTTCCCCGGAGGATCCGCTGGCCGCGCAGGCCGGCAACGCGGACGGCAAGAACTACATCGCCGGGGACGGCTCCGTGCTGGAGATCGCCCCCGAGGACCGCGGGGACCCCGTGCGGTTCACCTCCACCGCCTTCTCCGGCGAGGAGGTCGACTCCGCCGACTGGGCCGGCAGCCCCGTGGTGCTGAACTTCTGGTACGCCGCCTGCGCGCCGTGCCGCGTGGAGGCCCCGGACCTGCAGTCTCTGCATGAGGAGTGGGAACCCGAGAGCGTCCGCTTCGTGGGGGTCAACGTGAGGGACACCGCGGGCACCGCCGAGGCCTTCGAGCGCAACTTCGGCATCACCTACCCCTCGCTCGAGGACCGCGGGGGACAGGTACTGCTGGCCATGACGGACTTCGTCCCGCCGCAGGCCGTGCCCACCACCATCGTGCTGGACCGCCAGGGACGGGTCTCCGCCCGCATCCTCGGCGTGGCCGAGCGCTCCACACTCAGTTCCCTGATCTCCACGGCAGAGCAGGAGCCGGCCGACGCGTCGGCCGGCGGACAGGCCTGAGCCGCCCCATGCTGCAGGCCACCGCCGGCACCGCCGCCGCCGCCGCCGTCACCACGGCCAACAACCCCTTCGCCGAGATCGTCATGGACGGCTCACTGCTGCTGGCCACGCCCATCGCCCTGCTGGCCGGGCTGGTCTCCTTCCTCTCACCGTGCGTGCTGCCACTGGTGCCCGGGTACCTGGGCTACGTGACGGGACTGACGGGGGCGGACCTGGCGGACCAGAGGCGCGGCCGGATGTTCCTCGGCATCGCGCTGTTCGTGCTGGGCTTCTCCGCCGTGTTCGTGCTCGTGGGGATCGTCTTCTCCCAGATCACCATCTGGCTGCAGGGAGACGGCGAGTGGCTGACCCGGATGCTCGGGGTGGTGGTGATGGTCCTGGGCGTGGTGTTCATGGGCGGGTTCAACCTGATGCAGCAGGACCGCCGCCTGCACGTGCAGCCGAAGGCGGGGCTGTGGGGTGCCCCCGTGCTCGGGGTGACCTTCGGCCTCGGCTGGGCGCCCTGCATCGGCCCCACCATGGCCGCCGTCCTGGCCATGTCCACCGCGGGCTCCACGAACCCGGGCAAGGGCGCGTTCCTGGCCTTCGTCTACTGCCTGGGCCTCGGGCTGCCCTTCCTGCTGATCGCCCTGGGCCTGCGCCGCGGCATGGGCGCCCTGAAGTTCTTCCGCACGCACCGGGTCGCCGTGATGCGCGCCGGCGGCGGGCTGCTGATCGTCCTCGGCGCGCTGATGGTCTCCGGGCTGTGGAACACCTGGGTGGTCCAGCTGCAGACCTGGTTCGCGAATGAAGTGAGGCTGCCGATTTGAGCCAGGAAGACAACGTGCGGGCTACCCGCGTGGAGGAGGCCCAGTCGGACACGGCGCCCCCCGGACCCACCGGGTCCACCGGGCCGTCCGGCCCCTCCAACTCCGCCGGTCCCGGGAAGAACCGCGGCCGGGACGACGTGGCCCTACCGGCCCTGGGATTCGCCGGCTCCCTGCGTTTCGCCTGGACGCAGCTGACGAGTATGCGCACGGCGCTGATGCTGTTGCTGCTGCTGGCCGTGGCCGCCGTGCCGGGCTCCCTGTTCCCACAGCGTCCCGCCGGCCCGGAGATCGTCGACCAGTACCTCGAGGAAAACCCGGTCCAGGGTGAGTGGCTGGACCGGTTCCAGATGTTCGACGTCTACTCCTCCGTCTGGTTCTCCGCGATCTACATCCTGTTGTTCGTCTCCCTGATCGGCTGCGTGTTCCCGCGCGCCGTGAAGCACGCCAAGGACCTTCGGTCCGCCCCGCCGCGCACCCCGCGCCGGCTGTCCCGGCTGCCCGAGTACGGCAAGGTCGTCCTGGAACCCCGCGGGCCGTCCCCGGCGGAGGCCGTCGCGGAGGCGGCACGGATCCTGAAGAAGCGCGGCTACCGCACTCAGATCCGTCAGGAGCCCGACGGCGGCGCCTCCGTGGGTGCCGAGCGCGGCTATATCCGCGAGATCGGCAACCTCCTGTTCCACTTCTCCCTGATCGGCGTCCTGGCCTTCATGGCCGTCGGCGGCCTGCTCAGCTACTCCGGGCAGAAGATCATCGTGGAGGGGGAGGGCTTCGCCAACACCCTCGTGGCCTACGACTCCTTCACCCCCGGCAGCGCCTTCTCCGAGGACCGACTGGCACCGTTCTCCATGACCCTGGACGGCTTCGAGGCGGAGTTCGACCGCGAGTCCGAGACCCACTACGGCCAGCCGCTGGACTTCACCGCCCACATGACGGTCCAGGACGGCACCGACGGAGAGCCCCGGCAACAGGAGCTGAAGGTCAACCACCCCTTCGACATCGGCGGCACCCGCGTCTACCTGGTGGGCAACGGCTACGCCCCGGAGGTCACGGTGCGGGACGGCAACGGGGACATCGCCTTCGAGGGCCCCGTGGTGGCGCAGGTCCAGGACCAGCTCTACACGTCCCTGATGGTCATCAAGGCGCCGGACGCGCAGCCGGACCAGCTCGGCTTCGTGGGCTTCTTCCTGCCTTCCGCCTACACGGGGGAGGACGGGGTGGCCGTCTCGGTGGACCCGGAGCTGTACAACCCCGAGCTGAACCTGAACTCCTACTACGGGGACCTCGGCCTGGACAGCGGCGAACCGCAGAACGTGTACGTGCTGGACACCGACGAGCTGAGCGAGCTGAACAACCGCAACCTCGAGGCCGGCGGCATCACGCTGCAGCCGGGGGAGTCCTATGACCTGCCCGAGGGCAAGGGGTCCATCAGCTTCGACGGCGTGCAACGCTACGTGGGCCTGGACATCCACTACGACCCGGGCAAGTGGGGCGTGGGCTTCTTCTCCGTGCTGGCGCTCGTCTCCCTGGTGGTCAGCCTGTTCGTGCGCCGCCGCCGCGCGTGGGTCCGTGGCGCCGCCGGGCCGGACGGGTCCACCATGGTCGAGTACGGACTGCTCGCCCGGGGTGAGGACTTCGGCCTGCGCGAGGAGAACGTGAGCCTGCGGCGCCAGTTCGAGAAGTCCTGGCCCGTGGTGGCCCCCGAGGCCGAGAATAGTCCCACCCCTGCGTCAACCCCTGCTTCATCCACTGCATCAACCACGCCGAACCGACCGGAGTAAGCCATGCCCTCCATCAACCTGCAGCTGGCCAGCTACAGCGACCTCTTCATGCTGATCGCGGCCCTCGTCTACGCCGTCGCCTTCATCGTGTTCGCCATCGACCTGTCGACCTCCTCCAGGACCATCCGCACCCTCGAGGCGGAATTGGCGGCGGAGGAAGCGGCCGGGGCTGAGACCGGCGCTGAGACCCGCTCCGAGGCCGAGGCGCGCCGGGAGCAGCTGGTGGGGGCCGGCGTCGTGGGCTCGGAGAAGAAGGCAGGACAGGGCACGACGGCGGCGCCCGGCTCCCGCAGGAAGGGCGCCGGGGGCGCGGACGGGGACCAGGCGGCGGGACACGGCGTGGACCTGGTGGACGACGACATGGCCTATCTGGGCACCACCCGGCGGCCGGCGGCCAACGTGGCGGTGGCGCTGACGGTGATCGGCATGCTGCTGCACGCCTTCGCCGTGATCGCCCGCGGCGTGGCGGCCCACCGGGTGCCGTGGGGCAACATGTACGAGTTCTGCACCACCGGCGCGCTGCTCGTGGCCGCGGTCTACCTGCTGTTCCTGATCCGCAAGGACATCCGCTTCCTGGGCACGTTCGTCACGGGGCTCGTGGTGGTCATGATGGCCGCGGCCACCATGGGCTTCCCGACCCCGATCGCGCACCTGCAGCCGGCGCTGCAGTCCCCGTGGATCGTCATCCACGTCTCGATCGCCGTGCTGGCCTCCGCCCTGTTCACCCTGACCTTCGCCATGGGCGTGCTGCAGCTGATCCAGCACCGCCGCGAGGCGCGGATGCGGGCCGGGGGCGACAGCCGGCCCGCGTTCATGCGCCTGGTGCCCTCCGCGCTGAGCCTGGAGAACTGGTCCTACCGCATCAACGCCGTGGGCTTCGTGATGTGGACCTTCACCCTGATCGCCGGCGCCATCTGGGCCGAGGCCGCGTGGGGGCGCTACTGGGGCTGGGACACCAAGGAGGTGTGGACCTTCGTCATCTGGGTGGTCTACGCCGGTTACCTGCACGCCCGCGCGACCCGCGGCTGGACCGGGGACCGGGCGGCCTGGCTGTCCATCATCGGCTTCGCCTGCCTGGTCTTCAACTTCACGATCGTCAACACCTACTTCCCGGGCCTGCACTCCTACGCCGGCATCCCGGAGTAGGTCCCGGCCCGCACCGTCAGATCACGGCCGGCCGCCACCGTCAGATCACGGCCGCGCTACGGGTAGGGACACGCCGGGCCGGACCGCAACTAGCGCTCTCGTGATGGGGAGGGGAGGGGCTTGGGCTCGCCGTTGGTGAACTTCGAGCGGTCGTCGTTCGGATACAGCGGGTCTGAGGAGCCGTACATGGGGTCCAGCTCGGAGCGGGACATGGTGTGTCCCGCTGGCATGTCCAGGCACGGGGTCGAGAGGCGCAGCGACAGCCCGGGCCGGCCGGTGCCGGAGGAGTAGGTGACGTTCAGCGTCAGGTCACCCTTCTCCGCCGCGTAGAGGTTCTCCGTGTTCGGTGCTGCTCCTCTCTGTACCCTCTCCCAACCCCGCTGCTCTGCCGTTGCGCGGATGAGCTCGGCTGTGTGTTCGGCCTCGTCCCGGGGGATGCCGGAGCGCCCGGAGGCCCCCGTCCAATGGGTCTTGCGAGGGGCCTTTTCCGGGTCGGGCGTGCCCAGACAGCTGTTCTCATTCAGCTGACCGATGGTCTCCCACCCAGCCGCGCGGACCAGTGCGGGCATCTCCTCCTCCAGCGCCCTGCCCTGTTCCGCGGAACGGGCCTCGGGGTCCGAGGTGTTACCGGTATCAGGATTCATACATCCCCCTAGTGCCAGTGCCGTGCTTGCGAGCACCAGCATGGCGGTGCTGCGGCGGGTTCGTGATCTGCTCATGTGAATGATGCGGCCCCGTTTCATCGCGGTGTGAATCCAGTCTTACACGGTCTCCTTCGCGGTCGCCGGAAGGGGCGGTCAACGCAGGTCTCGGACCGGCACCGTGGGGATGCCATGCTCGCGGTAGTGGTCCACGTCTGCCTCCAACGGGTACTCGATGTAGGGGTATGGCGAGCCGAAGGTGGTGTGGACCTCCGGTTCCAGGTAGGGGGCGACATCTCCTCCGTAGACCACACCGGCGATGTTCCCGGCGGAAGTGGATTCGTGCTCGAAGTAGTCCGTGTGGCCCCCCATCACCGTGGTGTTGTCCCCCATGAACCCTGACTCCAGTCGAACGGCACCCATCTGGTGCACCGGGTTGGAGCCCTCCAGGAAGGAGCCGCTCTGCGCCCCGCCGCCGAGCAGTTGGGCCCAGGAGATCGGGTCGTCATTGGTCTGGATCAGGTACCGGTAGGCATACTCGTTCTCGGTGTCCTCGGGTGAGGAGACCTCGTGGCCGTTGCCAGCCGGTGCAACATAGACGATGTTCGTGGAGTCCAGGCCCTCTCGCTCCGCCGTGCCCAGCAGGGACCCCCCGGCGCTGTGGCCCACGTAGGTGGTGGGGACGTCCCGATGGCGGTCTGTGGACATCTCCAGGTCTGCGGCGTGGTCGAAGGCGGCCAACAGCGGAGCGCCCTGCTCGTTGAAGTGCGCGGTGGCATTGTCCCGGACCAGGTCCTGGGGCAGGTGGGTGCCCTGCCAGTAGATCGATACGGTGCCCTCGGGATCGTCGCCGTCCATGGCGTCCAGGGAGCCGTTGTAACCGTCCACACTGGCGATGGTGGTGTTGGTGCCGGGCACGAACGTCACGGCACGCTCGGTGTCAGGGGACGGTTCGCCCCTCATGGTCGCGATCTGTCCGAGCCCCTCAGTGGAGACATAGAGGGTGGAATAGCCCGGCAGGACGTACTTGTCTGGATCGGTGGCGTATCCGGCCTGCTGCTCGGGGAACTGGTCGCGGCCGTAGGCGTCCCACGCCTGGGTGAGCCCCTTCAGCACGGTCTCCAGCCGCTGCTCCTCGTCATCCCACTGGCCGCGCTCGTAGGCATTGCCCGGGGCGTACTGCGGTTTGTTGTCCCGGTGCTCGGCGAGCTTCTCCGCCGTCTGCTCCCGCAGTCCGGCGACGGTGACCTGGTTGGTCTGGCCGCGGGTGGCCAGGGGGATGCCGTTGAGGTTGCCGATGATCGCGGGGTAGAGCAGCATCAGGCGCTCGCGTTCGTGGTCCTCCAGGCCCAGCCATGCCGCTCGGATGCCGGCGATGCCCTCTTCGGTGAGATGGGCGTCATCCGCCGCCGCCTCCGCGATGGCCTCCTCAGCGGATCCGGGGACCGGATGGCCCGGCAGCTCGTTCTCGGCCAGGGCGCGGGCGGCCTCCGGATTGGCCAGCAGCCAGTCTCGGAGCTCCTCATCACCCAGGCCCCGCAGGTCCCGCCAGATGGTCTTCGGATCGATCTCGCCGAACTTCTCGTCCAGCTCGCTCGTCATCCCCGCCCAGTCCAGGATCTGCGTGTCTGCATCCCGGGCGGCGCTGACGATCGGCAGTCCGGCCGTGGTGCCGAGGGAGATGGCCCCGATCGCCGTCTCGAAGGTCTCCTGGGCGTTGTCCCAGTCGGTCTTCAGGTCGGTGGCCCGCTCGTTGAAGGCGACGATGTCCTGCCTGACCTCCTCCACCAACGCCTCGTCATCGGAGGACAGGGCCGAACTGCGGCGAGAGGTCAGCCCCGGCTCGGCACGGTCCAAGGACTCACGTTCGGTCTGGAGGGGCTTGCCGGTGGTCACGAAATCGTCGACGGCGTCCTTCGCGGCGGACAGGGCGGAGGCCCAGTCCTCGGCGTGGGGCTCCAGGGCATCCAGCCCGGTCCACACGGCGTCCTCGGTGCCGTCGTGCCGGTACCAGGTCCGGAATCCCCTCCAGGAGGAGGAGGCATCGGTCATGGACTCGCGGGCGTCCTTCGACGCGGTCTTCAGGTCCGAGGCCGCGTCGCTGAGGACGTCCCAGTCGGCTTCGACCGCCGGATAGGTCGTGAGTGCGGGAAGGGTCATGGTCTGCGGGTCACCCCTCGTCCTCGGGGAGGGGGATATCCGCCATCGAACCCATGGCCGATCGGGCATCGGAACTCATGGTGCCGTCAGACTCGATGAAGGCGTCGGCGGCATCGGCCACGCAGGAGGCCTGGTGCAGCAGGAGGTTGGAGATCCGTTCGCCGGTGTCCGAGCGGGGCTCCCAGAAGCCGGAGAACGCGGCGCTCGCCGTGGAGGCGGTGCCGAAGGCGCCCGTGAGGTCGTCCCCGGCCGTTCGGGCGGCGAGGGCTGCAGTGTCCAGGCTCTGGCCGTCGCCGGCCACCCGGACCAGGGTGGAGTGGATGCCCTCGGGCTGGATGTCGTGTGCCACTCCTCCAGCATCACAGCGGAGGACGGATGCCGCGATGGGGAGAACTCCCCATCGTCAACCGGGCTGGGAGGGGACCGTTCAGGACTGGTCGGCGCCGCCGTCGGGCTTGGGGGTGTTGGTCTCGCCGGACTCGCCGGTGCCGTTGTCCCCGGGTTTCCGGGCCTCGCGGGCCTCCTTGGCCTTCAACTCGGCCTCGCGGCGGTCCAGCTCTGCCTGCCGGGACTGCTGCTTGCGCTGGACGTCGAGCTGGCGCAGGAAGGCCGCGTCATCGTCGGGGGACTGCGGGCGCACCGGCCGGGCCGGGCCCGCCGTCGGACCGCCGGAACCGGTAGAGCCACGACGCCGGCCCAGGAACAGCCAGAGCAGCGCGCCGACCAGCGGGACCAGGATGATCAGCACGATCCAGACGGCCTTGGGCATGGCGCGCACCTGGTGACGGGGCGTCATCAGCGCCTCGATGAGGGCGTAGATGATGAGGCCGAGGGCGACGATGCCGAGGGGGATCAGGAATCGGGGCATGCACCCATTCTACGGACGGGCCCCTCGCTGGCTAAACGGACGGCTTCTGAGCGATGGACGGCAGCGGACGGCGGTAGACTGCCGGGGTGCGAGTCTTCAAGTATGCCCTGATCCGCCTGGCCGTCTTCTTCGTGGTCTGGGGCGCCTGCATGCTGCTGAACCTCGGGTGGATCTTCTCCACGATCGCCGCGGCCGTGATCGCCCTGGCCGTCGGCTACCTCTTCTTCAACGACCTGCGCACGGGGGCCGGACAGGACGTGGCCAGCGCCTGGGAGGGCCGGGGCAAGACCGAGCGCTTCGCCTCGGAGCAGGCGGATGCGGACGCCGAGGACTCCTACACCGAGGGCCGCTACTTCGAGCCCGGATCTGAATCGGGCCCCTGGGAGCCGAAGGACAAGTAGCCCGAGCCGCTACAGCACGAGTCCGGCCGAGAACAACACCGCGTAGACCAGGCCCAGGATACCGGTCAGCTTCAGCACCGGGATGAGGTCCTTCCGGTCGGTGGAGCGCACCATGGTGACCGAGGGGCGCACGGCCACGGCGGCGGTCAGCAGCACGAGCCACAGCCAGGGGTGCTGCCCGGTGAAGAACAGCGGCAGCACCACGGCCACCGCCACCATCACCACATAGGACCAGCGGGCGGGAGCGTCCCCGAGGCGGGCCGCCAGCGTCATCTTGCCGGACTCGCGGTCGGTGGGGATGTCCCGGACGTTGTTGGCCATCAACAGGGCCGTGGAGACCAGCCCGCAGCCCACCGCGCCGGCCCAGGCGGGCCCGGACAGCGCCAGGGCCTGGGTGTAGGTGGTGCCGAGCACGGCCACGAGCCCGAAGAAGATGAACACGAAGACCTCGCCCAGGCCCATGTAGCCGTACGGCTTCTTGCCGCCCGTGTAGTACCAGGCGGCCGCGATGGCCAGCACGCCGACGGCGATCAGCCACCACGTGCCCGCCCACACCACCAGGACCAGGCCGGCGAGGCCGCCGAGGCCGAAGCACGCGAACGCGGCCATCTTCACGGTGCGTGCCGGCGCGGCGCCGGAGCCGGTCAGCCGCAGGGGGCCCACCCGGTGCTCGTCCGTGCCGCGGATCCCGTCCGAGTAGTCGTTGGAGTAGTTCACGCCGACCTGCAGGGCCAGTGCCACCACGAGCGCCAGCAGCGCCCGGCCCAGGTGGAAGCCGCCGAGGGCGTAGGCGGCGGCGGAGCCGATGAGCACGGGGGCGATCGCCATCGGCAGGGTGCGCAGTCGCGCGCCCTCGATCCACTGGGCGGCTGTGGCCATGGGGGTGGTTCCTTCCATCGGGCACTGTGAGGGCGATCCCCACCGGTGGGGATCGCCCTCAAAGTCAGGGGGTGGTGGAGATGAAGTGTTTCAGCAGTGCCTGCCGGTCGGTCTTGCCGTTGGGCAGCAGCGGCAGTTCCTCGAGGACGAGCCACCGCTTGGGGACGGCGGCCGGACCCAGCTCGGCCCGGATCGCGTCCCGGGCGGCGGCCTCGCTGAAGGCCTGAGGCACGACGCCGGCCGGCGGCCGGGTGCGAGCCGCACCGAGCGCGACGGCGGCGCAGACGCGCTGGCCCCACTCGTCGTCGGGCACTCCGCCGATGAAGGCGGCGCCGACGTCGGGGAAGGACTCCAGGACCTGCTGGATGCGGGTGGCGGAGACCTTGACCCCGCCGGTGTTGATGACATCGTCCACGCGGCCGGTGACGGTGAGGTGCTGCTGTCCGGGGCGGTGCGGGTGGGGCTGAACCGTGCCGGTGTCCTCGGTGAGGAAGCTCCCGCCGCCGAAGTGCTCGGCCGTGCGCCGCGAGTCGTCGAGGTAGCCGGCAGCCACCATCGGTCCGGCCAGGCGGAGCCGCGGCAGATCCTCGCCGACGAGGTCGGCGGTGACCCCGTCCAGGGGCACGCCGTCATAGACGCAGCCGCCGCAGGTCTCACTCATCCCGTAGGTCAGGTGCAGGTTGATGCCCGCCTCCGCCGCCGCGGCGCGGACCGTGTCCGGCACCCGGGCGCCGCCGACCAGCACCGCGTCGAAGGTGCGCAGCGCGAGCAGTCCGGGGCCGGCGTCGGGCTCGGTGGGACCGAGGAGGCGGGCGAGCTGGGTGGGGACCAAGGAGACGGCGCGGAACCCCGTGCCGCGTTCCATCCGGTCCACCGCCTCCGCGAAGCCGCGTGCGGTGAAGGGCCCCGGGGCCAACGGGACCGGCGTGGTGCCGGCCGCCAGGGAGCGGGAGAGCACGGCCAGCCCGGCCACGAACTGCAGGCCGACCGCCAGCAGCCACTGCCCCTCGCCGCCGATCCGGGCGGCCGTGGCGGCGGCGGAGGCGGCCAGGGCGTCGCGGGTCAGCAGGGTCTGCTTGGGGGTGCCGGTGGAGCCGGAGGTGCGGACCACGGCCGCCACGTCCGCGGAGCCGCCGCGCGCCGGATCCGTGGCCTCGGGGCGGGTCAGCACCCGGCCGTCCGCGGTGAACTCCACCGGCGGCCCGGAGCCGTCCAGCGCGGCGGAGAGCGCGCGCAGGGCGTGGTCGAGCTGGGCGTCCGTGAGGCTCATGAGAGTGGACCATCCGTGAAGGGCGTTTCGACCATGCGTGCTGAGAGCCAGTGGGTGATGTCCGCAGGGGACCAGCGGTCGACGACCGCTTCACAGACTGCATCGGCGGCCTCCAGCTGTCCCACGCCGACAATCCGGGCACCGTTCAGTTCAAGGAAGACCTGCACAGAGATCCAGGCCGTGCGCTTGTTGCCGTCGGCGAAGGGGTGGTTGCGCAGGATTCCGTGCATCAGAACCCCGGCCTTCTCCGCGACGGTGAGATGCCGTGTCACCGGTCGGCCAGGATCTCCAGGGTCTCCGACCACCGCTCGACAGAGTCCTCGAGGGCATGCTCGAACTCGGGATCATGCTGTTCGGTGGGTTCTTCGTGGGGAACCGACATGCTCACTCCTTGCCCGGTGGTGCTGATCAGTCTACCGCCGGGCATCAGAAGTAGTACGGGAACCCCGACCAGTCCGGGTCCCGCTTCTGCAGGAACGCGTCCCGGCCCTCGACGGCCTCGTCCGTCATGTAGCCCATGCGGGTGGCCTCGCCGGCGAACACCTGCTGGCCGGACATGCCGTCGTCGGCCATGTTGAAGGCGAACTTGAGCATCCGGATGGCCTGCGGGGACTGGCGGTTGATGTCCGCGGCGTACTCCAGGGCGACCTCCTCCAGTCGCTCGTGGTCCACGGCCTCGTTGACGGCGCCCATCTCCACCATCTGCTCGGCGGAGTACTCGCGGGCCAGGAAGAAGATGCCGCGGGCGTTCTTCTGGCCGATGTGGCGGGCCAGCAGGGCGGATCCGTAGCCGGCGTCGAAGGAGCCCACCGTGGCGTCGGTCTGCTTGAACTTCCCGTGCTGCCTCGAGGCGATGGTCAGGTCCGCCACCACGTGCAGGGAGTGCCCGCCGCCTGCGGCCCAGCCGTTGACGACGGCGATGATCGGCTTGGGCGTGGTCCGCATCAGCCGCTGGACCTCCAGGATGTGCAGGCGGCCGGCGCGGGCCGGGTCGATGGTCTCGGCCGAGGATGACTCGGAGCCCTCCACCTCGTACCGGTAGCCGTCCCGGCCGCGGATGCGCTGGTCGCCGCCGGAGCAGAAGGAGTGGCCGCCGTCCTTGGGGGAGGGGCCGTTGCCGGTGAGCAGGATGCAGCCGACGTCCGGGGTCATCCGGGCGTGATCCAGGGCGCGGAACAGCTCGTCCACCGTGCCGGGGCGGAAGGCGTTGCGGACCTCCGGCCGGTCGAAGGCGATGCGGACCGTGGGCAGGTCCTTGACGACCGCGCCGTCCGCGTCCCGCTCCACCTGCCGGTGGTAGGTGATGTCCTCGAAGCCGAAGCCCTCCACCGCACGCCAGCGCTGCGGGTCGAAGAGGTCGGAGACCTTCTCGGGAAGGGCGTTCTGGTCTGCGGATGCGGGGGTGGTCTGATCAGTGCTCACCCGGCCGAGTCTAGCCCCGGCGGTGAGCCGGCGATCAGGCGACGGGCGCACCCACCCGGGCGCCGCCGTCGGGATCCCCGGCACCGTCAAGGTCACCGGCACCGTCCACGGCCACACCGCCCGCTCCGGTGGCCGCGGCCAGCTTGGCCTCCTCTGCCAGCGCCAACATCTCGGCCTCGTCCATGGAGCGCTGTTCCGGCTGACGGCCCTCCTCGAGGGCGGACTCGGCGGGGGAGCCGGGGACCACGGCCGAGCCGATGGAGCCCGGGACCTCGGTGCCCCGCAGGGAGGCCCCGGCCGTCTCCCGCATGAACCAGGCGCAGACCAGGCCCACGGCGCAGGCGCCCATCATGTAGTACGCCGGGAACCTCACATCCCCGGTGGCCCCGATGCCCCACTCGTTCACGAGCGCCGCGGTGCCGCCGAAGATCGAGGTGGCGATGTTGTAGGTGATGGCGAAGCCGGAGAACCGCGCCTGGGTGGGGAGCATCGCCGGGAAGGTGGCGGTGATGGTGGACAGCTGCGGGATGTACAGCAGGCCCAGCACGGCGAAGCCGAGGATGGCCAGGCCGAAGTTCAGGCCCATCAGCATGAACATGGGGATGGCCAGCAGGATCAGCCCGGCGAGGGAGAAGTACCAGGACGGCTTGCGCCCGAACCGGTCCGAGAGGCCACCGGCCCAGGGCATGAGCGCCATCATGGCGATCTCGCCGATGAGGATGATCATCAGCCCGGCCGCGGCCGGCAGCCCGATCTGCTGTTCCAGGTAGGTCGGCATGTAGGACAGCAGCGTGTAGTTCACCACGTTCACGGAGATCACCAGGCCGGTCATCACGAGCATCGGCTTCCAGTGGTCCCGGAACACCTGGGCCAACGACGGCGGCGCCACGGTCTCGGAGGTCGGCTCGCCCGCCGCGGTGGCCGGCCCGGTGCCTCTGGAGTCCTCGTCGGAGGCGTTCATCTCCTCGAACACGGGGGTGTCGTCCAGCTTGGAGCGCAGGTAGAAGCCGATCAGGCCCATGGGGGCGGCCAGCAGGAACGGCAGCCGCCAGCCCCAGGAGGACATCTGCTCGGGTGAGAGCACCAGCTCGAGCACCAGCATGACGGCGGTGCCGAGGGCGAAGCCGCCGAGGGTGCCGAACTCGAGGAAGGAGCCGAAGAAGCCGCGCTTGCGGTCCGGGGCGTACTCGGACATGTAGGTGGCCGCGCCGCCGTACTCGCCGCCCGTGGAGAAGCCCTGGACCATGCGCAGCACGATCAGCAGCACCGGGGCCCACACGCCCACCTGCTCGAAGGAGGGCAGCACCCCGATCAGGAACGTGGCGCCGGACATCATCAGGATCGTCATGGCCAGGATGGTCTTGCGGCCGAGCCGGTCGCCGAGCGGGCCCCAGACCAGGCCGCCGAGGGGGCGGACCAGGAAGGAGATGGCGAAGGTGGCCAGGGTCAGCAGCATCCCCTGCTCGCCCGGGAAGAAGTGCTGGGTGATGTAGGCGGTGGCCACGGCGTAGACGCCGTAGTCGTACCACTCGGTCGCGTTGCCCAGTGCCGAGGCCGCGGTGGCCTTGCGGATCGCTGCGGGCGGCGTCTTCTTCCGCGGGGTGCGGACGGGCCGGGAGAACCGGCCGGGCGACGCCCGGTGGGAGACAACCGGGGGATGGGACTCTGTTTCAGACACAGGTGATCTTCCTGGTGCGGTTCACCCCGTCAGGGGTGTTCCAGGCCCGATCGAGCGGTAGGCCCGGTCTGCCCGACGAGGGCGGTCCGGGGGCGCGGGACACGATCCGGTGTGGATGGCCCCGGGATCCAGCATCGGAGGCCTGCCTGGGATGGCAGACCATCGACCGTAGCGAAACGGGGGTGACCCGCGTCAAATCCGGTGACATGCATCACGGCCCTGACCTGCGTCCATCCGCGCCCTGCGGCGTGGCAGGCTGAAGGCATGAGTGAGGCACCGCAGACCCCTGAAGCTGGAGCTCCGATGGGCTGGGAGGGGGCTGTCAACGCGCGGCACGTCCTGGGATCGGTCTACCGCATGGGGCGGCAGGAATGGCTGACCGAGTCAGGCTGGCGGCAGTTGCGCGCCGACGGCGTCAGCACCGTCATCGACCTGCGCAATGACCCCGAGCGGAGGCGCCGGCCCAGCGATCCGGAGGTGACGGAGGCGGCCACCTCGGGGGTCGAGGTCCTGCACCGCCCGGTGGAGGACCACGCTCACGAGGAGTACCTCGCGCCCGCGCTCGCCGACGGCGCGCCGTACCCGAACCACCCGCGCTACTACCCCTCGGCCCTGGAGTACTTCCCGGACCGGCTGGCCGCCGTCTTCCGGGCGATCGCCGCGGCTCCCGGGGGCGTGGTCCTGCACTGCTCGGCCGGCCGGGACCGGACCGGGCTCGTGGTCACCCTGCTGCTGCTGCTCGCGGACCGCCGTGACCTGGTGATCCCGCAGTACGACGCCGGCGCGCGCGGCATCAACGACTGGCACTGCATCAGTCCCGTGCCGCACCCCCATGAGCGGCACCTCGTCGGGGAGGAGCTGGAGGGCTTCCTGGGCGGCCGGATCGAGTCGCTGCAGGACTTCGCCGACTCCCTGCCGGACGCCGACGCTGTGGCCACGTTGCTGGCGGCGGCCGGCGTGACCGGGCCCGAGGTGGAGGCGGTGCGGCGGAAACTGGAGCTGGATTGACGAGAGCCGGATTGACGAGAACCCTACCGGGTATGCATACTCAGTGTGCATACCCGGTAGGTCCGCCGGGTCCCACCGGTCCGGGAGGCCACCGATGTCCGTCAAACACAGCCTGCTCGCCCTGCTCACCCAGGGCCCGCGCTACGGCTACCAGCTGCGCGCCGAGTTCGAGGAGCGCACGGGCGGCACCTGGCCGCTGAACATCGGACAGGTCTACACCACGCTCGACCGCCTCGAGCGGGACGGGCTCGTGGCGGACCAGGGCGACGACGGCGCCGGTCACCGGAACTACGCCCTCACCGAGGCCGGACGGGCCGAGGCCGGGGACTGGTTCGCCCAGCCCTCGCAGCCGCAGAACCCGCCCCGCAACGAGCTCGCCATCAAACTGGCCCTGGCCGTTACCACCCCCGGCGTGGACGTGGAGCGCGTCATCCAGGCCCAGCGCACCGCCACCCTGCGTGCCCTGCAGGACGTCAACCGGGCCAAGCGGTCCACCGCCGGGGACTCGGGGCCGGCGGAACTGGCCGGGCTCCTCGTGCTCGAATCACTCATCTTCACGGCCGAGGCGGAGATCCGCTGGCTCGACCACTGCGAGGCCGCCGTGCTGCGCGCCGCCCGCGCCGGCCAGCTGCCCGGAGCGTTCCCGGAGATCCACGCCCTCGAAGACCAGGGTCCGACGCCGGCCGCCTCCTTCCAGCGAAAGTCCCGGTGAGGGACGTGAACGCACGGCATGCATCCCCTGAACCCGCGATCCGCCCCGCCACCCACGGCATGCCGGCCCGACAGATCCTCGAGCTGAGCGCCGTCTCCAAGACCTACGGGGACGGCTCCACCACGGTGGCCGCCCTGCGCGAAATCGATCTGACCGTCCATGCGGGCGAGTTCGTGGCCGTCATGGGTCCCTCCGGGTCCGGGAAGTCGTCGTTGCTGGCCCTGGCCGGGGGACTGGACGCGGCCACCGGTGGGGAGGTCTACGTCCGCGGCACCCCGCTGAGCCGGATCACCCTGGCGGAGAAGGCTCGGCTGCGCCGCCGCGCGGTGGGCTACGTCTTCCAGGACTACAACCTCATCCCCACCCTGAACGCAGCCGAGAACGTGGCCCTGCCCCTGGAGCTGGACGGGACGAAGCCGGCCAAGGCCCAGCGCCAGGCCAAGGACGCGCTGCGCCAGGTCGGCATCGAGGACCTCGCCGGCCGGTTCCTGGACGAGCTCTCCGGCGGGCAGCAGCAGCGGGTGGCGATCGCCCGGGCGATCGTGGGGGAGAAGGCCCTGATCCTCGCCGACGAGCCCACCGGTGCCCTGGACTCGGTCACGGGCGAGGAGATCATGGCCGTGCTGCGCCGCCGGGCGGATGCCGGGGCCGCGGTGGTGCTGGTCACGCACGAGGCCCGCCATGCCGGCTGGGCGGACCGCGTGGTCTTCCTGCGGGACGGCCGCGTGGTGGACCAGGCCCGGGCCGAGTACGATCCCCACTCCCTGCTTGCCGAGTCACCGGGAACGGCCCGGTGAGCGCCGACGAACGCGAACAGGCACAGGCCGACGTCGCGCCCCGCCCGGGCGCCGCCGCCGGCTCGCGACGCTCCGCCGCGCGGATGGCCGCGCGAGACCTGCGCCGCCACCGGTGGCGGACGGTGCTGATCCTGCTGCTGATCGGCCTGCCGGTCTTCGCGGTGTCCTTCGGATCCGTCATCGTGGCCTCCACGGAGCTGCCGACGGACGCGGAGGAACGGGAGCAGGTGCTCTGGGGCTACGACGGCTACCTCACCCAGGGACTCTTTGATCCGGATGACCTGCAGTCGCCGACCGACCTCTACGGGGCTGTCGATGCGCAGTCCGCCGCCGAGGGGCTCCACGCGCCCGCCGTGGATGTGGCCGCCCTGAACGCGGCGGCGAGCCACTGGCCGGTGTGCCCGCAGGGGGCGGGCTGCTCCGTGCTGGACGCCGTACCCGCCGGCACCGAGGCCACCCTCCTGACCTCCGGTTCGGGGACGCTGACCGTGCCCGGGTCCACGCTGGATGTGCGCCTCGTGCTTGCCGACTTCACCGACGAGAAGCTCCAGGGCCCCGACCGCCGCTTCCAACTGGTGGACGGTGCCCTGCCCGGCGAGGGGGAGGTCCTTGCCAGCAGCGGGTTGCGCGACGAACTTGAATCCGCCCGGGAACGTGCCGCCACCCGTGGCCTGGAGGCGGGGCCCACGGACCGCGTGGAGCTGGAGCTTCCGGGGGCGGACTCCGCCGCGGAGCTGGCCGTCAGCGGCACCCTGCTGGACCGGATCGACGTGTTCCCGAGCCCCCTGGGGCTGTTCCAGCCGATGGAGCTGTGGGAGTCCGTCCTCTACGTGCAGGCCGGCAGCGAGACCGCCCAGGCCCTGACCGCCTCCGGCTTCACCGAGGAGGGGGACGTCTCGGCGTACCTGAGCGGCGACGTCCCGGAGGACTACGCCGCCTACCGGGCCTACAACCAGGCCGGGTTCAGCGTGCTGTTCGAACCGGTGATGTCCCAGCCCGGTCCGGTGCAGGCGGCCTTCGAGGACCAGTACGACCCATCGGGTGCCTGGATGAGCCTGCTGCCCCTGATGTTCGTGGGGGTCCTGGCCCTGGCCGAGGCCGGTCTGCTGGCCGGCGCCGCCTTCGCGGTGGGCGCGCGTCAGCAGCGGCGGTCCACGGCCCTGTTGTCCGTGACGGGCGCCGAACCCGCCACCCTGCGTCAGACCATGGTCTTCTCCGGCCTCTGGTGCGGGCTGGCCGGCGCGATCGGCGGGGCCCTGCTGGGCGTGGCCGGTGGCGTGGGAGTCGTCTGGGCCGCCCAGGCCCGGCATGTCCCGGTCTACGGCCCGCACGTGCCCTGGTGGCCCGTGGTGGCCGCCGTGGTGCTGGGACTGGTCTGCGCCGTCGTCGCCGCCTGGATCCCGGCCCGGGCCGTGGCCGGGCAGAACGCCTGGGCCGCCATCAAGGGGGCCACCGGGGAACGCAGGCCGGTGAGCCGGGCGGTGCTCGTGACCGGGCTGGTCCTGACGGCGGTCGGACTGCTGCTGGCCCTCGTGGCGAGCGTGGTGGGGATGGCCCTGCCCACGCTGGGCGCGCTGCTGGAGGCCCTGCCGTGGCTGGCCGTGGCGCTGGTGGCCTCCGCCCTGGTCCTGCTGGTCGGCGTGCTGATGTTGCTGCCGGGCACCGTGACCGGGGTGGCGCACCTGGCCGGCCGGCTGCCGGTCTCCCTGCGGATGGCCGCGCGGGATGCGCACCGGAACCGGTCCCGCACCGTCCCGGTGGCCGCCGCCGTGGTGGCCGCCACGGCCGTGGGCGCCGCGGTCCTGACCTCCTTCGCCCTGACGGACGCCGATAACGGCGAGCAGAACGGGGCCTACCGCCACGGCTCTCCGGGCCCGGACACCGGGTACCTCTGGGTGCAGGACGCGGAGGGGATCGAGCGGATGCTGCGTCAGGAGGCGCTCTACGCGGTGGACGGCCAGGAGCCCACGGCCGCGCAGCTGGGGCTGTACGCCGGAGGGGTGGGTGGCGCCGTGCGACAGCTGCAGGCGGCGGCGGCCACCCCGGGTGCGCCACACCTGGTGGCGCACTGGGAGGTGCACGGAGTGCAACCGACCTGCGAGGTGCTCGGCACGGACGACTGCTCCGAGCTGCTGCCCCTCTATCCCCAGGACTCGGCCTGCCGGGTCCCCGTCCCCACGCAGGACACCGTGGACGACCGGCGAGCGGCGGTGGACGAGGCGGTCTACGCCATGACCCGCGCCGAGGCCGCCGCCTGCGGCGTCAGCGGCGGAGGCGCCGGCAACCTGGCCAACGCGGACCCGATGTCCACCCTCATGGTGGTGGATCCGCTGCGGCCGGAGACGGTGCCACTGCCGCTGCTCGGCGGGGACGAGGACCTGCTGGCGGCCGTGCAGTCCGGCCAGGCCGTGGTCTTCGACCCGGAGTTCGTGGACGAGGAGGGCCGGATCACCCTGGGCGAGTTCACCACGGACCTCGAGGAGGTCCCCGGGGTGACCCTGGGCGAGGCGGACCGGGCATGGTTCGAGCAGATGGAGGCAGACGGCGACCCGATGGCCGGCCAGCTGGGGATCAGCGCCGCGGAAGGCCGGAACATGCTCTGGGAGCCGGAACGGACCCGCACCCTGGACGCCGTGCAGGCCCCGGGACCGGACGGGGACCATCCGATCGCCATCATCCCGGTGACGGCCCTGACGGGCCTGGCCCAGGACATGGCCCTCGACGGCGTGCTGGCCCGGTTCGCGGAGCCCGTCACCGCGGACCAGTCGATGCTGGTCAACGACCTCCTGGCCGGGGACGACCTTTGGATGTCCTCGATGGCCCAGACCGGCGGCGACCGGTTCCCCGTCCAGTGGCTGGTCACCGGGCTGGTGGCCCTGCTGGTGATCTCCGTGGCCGGGCTGACCACGGGGTTGGCCCTGGCCGACGCCCGGCGGGACCAGGCCGTGCTCTCCTCCGTGGGCGCCCCACCGGGGACCCGGAGGTCCATGGCGGCGGCCCAGACCTTCACCGGTGCCCTGCTGGGGACCGCGCTGGGCGTGCCCGTCGGGGCGATCGCGGTGGTCGGGATCGGGCTGATCCAGTTCTACTCCGCCGGGTGGATCCCCTGGCCGCAGCTGGTGGTCCTGGTGGCCGGAGTGCCGGTGCTGGCGGCGGCCCTGACCTGGCTCGTGGTCCCCGGCCGGCTCCCCGCCCGTGAGGCCGACCGCGGCTAAGCCGCCCAAGGATCACGAGCGCAGTTGAGGTAGGGAAACGCCGATGAGACCTACCTGAACTGCGCTCGTGATGGGTGTGGAGGTGGGGTGCGGGTCAGTCCAGCGTCCACTCCGGTGCGGCGGCGCTCATCTGCCCCACGGCCTCCGCGAAGGCCGCCCGGCAGGCCACGACGGCGGGGTGCCGGGTCCGCCCCGACCTCACCTGGGTGGAGAGCAGCCGGAACGGTGCGCCGGGCAGGCCGACCGAACGGACGCCGGCCAGGTGCCGGGGCCCGAGCAGGGCGGGGATGAAGGCCACCGCGTGTCCGGACCGGACCAGGTCCACCTGCAGCAGCGGGTTGAGGGTCTCCACGCGTACCCGCGGCTCGAACCCCGCCTGACGGCAGACGGCCCGGCTCCAGGCCCCGGTGGAGGTGTCGGCGGGATCCATGGCCCAGGGGGCCTCGGCCAGCTCCGCCAGGCTGCGGAGCGGCCCCGCCCACGGGCCGGTCCGGGGCAGGGCGAGGTGGAGCGGGTCCCGCAGGAGTTCGACCGGGTCCACTCCCGCCCGCCGCGGGTCGGGGCGGACCGGATACTCCTCGCTGATGATCAGGTCGAAGTCCTGGGCGAGCAGCCCCTCGAAGGCCCCCTCCACCTCCCGCTGGGTGATGGCCACCTCCAAATCCGGATGGTCCCGCGCCAGCGCATCCAGGGCCGCGGGCGCCACGGCGAGCACGGCGGACTGGAAGGCCGCCACGTGCAACACCCCGCGCACGGTGTCCTGTGCCGTGGCCAGCTCCGCCTCGGCCGCCTCCAGCTGGGCCAGGATCTGCTCGGTGTGGGCCACCAGCCCGAGCGCCGCCGGCGTGAGCCGCACCCCGCGGCCGACCGGCTCCAGCAGGGAGGTCCCGGTCTCCCGCTCCAGCACCTTGAGCTGCTGGGACACCGCGGAGGGTGTGTAGTCCAGGGATCGGGCCGCCGCCGCCAGGGAGCCGCCACGGTGGACCTCGCGGAGCAACCGGAGGCGGGGGAGGGAGAGCATGGACACGATCGTACGGTGAAGCTGGGCTCATCAGTACAGGTGAGAAACAGTCGCTAGACTGCACGGTCACCCTGGATGAGCATGGATGGGTGACCCCCTCGACCAACCCCCTGCCCCAGATCGCACCGGCATCCCGGCCCGGCACTCAGCCAGCCCGGCAGCAGAACCTGCCGGCCGGCGTCGGGCTGGTGATCGGGGCCTGTATCTCCCTGCAGTTCGGGGCGGCCGTGGCGGTCCAACTGTTCCCGCACCTGGGCCCCTGGGGGGTGACCACGCTGCGCCTGGGCCTGGCCGCCGTGATCCTGCTGGTCATCGTGCGGCCCAGGGTGCGGTCCTGGATGCGCCAGCAGTGGACAGCGGTGGTGCTCTTCGGGGCCGCGATGGGGTGCATGAACGGCAGCTTCTACGCGGCGATCGAACGGATCCCGCTCGGGGCGGCGGTCTCCATCGAGTTCCTCGGACCGCTCGTGCTGGCCGCCGTGCTGGCCCGGCGCCTGCTGGACGGCGTGTGGGTGGCGGTGGCGCTCGCGGGCATGGTGCTGCTGGGCCTGGACAGTGCGCTGGGGGAGTCCCTGGACCCCGTGGGCGTGGCCCTGGCCCTGGTGGCCGGGGTCTTCTGGGCCGGCTACGTGCTGACCAGCGCCCGGGTGGGCCGGTTGGTGCCCGGCGCGGGTGGGCTGGCCGTGGCCCTGGTGGTGGCCACGGCCGTGGTGGCCCCACTCGGCGCACCCGGCGCGGTCCGGGCCTTCGGCGACCCGATGCTGCTCGGGATGGCCTTGGTGACCGCACTGCTGGCCTCGCTCGTGCCGTACACGCTGGAGCTGTCCGCCCTGCGCCGGGTGCCGGCCCCCGTGTTCAGCATCCTGCTCAGCCTCGAGCCGGCCTTCGCCGCCCTGTTCGGCTGGATCCTGTTGGGCCAGGAGTCCGGGCTGCTGCGGAACCTCGCCATCGTGCTGGTCATCGCCGCCAGCGCCGGGGTGACCCTGACCGGGAGGCGTCCGCGGCCCGCCCGCGGAAAACTGGAGGTCAAAGGATGACGCGACACGCCGACGACACGCCGGACTCTGGGTCACCCATCGACCGCCAGATGCACAGGGTCAGCGCAGCTGAGTGGCCCCCAGGGCGGTCAACAGGAAGGCGTAGTCCCAGGCCCGGTCCTCCCAGGCCCGGTAGCGCCCGGAGGCCCCGCCGTGGCCGCCGTCCATCTCGGTCTTCAGCACGATCGGCGCCCCGCCCGCGGCCAGCGGCGTCGACTGGTCCGAGGTGACGGTGCGGCGCAGCTCCTGCACCCACTTGGCCGGCTCCACATACAGCACCCGGGTGTCGTTCAGGGAGGTCACCGCGGCCACCGCCGGGTAGTCCACCGCCCGGACGTTCTCATACGGGGTGTACTCCTGCATGTACCGGTACACCTCCGGGTCCTCGATCGGGTTGCCCCACTCCTCCCACTCCAGGGCGGACAGCGGCAGGTCCGGGTCCAGGATGGAGGTCAGCGCGTCCACGAAGGGCACCTGCGCCACGCACGCCCGGTACAGCTCCGGGGCCAGGTTCAGCACGCCGCCCATCAGCAGCCCGCCGGCCGAGCCGCCCATCGCCGCGATCCGGTCCGGGTCCACCCAGCCGGACTGCGCCACGAAGCGGGTGGCGTCCACGAAGTCGGTGAACGAGTTCTTCTTGGCCAGCTTCTTGCCGTCGTCATACCAGCCGCGGCCCAGCTCACCGCCGCCGCGCACGTGTGCCACCACGTAGACCACGCCCCGGTCCAGCAGGGACAGCCGCGCCACGGATAGTCCCGGGTCCATGGACATCTCGTAGCTGCCGTAGCCGTAGACCACGCAGGGGTTGGAGCCGTCCCACTCCGTGTCCTTCCGGCGGATCACGGTCAGCGGGATGGCCACCCGGCGATCGCTCGACTCCGCCGGCGCCCACCAGCGCTCCACCAGGTACTGCTCCGGGTCATAGCCCGGCACCTCGACCTGCCGGCGCAGGTGCAGCGCGCCGGTGCCCGCGCCGCCGTCCACCTCGTAGTCGAGCACCTGGGACGGCGTGACCCAGGAGGAGTAGGCCAGCCGCAGGAACGGCGACTCGAAGGGCGCCCCGGCCAGCTCGCAGGAGTACAGCTCCTCGCCGAAGTCCGGTTCGACCGGGGCGGCCTGGTGCTCGGTCGCGAGCCCGGCCAGCGGCAGGATCAGGGTCCGGGGGGTGGTCTCGCGGCGCACGCCCAGGGCCAGGTGGGTCGCGGTGACGGCGGCGCCGTCCACCTTCACGGTCTCCGAGTGCCCGACGACGGTGCGCCAGAACCGCGGGTCCGTCACCGTCTCGCGGGCGGCGAGCGAGACCATGTTGTTCGGGGCCGGCACGGGGCCGTGCTCCTCGTCCTCCGTGGTGAAGTCCTTGTTGTGCACGATCACGTAGTACCGGGCGGGGCCCCCGCCCTCACCGCCGGCGTCCAGGGTGACGGGGTCCACGCCGTGCAACAGCCCCAGGTCCCGCGAGACCAGCATCCGCAGCTCGCCCAGCGGCTCGTCCACGGTCACCGGCAGGTCCAGGGCGAGGGTCTCGGCGACCTCGGAGTTGCCCACGGAGACCAGCAGCTCGGTGCGGTCTGCGGAGAGGCCGAAACCGGACCACATGCCGGGGTCGTCCTCCTGGAACAGCAGCTGGTCCTGCTCCACGGGCGTGCCCAGGGTGTGCGCGAGGATGCGGTACGGCCGCCACGAGTCGTCCGGGACGGTGTAGAAGACACGGGTGCCGGTGGCGTCGAACACGATCCCGTAGGAGACGTTGGGGATCTGATCCGCCAGTTCCTCGCCGCTCCTCAGGTCCCGGATGCGCAGGGTGAATCGCTCGTCCCCGGCGTGGTCCACGGCGTAGGCCATCAGGTTCGAATCCCGGGAGACGGCCAGCCCGCCGAGGGAGAAGAAGGGCTGGCCCTCCGCCTCGGCGTTGCCGTCCAGGATGACCTGCTCGCCGGCCACGGGCACGCCCGGTGTGATCACCGGCGGAGTCCAGTCCGCGAGCCGGTCCACGGTGTCCTCGGCCTGCACCCGGCAGTGGCTGGCGTACTGCTGGCCCTCCTCGGTGCGGGAGAAATACCACCAGCCGTCCCGGCGGGACGGCACGGAGAGGTCCGTCTCCACCGTGTGGGCCTTGATCTCCCCGAAGACGGCCTTCCGCAGCGGGTCTTGGTCCGCCGTGACGGCGTCCGTGTAGGCGTTCTCCGCGGTCAGGTGCGCGAGCACCTCCTCGGACTCCTTGTCCCGCAGCCAGTCGAAGTCGTCCGTGAAGGTGTGCCCGTGGTGTTCACGGGCCACCGGCCGCGCCTCGGCGACCGGGGGCTGGGAGGAGGCGGCCGGCGTCGTGGTGTCCGTGCTGGTCTGCGGGGAAGTCGCGGAAGTCATGGGGACCATTCAACCGCATCACAGCGGCCTACCGCGGGGCCATGCGGATGGCGCCGTCCAGACGGATGGTCTCGCCGTTGAGCATCCGGTTCTCCACGATATGGGTGACCAGCGCGGCGTACTCCTCCGGCTGGCCCAGGCGGGAGGGGAACGGGACCTGCTCGCCGAGGGACTCCTGCGCCGCCTTCGGCAGGCCCTCCATCATCGGCGTCCAGAAGGTGCCCGGGGCGATCGTCATGACGCGAATGCCGTAGCGGGCCAGCTCGCGCGCGATCGGCAGGGTCATCGCGGCCACGCCGCCCTTTGATGCGGAGTACGCGGCCTGGCCGATCTGCCCCTCGAAGGCCGCCACGGAGGCCGTGTTGACGATGACCCCGCGCTCGCCGTCCTCACCGGGCTCGTTCTGGGCCATGGCCTCGGAGGCCAGCCGGATCACGTTGAACGTGCCGATGAGGTTGATCTGGATGGTCCGGGCGAAGGAGTCCAGCTCGTGCGGACCGGTCTTGCCCAGCACCTTCTCGGCGGTGGCGATACCGGCGCAATTCACGACGCCGGCCAGCGGCCCGCCCTGCTGGCCCGCCACCTCCACGGCGTGGGCCACCTGCGCCGGGTCGGTCACATCCGTCTCGACCAGGACGGCCCCTGAAGGGGGCGAGCCCCTCAGGTCGGCGGCGACCACGTGGGCGCCGCGGGCGAGCAGGGCGGTGGCGGTCGCCGCGCCGAGGCCGGAGGCCCCGCCGGTGACGAGGAAGGTGCGGTCGGTGAAATCCATGGATGCTCCCGGAGGTCAGCGGTCAGATCGTCGGTCAGGTCGTCGGGCAGATCGGTGATCGCCCGCCCACCACCAGACGGTAGCCCAGGGCGGAGGTGGGGTGGGTCACAGGCCCAGCAGCCCCCGGAAGACGCCCATCCCGAAGTACAGGACGAAGGCCGCGGCCACCACCCACAGCAGCGGGTGCACGTCCTTGGCCCGGCCCTGGGCGGTGCGGATGACGGCGTAGGCGATCATGCCGGCGCCGATCCCGTTGGCGATCGAGTAGGTGAACGGCATCAGGATGAAGGTGAGGAAGGCAGGGAAGGCCACGCCCCAGTCGGACCAGTCGATCTGGACCACCTGGGTGGCCATCATGAAGCCGACGACCACCAGGGCCGGGGCCACGGCCTCGAACGGCACCAGGTAGATCAGCGGGGTCAGGAACATGGCCACCAGGAACAGGGCGCCGGTCACCACGGAGGCGAACCCGGTCCGGGCCCCCTCGCCGATCCCAGTGCCGGACTCCACGAAGATCTGGTTCGCCGAGCCCGAGGCCCCGCCGCCGGCCGAGACCGCGAGGGCGTCCACCATCAGCACGCGGTTCAGGTGCGGGATGGTCCCGTCGGGCGTGACATTGCCGGCCTCGCGGGCCAGCCCCACGGAGGTGCCCATGGCGTCGAAGAACACGGAGAGCAGCACCACGAACACCAGCAGAGCGGCCATCAGGGGACCCACCTGCGCGAAGGCGCCGAAGAGGTCAGCCTGTCCGATCAGGGACAGGTCCGGCGCGGTCCAGTCGGGGAAGGAGGGGGCCACCAGGGACCAGCCCATCGGGTTCGCGTCACCGGACTCGTCCACCGAGGGGCCGATGTGGAAGACCGCCTCGAGGATGTTGGCCAGCACGGTGGCCACCACGATCCCTATCAGGATGGCGCCGCGGGTCTTGCGGATGACCAGCACGGAGGTGACCAGCAGCCCCACGATGAACACGAGCACCGGCCAGCCCTCCAGGTCCCCGCCGGTGCCCAGACCCACGGGGACGGTGGTGCCCGCGGCGTCGGGGACGCGGCGGATGAAGCCGGAGTTGACCAGGCCGATGAGGGCGATGAACAGTCCGATGCCCACCACGATCGCGGTCTTGAGGCCTTCCGGCACCGCGTTGAACACCGCCTGCCGGAAGCCCGTGGCCACCAGCAGGGCCATCACCAGGCCGGCGATCACCACCAGGCCCATCATGGCCGGCCAGGTCAGGCCCTCGGTGGTGGCCACCGTGATGGCCACCAGGGCGTTGACCCCGAGCCCGGCGGCCAGGGCGAACGGGTGCCGGGCCCAGACGCCCATGGCGATGGTCGAGATGCCGGCCACCAGGGCGGTCACCGCCGCCACGCGGGCGATGCCGAGGGTGTCCCCCTGGGCGTCCGGCCCGGACAGCACGAGCGGGTTCAGCACGATGATGTAGCTCATGGCCAGAAAGGTGGCGAGCCCGCCCCGGATCTCCTGCCCGAGGGAGGAGCCGCGCCTGGAGATCATGAAGAAGCGGTCGAGGCCGTTGCGCGCTGCGGGGGTGCCGGTGGTGTTCAGGGTGTCCTGGGCGGTCAGTGACGTGCGGGGCTCGGGCGAAGGCATGGGGACATGCTAATGGCGGGTGGGGGTGCACCGGAGGCGGGGTGCACGGCCTGGACAACGAATCGGGCACGGTCGCGAAGATTGCCACCAAAATTGTTGCCAATCTCACAGGGACCGCTTAGCATCCACACCAGACGTGTTGCCGTGATCCAGATCATCCCCTCTGCCACGGCCCACGTCGGCATCGCTACACCCGCACCACTCGCACCAACAGAACAGAAGGCTCATGGCTGCTCGTTTGACGCTGGAAGGTGTCAACCTCCACTTCGGCGGGGTCACCGTGCTGAAGGACGTCGGCTTCGTCGTGGAACCGGAGACGGTCCTCGGCCTGGTCGGCCCCAACGGCGCCGGGAAGACCTCGCTGTTCAATTGCATCTCCGGCCACTACCGGCCCAGCTCCGGGTCCATCCGGATCGACGAGGCCGAGATCAGCCAGACCCGGCCGGCGGGGATGTCCCGCCACGGCCTGGCCCGGACCTTCCAGCACCCGGCGCTGCAGCTGGAGGCCACCGTCCTGGACAACGTTCTGCTCGGCGGGCACACGCGGCTGCCCGGCGGGCCTGCGCAGTGGGCCCTGCGCCTCCCGCCGATGGTGCGCAGCGAACGCGAACTGCGCACCGAGGCGCTGGGTCGGCTGGAGGACATGGGACTGGGTTGGGCGGCCCACCGGCGCGCCGACGAGCTGTCCCACGGCCTGCACAAGGGCGTCGAGCTGTGCCGAGCCCTGATGGCCCGCCCCCAGGTCCTGCTGCTGGACGAGCCGGCGGCCGGGCTGTCCAGCGGCGAGGTCGACGCCTTCATCCAGACCGTCCGCACCCTCCGGGAGACCGGTGAGGTCACCATCGTGATCGTGGAGCACCACATGGGCGTGATCTCGGCGTTGGCAGATCGCGTGGTGGTGTTGGACCACGGCAGCAAGCTCATGGAGGGCACTGCCGCCGAGGCGCAGTCCGACCCCCGAGTCGTGGAGGCCTACCTCGGCAAGGACAGCGGGGAGGGAGTCGGCGATGACGCTGCTTGAGATCGCGGACCTGACCGCCCACTACGGCTCCGTCCAGGTCCTGGAGGGCGTCTCCCTGACCGTCCCGGAACAGGGGGCCGTGGGCATCCTCGGGGCGAACGGCGCCGGGAAGACCACCACGCTGCGGGCCATCAGCGGCGTGGTGAAGGCCGGCGGGACCATACGCTTCGAGGGGCGCGACATCCGGGGCAAGCGCCCGGACGAGGTGGCCGCCCTGGGGATCGCACATGTCCCGGAGGGCCGAGGCACTCTGGGCAACCTCACGGTGAAGGAGAACCTGCAGGTCGGCGCCTATCTCCGGAAGGATCGGAAGGCCGTGCAGGCCGACATCGACCACCTGCTGGAGCTGTTCCCCAACCTGAAGGAGCGCTATACCTCGAACGCCTCGGCACTGTCCGGCGGCGAGCAGCAGATGCTGGCCGTGGGCCGCGCCTACATGGCCCGTCCCAAGCTCCTGTTGCTGGACGAGGCCTCCCTCGGGCTGGCCCCCAGCACCGCCCGGACCGTCTATGAGGCGATCCGGTTGCTGCGTGAGGAGACCGGCGTGGCCATGCTGCTGGTCGAGCAGAACGCCAACCTCGCCTTCACGATCGTCGACACCGCCACCGTGTTGGAGACCGGTCGCAGCGTCCTGAGCGGAACCTCGGCGGAGCTCAAGGGCCGCGACGAGATCCGCAAGGCCTACCTGGGAGGCTGACCATGGGCACCTTCATCCAACTCGTCGTCGACGGGCTCGCCATGGGCTCCGTGTACGGGGCCATCGCCCTGGCGATCGTCCTGGTCAACCAGTCGACCGGCATGATCAACTTCGCACAGGGCGGCATGGCCGTCATCTCGGCCTACTTCGCCTTCACCTTCCTCGGACTGGGGCTGCCCCTGATCCTGGCCATCATCGCGGCCGTGGCCACGTCGTTCGTCCTGGGGGCCGTGGTCGAGAGGTTCATCATGCGGCGCTTCATGGGCGGGGAGGAAGACACCCAGGTGGTGGTCACCGTCGGCCTGCTCACGCTGCTCACGGGCATCGGCGGATGGCTGTGGTCCTACAACAACCTCCAGTTCCCCTCCCTCTTCCCCTCTTCCGCGTTCAGTTTCCTCGGGGCGGCCATCAGCTGGCGGTCACTGGGCACCTTCCTGGTGATCGCGGGCATCATGGTGCTGCTGCAACTGCTGTTCCAGCAGACCAAGCTGGGATTGGCACTGCGCGCCGTGGCGGACAACCGGCAGTCGGCATCCTTCTCGGGGCTGCCGGTCAGCCGGCTGCTGATGATCGGCTGGGGGCTGGCGGCGGCCCTGGGTGCCGTGGCCGGCGCCCTGGTGGCGCCCCGGCTCTCGCTGACCCCGGGCATGCTGGACACCACCCTGGTCTACGCCCTGGCCGCCGTCATCCTCGGTGGCATCTCGAGCCCCGTGGGCGTGGTGGTGGCGGCCTGGCTGATCGGCGTGCTGGAGAACCTCGCGGCCGTCTACGTGCCCTTCATCGGATACGACCTGAGGATCGCGGTGCCGTTCATCCTGCTCTTCGTGGTCCTCCTGCTCCGGCCCCAAGGGCTGTTCGGGCGCAAGACCGTGGTGCGAGTCTGATGGGCGCGCAGCAGACCGGACTGTTCCGGAAGCCCTGGTTCCAGCTCGCCCTGGCCCTGGTGGTCGTGGTGGCACTCGTGGTGGCCCCGCTGGTACTGCCCATCCCGGTGAACCAGACCCTGGCCCGCATCGGCGTCTTCGCCGTCGCGGTGCTCGGCCTGAACGTCATCATGGGCTACACCGGGGTGGTCTCCCTGGGGCAGATCTTCTTCCTGGGCCTGGGCGCGTATGTCACCGCCTACGGGGTGAACGCCGACTGGAACATCGTGGTGGTGTTCATCGCCGCGGTGCTCAGCTGCGGCGCGGCCGGGGTGGTGGTCGCCCTGGCGGCGGCCCGGCTCGGTGGGTTGGCGATCGCCATGGTCACCATCGCGCTGCCGATCATCGGCGTGCCCCTGGCCAAGCGCCTCAGCGAGTTCACCGGCGGCTCGCAGGGCACCTCGGCCCGGTTCTCCTCCGCGCCGGACTGGACGGGCCTGGCCAATGACCAGTGGCAGTACTACCTGGTGCTCGCCATCGGCGGGGCCACGTTCCTGCTGGTGCACAACCTGGTCCGCGGCAAGTACGGCCGGGCCTTCCGGATCGTCAAGGAGAACGAGGCCGTGGCCGGTGCCATGGGCATCTCCCCGTACCACTACAAGGTGCTCTCCTTCACCATTGCCTCGATGGTGGGCGGTGTCAGCGGATTCCTCTACATGGTGGTGATCCAGTACACCTCACCGGAGACACTGGCCTTCCACCACTCCATCAGCCTGCTCGCGTCCATGGTGGTCGGCGGCGCCGGCAGCATCATCGGCTCGCTGATCGGCGGCATCTACTACGTGCTCGTGCCGAACTTCACCAACGAGGTCGCACCGACGCTCACCTCCCTGATCCAGGGGGCGATCCTGCTGATCGTCCTGTTCGTCCTGCCCGGTGGGATCGCCAGCCTGCCCAGGATGCTGCGGCGCCTGACCAGCCGCCGGACCAACCGTTCCACCCGTCGTTCCACCCCAGGCAGTCCCCCGGGCACCCCCGCCCAGGAGACCACTCCACCAGTAAAGGAAGACACGCCATGACCATCAAGAACAAGGTCCTCAGTGCCGTCGCCATGGGCGCTGTCGCAGCCCTGGCCCTGTCCGGTTGCGGACGCTCCGACGGCGGCGGGGGAGGCGGTGGGGAAGACGGTGGCACGGCCTCCAGCCCCGGGATCACCGACGAGAGCATCACGCTCGGCGTCACCACGCCACTGTCCGGCGGCACGGCTGGACCCGGCACCTGCACGGTGGCCGGCCTGGCGGCATACTTCGGCGCCGCCAACGCAGAGGGCGGCGTCGAGTTCGGTGACGGCAAGACCCGCGAGGTCGTCATCGAGGCCTTCGACGACACCTACGACCCGCAGAAGGCGCTGTCCAACTTCCAACAGAACCAGGGTGACGTCTTCGCCTTCACCTCCGGGCTCGGCACCCCCACCAACCGTGCCTACCGCGAGGCGGCCATCGATTCCGAGGTGCCCCAGGTGCTCGTGCAGACCGGCGACCCGATCTTCTCGGACCAGGCCGAGAGCCCGTGGCAGCTGGGCTTCGTGCCGATCTACCAGAACGAGGGTGAGGCCTTCGGCGAGCTGTTGGCGGGCTCCGACGAAGACCTCACGGTCGCGATCCTGTCCCAGAACGACGACTACGGCGAGGGCTACGTCGAGGGCTTCAAGGAGGCCATCGCCGGAAGCGACAACATCGAGGTCGTCTCCGAGCTGACCTATGAGGCCACCGACACCACCGTGGACGCCCAGCTGACCGAGCTGGCCGGCACCGACGCCGACGTGTTCTTCAACGCCATGTCCATCACCCCGCTGGTCATCTCCGCGATCGAGAAGACCCGCGAACTGGGCTGGTCACCGAGCTGGTTCCTGCCCTCGAACACCTCCAGCCCGGTCGCGATCCTCGACCCCGCCGGGGCGGATGCCGAGGACGGCTTCTACTCGGTGTCCTTCGCGAAGGCCCCGCAGAGCCCGGCCTTCGCCGAGGACGAGGATGTGGTGGCCTTCCTCGAGAACCTCGAGGAGTACGCCGCGGACTACACCACCACCCCGGACTTCCCGCACTGCATGTGGAGCTACATGGTCGGCGCCACCCTGGAGGAGTCCTTCGCCACCATGACCGAGCCCACCCGGGAGAGCTTCATGGAGGCATTGCGCGGCATCGAGGACCTGCAGGCCCCGCTGATGCTCGAGGGAACCTCGGTCAACACCACCGAGGACGGCCAGCCGGCCGTGTCCTCCGTGGTGGTGCAGAAGTACAACGGCACGGGCTACGCGACCGCGGAGTCCTTCGACTGATCTGACGCCCTGCCCGAAGTCCACGCACGACGGCGGCCCGGCCGGTCCCAGCGACCGGCCGGGCCGCGGCGCGGTCGGGTAGCGTGGCTGTCCTCCTGAGGCGAAAGGTGCGCGATGTCCGAAGCCGAGGGCCGGCGTCGCCGCTTCCACCTCCGCGGCGGACCGCTGGAGCAGGCCTTCCAGATCTACGCGCCCTCGGCGGTGTACTCGGTGGGGTTGGGCGCCCTCACCCCGGCCATGGCCCCGGCTGCCACGGCGTTCGGCGCCTCGGTGGCACTCGCGGCCGCCTCAGTGGTGCTGGTGGGGCTCGGCTCCCTGGCGGCCAACGCCCCGGCCGCCTGGCTGGCCTCCCGCGCCGGGGAACGGACCACCATCATTGTCTCTGCCTGGGCCGGGACCCTGGGCGCCCTGCTGACGCTGGCCGCCGTCGCCGGCTGGTTGCCGGTCTCCGCGGAGACCGGGCTCGGGATCCTGATGGCAGGCCTCGTGGTGGTCGGCATGGCCGGCGCCGGGTTCAACCTCGCCCGCCAGTCGTACCTGGCCGTCGCCGTGCCGGGCACCCACCGCGCCCGCGCCATGTCCACGCTCGGCGGCACCATCCGCCTGGGCCTGTTCGCCGGCCCCTTCCTCGGGGCCGGCCTGCAGACCCTGCTCGGACTGCAGGGGGCGTTCGTGGCGGCGGTGGCGGCCATGGCGCTCGCCGCCGGCCTGAGCTTCACCATCCGTGACCTCGCGCTCCCCGGTGCACCCCAACGTCAGGGCCCGACGCCGGCCGCGGACTCCCGGCCCGACCTCACCGCCCAGCCCCTCGCCCAGCCCCTCGCCCAGCCCCCGCGGCCCACGATGCGGTGGCTGGCCCGCGAACACCGCCGGGTGCTGCTCACCTCCGGGATCGGGGTGGTGTGCCTGGCGGCGGCCCGGGCCAGCCGCTCCGCCGTGATCCCGCTGTGGGCCACGGAGCTCGGGCTGTCCCCGGCGGCCGCCTCGGCCGTGTACGGGCTGTCCGGCCTGGCCGACCTGCTGATGTTCTACCCCTCGGGGCTGATGATGGACCGCCGGGGGCGGCGCGTGGTGGCCGTGTGCTGCCTGGCCGGGCTGGCCCTGGGGACCGCGCTGGTCCCGCTGACCGGCTCCCCGTGGTGGTTCGCCGCCGTCGCCCTGCTGGTCGGCCTGGGCAACGGCTTCGGCTCGGGGATCGTGATGACCCTCGGCGCGGACTACTCCCCGCCGGACGGGCGGCCCCAGTTCCTGGCCCTGTGGCGGCTGCAGTCCGATGCGGGGATGCTGGGCGGCCCGGCCGTCCTCTCCGCCGTCACGGGGCTGGCGGGCCTGGCCGCGGGCATCTGGGCCGTGGCCGCGATCGCCGCGGTGGGTGCCGTCATCTTCGCCCGCTCCCTGCCGCCCGGGCCCGGCCCGGTCGCCCAGCCCGCGAAGGTCGGCGGCTAGCGCAGTTCAGCGCCGCCCCGTCTGCCAGCGGAAGAACACGGAGAGCCCCGCGAAGACCAGCAGCCCCGGCCCGGTGGCCATCAGCAGCCCGGTGAGGAAGTGCCAGCCGGACGTCCAGTCCGGGCGCGCGGTCAGCGCCGCGGAGCCGCCGGCCGCCTCGAACGCGGCCCACGCCCCCACGGTCAGGGCCAGGCCGGCCAGCCCCAGCAGCCCGTCCCACAGCGGGTGCCCGCCGGGGTGGGGATACCGGCGGGAACGGGTGCCGCGGACGTTCCAGTCGGGACCGGTGCGCAGGATGACGAAGCCCGCGGCGAGCCCCCAGAACGCCGCCACGAGGTAGGCGGCCACCATGTCCGCCGGCCGGTGCCACGTCTCGATGAAGGTCCCGGCGCCCACGGCCACGGCGAAGAGCGCGCCCACGGCGGCGGTCAGCGGCCGCCACCGTGGAGCCACCATCAGGAACACCGCCACCACGGCCGCCGCCGCGAAGGTGGTGTGCCCGGAGGGCAGGGAGTTGCCCGTGTAGTACGGCACCCCGTTGTCCAGGTCCGGGCGCACCAGCACCCAGTTCTTCAGCACCTGCGTGGTCAGGTTGGCGGCCCCGAAGGCCAACGCGGCCACGAGCGAGGCGAGCCAGCGCCGCCGGTAGACGGTCAGCACCAGGAACACCACGACGCCGGCCACCCCCACGATCTGCGGCAGCCGGTTGAGCACGGTGAGGGTGGGGCCCTGGACCCCCTCGAGTCGGTGCGTGGCCGCCTCGAGGGCCAGGTACTCGGCCAGCTGGCCCCTCTGCGTGGTGACGAAGAGGCCGAACACCACCGCCACGAGGGCCACGGTGATCACCATCGCCAGCACCCAGGCCCACGTGCTGCGGGCCGGGCGGAGCCGGATCGGGGTGGCGGAGGGTGCAGCGGGCATGCTGGCCATTCTGGTGCAAGCGGCTGGGAGGATTCCGAACGGCGGGCCGTGGTGCCGCTCACGCCGCCGCCCTACTGTAGGGGCCATGGCAGATAGCGCGCGGAACGCGCCCGAGCACCAGCACCAGCCCCCAGCCGGCCACGCGGCAGCCGTCCAGCGGGCCCTGTCCGTCTTCGGGCCCACGAGCCGCCAGGAACCCCTCGAGTGGACCGGCGAGTCGCCGCTGGCGCCGGAGCTCGCCCGGTTCTACCGGGAGGTCGGCCCGGAGTGGATCGAGATCGACACGGCCGGGCTGCCCTTCCTGTTCTTCCCCCTGGAACGATTGTGGGACGAGCAGGCCGGCTACCGGTGGAACCGCCGCACGGGCGCCCAACTGGTGGACTGGAACGAGGAGTGGACGGTGGTGGCCAAGCAGGGCTCCGACCCGTTCATCCTGGACGGGCTGACCGGCAGGATCCTCACGGCCCCGGGCGACGACGGCTGGGAGGACCGGCTCGCCGACCCCGAGCCGACCTTCGAGTCGATCGGGGAGATGGCGCTGGCGCTCGCCGCCACGGGGATCGCCTGGGCCCGGTGGGACGACCCCTTCGACGAGCGCTGGTCCCTGCGCCGCCAGACCACCGACTCCGTGGTGGAGGCCTTGGAATCAGTCCTCGGCAGCCACGCCCGGGCCGCCGCCGTGGCCCGCAAGTTCGGCTACTACGCGGCCGTCTGAGTCGGTTCTGTCGACCGTCTCCGTAGACTGGGCCGGTGACTGAGACCGGCATCCCACCCCTGCTGGACGGCCTGCGGGTCCCGACGCCGGACGAGCTGCTGGACGGGGCCGTCGTCGTGTCCCAGCCGATGCACACCCGCTTCCGGGGGACCACCGTGCGCGAGGCCCTGCTGCTGCACGGGCCGGCCGGATGGGCCGAGTTCTCGCCCTTCCCCGAGTACGGTCCGGCCGAGTCCTCCCGGTGGTTGGCCGCCGCGATCGAGGCGGGCTGGCACGGCTGGCCGGCGCCCGTGCGGGACTCCGTCCCCGTCAACGCGACCGTGCCCGCGGTGGCGGTGACCGACGTCGGGCGGGTCCTGGACTCCTTCGGCGAGGTGCCCGCGGTCAAGGTCAAGGTGGCCGAGGCCGGCCGCACCGATCCGGCGGGCGTGGACGAGGACGTGGCCCGCGTGGCCGAGGTGCGCCGGCTGCGCCCGCGGGCCGCCCTGCGGATCGACGCCAACCAGTCCTGGGACCATGCCACCGCGCTGTCGGCCCTGCGCCGGCTCGCCGAGTACGGGCTCGAGTACGCCGAACAGCCCGTCGCCGGGATCGAGGGCCTGGCCCGCCTGCGTCAATCCCTGGCCGCCGCGGGGGCCGAGGTGCGGATCGCAGCCGACGAGTCCGTGCGCAAGGAGACCGATCCGCTGGCCGTGGCCCGCGCCGGCGCCGCCGACCTCGTGGTGGTCAAGGTCCAGCCCCTCGGCGGGGTGCGCCGGGCCCTGGGGATCGTCGAGGCCGCCGGGCTGGACGCCGTGGTTTCCTCCGCCCTGGACACCTCCGTGGGGATCGCCGCCGGGGTGGCGCTGGCCGCGTCCCTGCCGCGGCTGCCGCACGCCTGCGGGCTGGGCACCGTGGCGCTGTTCACGCAGGACGTGGCGCAGAGCCCGTGGATTCCCGACGCCGGCCGGCTGGTGGTGCGGGACCGTCCTGTCCCCGACGCGGAGACCCTGACCCGGCTGCGCGCCGGCGAGGACCGCCAGCGCTGGTGGCACCAGCGGCTGCGGGCCGCCTGGTCCGAGTTGACGTAGGTTCCGCTCACCGACTGTTCACCGTCCGGTCACCGCGGGTCATCCGGGAGGCGTCCTGGGCGGAGCAGGGTGGGGCTGAAACCGCACACTCGCGTCTGGATAAGGACATCCCATGCTCAAGCGTCACCTGCCCATGGCCGGCCACACCCGCGGCAACCGCCTGCCCATCACCTGCGAGCTCAAGTGCGGCAGCGCCTGCTCGCATCCGATGCCGAACACCTCGGACAACAGGCACTTCCGGGACATCGCCAATGCCGCGATCTCCCGCCGCGCGGCCCTGGGCCTGGGCGGCGGCCTCGCGGCGGCCGTGGTCATCGGCGCGAACGCCCTGGACCACGCCCCGGCGGCCGTGGCGACCGGAACCAGCCGCGGGTCTGTCCCGCAGGGCGGCGGCAAGCTGCCGTTCACGGCCATCGCACCGGTGGAGCGCACCGTGGATGACATGACCGTGCCGGCCGGGTACGACTGGGCCGCCATCATCCGCTGGGGCGATCCGCTGTTCGACGACTCCCCGGAGTTCGACCTCGAGCGGCAGACCGGAGCCTCCCAGGCCAAGCAGTTCGGCTACAACTCGGACTACCTCGACGTCATCTCGGACGGCGGCAACGACCGGACGGGCTACCTGGTCAACAGCCACGAGTACACCAACGAGAACATCATGTTCTCCCCGGAGTACCTCACGTCCAACCCGAAGGACGTCATCGAGGCCGCCATCGAGGCCCATGGCCTGTCCATCGTGGACCTGAAGCGCTCCGGCAAGGGCCAGCCCTGGGAGTACGTGCGCGGCGGGCGCCGCAACCGCCGCATCACCGGCTCCACGCCGTTCACCGTGGACGGGCCGGCCGCCGGCTCCGAGTTGCTGAAGACCGCCGACGATCCCACCGGCACCAAGGTGCTCGGCACCCTGAACAACTGCGCCGGCGGCACCACCCCGTGGGGCACCATCCTGTCCGGCGAGGAGAACTTCAACCAGTACTTCATCGGCACCGGTGCCGAGGCCGAGCGCCGCATCGGGATCGCCCCCGGGCCCACGTCCCGCCGCTGGGACACCGTGGACCCGCGCTTCAACCTGAACAACGCCGGCTACGCCAACGAGGCCAACCGCTTCGGCTGGATCGTCGAGATCGACCCGGAGGACCCCACCTCCACCCCGGTCAAGCACACCGCCCTGGGCCGCTTCAAGCACGAGGCCGGCACCGCGGTCATCTCCCGGGACGGCCACGCCGTGGTCTACTCCGGTGACGACGAGCGCAACGACTACGCCTACAAGTTCGTCTCGCGGAGGAAGTACCGCAAGGGCGACAAGAAGCACAACATGACCCTGCTGTCCGAGGGCACCCTGTACGTGGCCCAGTTCCACGGCAACTCCCCGGACTCCGAGATCGACGGCTCCGGCGCCGTGCCCTCCGACGGCGACTTCGACGGCTGGGGCCGCTGGATCCCGCTGGTGAAGAACGACACCTCCCTGGTGAAGGGCTTCACCGTGGAGGAGGTGCTGGTCAACACCCGCCTGGCCGCGGACACCGTGGACGCCACCAAGATGGACCGCCCGGAGGACTTCGAGGCCAACCCGGTCACGGGCAAGGTCTACATGGCCCTGACCAACAACTCCGAGCGCAGCGTCGAGACCGTCGACGAGGCCAACCCGGTCCCGGGCAACCGCGACGGCCACGTCATCGAGATGGTCGAGCGCCGCGGGGACCACACCTCGGAGCGCTTCAATTGGAACATCCTGTTCCTGGCCGGCGACCCGGGCCAGGAGGGCAACCACGCCTACTTCGACGGGGTGCCGCTGGAGATGGTCTCCCCGATCTCCTGCCCGGACAACCTGGCCTTCGACTCCCAGGGCAACCTCTGGGTCTCCACCGACGGCCAGCCCGGCAAGATCGGCTACGCCGACGCCCTCCACAAGGTCACCCTCGAGGGCCGCGACCGCGGTCTCGTGGAGCAGTTCCTGGCCGTGCCGGCTGACGCGGAGACCTGCGGCCCGGTGATCCATGACCGGGACAACTCCGTGTTCGTGGCCGTGCAGCACCCGGGCGAGGGCGGCGAGTGGGGGGCCCACACCTCCTACTTCCCGGACTTCGTCCCGGACGGCCGGCTGGCCGGTGACAAGGTCGCCGTCCCGCGGCCCGCCGTGGTCCAGGTGTTCTCGACCGCCGGGAACAACGGACGCTGAGGACCCCGGAGACCCTTCCGGCTGATCACCGGCGCCCACCCGGTGATCAGCCGGAATCCGTAGGATGAGGGCCATGGAGCATTCACGGCGTGAGCCCACCGAGACCCGTCCCGTCCTGGCCCTGGATTCGATGCAGGTGGCCCGGACGGTGACGGAGGCGCTGGTCGAGGGCGGCCTGCGCGAGGCCGTGGTGGCCCCCGGCTCCCGCTCGGCACCGCTCGTCTACGCCCTCGCGGAGGCCGAGCGCGCCGGCCGGATCCGGCTCCACGTGCGGATCGACGAACGCTCGGCCGCCTTCACCGCGCTGGGACTGTCCCTGGCCTCGGGCCGGCCGGTCGGCGTGGTGACCACCTCCGGGACGGCCGTGGGCAACCTGCTGCCCGCGCTCATGGAGGCCGACCACGCCGCCGTCCAGCTCGTGGCGCTGACGGCGGACCGGCCGGAGGAGCTGCAGGGCACCGGCACCAACCAGACCACCCGGCAGGACGGGATCTTCCCCGAGCACCTGCGGTTCGCCACCACCCTCAGCGGGGACGTGCCCCTGGACGTGGACGCGGACCAGATGCCGGACTGGCTGGCGGCGGAGGCCGCCGAGGTCTCGGACACCGATCCCCGGGCCGCCGCCCTGGAGGCGCACACCGGACACCTGCGATCCGTGGTGTCCCGGGCCCTGCTGGCCGCCGGCGGCTTCGACACCGAGGACGTGGAGGGCTTCGGCGGGACGCCCGGCGTCGCCGTGCGCGAATCCGCGCCGGGGCCGGTCCACCTGAACCTCCGGTTCCGCGCGCCCCTGGTCCCCACCGGCCAGGGCCCCACCGGCTGGATCCCGTCCGGCGGGGAGGAGCTCATCACCGGTCCCGCCGGCCCGCTCACGGTGAACCCCATGGACCTCACCGAGCAGCTCGACCTGGACGTGGCCGAGCTGCCCGAATCCCGCACCGTGGTGGTGGCCGGCCACGGCTCCGGCCCACTGCCGGCCGCGTTCGCCGCCGCCCTCGGGCTGCCCCTGCTGGCCGAGCCGAGCTCGAACTCCCGCTTCGGCTTCAACGCGATCGGCGCCTACCCGTGGCTGCTCGGCTCCCGGGGAGGGCTCGGGGAGGACTCCCATCCGCTGGCCGGCCGGATCGAACAGGTCATCCTCTTCGGCCGCCCCACCCTCACCCGCCAGGTCTCCGCCCTGCTGGGGCGCGAGGACGTGGGCACCGCGTTCCACCAACCGGAGCCGGTGGCCTGGTTCGAGCCCGGCGCCCGCCGGGAGCGGCCCGTGGAGGACCTCGAGGAGCTGGCCGTGGTGGCCGGTCGCGGACCCACCGGCTGGCTGACGGACTGGCAGCGGGCCGGCGTCCGGGCCCAGGCGGCGGTGGACGACGCCCTGGCCACCCGCCACGACGCGGTCGGCCGTCCCGGGGCCCTGCGCACCAGCCAGCTCGTGGCCACCACCGTGCGCGGCCCGCTCGTGCTCGGTTCCTCCTCCGTCATCCGGGACGTGGACCTCTCCTGGCGTCCGCCGACGCACCCGGAGTCCGTGGTCTTCGCCAACCGCGGCCTGGCCGGGATCGACGGCACCGTCTCCACGGCCACCGGCATCGCCCTGGGTACGGGGCACCGCACGGTGTTGCTGTGTGGGGACCTGACCCTGCTGCATGACGCCGGCGGACTGCTGATCGGCCCGGGGGAGCAGGAGCCGGACCTGGACATCGTGGTGGTCAACGACTCCGGCGGGGCCATCTTCGCCGGGCTGGAGCACGGCCTCGTGGCACAGCGGGAGGGCATGGCCCCCGTGGTGGAGCGCTTCTTCGGCACCCCGCAGGACGTGGACGTGCGCTCGCTCTGTGCGGCCTACGGTGTGGACTGGCTCCCGGTGGAGTCCGAGGACGGGCTGCTGGCCGCCCTCGGCAGCCCGGTCCGGGGCCGCCGCGTGCTGGAGCTGCGCTCGGACCGCTCGGCCCGCCCCTCGGTTCGCGGCCACGTGGAGGCCGCGGTCCGCGCGACCTTCTGACCTCCCATCACGAGAGCGGCAACTGTCGATCCGCCCGGCGTGTCCCGACGACTGGCGCGGCCGTGATGGTCAGCGCAGGGGGTCGAACGGGGCGATCGCCGGGTCGATCCGGCCCGTGACGATCTGCTCGGCCAGCAGCTTGCCGGTGGCCGGCCCCAGCACGATGCCCCACATGCCGTGTCCGCCGGCCACGTAGACCCCGGGGGCCTCGGTCGCCCCCACGAGGGGGAGCCCGTCCGGGGTCACGGGCCGGGATCCCACCCACTCGTCCTGCCGGTCATCGAGGTCCATGCCGGTCATCAGCGAGCGGGCCTGGTTGACGATGGCCTCGATCCGGCGGGGCTGCAGCGGCTCGTCGGGTCCGCGGAACTCCATGGTCCCGGCGATCCGGAACCGACCCTGGTACGGCGTGCAGGCGATCCGCTGGGCCGGCAGGTAGACGGGGTGCCGGGCCGGCTCCTCGGTGGCCACGGAGAACGAGTAACCGCGCCCGGCCTGGACCCTGGTCTTCACACCCAGCCTGCGGACCAGCCCCGGCAGCCAGGCCCCGGTGGCCACCACCACCGAGTCCGCGCTGAGGCGCTCCCCGTCCGCCAGGGTGACCTCGGGACGGGCCCCGCCGGTCAGGCCAGTGACCGCGGTCCCGGTCCGCAGGGTCCCGCCGCGGTCCACGAAGGCGTCCGCGAGGGCCTGGACGAAGGGCCCGGGCTCGATGAAACGCTGCCCGCCCATCCGGTACACCACCTTCACCTGGTCCGAGAGCTGGGGGGCCACCGCGCGCGGGTCGTCCACCCGCTCGAGGGGGACGTCCTGGCCGTGCCGGACCACGCCCTGGACCTCCCGGAGGAACCCGGCGGACTGCCGCTCCTCGGTGAAGCCCACGATGAACGGTCCCTGGCGCGTCCAGGAGTCGATCCCCGCACCGGTCATTTCGTCGAAGCACTCCAACGCCATCCGGTCGATCGGCGTCAGCGCGGCCATCGTGCGCTCCCAGGCCCGGCGGGTCCCGTGCGCGGCGAACCGTGCCAGGAAGGACCACAGGCCCGGGTCCGCACGGAACGGCACGTGCAGCGCGGCATCGCGGTCCAGCAGGGCCGTCGGACCGTAGGTCCACAGGCTCGGGTCGGCCAGCGGGATGGTCTTGCCGGGCGAGAGCCAGCCGGCGTTGCCCCACGAGGACCCGGCGGCCACACCGGCACGGTCCACAACCGTGACCTGGACGCCGTGCTCCTGCAGGTGCCAGGCGGTGGCGAGCCCCACCATTCCCGCACCGATGACGATCGAACTGGACATGCTGGCCTCCTGGGGACGGTCCCGGACACGGGATGGTGTTCTTCCCCACAGGCTGACAGATTCCGCCTACCCTGAGGGGAGCATCTGAGGATTCCGCACGATCCGGCTGAGATTCGACGGATTCCGCCCCACGAAGCGCTGTTTGAGGGAAACGACCGAGAGGAGCGGCTCGCCCATGGCACCACGCGATGGCATCGACCGCCCGAGACTCGACGAGGTCGACGTGGCCATCCTCCGGCTCCTGGAGCGCAGCGGCCGGATGCCGTTCAGCGAGCTGGCCGCCCGGGTGGGCATCGCCGAGTCCACGTGCCACAAGCGGGTGCGGGCACTCGTGGCCTCGGGCGCGATCTCCGGTTTCCACGCAGCGGTGGATCCGGCCGTCCGGGGGCTCGGCCTGGAGGCGCTCATCGCCGTCCGGCTGCACGCGCACGCCCGGTCCGGCCTGCGCCGCTTCCAGCGGTACCTCGAGTCGCTGCCGGCCACGCAGCGGGTGTACTTCCTCGCCGGAGACCGCGACTTCCTGCTGCACGTCGCCGTGCGGGACGCAGCCGAGCTGCGCGCCCTGGTCTCGGACACCCTCAGCGTGCGCGAGGAGGTGGCCGCCACGAACACGAGCCTGATCTTCGAGCACGCCCCCGGCCGGCTGGCCGACTGACCCGAACCAGAGCCGGATCACGGCACCGCTACCTGTCGACTCCACCGGCGATTCTCGACCTGTACTGCGGCCGTGATCCGAGGGGAGGGGGGGCGGGCGCCGCCGTGCTAGGCCTGCAGCCCCAGGGCCTGCAGCATGGGGCGCATCTTGGCGTGGGTCTCGGCCAGCTCGGCCTCCGGGTCCGAGGCCGCCACGATCCCGCAGCCCGCGTACAGGCGCACCGTGTGCGGATCCTCCACCACGGCCCCGCGCAGCGCGATGCCGAACTCGCCGTTCCCGTTGCCGTCCAGCCACCCCACCGGGCCCGCGAAGAGCCCGCGGTCCAGCCCGTGCTCGGCCCTCTCCAGCTCAGCGATGAGCGCCGCCGCGGCCTCGCGCGGGGTCCCGCACACCGCGGCGGTGGGATGCAGCACCTCCGTGAGGGCCAGCGCCCCGGGGCCCGTGCGCCGAACCCCCTCCGCCCCCACGAGCCGCGCCGTGACGTCGGTGGCGAGGTGCCACACATTGGGCAGCTCCAGGACGAAGGGTGCGTCCGGGGCCTGCAGCGAGGTGGTGAACGGCTCCAGCCGCTCGGTCAGCGAGTCCACGGCCAGCCGGTGCTCGTGCCGCTGTTTGGGGTCCTCGGAGAGCAGCTGCCGGGCGTAGCCTGCCCCGGCGGTGCCGAGCGGGGCCCCGTCCCGGTCCAGGGTGCCGGCCAGCACCCGGGCCCGGGCGGTGTCCCCGTCCACCTTGACCAGCATCTCCGGCGTGGAGCCGATCAGGCCGTCCACGGCGTAGGTCCAGCAGTCCCGGTACCGCTCCGTCAGCGTGTGCAGCACCCGAGGGACGTCCACGGGATCCTCGGAACGGACCACGGCGTCGCGCGCGAGCACGAGCTTCGTCAGGTTCCCGGCCTCGATCTGGCGGACCCCACGCACGACGGCGGCCCGGTACCCCTCCTGGGAGAGCACCCCGTCGCTGAGCTCGAGACCTTCCCCCGCCGGTTCTCCGGGCACGGCAGGTTCCGCAGACCCCGCGGGCCCGGCCTCGGCGAGGAGCTCGGCCAGCCGCCGCTCGGCGTCCTGCCGGCTGGGGCGCCAACCGGTGGCGGCCCGCTCGGAGTAGCGCGGGGAGTCGAGGTCCACCTGCCAGGTCAGCCAGGACCGGCCGTGGGCCGAACCGAGGACGAACTCGGGGACCACCAGGACGGAGTCGACGGGGCTGTCGTCGGCGAAGGCGAACGCGGCGAAGGCGAGCGGGGAGCGCCGGGGCAGGCCGTCGTCGGGCACGGTGCTCCGGTGCGCGCCCTCCGACTCGGCGGCCTCGGCCGCCGTGGCCGCCATCCACCAGCGGCGGGCCGCCTCGAAGCGGCCGGACCCGGTGGTGGTGAAGCGGGCGGCGGTCCCCAGGCCGACCATGCCCTCGCCGCCGCGGATCCAGGTGCACTCCGAGCCCGTGGTCAACAGCTCGGTCAGTCCGGCGCCGCCGGGCAGGGGGGCGGCATACGTGCAGGACGCCAGCCGGGGGGCCGGCGCCGAGGATCCAGGGTTGTTCATGTCCCGTCCAGCGTACCGCCAGCGCCGGCGGGACACCGGCCACGCCCCGCTCTGGGACAAGCTCTGGGACAAGCTCTGGGACAATGGGCGGGTGGCCACTGAAACGACATCCCAAGTCCTCATCGCCGGGGGCGGCCCCGCCGGCGCCACCGCTGCCTGGCACCTCGCGAACGCCGGCGTGGCGGTCACCGTGCTGGAGAAGACGGCCTACCCGCGCGAGAAGGTCTGCGGCGACGGCCTGACCCCGCAGGCGGTGCGCGAGATGGACCTGATGGGGATCCCGCATGCCCCCGGGGACGGCTGGCAGCACATCAAGGGCTTGCGCCTGGTGGCCGAGGGCCGCGCGGTGGAGGTCCCCTGGCCGCAGACCGAGACCTGGCCGGACTACGCCCTCGTGCGCACCCGCGAGGACTTCGACGAGGTGCTGGCGGACCACGCCCGTGCCGCCGGGGCCACCATCCTGGAACGCCATGCCGTGACCACCGTGCTGCGGGCCGAGGACGGCACCGTGAACGGCCTGCGCGCCGAACTGATGGACGGGCGCGGCCGCAAGACCGGCGAGTTCCGGGACTTCCACGCCCCGATCGTCATCGCCGCGGACGGCAACTCCACCCGCACCGCGGTCTCCGCCGGACTCGCCAAGCGGGACGACCGGCCCATGGGCGTGGCCGTCCGCGCCTACTACGAGGTCCCGGACACCTCCCCGCGCCACGACCACGACTGGATGGAGTCCTGGCTCCAGCTGCCCGATGCCCGGGGCAACCTGCTGCCCGGCTACGGCTGGCTGTTCCCGCTGGGCGGCGGCACCGTCAACGTGGGGCTCGGCATCCTGGACACCTCCCCGCAGTTCGGCAAGCTCAACTACCGCTCCATCCTCAAGGACTGGTCCGGGGCGCTGACCGAGGGATGGGGCCTGTCCGAGGACACCCGCACCTCGAAGATCCTCAGCGCCGCCCTGCCGATGGGCTTCAACCGCACCCCACAGCACGTGCCGGGCATGCTGCTCGTCGGCGATTCCGCGGGCATGGTCTCGCCCTTCAACGGCGAGGGGATCTCCTTCGCCATGGAGTCGGCCCGGATGGCCGCGGACCTGGCGGTCACGGCACTGCGGCGCCCGACGGCGGCCGGCCGGGAGGCGGAGCTGTCCCGGTACCCGGTGCTCACCCAGGAGGCCTGGGGGTCCCACTTCGCGCTCGGCACCCGCTTCGCCGAGCTGATCGGCCACCCGGCCGTGCTGAAGGCCGCCCTGGCCACCGGCATGCGGGTCAGGCCCCTGTTCCGGTCCGTGGTCCAGGTGATGGCCAACCTCGTGGATGAGCGCGGCACGGCCCCGGTGGACCGGATCGTCCGGCTCCTGGAATCTGTGGTCCCCGCGGCGACCACCCAGGGACCGGCGGCAGTGCCCCGTCCCGATGCGCCGTCCCCGGCCAACGTTGGATAGTCTTGCTCAGGTGACTTCACCCGAGCCCGCATCCCGTGCCGACGCCGCTGACGGCGTGACGATCGGTGACCTCGCCCTGCCCCGCGGTTTCGAGAACCTGGCCGAGCACGGCGACCTGCTGGACGTGGTCACCACGGCCCTCGACGCGGTGGAGGACGAGCTGTCCGCCGCCGTGTCCAACGCGGACCAGCTGGCGGACCACACCTCCCGGCACCTGCTGGAAGCCGGCGGAAAGCGGATCCGCCCCCTGCTGACCATCCTCTCCTCCCTCGTGGGGGACCCGGGGGTCGGGACCGGGCAGGTCGGCGAGGTCCCGGCGGCGGTGCGCTCGGCCGCCGTCGTGATGGAGTTGACCCACCTGGCCACCCTGTACCACGACGACGTCATGGACGAGGCCCCCGTGCGGCGCGGCGCCCCGGCGGCCCACCAGGTGTGGGGCAACTCGATAGCGATCCTCGCCGGAGACCTGATCTTCGCGCGGGCCTCGCTGCTGATGGCCTCCCTGGGGCCCGAGGCCGTGGCCATCCAGGCCCGGACCTTCGAGCGGCTCGTGATGGGCCAGCTGTGGGAGACGGTGGGCCCCACCGAGCAGGACGACCCGCTGGAGCACTACCTGCGGGTGATCGGCGGCAAGACGGGCTCGCTCATCGCCGCGGCCGGACAGCTGGGAGCCCACTTCGGCGGCTGCGACGCGGCCACCGTGACACTGCTCGAGGACTACGGGGAGAAGGTCGGGACGGCCTTCCAGCTGGCCGACGACGTGATCGACCTGACGAGCTCATCCCACGCCTCCGGCAAGACGCCCGGCACGGACCTGAAGGAACGGGTTCCGACCCTGCCGGTGCTGCTGCTGCGGCAGGCGGCTGCCGGTGGGGATGACCCCTCCGCCCGCGCCGCGCTCGAGCTGGTGGACGGGCCCTTGGACACGGACGAGCAGCTGGCCGCGGCCGTGGCGGCCGTGTCCGCGCACCCGGTGATCGAGCAGGCCTGGGACATCACGCGCGGCTGGGCGGCGGATGCCGTCCGGGCGTTGCAGCCGCTGCCGGACTCCCCGGTCAAGGGCGCGCTCATGGCCTTCGCCGACTACGTGGTCGACCGCGAGTCCTGACGCTCGCCCCCTGACCCGCTGCAACCCTGACCCGCTGATGAGCACCGCGCACCCGCTGGCCGTCATCCCGGCGTCGATGGTGAGCGCCTCGGCCGTGCTGCTCTTCGCCGTCCAGTCCGAGGCGGTGGGCTATGTCCTGCTGGTGGCGGGCGTGCTCGCCGGGCTCTGGACGGACCGGCGCGGCCTCTCCCACCGGCTGGGCACCGACCTGTTCCTCATCGGCCTCGCCCTGGGCATCATCAGCCTGATCTCCCTGCACGCGGACATCTCACCGGCCGGGATGGCACGCTTCACGGTGGTCCTCGGGGCCGCGGTGGTGGTCCCGTATGCCCTCTCGCGCTGGGTCTACCGGGAGCACGCGGTGCGCTTCCCCTGGGCCGGTGGGCGGTGGAGCCGGCGGATGTGGGTGTACCTCGTCGTCGTGGTGGTGGCCGCCTACCTGATCCTGCCGTTCTACTTCCTCACCTCGGGCGTCTACCGCAACTGGCCCGCGGTCGCCGAGTGGCATGAGATCGCCCGCCTGTTCGTGGGCGTCAACGCGGTCGGCCTCTGGGACGAGCTGTTCTTCATGTGCACCGTCTACACGCTGCTGCTGCGGCACTTCCGGCCGGCGATCGCCAACGTGCTGCAGGCGGGGATCTTCGTCTCGTTCCTGTGGGAGCTCGGCTACCAGTCGTGGGGCCCGGCCCTGACGATCCCCTTCGCGCTGGTGCAGGGGGCGATCTTCTCCTGGACGAAGAACCTCTGGTACGTGGTGACGGTGCACCTGCTCTTCGACGCGGTGGTGTTCCTGGTGATCGTGCACGCCCACCACCCGGCGGCGCTGCCGATCTTCCCGTTGGTCCCGGTCCACTGACCGGAGCCCGGGGCCCGGGGCCTCAGGGCAGGCGCGTCGGGCCGGGATCGAGCACCGCGGCCAGCTCGCGGGCCTTGACCGCCCGGACCGCCGGGGCCACGGGGTGGCGCAGGTGCCGGTAGAGCTGGTCCTCGTGCCACCGCGGGAACACGTGCAGGTGGTAGTGCCAGACGTGCTGGTTGCCCGCGGGCTCATTGTGCTGGCGGGTGGAGATTCCGTCCGGGGACCAGGCCTGCTTCATGGCCAGCGCCACCTGGCGGGCCATCAGGCCGATCCGCTGCAGGACCCGGTCCGGGAGGTCGTACAGGGTCTCATAGTGCTCCGTGGGGGAGATCATGGCGTGGCCCTCGTGGTCGCCGAAGCCGTCCACGGCGATGAAGACCATCACGTCCTCATCCTGGTAGACGAGGTCCTCGAGCTCACAGCGGTTGTCCGGGGCGGAGACGTCACCGGCCACCAGGCCGCAGAAGGGGCACACGTACCCCTCCGGGGCGTGGGAGCCGTTCACTCCCCGGTGCCTCCGGTCTCCTCGGACGCATCGGGCTCCTCGAACGTCCAGTCCAGCAGGTCCGTGGTGAACTCGCTGAAGGTCCCGCCCTCGCACCGCCACACCCCGTGCTCCGCGTCCGCGCCCGTGGAGCGGCGCCAGACCAGGGGATCGGCCAGGTCGGCATCCTCGACGCGCAGCCCCCAGACGGTGGACTCCGCGGCGTCCTCGAGGAAGAGCAGGAAGCCGTCCAGGATCTCCAGCTCGTCGGCGTCCCAGAAGAAGTGGTCCGTCTCCAGCAGGTCCGGGCAATTGCCCAGGGCGAGGTGGAACTCGTAGAGGGCCAACGGCAGCGGCACCCGGCCGGTGCCGTTGAGGGAGGCCTCGGCGGCGGGGGAGGCGGCCAGCAGGGCATCCAGCTCGCCGGGCTCCATCCCGTCCTCCGCGACCCAGGGCGTCTCCAGGTGGGCGGGGACGAGCTTCTGGAAGATCGGCAGGAAGACGGAACCGGACGGTGCGGTGGGATCTGCAGGCATGGGCCCAGTCTAAGGTCTCGGGCTGCGCCGGGCGGCGCGCAGGGAGTCGGCCATCAGCACCACCAGGGCGCACCAGATGAGGATGAACCCGGCCCAGCGCCCGGTGCTCATGGCCTCGCCGAAGACCAGCAGGCCGAGCAGGAACTGGATGACCGGGTTGATGTACTGCAACAGCCCCAGCAGGGTCAGGGGCAGGCGGCTGGCCCCCGCCCCGAACAGGATCAGCGGTATCGCCGTCACCAGGCCGGACAGGGCCAGGATCCAGAAGTGACCGGGGCCTTCGGAGAACAGCGTCATCTGGTCCGTGGCCGCCAGCCAGCCCATCCCGGCCAGGCACACCGGGATCAGCAGGATGGTCTCGGCGCCCAGGGAGGCCACCGGGCTGACGGAGGTGGCCAGCCGGCTCTTGACGATGCCGTAGCCGCCGAAGCTCACGGCCAGCAGCACGGCCAGCCAGGGGAACGCCCCGTGGCCCACCACCATGACCACCACGGCCGCCACGGAGAGGACCACGGCCACCCACTGGGCCGGCCGCAGCCGCTCCCCGAACAGGAGGACCCCGGCCAGCACGGACACCAGCGGGTTGATGAAGTACCCCAGCGCGGCCTCGAGGGTCTGCCCCGAGAGCACGGCGTAGGTGTAGATGGCCCAGTTGCCGGTGATCAGGGTGGCGGCCAGGGCCGTGGCACCCAACCGCCGCGCGCCGCCCAGCTGCCGGCCGACGTCGTGCCAGCGCCGCAGGGCGAACAGCAACACCACGCAGGTGAGAAGCGTGAAGCCGATCCGGGCGAAGACCACCTCGAGGGCGGTGGCCGGGAGCGTGGCCGCCATGTAGAGCGGCAACCCGCCCCAGAAGAGGTAGGCGCCCGCCCCGAAGGCCAGGCCCGCGCCGGTGACGGGGCGCTGCGTCACTCCGCGGGGCCGGCGGTGTGGTCCGGCTCGCCGAAGAAGGACTGCACGGTCATGACGGGCTTGCCCGTCTGCAGCAGCTGGCCGCGGCCTGCGGGCATCTTCCGGGCCTTGACCCCGTTGATGAGGATGCCCTCGCGCTTGTCACCCGACATGATCATCGCCGAGGTGCCGTTGTCCCGCAGGGTGGAGAAGAACGTCTCGTACATGCCGCGGGAGGCGCCGCGCACCCGCCGGGTCAGCACGAAGTTGATGCGCAGCTCGGCGGCCATCGGGATGAACGGCACGAAGGCCCCCAGCGGTGACTGGCCGCCGCCCACCGTCAGCACGTCGTAGTCGTCGATCAGGGCCACGATCCGGGTCTGACGCTGGACCGTGTCCTGGTCCTCCTTCGGGTCCTGGCGCTTGCGGAGCTCGTTGACGACCGCGCCGGTCAGGGTCTTGGCCACCTCCGCGTTGGTGGCATAGCCGCCCAGGTAGTCGTCGGGGACGAAGTCGCCCAGGCCTCGGCGGGGATCGAAGACCACGAACATCAGCTCGTTGTCCTCGTGGTTCGCGGTGAAGCGGTGGACCACCTGGCGCAGGATGGTGGTCTTGCCGGACTCCTCGTCCCCCATGACGATGAGGTTCCGGTCGCCCCGCTCCAGGTCCAGGTGCTGCACGCCGAGGTCCAGTTCGCGCAGGCCCAGCGGGAACAGCCCCTTCTTCTCGGGAGAGGCCGCCGTGGAGGCCTCCACGATCGAGGGCAGCACGCGGACCTTCATGGCGGAACCGGTGGAGAACCGGCCCACCTGCTCCACGAGGTCCTTCAGCCCCTCGGTGGCCGACTCCTTCTCGGCCTGCCCGTCGATCCGCGGCAGGGCCAGGTGACCCTGCAGCTTCAGCGGCATCAGGCCGCGCCCGGGAGCCTCGGGATTGACGTTGGCCGCCAGCTTGCGGTCGATGCCCGAGTCGCCGGCCTCAGCCAACGCCAGCTCGATGCGGTGCGTGAAGTAGGTCTGGTGGGTGGCCCGGATCTCGGTGTTCCGGTTGACCGAGGAGATGATGTGGATGCCGTAGCCGGCGCCGCGGGTCATGATCGTGACGATCTTGGGCAGCAGGTCGTCGAACTCCTCCTGGAACTGGCCGTGGCCGTCCACCACGAGGAAGATGTCCGCGCTGGGCAGCTCGGGGATCTGGCCGGCGGCGTGCATCCGGCGCATGGTGGCCAGCGAGTCGATGGCATGCCTCTCGAAGACCCGTTCCCGGTGGGCCAGCATCCCCAGGATCTCGTCCACGGTGCGCGAGATGACCTCCGTGTTGGTGCGGATCGCCACGCCGCCCACGTGGGGCAGGTCGGCCAGCGGCAGCATGCCCGAGCCGAGCAGGTCGATGCAGTAGATGCCGACCTGCGCCGGCGAGTGCGTCAGCGCCAGGGAGGCCACCAGGGTCCGCAACGCGGTCGACTTCCCTGACTGGGGGCCGCCATGGATGATCATGTTGCCCGAACCCGTGGTGAAGTCGACCTCCCACAGCCCCTGCCACTGCCGGGCCGGATCGTCCAGCAGGCCGATCGGCACGGTGAGGTTGCCCCCTTCGGGCAGCCGGAGGCCCCCCTCGGTGTTCTTCGGCTCGCCGACCACCTGGTCCAGGGTGGTCTCCAGGGGCAGCGGGGGCAGCCAGATCGGCTTCACCGCAGGGGGATAGGTGCGCAGGGTGTCCATCATGGTGGACATCACCGTGGGGCCGGTGGTCCGGCGGGCGGGGCCGTCCTTCTTCGGGGCCGACGGTCCGGCCTCGATCGACGGCGGGGCGGCCGCCTCCTCCTCCAGGACCAGGGAGTAGTCCGTGGACCGCAGGACGGGTGGGATCTCGTCGTCCTGCGGCTCCTCCTCCTCCTCGAACAGCTCGTCCTCGAGGGGGCCGGAGACATAGCCGGACTTGAACCGGGAGTAGACCGTGGTGTCCACCTTCAGGTAGCCGTAGCCGGGCAGCGGCGGCAGGTGGAAGGCGTCCGGGGTGTCCAGCACGGTGCGGGACTCGGACTCGGAGAGGGTGCGGAGGCCGATCCGGTAGGACAGGTAGGTCTCCAGGCCGCGCAGCTTGCCGGATTCCACGCGCTGGGAGCTCAGCAGCAGGTGCACCCCGATGGACCGGCCGATGCGGCCGATGGACAGGAACAGGTCGATGAAGTCCGGGCGCGCGGTCAGCAGCTCGCCGAACTCGTCGATGATGACCACGAGATGGGGGAGGGGCTCGACGTCCCGGCCCTTGGACCGCTCCTCGTCGCGGTGGATCTGGTAGTCGGTGATGTTGGCGATGTTCCCGGCCGCCTTGAGGACCTCCTGCCGGCGCAGGATCTCACCGTTCAGCGAGGCGTAGACGCGTTCGATCAACGTCAGGTCGTCGGAGAGGTTGGTGATGATGCCGGTGACGTGGGGTGCGCCCTCGAAGGGGGCGAAGGTCGCGCCGCCCTTGAAGTCGACCAGCACCATGGCCAGGGAGTCCGGGGAATGGGTGGTCAGCAGGCCGAACACGAGGGAACGCAGCATCTCGGACTTGCCGGAGCCCGTGGCCCCCACGCAGAGCCCGTGGGGTCCCATGCCGAGCTGGGCGGCCTCCTTGAGGTCCAGCTGCACCGGCTTGCCCTTGTCATCCGGCCCGAGCGGGACCCGGAGGAAGTCGGCCTGGGAGCGGGGCCGCCAATTGCGCTCGACGTCGGCCCGGTCCAGTTCCGGGGACAGGTTCAGCATCTGCAGGAAGGAGGTGGAGGAGGCGGCCTCCGCACCCGTGTGCTCCAGGGAGTCCAGGGAGAGGCGCAACGGCGCGAGCTCGGACACCAGTCCCGCGGCCGTGCTGGTGTCGATCGGGTCCAGCACGCCCTCGGTGCGGACCGGGTTGCCCTGGTCCCGGGTGCGGTCCTCCAGCAGGAAGCGCGGACGCCGGTCGGAGTGCTCAGCACGCTCGGCACGCTCGGCACGCCCACGAACCCCGCCGTGGCCCGGGGCCTCGGTGAGGGTGAGGCGGTAGTTCACCTCGGAGGGCTCGTGGAGCCGGTCCGCGCAGAGGTGGATGGCGGTGATGGCACGGGCCTGGAGGCCGAAATGCGAGTCGCCGAAGGACAGATCCGTGGCGGACTGCCCGTACCGGTCCACGATCACGATGAGCCGGGACAACAGGGCCGGGCCCTTCGTCATCTCATCGCCGTACTTGTTGTGCTCGCCGGCGACCTTGGACCGGTACCTCAGGTCCGTCTCCAGCAGCTCCAGCAGCGCCTCGTGGTCCGGGGCGATCAACTTGACCGGGCCGGAGAAGTGCTTGTGCGAATTGTCATCCAGGTGGGGCAGGAGCTCGAGCCAGTCCCAGTCCTCCCGGGTGGCGCGCGGGCTGATGAGGGCCACGCGCAGGTCCTCGGGGGACTGCAGGGCGGCGGCTCCGGTCACGAGGGACCGTACCGTCTGCAGCCCCAGGTCCCGGGGGCCGACCAGGGAGATGTTCCCGGCCGAGTCCAGGGGGACGTTCACGGGCATGTCCGGGGCCTTCTCGAAGCGGTTCTTGAGGGACTCGGCCTCGCGGAGCATGAACTCGTCCTGGAGGGCGGTGGCGGTCTCCGTCAGCGAGATGTCGATGTCCCGGGTGGGGCGTTGGCCGGAGCCCACGCGGGTCCGCAGGAAGTCGTCGTGGTACCGCCGGCGTTCCCAGAGGCGGGCCGGGTCCCGGATGATGTCGAACAGCGCCGTGGCCGGCGGGGAGGAGGCCCGGGCCGCCAGCTGGGCCTGCTGCTCGTCGTCCCGCAGCTTCACCCGGGTCCGTTCGAGGTAGCGGGCATAGGTGTCCCGCAGGGTCTTGCGCAGGCGCCCCGCCTTGCCCCGTTGGGAGAACATCATGATGACGCCCACGATCAGCGAGAGCACCATGGCGATGGCCCCGACGGCCGCGAAGGGGCTCTGGCGGAAGGTCATCATGACCATCATGGAGCCGCCGGCGGCGACCATCGGCAACAGCCGCAGGAAGCCGCCGGCGCCCTGGCCCTCCGCCATGGCGGGGTCCAGGGGCTGCGGTCCCTCGATCCGGAAGGGTGTGTACGGCCGGGCCGGAGCCGAGGTGCGGGCCGGCCGGTGGATGATCTTCTGGGTCACCGTGTCACCGAGTCCCTGGGGCGTTGGCCGCGGCCAGGGCCTGGGCGGACAGCTCGGCGGCGGCCAGCCGGTTCTCGGGCAGGATCAACGGCAGCGTGATCCCCACCCCGCCGGCGATGTGCCGGTCGTGGCGGATCGCCACCGCGCCGACACCCACGCGGGTCAGCGCCCCCGCCTGCGCCAGGGGATCCAGCACGGCGTCCCGTCCGGTGCCGACGACGGCCGCCACCACGGGGATGGCCGAGAGGAAGGGGTCGGTGAGCCAGTGGCGCAGGTAGCCGGCGGCCTCGTCCACCCCGGCGGCCGTGGCCGGGAGCACGAAGACGGCGGCATGGGCGCGGGTCAGCACCGCCGCCGTGTCCGGGTGCTCGGGCCCGGTCGGGCAGTCGATCACGGTGACGGGGAAGTACCGGGAGAGCCCGGACAGCAGGGTGGTGGCGGCGGCCTCGCCCAGCGGCCGGCCGGTGACCCGGGGCCCCGTGTAGTAGAGGTCGTTGCGTCCGGCGGCCATCCGCGAGGTGACGGCGTCGAACGTGGTGGTCTCCAGGGCGGCCAGGTCAGCGGCCATCTGGTCCGCGCCGGACGAGGGGCGGTGGCCGAGCCGCAGGCCCAGGGAGCCCAGCGCCGGGTCCAGGTCCAGGGCGGCCACCGGCTCGGGCCGCAGGGCGGCGAAGGTGGAGGCGGTCAGGGCCGCCACCGTGGTCTTGCCGGCGCCGCCGCGCAGGGAGACCACCGCCAGGCGCCGTCCCGTGGTGACGGGGGACTGGACCGCCGAGGCGGAGGCGGCCAACCGGTCCCGGTTCCGGTCCGGCCCCCACAGGCCGCCGAGGGCCCGCCAGCCGCGGGACCAGAGGGACAGCGCCGGGCGGCGGGAGTAGTCGCGCTGGAGGCGGGTGGCCACGGACTCGAAGCCGGTGGTGGGGTCGTCCTGGGACCGGGAGATGTCCCGGCGGAGCTCGGACCGGCTGGACCACAGCGCATCACCCTGGTCTCCCGGCGCGGAGCCGGGGCGCGGACGGGCCGGTGCCGGGCCGGCGTCGTTCCAGGGGTCCAGGGGGGCAGAGGACATCAGAAGGTCTCCAACAGGGTGGCGTAGATCCCGTAGTAGCCGATGAGCAACGGGATCGGGGCGAGCAGGACGAGGGATTCGACGGTGTCACCGGCCTTGCGCATCCGGGCCTGCGAGTGGTCCGGCAGGTCGATGGACAGTCCGGCCCCGGTCGCCAGGGCCAGGACCAACAGGACGGCCAGGAACGCGCCCTCGTAGTCGGGCTGGAAGCCGCAGGCCAGGCGGACCAGCGCCAGGACACCGAGACCTGAGGCCAGGTACAGGGGGATGCGCTGGGAGGCCAGCGGGAAGGACCGGGCGCGCAGTCCCAGTCCCAGGACCAGACAGGCGAGGAGTGGGAGCGAGAAGGGGTAGGCCAAGGTGTCGCCACCGACCAGCCAGAGGGCCAGTCCGGCCGAGACGGCGCCGACGACGGCACTGGCCACCAGACCCCCGTGGGCGGAGTCGAGGGCGGTGCGCACGTCACGGCGCAGCACGGCCGCCCCGTTGGCGTGGCGGTCGTCCATCCCCGCCAGTCCCGAGACACCCAGGGCGATCTTCGGGAGCATGCCCAGCACGAGCAGGGTGGCGATCCCGGCGATCGCGGCCGCGCCCACCACCGGGTCCGCGCTCCTCTCGCCGATGGCCCACACGGAGACGGCGGGGGCCACGGCCCAGACGGCCACCAGCACGCCGATCACGGCGGCGGCGATGAACATGGACAGGGGGCGGTTGACGATGAAGCCGAGGACCCCGAGCACGACGGCGGCCAGGCCGCCGAGCGCGATGTACACCCAGGGCGTCGGCAGGCCCAGGCCCACGAGCCCGGAGACGGCGAACAGCGTGCCCGCCCCCGCGAGCGTGGCGGAGACCGCCTGTTGGCGGCCGGGGGAGGACAGCGCCGCGGCCGCCAGCAGTGCCGCGGCCGCCAGTCCCAAGGCGATCCAGTCCTGCTGCCCGGCGGCGTAGGTGGCCAGCAGCCCGGTGATGGCGAACCAGGAGCCGAGCGCGGCCAGCACGCCGCAGATGAGGTACCTGTAGACCGGCGACCAGCGGCCGGGGACGTCCTCGGTGGCGTCCGAGACCGTGTCGTTGAGGTCGTAGACGATGGGCGAGGGCGGTGCCTCCGTGCGGGAGACGAGGCGCAGCCGCTCGCCGTCGAGCACCTCGGCCTCGCTCAGCGACTGTCCCGCGGGAACCTCCTGCCCGTCCGGCCGGACGAGCAGCTTGGTCCCGAGCGAGTCCTGGGGCTGATCGTGGAGCACGTCCAGGATCTGGGGCATGAGGGTGCCGAGGGGGGTGTCGGAGGGCAGCAGGAGGTCCGCATTGCGACGCTGGCCCACCAGGGAGACGCGGGTATAGGGGGTGGGCACGTCAGGATCTCCAGGGGGTCGGCGGCTGGGTGGTCGGCTGGGTGGTCGGCAGGGTGGCCGGCGGCAGGGCGGCCAGCACGGTGGAATCCGCGGGCGAGGCGGCGGGGGGTGCTGCCGGCTGGGTGGGCGTGGGGGGCAGCAGGATGTCCCGCTGCTGGTCGAGACCTCGGCTCTGCTGTTGCGGTTGGTTCCGGGCCTCGCGTTCGGCCAGCCAGTTGCCGATGATGTTCACCACGAAGGAGATCCCCACGCAGAAGGCGCAGATCAGGGCGGCCAGGATGAGGCCGAAGACGAACAGGTTGGTCCGGTCCTTCCAGCGGCGCTCGGTGGGGTTCAACCCGAAGAGGAAGGAGGCGCTCAGACGTTGTCTGCGCACCTCGACCGACTCGATGAGCTGTGAGTCGAAATCCATGGCCATGGGCGGGGCCCCTTCCCCCGGAGACCTCCGGGCTCGTCAGGTCCCGGCGCATCCCGGCGCCGTGACCTCCCTCATCATTCCAGTATTCCTCTGGTCGTGGTAACGGAGGCGGTGGGGGTGGATGGGGAGAACTCCCCATCGGATCCGGTTGACCGGACTCCACCGGGAGTTGAAGGATGTAGTCATCGGGCCGGCGGGTCGCACTTCACAAGGACACGCCAGGCGCACAGACAGCGGACCACCGGTCCGAACCAGATCCACACAAGGGGAGAAACATGTCTAACGAACGTCTTGAACTGCAGGAGGGCGTCGACGCCTTCGACAAGGCCGCCAAGGACTCCGGTGATTCCGGCGAGCTCCTGATCGTCGAACTGCAGAACCTCGAGGACGCCGTCGTGTCCTTGGAAAGCAGCTTCAAGGGCGCCGGTGCCGCGGCCTACCGGGAGTTCATCAACAAGGTCAACCTGTGCCAGGGCGAGGTGATCGAGGCCCTGTCCCTGATCAACGTGGGCCAGGCCGAGCTGTACAAGGCCTACACCGAGCAGGAGCAGACCGAGCTCGACGACGCCCGGGCGCAGAGCGCCGGCGCCGAGCTGTCCTGGTAGGGCTCCCGGACCACCGCTTCCTCACCCTCCAACCCTCCGCAGTTTTCTCCGGGACACCCGGAACCCGAAAGGACTAGATCATGGTTATCAAGTATGACGCCGGCGAAGCCGCAGCCTATGAGTACCAGGTCGGCCAGATCGCCGACCGCATCGAGGGCATCATCGGCGATCGCGAGCAGCAGAAGGCCTACATGGACGAGAACTTCCAGTCCAGCTCGAACTCCGAGGAGTACCAGGCCGTCGAGACCAAGTGGCTCGACGCCTGCGAGCAGGCCAAGCAGCTCGTCCGCGACGCCCGCACCCTGATGGAGAAGAACGACATCACCGCCGCCGAGGCGGCCAAGGCCGCCGGCGCCGCCATCGGCGCCGCTCAGTTCCGCTGAGTTCCGCTGCGTTCCGCTGAGCGCTTCGCTCGATAGCTGAGGGGACCGGTCCTGCAGGGCCGGTCCCCCGGCCGTTAATGGTGTGGAAACGGTGCGGAGGCCCCCGGAACGTGCATTGCGTCACGGACACTGCGCGTATTTCGCCCCGTCCCGTTAGAATGGATCGCTGGCGGGACCTCTCGCCGGCCCACGACCCCGCGTGATTGGACATCCAGTGACCTCTGCCCCCGACCGCCCCCTCCGCCTCGCCATCATCGGTGCCGGCCCGGCTGGCGTGTACACGGCAGACCTGCTGACCAAGGCCGAACGCGACTTCGAGGTCAGCATCGACCTCTTCGACCGCTACCCGGCCCCCTACGGCCTGATCCGTTACGGCGTGGCACCGGACCACCCGCGCATCAAGGGGATCGTCAAGGCCCTGCACAAGGTCATGGACCGCGGGGACATCCGCTTCCTGGGGGGCGTGGACTTCGGCACGGACATCACCCTGGAAGACCTGCGCGAGCACTACGACGCCATCGTCTTCTCCACCGGCGCCATCAAGGACGCCGACCTGCACATCCCGGGCACGGACCTGCAGGGGTCCTTCGGCGGCGCCGACTTCGTCTCCTGGTACGACGGCCACCCGGACGTGCCGCGCGAGTGGCCGCTGACGGCCCGCGAGGTCGCCGTGATCGGCAACGGCAACGTGGCCCTGGACGTGGCCCGGATGCTCTCCAAGCACGCCGACGACCTGCTGGTCACCGAGATCCCGGAGAACGTCTACCAGGGGCTGAAGTCCTCGCCCATCACGGACGTGCACGTCTTCGGCCGCCGCGGACCAGCCCAGGTGAAGTTCACCCCGCTGGAGCTGCGCGAGCTGGCGCACTCGAAGGACGTGGACCTGGTGCTCTACCCGGAGGACTTCGAATTCGACGCCGCCTCCGAGGAGGCGGCCACCTCCAACAACCAGATCAAGACCATGGTCGGCACGCTGACCAACTGGCTGGTGGAGGAGCAGGACACCGGCGCCTCCCGCCGCCTGCACCTGCACTTCCTGCAGCAGCCCGTGGAGATCCTGGAGGGGGAGGGCGAGCAGGCGGGCTCCGTGGCCGGGCTGCGGATGGAACGCATGGAGCTGGACGGCACCGGCAACGTCAAGGGCACGGGCGAGTTCACCGACTACCCGGTCCAGGCCGTCTACCGCGCCATCGGCTACCACGGCTCCGAGGTGCCCGGGCTCGGCTATGACGAGCGCCGGGGTGTCATCCCCAACGACGCCGGCCGCATCCTGGGCGCCGACGGCGCCCCGGTGCCCGGACTGTACGCCTCCGGCTGGATCAAGCGCGGCCCGGTGGGCCTGATCGGCCACACCAAGGGCGATGCGCTCGAGACGATCGGCTGCCTGCTCGAGGACCAGCCGGGCCTGTGGACCGCACGGAACCCGGATGAGCAGGCGGTCCTCGACCTGCTGGAGTCCCGCGGGATCGACTACACCTCGTGGGAGGGCTGGCTGGCCCTGGACGAGCATGAGCTCGCCCTGGGGGCCGAGGCCAGTTCCACCGGTCCCGTGGCGCGCGAGCGCGTCAAGGTCGTGGAGCGCGAGGAGATGACCCGCATCAGCCGCGGGATCCTGACGCACCACGCCTGAACCCGGCCGGGCTAGGCTGTGGCGGTGCCCCGCCTCCTCGCCGACCTCACCCCGCTGAAGGTCAGCCCCGCGTACCGGCGGCTGTGGATCGGCAACTCGCTCTCGGCGATCGGCACCCAGCTGACCCTGGTGGCGGTCAGCCTGGAGGTCTTCCACCTGACGGGCTCCTCCCTGGCGGTCGGGATGCTGGGGCTCTTCGCCCTGGTGCCGCTCGTGGTGGCCGGCCTGTACGGCGGGGCCGTGGCGGACCACGTGGACCGGCGGAAGCTGGCGCTGGGGTCCTCCGGCGTGCTGTGGCTGACCACCGTGCTGATCGCGGCCCACGCCTGGCTGGGCGTCGAGAGTGTCTGGGTGCTGTACGGGCTGGTGGCGGTGCACTCCGGGGCGTCCGGCATCAACCAGCCCACCCGGGGCGCCATCATCCCCGCCCTGGTCGGCGTCAAGCTGCTGCCGGCCGCCAACGCCCTGAACATGATGACCTTCTCCGTGGCCATGATGCTCGGACCGCTGCTCGCCGGGGTGCTGGTGGCCGGTGTGGGCTATGCCTGGACCTACTCGGTGGACGTGGTGACGTTCCTGGCCGCGCTCTATGCCGTCTGGCGGCTGCCCGCCCTGCCGCCGCAGCACGACCCCGAGACTGAGGGGCGGCCGCGTCGCGTGGGCTGGCGCTCCGTGGTCGAGGGCTTCACCTTCCTCGCCTCCCGGCCCAACCTGCGGATGACCTTCCTGGCGGACATCGTGGCCATGGCCACCGCCTTCCCGCGCGCCCTGCTGCCCGCCGTCGGCGCCGTGGTGGGTTCCGCGATGCTGGGAGGCGGGGAGGCCGCCGTCGGGATGTTGCTGGCCGCCATGGCGCTGGGGGCCTTCCTGACGGGCCTGTTCTCCGGACCGCTGACCCGGATCGTGCGTCACGGGGCGGCCGTGTACGGCGCGATCATGGCCTGGGGGCTGGCGGTGGCCGGATTCGGCGTGGTGGTGTACTTCGCCTCCCGGGCGGACGCCGCCGGTCAGGACCCGGCGCCGTACCTCTGGGCGGCGGCGGGCTGCCTCGCGCTGGCGGGCTGCGCCGACTCCGTCTCCTCCGTGTTCCGGAACACGATCCTGCAGACGGCCACCCCGGACCACCTGCGCGGCCGCCTGCAGGGCGTGTTCATCGTGGTGGTGGCCGGCGGGCCGCGGCTGGGGGAGATGCTCACCGGCGGCGCGGCGGAACTGGTCACCGAGCCGGTGACCCTGATCGCCGGCGGCCTGCTGTGCGTGCTCGGGGTGAGCGCCCTGATGCGCTGGCAGCCCGGATTCCTGCGCTATGACGCCAGACACCCCGTGCCCTAGCAGGTTCCGCGCGGACTAGGCTGAAGGCATGAACAGGCACTACAACGGATTGAAGACGACGCTGCTGTTCGCGGGCCTGTTCGCGGTCCTGCTGGCCATCGGCGGGGTGATCGCCGCCGGCACCGGCCGGGCGATGTGGATCGGGGTCTTCGCCGTGATCGGGGTGGCCACCACCGCCTACAGCTACTGGAACAGTGACAAGATCGCCATCCGGTCCATGCGCGCCTACCCGGTCACCCAGCAGGAGCAGCCGGAGATGTACCGGATCGTGGCGGAGCTGTCCCAGGCGGCGAACCAGCCCATGCCCCGGCTCTACGTGGCACCCACCGCATCCCCCAACGCCTTCGCCACGGGACGCAACCCGCAGCACGCGGCCGTGTGCTGCACCGAGGGGATCCTGAAGATCCTGAACGCCCGTGAGCTGCGCGGGGTGCTGGGCCACGAGCTGATGCACGTCTACAACCGGGACATCCTGACGTCCTCCGTGGCCGCCGCGGTGGCCGGGGTCATCACCTCGGTGGCCCAGTTCATGCTGTTCTTCGGGGCCGGCCGCGGCAACCGCGGCGGCAACCCGCTGGCGATGATCGCCCTGGCGATCCTGGCCCCGCTGGCCGCCTCCCTGATCCAGATGTCCATCTCCCGTACCCGCGAATACGACGCGGATGAGGACGGGGCCCGGCTGACGGGGGACCCCCTCGCACTGGCCTCGGCACTCTACAAGCTGCAGAACGGCATCCGGGCGGCGCCGCTCCCGGATGACCAGCGGCTGCAGAACACGGCACACCTGATGATCGCCAACCCCTTCAAGAACGTGAAGAACATGTTCTCCACGCACCCGCCCATGACCGAGCGCGTCCAGCGGCTCGAGGGGATGGCGCGGGAGCTGGGGCAGGGGTAGCCCCCGCGGGGCGGGCTAGGTGGCCGGGACCAGCCCGCCGGCCCGCTGCCAGGCGCGGGCCAGCCGGTCCTTGACCGGCGCCTCCAACAGCTCCTCGGCCGCGGCCTCGGCCCGGCGGATCGAACCGCCGGCGGCCTGGCGGGCCTCTTCGGTGATCGCCCGCTGACGGCGGTGCCAGTCCCGGTCCTCGTGCCGGGGCTCCGCCGCGATGGACTGCAGCTGGGCGGCGATCCGGTTCTGGTTGCGCTCGGCGGCGCGCAGCCGCTCCGGCTCCAGCACCTGGTCGATGAACCCGCCGTGCACCACGAGCCCGACCCCGGCATCGAGCCCGTGCCGCAGGGCGAGCGCCAGCACCTTCTCCGGGGAGACGCCGCCGGCCACGGACGGCTGGGTCTGCCAGGGCTGCCGGGCCAGGGGCCGGCCCCGCTGGGCATCCACCAGGGCGTCGCCGAGCCCGGCCTGGGTGGTGCTGACGATGCCGTCAGGGGTGATCAGGTAGAGCATGGGGGGATCCTCAGCGGAAGTTGATGAACTGCAGGTCGGCGTCCTCGAATCCCTTGAGCAGGCTGATGGTGGCCTGCAGGTCATCGCGCGACTTGGAGGAGACGCGCAACTCGTCGCCCTGGATGGTGGCCTTGATGGACTTCGGGCCCTCATCCCGGATCAGCTTGGTGATCTTCTTCGCCGTCGGCTGGTCGATCCCCTCCTTGATGCTGGCCTCCAGGCGGTACTCCTTGCCGGAGGCGTAGGGCTCACCGGTCTCGAGGGACTTCAGGGAGATGTTGCGCTTGACGAGCTTGGACTGGAACACGTCCAGGACGGCCTTGACGCGTTCCTCGGAGGCGGCCTTCATCAGGATCGACTCGCCGCTGAAGTCGACCTCCGCGCCGACGCCCTTGAAGTCATAGCGCTGGGCGATCTCCTTCTGCGCCTGGTTCAGGGCGTTGCTGACTTCCTGCTTGTCAACCTTGCTGACCACATCAAACGTTGAATCGCTGGCCATGGCTCCTCTTCGGGTCCTCGGGGGTGGGTCTCGCCGACAGCCTACCGGTGGGCTGAGACCGATGGGCAGACCGGGCGGCGTCCCGATTCGAAATCTCGGCCCGGCTCCGCTAAAGTGAGGTGTCGCCGACCGAACGGACTGGTCCAGATCAGTTCCGGACGGGTGGCTGGCCCCGGCAGATTACCCGAGTGGCCAAAGGGGGCTGACTGTAAATCAGCTGGCATTGCCTTCACTGGTTCGAATCCAGTATCTGCCACACCGGGGGAAACCGCGGGAGTCGTCGGACTCCCGCGGTTTTCTCGTTTCTGGGCCCTTGATAGAAGCGGGCTGCTTTAGAAGCTCAGCACGAGGCGTCCGCGGACGCCGCCGGCCTCCAGGCGCCGGTGGGCCTGCGGGGCCTGTTCCGCGGGCAGGGACTCCGCCACGCGCAGGCTCAGCACGCCGTCCTCCGCCTGCTGCCGGAGCGCGTCCAGCTTCTGCTGTTCCCGGGCGTAGTCCACGACCAGGACCGGCTGGAACCTGACACCGCGTTCGGCCGGCTCGTCGTAGCCCCGGATGGTGACGACGGTGCCGCCGTCCCGGACGGCGGGGACGAGCGCGGAGTGCAGCATCGCGCCGTCGACGGCACCGTCCACGCCGTCGGGGAACCGCTCACGGACGCGCTCGGAGAACCCCTCGCCGCGCGCCAGCACGACGTCGGCGCCGAGGTCGGCGACCAGCTGTTCGTCCTGCTCCGCCGCGTCGGCGACGACCTGCAGGCCGTCAGCCTTCGCCAGCTGGACCGCGTACCCGCCCATGGCGCCCGCGGCCCCGGTGACGGCGAGGACGCTGCCGGAGGGCAGGCCGAGGGAGTCCAGCGCGAGGCGTGCGGTGAGCCCGTTCATGGGCAGGGTGCTGGCCTCGTCGTGGCCGGCGCCCCGTGGTGCGGCGGCCACGGACTCGGCGGGCAGGACCACCTGCTCCGCGTAGGCGCCGTGGGTGCCGCGCGGCACCACGATCGCCATGACCGCGTCACCCACCCCGAGCGTGGTCTCGGTGCCGGGACCGATCTCCTCGAGCACCCCGGCGACGTCCATCCCAGGCACCAGGGGCCGGGGTTGCCGGGACAGGTCCCGCTGTCCGGAGCGGAGCAGGGTGTCGGTCGGGTTGACGGCGGCCGCGTGGACGCGGATCCGTACCTCTCCCTCCGCAACCTCGGGTCGGGGCAGGTCAACGACCTGCAGGGCGTCGGGTGTTCCTGGTTCGTGTACTCCAATGGCTCGCATACCCCGGGGAACCGGCCCGCCCGGGGGATTATTCCGCCTGAGCGTGGTTCAGGGTGGCTTACGCCGCAGCGGGCAGGGGCGTGAGGTCCCAGATGGTGCAGTAGGCGCGGTCCGGGGCGCCCATGACCGCCTGGTAGTAGGCCCAGGCCCACGCCGGCGCCCCGTTGGAGTCGGGTGGGGCCACGGGGCAGGTGCCGGGGCTCAGCCACCGCCCGTCCGCGCAGATGAAGTCCAGGTGTTCCGCCACGGACCCGTCCTGGGGAGGGCGCAGGGAGTCCTTGAGGTCCTCGGCGAGGGCCACCCCGTAGAGCTCCGTGGCATCGGTGTCCAGGGCCAGTCCGCAGTCCCGTTCGAAGGCGTGCACCCACTCGAGGGATTCGCGCAGTGCCTGTTCCGGCTCGTCCTGCTGGACCACCACCATCAGGGTGGCGCGCCGTCCGGGGGCCATCCGGCCCGGATCGGCCGGTCCGTGCTTGGACTGCGGCGGGGGAAGGTGTCGGGGGGAGAGTTCGTGCGTCATCGGATGCTCCTGCCTGTGGCGTCTCTGCTGGTCTGGTGGATCGGCTGGTCTGGTGTATCGGTGCATCCGAGGCTAGGAACGCGGCTGGGCCCCGCATCAGGGGGCCGGACCGTGACGGTGGGCGACACGCGGGCGGGATGTCCGCTGTGGAGTGACGGGCAGCGCCTGTGGATGCAGCGCCTGTGGATCCCGCCTTCGCCGTCACAGGCCCTGCCGTTAGGGTGGGTGCATGGCTACCACTGAGATCACCGAAGCCGGTTTCGAACAGACCCTGACCGAGAATGACATCGTCTTCGTCGACTTCTGGGCCGGCTGGTGCGGACCGTGCAAGCAGTTCGCCCCCGTCTACGAGGAGGTCTCCGGCGAGCACCCGGACGTCGTCTTCGGCAAGGTGGACACGGAGGCCGAGGGCGGCCTGGCCTCGGCCGCCAACATCACCTCCATCCCGACCCTGATGGCCTTCCGGGACCAGGTCCTGGTCTATGCCCAGCCGGGCGCCATCAACTCGGCCCAGCTGCAGGAGCTCGTCACCGCCGTCAAGTCCCTGGACATGGACGAGGTCCGGGAGAAGCTGGCCGGCAACCAGAACCCCGACCAGAACTAGTCCGGCCCCGCCGGCTACCGCCGCCGGTGGTCCGCGGGCGCCAGCTTGGGACCGAAGCGGCTGTACCGGTAACCGGACAGCCCGATCAGGCGGACCACCCGCTGGCGGTGTCCGGCCCAGGGGGACAGCAGCCGCAGCATCCCGGCGTCGTCGGTCCGCCGGCCTGAGAGCACCTCACCCACGTGGTGCGCCAGGTGGTAATCGCCCACCGCCACCGTGTCCGGCGCCCCATGGGTCCGTTGCACGGTCTCCGCGGCGGTCCAGACGCCGATCCCGGGCAGGGTGGTCAGGGCGGACACCGCGCCGTCCGGGCCGTCGACCGGTCGGCCGGCGAGCCGTTCCAGGGCGGTGGCCCGTTCGGCCACCCGCAGCAGGGCCCGGGACTGCGCCGGCTGCACCCAGCCGGCGTGCCACTGCCAACTGGGGATGCGCCGCACCACCTCGGCGGTGGGGGCCAGCAGCATCCCCGCTGGCGCCGGAGCCGGGGCCGGCTCCCCGTGATTCCGCACGAGCCACCGCCAGCCCGCGCGGGCCTGGTCGTGGGTGACCTTCTGTTCCAGGACCACCATGAACAGCTGGTCCACCATCCGCCCCGTGGCGGGCAGTCGCAGCCCGGGATGCGCCCGCCGGGCCCGGATCACGGCGTGCGGCAGCGCCGCACCCCCGTCCCCGGCCACGTCCGGGGCGAGCCGCGCATCGAAGGCCGACCAGTCGTCGTCGAGCCCCAGCAGCCGGTGCGCACCGTCCACCGCCGCCCGCGCGCCCGGCCCCCACGCCAGCACCGGCACGGGCCCCGGCACCAGGGCGGAGGGCGCGGGCTGCACCAGCACCGTCACGGGATCCCCGCTCGCCGGGATCCGGAAGCAGAGCCAGACCCCCTCCGGCCGGGACTGCACGGTCGGATCCGCGTGGCCGCGCTGCAGCACCCCGAGTGTCAGCCGCACGTCCACGGGCACGTCCGGGCAGAGCAGCGTCGAGGCATCGGGGGCGGGCAGGGGAACGGGCACCCCACCATTGTTCCAGTCACGCGGATTCATGATCTTGGCGCGTCCCCGCGGCCCGGCGGTACCGTGGGGCCCATGACAGATCATCACGGCATGAGCTATGCCGACAACGTCCTCGGCCTCATCGGCGACACCCCGCTGGTGAAGCTGAACCGGGTCACCGAGGGCATCAAGGCCACCGTCCTCGTCAAGCCCGAATACCTGAACCCGGGTGGTTCGGTGAAGGACCGCATCGCCCTGAAGATGATCGAGAACGCCGAGGCCGAGGGCAAGCTGGCCCCCGGCGGCACCGTCGTGGAGCCGACCTCCGGCAACACCGGGGTCGGTCTGGCGATGGTCGCCCAGCTCAAGGGCTACCGCTCCGTGTTCGTCACCCCGGACAAGGTGGGCCAGGAGAAGCGGGACGTGCTGACGGCCTACGGCGCCGAGGTGGTGGTCACGAAGACCTCCGTGCCCCCGGAGTCCGAGGAGTCCTACTACGGCGTGGCCAACCGCCTCGAGCGGGACATCCCCGGCGCCTACCAGCCCAACCAGTTCTTCAACCCCTCCGCCCCGGAGTCCCACTACGAGACCACCGGCCCCGAGATCTGGCGGGACACCGCCGGGAAGCTGACCCACGTGGTGATCGGCGCGGGCACCGGCGGCACCATCACCGGCACCGGCCGGTACCTGCACGAGGTCTCCCAGGACCGGCCCTCCGGCCCCGTCAAGGTCATCGCCGCGGATCCGGACGGCTCCATCTACTCCGGCGGCACCGGGCGCCCCTACTCCGTGGAGGGCGTGGGCGAGGACATGTGGCCCGGCAACTATGACAAGACCGTCCCGGACGAGGTCATCGCCGTGGACGACGCCGCCTCCTTCGAGATGACCCGCCGTCTCGCCGCCGAGGAGGGCCTGCTCGTGGGCGGCTCCTCCGGCATGGCCGTCGTGGCGGGCCTGCAGGCCGCGCGGGACCTCGGCGAGGACGACGTGATGGTCATCATCCTGCCGGACTCCGGCCGCGGCTACCTCGGCAAGATCTTCAACGAGGCCTGGATGGAGGACATGGGCTTCACCACCACGCGCCAGGACTCGGTGCTGCCGGTAGAGGACGCCCTCCAGGCAGGGCCCGACGTCGGCCCCGCGGGTTCCGCTGTCCCGGCGCCCGGCGCGGTGCCCGCCGCCTGGGACGCGCGCGTCGGCGAGATCCTGGCGGAGAAGTCCGCCTGGCTGCCCGGTGCCCTGCCGGCCGTGGTCACGGCCCCGAAGGAGGCCACCCTGGCCGAGGCGATCTCCACCATGAACCGCTACGGGGTGGATGCCCTGCCGGTGGTCGGCGCCCCCCGGGACGATCTGCGGGTCGGCGAGATCCTCGGCGCTGTGGACGTGGCCACCCTGACCGACCTGCTGGCCTCCGGGCGGGCCCGGCCCGCGGACACCGTGTTCGAGCACGTCGGCGCCCCGCTGCCGCGGGTCAGCGTCAACGCACCGCTGTCCACCGCCCGTGAGGCCCTGCGCTCCGCCCCCGCCGTGATGGCCACCCACCAGGGTGTGGTCACCGGCATCGTCACCCTGCACGACCTGCTGGCCCGCGTGGCCCGCTGAGAGAGCCGAGAGGAACAAGCATGAGCACCTCAGATTTCACCGGTTTCAACACCCGGGCCATCCACGCCGGCCAGGCCCACGAGGAGGTCTACGGCGCGGTGGTCCCGCCCGTGCACCTCTCCACCACCTACGCCCCCGTGAAGGTGGGCGAGTTGCGCCACGGCTATGACTACGGCCGCGGCACCAACCCCACCCGCGACTCCCTCCAGGTGCAGCTCGCCGCGCTCGAGGGCGGGGTGGACGGGACGGCACAGGCCTTCACCTTCGGCTCCGGGCTGGCTGCGGAGAACGCCCTGATCCACGCGATCGCCGGCCCCGGCGCCCACATCGTGATGGGCAACGACGTCTATGGCGGCACTTACCGCCTCGTGGAGAAGATCCTCGGCCCCTGGGGCGTCGGGCACACCGTGGTGGACATGGGGGACCTCTCCGCCGTGGAGCAGGCCCTGACCGCGACGGCCACCACCGAGACCCGCATCCTGTGGTTGGAGACCCCGTCCAACCCGATGATGAAGATCTCGGACATCGCCGCGCTCGCCGAGGCTGCGCACGCCGTGGGCGCGCTGCTGGTGGTGGACAACACCTTCGCCACGCCCTACCTGCAGCTGCCGCTGGAACTCGGCGCCGACGTGGTGGTCCATTCCACCACCAAGTACATCGGCGGGCACTCCGACGTGATCGGCGGCGCCGTGGTGGTCAACGACCCGGAGATCGCCGAGAAGGTCAAGTTCCAGCAGTTCGCCGCCGGCGCCGTCAACGGCCCGCTGGACGCGTACCTGACCACCCGGGGGCTCAAGACGCTCGGGGTGCGCATGGACCGTCACAACGCCAACGCGGGCACGATCGCCCAGTACCTGCAGTCGGTCCCCGGCGTGGAGCGCGTGCTCTACCCCGGCCTGCCGGACCACCCCGGGTACGGACTGGCGGGGAAGCAGATGCGTGGCTTCGGCGGCATGGTCTCCGTGCAGTTCACCGGGGGAGCGGCCGCGGCGAAGCAGGTCGCCGAGACCACGCGCCTGTTCCAGCTGGCCGAGTCCCTGGGCGGCATCGAGTCCCTGATGAACTACCCGGCCGAGATGACCCACGCCTCGGTGGCCGGCACCGAGCTGGCCGTCCCGGACAACCTCGTGCGCCTCTCCGTGGGGATCGAGGACGTGGCCGACCTGATCGACGACCTGGACCGCGCGATCGGCTCCCTCTAGCGGAGGTAGCGGCGGACGGCGGGCACCCAGAGCAGGGCGGCGCCGGCCAGCAGCACCGCGGCCAGGGCGATCAGCGCCGGATGGCCGCGGACGATCAGCGGGATCCCCACGATGACGGCCACCCCGGTGAGCAGGCCGGCTGCGCTGCGCCGAGACCGCAGCAGCTGGACGGTGCCGGTCCCGGCGGCCACGGCCAGGACGCCGGCCAGTCCCGCGAGGACGAACTGCCCGGTGGGTGTGGTCTCCGGGGCGGCGACATCGAACCCGCCGGCTGATCCGGCCGTGGTGTTGAGTCCGGCCAGGAGGAAGGCCACGGCCACCAGGGCGAAGAGCGCGGTCGCCACGGCCCACCACCAGCGGGCCACCGTCAGGGTGGCCGGGGTGGCCGCCCGGCGGGCCTCTGCGGCCCGCTCCGCGGCCGCCTCGCCAGCTGCCTTGCGCTCAGCCCGTTCAGCACGCTCCACGCGGGAACGCTCGGCGTCGTCCTTCGAGGTATCCAGGAAGGAGCGGGTGGCCTTGCCCGCGGCGCGGGCGAAGCGGTGGTGTGGTTGGTCCTCAGGCACGTGACGAGCCTAACGGCCCGGATCGGTGTCCGGGCCACCGCCATGCGTTAGACTTGCTACACCATTCCGGTCAAATCCCCTGTGTATGTCCCGCCGTAGTTGATACAGCGAGGCATCGAGTTGTGTGGCCCGCTTCCGGCAGATTGCCGACGTTGCGGGCGGCCGGTCCCAAACCCCCTTCCGTTCCTCCGCTGTCGACCTGTGCCGCCCGTGCGGCTCGGACGCCCTCGGAACCGGCAGGGTGGGGACCGCCAGGAGAAATGGAACGGGCGTGATGTTGGACCACGCCACGGGGAGCACCGGAGAGCAACAATCCGATGCGTTGCGGCACCCAACCGGCCGCAATCACCGACCCCGTGAGGAATCACCGTGACTGATCACGCCCAGAATGACGCCCCCCAGACTGCCGTCCAGGACCCCGTAGAGGCCCCCGTGGAGGCCCCTGCCGAGACGCCGGCCGGCCCCACCTTCGCCGATCTCGGCATCGACGGCCGCGTCCTCGCCGCCGTCTCCGACCTCGGCTACGAGACCCCGTCCCCGATCCAGGCCGAGACCATCCCGCTGCTGCTGAACGGCCGTGACGTGGTGGGCCTCGCCCAGACCGGCACCGGCAAGACCGCCGCCTTCGCCATCCCGGCCCTGTCCCGACTGGCCGAGACCGCGGACGTCTCCGGGCCGGCGTCGTCCCCCCAGATCCTGGTCCTGGCGCCGACCCGCGAGCTGGCCCTGCAGGTGGCCGAGGCCTTCACCTCCTACGCCAAGCACATCAAGGGCGTGACCGTGCTCCCCGTGTACGGCGGGGCACCGTACGGCCCGCAGCTCTCCGGGCTGCGCCGCGGCGCCCAGGTCGTGGTGGGCACCCCCGGCCGCGTCATCGACCACCTGTCCAAGGGCTCGCTGGACCTGTCCGACCTGCAGTACATGGTCCTAGACGAGGCCGACGAGATGCTGCGCATGGGCTTCGCCGAGGAGGTCGACCAGATCCTCTCCGCCACCCCGGAGGGCAAGCAGACCGCCCTGTTCTCGGCCACCATGCCCCGCGCCATCCAGCGGATCTCCGGCAAGTACCTCAACAACCCCGTCGAGGTCAGCGTGGCCGCGAAGAACACCACGGCCGGCAACATCCGCCAGCGCTTCATGCAGGTCACCCACCAGTGGAAGCTCGAGGCGATGACCCGCATCCTCGAGACCGAGGAGCATGACGGCGTGATCGCCTTCGTGCGGACCCGTAACGCCACCGAGGAGCTCACCACCAAGCTCAACGCCCGGGGCTTCCGTGCTGCCGCCATCTCCGGTGACATCGCGCAGAACCAGCGGGAGAAGACCGTGGAGAACCTGCGCGCAGGCCGGGTGGACATCCTGGTGGCCACGGACGTGGCCGCCCGCGGCCTGGACGTGGAGCGCATCAGCCACGTGTTCAACTACGACATCCCGCATGACACGGAGGGCTACGTCCACCGCATCGGCCGCACCGGCCGCGCGGGACGCTCCGGCAATGCCGTGCTGTTCATGACCCCGCGGGAGAAGTACCTGCTGCGCGCCATCGAGAAGGCCACCCGCCAGACCGTGGAGCAGATGCCCATGCCGTCCGTGGCGGACGTCAACAAGACCAGGATGGGCCGTTTCAGCGCCCAGATCACCGAGACCCTGTCCCAGGGGGACCTGAGCGTCTTCCGCGAGCTCATCGACTCCTACGTGGCGGAGAACGACGTCGACGCCGAGGACGTGGCCGCGGCCCTGGCCAAGATGGCCCAGGGTGGCCGCCCGCTGCTGACCGAGGAGGCGGACATGCCTCCGGCCCGGATGGACCGCGGCGGACGGGACGACCGCTCCGAGCGGGACGGCCGGGGCTCCCGCGGACCGCAGCGCGGCCCCGCCGAGGGCAACGCCACCTACCGGATCTCCCTGGGCCGTCAGGACCGCGTGCAGCCGGGCAACATCGTGGGCGCGCTGGCCAACGAGGCCGGGCTGAAGTCGAGCCAGATCGGCCACATCGACATCCGCTCCAACCACTCCCTCGTGGAGCTGCCGGCGGACCTGTCGGGTGCGCAGTGGAACGCCCTGGGCAACACCACCATCAACGGCCGGCCGATCGAGATCCAGAAGGATACCGGGCGTCCGACCAACTCCGAGCGTGACTCCAAGCCCTTCCGCTCCGGCGGAGGCGGCTACCAGGGCAAGGGCGGCGGTTTCAAGGGCGGTTCCGGCGGCTACAAGGGCGGCGGGAAGTCCGGCTCCGGCGGCTACAAGGGCGGCGGCAAGAAGTCCTTCGACAAGCCCTCACGCGACCGTTACTGACCGGTTCTGACGTGGAGCCACCTCGATTTCATTTGTGTGAAAATCGCTGGTAGAGTTTCACGTCGTTGCCCCGATAGCTCAGTGGTAGAGCGCAGTCTTGGTAAGACTGAGGTCCCGGGATCGATTCCCGGTCGGGGCTCTGAATGAGAGCCCGTGCGTTGCGAGATGTCGCGGCACGGGCGTACTCATCTCATGGCGGCGTAGCTCAGCTGGTTAGAGCGCACGACTCATAATCGTGAGGTCGGGGGATCGAGTCCCCCCGCCGCTACGGAACTGGACCTGGACCCTCACGGGGCCGGGTCCTTTTTCGTTCCGGCTCTCGGCTCCGCTGCCGGCTCCGCCCGATCTCACCGGCCCCCGGCGCGGCGGTGAGGAACCTTTTCCCTGGCGGAAACCCCTGGCGAGCGCCGTGGAAACACCCCCTTGGCATCGTGGCGGTCAACCGCGAGCCGAGAGGGAACAGCCATGGCGTTGACCGCAGCCCAGACGTCCACCACCCAGCACCCCGGTGCCGCCCCGCCCACCGACCGCCTGGTGGTCGGCCCGGGGCGGTGGGTCACGAACTGGCGGCCGGAGGACCGGGACTTCTGGCAGGGCCCGGGCCGGCCGGCGGCCCGGCGGAACCTCTACTGGTCCGTGTTCTGCGAGTTCCTCGGCTTCGCCGTCTGGCAGCTGTGGTCCGTCACCGTGGTCTTCCTCCCGGCAGCCGGGTTCGAGCTGACGACCTCCGAGCAGTTCTGGCTGGTGTCCCTGCCCCCGCTCGTGGGTGCCGTGCTGCGGGTGCCCTACAGCTTCACCGTGGCCCTCTTCGGCGGACGCAACTGGACCGTCGTCTCCGCGCTGCTGCTCCTGATCCCCACGGTGGCGTTGGCGATCGCGCTCTCCAATCCGGCCACCCCCACCTGGGTGCTCTTCGTGGTGGCCGCCACCGCCGGGTTCGGCGGGGGCAACTTCGCCAGCTCCATGGCCAACATCACCTTCTTCTTCCCGGCCCGGGAGAAGGGCGCGGCCCTGGGGCTCAACGCGGCGGGCGGGAACCTCGGGGTGGCCGTGGCCCAGTTCCTCGTCCCGCTGGCCGTGACGCTGCTGGCCTTCGGCACGTTCGGCCCGAACCTGTCCATGGCCGGGTTGATCTGGATGCCGCTGATCCTCCTGGCCGCCTGGGGCGCCCATCGGCACATGCACAACCTCTCGCACGCCCGCAACGACCTCGCCGGCTCGCTCTCGGCCCTGCGCGAGCCCCACCTGTGGCTGATCGCCGTGATCTACGTGGGTACCTTCGGCTCCTTCATGGGTTTCGGCTCGGTGTTCCCCACCCTGATCTCCCTCATGTTCCCGGAGTTCTCCAGCCTCGACCTGTGGGGGGCCGCCATCTCCATGGCCTTCCTGGGCCCCCTGGTGGGCTCCCTGGCCCGGCCCCTCGGCGGCTCGCTGGCGGACCGCGGCGGCGGCGCCCGGGTGACCGTGGCCTGCTTCGTGGCCATGGCCGCCGTCACGGCCGCCGTGGTCCTGACCCTGCCGTGGCAGAACTTCTGGCTCTACCTCGGGCTGTTCCTGGCCCTGTTCACCCTGACCGGCCTCGCCAACGGGTCCAGCTACCGGATGATCCCCCTGGTGTTCCGGCTGACCGTGGCCCAGGACGATCCCGTGGGCCACGAGCGCAAGTCCTCCGCCGCCCTCGGGCTCATCGGGGCCCTCGGCGGCTTCGGCGGGTTCATGATCCCGCAGGTGCTGCGGGCCTCCCACGAGGCCAACGGCTCCTTCGACGCCGCCTTCTGGTGGCTCGCCGCGATCTACCTCGCGCTGGCCGTCTTCACCCTGGCGGTCTACCGCCGCCCCGGCTCGAGGCTGGCAGGTGCCCATGTCTGAGCCGGCGTCTGAGACCCGCACCCACTGCCCCTACTGCGCCCTGCAGTGCGCCATGACGCTCTCGGTGGACGACGCCGGCCCGGCCGGCACCGCACCCACCGTCACCGTGGCCGGTGCCTGGTTCCCGACCAACCGGGGCCGGCTCTGCCGCAAGGGCGCCACGGCCGCCCGGCTGCTGGGGGACCGGCCCGACCGGCTCACGGTCCCGCTGATCCGGGAGGGCGCGAACCGCCAGGCCACAGCCCTCCGGGAGGCCAGCTGGGACGAGGCGCTGGACCTGGTGGCGACCCGCCTCACCGCCCTGCAACACCGGCACGGGCCGGACGCGATCGGCATCTTCGGCTCGGGCTCGCTGACGAACGAGAAGGCCTACACCCTGGGCAAGTTCGCCCGGACGGCCCTGCGCACCTCCCGGATCGACTACAACGGCCGCTTCTGCATGGCGTCCGCGGCCAAGGCCGCCACCGAGGTCCTCGGACTGGACCGGGGGCTGCCCTTCCCGCTCACGGACCTGGACGAGGCCTGCACGGTGGTGCTGTTCGGCTCCAACGTGGCGGACACCATGCCGCCGTTCGTCCAGCACCTGCAGAAGGCCCGTGACCTGGGCGGGCTGATCGTGGTGGACCCGCGCCGCTCGACCACCGCCCAGCTGACCGAGGGCGGCGCCGGACACCACATCGCCCCGGCCCCGGGCACGGATCTGCCCCTGCTGCTCTCCCTCGCCCACGTGCTGCTGGCGGAGGGGCTGGCGGACGAGCGCTACCTGGGCCGGCGGACCACGGGCCTCGAGGACTTCCGCCGCAGCGTGGTGGACTGGCGGCCGGAGCAGGCCCAGGCCGTCTGCGGGGTCTCGGCGCTCCGGATCCGCTGGCTGGCGAGGCACCTGGCCGCGGCCGCCCGCGCCGCGAAGGCCGGCGGGGATCCCGTGGTGATCCTCACGGGCCGGGGCGTGGAACAGCACCGGGACGGCACGGACACGGCGAAGGCAGCCATCAGCCTGGCCCTGCTGCTCGGGCTGCCGGGCACCCGCCACGGCGGCTACGGCACCCTCACCGGCCAGGGCAACGGCCAGGGCGGCCGGGAGATGGGACAGAAGGCGGACCAGCTGCCGGGACTGCGCTCGATCACCGCTCCGGCCGACCGTCAGACGGTCGCAGGCCGATGGGGCACCACCGCGGAGGCGCTGCCCGGTCCCGGGCTGCCCGCCACCCAGCTGCTGCACACCCTGGGCACCGAGCGAGGAGTCAAGGCCCTGCTGGTGCACGGGGCCAACGTGGTGGTCTCCGCCCCGGACGCCCTCCAGGTGGAGCGCGGACTGCGGGCCCTGGACCTGCTGGTGGTCTGCGACTTCTTCCTCTCCGAGACGGCCGCGCTGGCGGACGTGGTGCTGCCCGTGCTCCAGTGGGCGGAGGAGGACGGCACCCTGACCAATCTCGAGGGCCGCGTCCTGCGCCGACGCCGCGCCGTCACCGGGCCGGCGGGGGCGCGGTCCGAGCTCTGGATCCTGGCCGAGCTGGCCCGCCGGCTGGGCAGCACGGTACCCCTGGCCGAGGAGCCGGAGGAGGTCTTCGCGGAGATCCGCCGCGTGACCGCCGGCGGCCCGGCCGACTACTCGGGGCTGGACTGGGACCGCTGCGCCGAGGTGGCGGCGTACTGGCCGCTGACCGAGCCGCCGAGCACCGAGACCACCCCCGAGACCACCGAGACCGGGGAGCCGGTCCTGGGCACCCCGCGCGTCTTCACCGATCGCTTCGCCCACCCGGACGGCCGGGCCCACCTGGGCACCATCACCGTCCGCGGGGCCCAGCCCGCCTCCGCCCAGGGACTCACCCTGACCACGGGGCGGCTCATGGAGCACTATCAGTCGGGAACCCAGACCCGGCGGGTGGCGGAGCTGCTGGGCGTCCACCCCGAGGCCACGGTCAGCGTGCACCCGGCCACCGCGGCCCAGCACGGACTCACCGACGGCGGGCGGGCCGAGCTGCGCAGCGCCACCGGGACCGCGCGGGCCCGGGTGGTCCTGGACGCCGGCCTGCGCACGGACACCGTGTTCATGCCCTTCCACTTCGCGGGCGTCGGGGCGGCGAACCGGCTCACGGCGGGGCTGCTGGACCCCCGGAGCCAGATGCCGGAGTTCAAGAGCACCCCGGTGGACCTGCATCCCGTGGGGGCGCACGATGACGACTGACCGTCCGCTGCGCATCGTCGTCGTGGGCGGCGGGCCCGTCGCCGCCCGGCTCGTGCAGGAGCTGCGCCCGGCCCTGGAGTCCGGCGCCGCCCGGGTCACGGTCCTGGGTGAGGAGCCCCTCCCCGCCTACCAGCGGATCCGGTTGGGCGAGGTCGCCAGCGGGCGCCTCGACGGCTCGGAGCTGGCCCTGGCCCAGTCGGCCGACGAGGAACGGGACGGCGTCGAGATCCGGTGCGGGGCCGCCGTCGTATCCCTGGACCGGGACCGCAAGACCGTCACGCTCGCCGGCGGAGCCGAGGTCGGCTATGACCGGCTCGTGCTGGCCACGGGTGCCAGCGCGCTCATCCCGGACTTCCCGGTCTCCGGGACCAGGGGCCGCGGCATCTCCGTGGCTCCGGCGGCCGGTGCCCGGCCGGAGGGCGTCATCGGCCTGCGGCAGATGCAGGAGGCCTGCCGGCTGCGCGAGGCCGTGCGCTCCGGAGAATCCGTGGCCGTGCTCGGCGGCGGCGTCCTGGGGGTGGAGGCGGCCCTGGCGCTCGCCGAGGTCGGCGCGGAGGTCAGCCTGCTCCACCGGGGCCAGACCCCACTGGGACGCACCCTGGACGTGGACGCCGGCCGGCTGCTGCACCGCCAGCTCGTGGACGCCGGCGTGCAGGTCCGCCCGGACTGCGGGATCCAGGAGCTCGTGGTCGCGGCCCGAGCCCAGGACCGGGCCACGGACCGGGACGGCATCCCGTACCTCACCGCCCTCCGCACCACGCAGGGGCGCCGGATCCCGGCGACGCTGCTCGTGGCCTGCACTGGCATCCGTCCCCGGGACGAGCTGGCGGCGGCGGCCGGACTGGACACCCTGCCCCGCGGCGGGATCGTGGTGGACCGGACCGGGAGGTGCCCGGAGGATGCGGCGGTCTTCGCCGTCGGCGACTGCGCGGCCCCGCTGGGGGCCCGGCCGAGCGGGCTGATCGGCCCCGGCTGGGAGCAGGCGCGTTCCGCCGCGCTAGCCCTGCGCGGTGAGGCCGGGCATCCGGAGGACACGGACCTCGATGCCGCCGGGCGTCCCGTCCCCGTCCCGTCCCCGGTCCCGCCGGGCCACCGGCTGGACCCGATCATCGTCAAGTCCCACAGCCTCTCCGTGGCCTGCGCGGGGAGCCCCTCCGTGGACCCCGCGCTGGACCCGTGGGACCCGCGGGGCCCGCACGTCTCCACCTGGGCGGACCCCGCGGCGGGGCAGTACCTGCGCATCGTCTCCGAGGGCGATCGGCTGCTGGGGTTCGTGGCCATCGGCCTGCCGCGGACGGCGGCCGAGCTGTCCCGGCACGCGGGGACGGGGACGCTGCCGGCGGCGGACCGCTCGGCCCTGCTGGCCCTGGAGCACGCCGCCGGGGACCGCGAGCTGGGTCCGGAGGACGTGCTGTGCCGGTGCTCCGGGGCCACCTTCGGGCAAGTCGAAGAGGCTGCAGCGGCCGCGGATACGGATAGCACCACGGTGGACGAGGTGGGACGTCGCTGCGGGGCCGGGACCGGGTGCGGGACGTGCCGCGAGAGGATCGGTGCGCTGCTGGCGGCGGGGGCCGTCAGACAGCGAGCCGGTAGCCCCGCTTGACCACCGTGGTGATCAGGCCGGGTACCGGCAGGGCCTTGCGCAGGCGCCAGACGAGCATCTCGAGGGCGTGCTCGGACTCGCAGTGGCGCAGCGAGCCGAGCAGCTGCTCCCGGGACAGGACCGCGCCCTCGGCGTCGATCAGCTCCCGCAGCAGCGCCAACGGTCCGGGCGGCAGCCGCACCGGCTCCCCGCCGAGCTGCGGCAGCAGGACCTGGGAGCCGCGGATCTCCAGCGGCCCGTGCGGGGTCACCAGGCGGAGGATCTGCTGCCGCTCCAGGTGCTCGCACACCAGGCGGATCATGGCGCCGAGCCGCCACCGGGTGGGGATGAGCGGCTGCAGCCCGGCCTCGTGCAGGGGGCCGGCGGTGACCTTCCCGACGACGGCCGTCGCCACCTCCGTGCGCAGCGCCTCGAGCAGCGGGTCCAGCCGGCCGTGCTGCTGCGCCACGGCCAGGAAGGCCTCGACCGCGGGGGCCGCCGTGAAGGTCAGCACGTCCAGCTGTCGCTCGATCACGGCGTCCATCAGCCGCAGCAGGGGAGAGTCCTCGGCGGGCCGCGCCCACGTGTAGGGCATCACCGTCAGGACCCGGGCCCCGGCCTTCTCCAGCCGCCCGATCTGCCGGTGGTCGAGCATCCCGTGCAGCTGGAACGCCACCGTCCGGCCGAACAGGTCCCGGGCCAGCAGCAGGTCCACGAGCGAGGCGGTGCGCTCGTCCCCGGGGGCCCCGGCGTCCCGGAGGCCGGCGGCCAGCACCGCCCCGCGGGCCTTGGGGCCGCGTACCAGGATGGCGGAGGCCTCCAGGGCCTCGTGCAGCTGGGGACCGATCCCATAGGCGTCCGCGGCCTCCATCCACCGCCGCATCCCGTAGGCCGTGGTGATCACGGTGTAGTCCGGCAGTGCGGCGATGACCCGGCGCGTGTCCCGGTGCAGGGTGACGGACTCGGTCAGCGGCGCGATCCGCAGGGCCGGGGCGTGCAGCACCGTGGCGCCGCGGCGCTCGAAGGCGGAGATCAGGTCCTCGCTGCGCCGGTCCGAGGTCACGCCGATGCGGAACCCGGCGAGGGTCTGGGGCAGCTGGGGCGCGGGGGCGCTCATGTGCCGCGCACCAGCTCGCGCAGATGCTGCTCCGCCCCCGGGGCCACCCGCACCACCTCCCCGATGACCAGCACGGCGGGGGAGGCCAGGCCCGCCACCGCGGCGGCCAGCTGGATCTCCTCCAACGGGGCGATGCACACCCGTTGCTCCGGGGTGCAGCCGCGTTCCACCAGGGCCACCGGGGTGTCCGGGGCCAGTCCGTGCCGGATGAGGCCGGCGGCCGTGTGCCCGAGGGTGCCGACGCCCATCAGCACCACCGTGGTGCCGCCCAGCTGGGCCAGCCCGGCCAGTGTCCGTTCGCTGAGCGGATCATGGCCGGTGATCACGGTGAAGGAGGAGCTCAGCCCGCGGGCCGTGACGGGGATCCCGGCGGCCGCCGGCACCGAGACCGCCGAGGTGATCCCGGGGACCACGCTCACCGGGACCCCGGCCTCCCGGCAGGCGGCGACCTCCTCGCTGCCCCGGCCGAAGACGAAGGGATCGCCGCCCTTGAGCCGCACCACCCGCAGTCCGGACCGCGCCGAGGACACCAGCAGCCGGTTGATCCGCTCCTGCGGCACCCTGTGGTGGCCGGGCCGCTTGCCCACGTCCACCCACCGGGCCTGCGGGGCCCAGTCGGCCAGCTCGTCGGTGGGGGCCAGCCGGTCGTAGAACACGACGTCGGCCTGGCCGAGCAGGCGCAGGGCCCGCACCGTCATGAGGTCGGCGGCTCCGGGGCCGCCGCCGACGAGGGCCACGCTGCCCGGTTCCAGGACGCTGCCCGGCGCCATCAGAGCCCACCCCGCAGCGGGATCCGCGGTCCGGCTACCACGGGTGGACCGTCACCGTCCGGTGCGTTGACGAAGCCGCGGAACCGGCGCAGCCGTTCCGGGTCCTCGAGGGTCGCGGCCCATTCGTCCCGGTAGGTCAGCTGGTGCGCGGCGACGACCTCCTCCAGGTCCCGGCCGATCCCCAGGGAGTCCCGGACCACCACCTCGTGCACGTGGTCGATGCCGCCGGGGAGCTCCTCCATCCACCGGGCGGTGCGCTGGAGCCGTTCGGCGGTGCGGATGTAGTAGACCACGTAGCGGTCGATGTACCGCAGCAGCGTCTCGTCGTCGAGGTCCTTGGCCAGCAGCTGGGCGTGGGCCGGGGTGGCGCCGCCGTTGCCGCCCACGTACAGGTTCCAGCCCTCCGGGGTGGCGATGACCCCGACGTCCTTGCCGCGGGCCTCGGCGCACTCGCGGGCGCAGCCGGAGACGCCGAACTTCATCTTGTGCGGGCTGCGCAGCCCCCGGTACCGCTCCTCCAGGCTGATGGCCATGGCCACGGAGTCCTGGACGCCGTAGCGGCACCACGTGGATCCCACGCAGGACTTCACGTTGCGCAGCGCCTTGCCGTAGGCCTGGCCGGATTCGAAGCCGGCGGCCACCAGCCGGGCCCAGATGGCGGGCAGCTGTTCCAGCCGGGCCCCGAACAGGTCGATCCGCTGGGCGCCCGTGATCTTGGTGTAGAGCCCGTACTCCTGCGCCACCTCCGCGATCACGGCGAGCTTGGCCGGGGTGATCTCGCCGGCCGGGATGCGGGGGACCACCGAGTAGGTGCCGTCCTTCTGCAGGTTGGCCAGGGCGCGGTCGTTGGTGTCCTGCAGCCCGCCCCTGCCCGCCTCCAGGATGTACTCCCCGTGCAGGGTGGCCAGCACGGAGGCCACCACGGGCTTGCAGATGTCGCAGCCGAGGTTGAGGCGCGGATCGGCGGGGGTGCCGAAGCGGGCGACGATCTGGCTGAACGTGGTCAGCCGGGTGCCGCGGACGGCCTCGAACATCTCGGACCGGGACAGGGCGAAGTGCTCGCACAGCGCGGTGGAGACCTCCATCCCCAGTTCCGTCATCTGCTGCTCCATGACCTTCTGGGCCGCGGGCAGGCAGGAGCCGCACTGGGTCCCGACGCCGGTGCACGCCTTCAGCGCCCCCAGGTCCGGGCAGCCCTCGCACACGGCCCGGCGCAGGGCGCCTGCGCTGACGTCCCGGCAGGAGCAGATCTGGGCGTCATCCGGCAGGTCCAGGTCCAGGGGCGCGCCGCCGCCGGCCGCGGACAGGAACGCCCCCGCCTCCCCGGGCAGCTCGCGGCCCAACAGCGGACGGAGGGAGGGATAGGGGGTGGCGTCGCCCACGAAGATCCCGCCGAGCAGGGTCCGTGCGTCCTCGGAGACCACGAGCTTCTGGTAGACGCCACCGGTGGGATCCGCGTAGACCACCTCGAGGGCGCCGGGGGTGCGGGCGAAGCCGTCTCCGAAGCTGGCGACATCCAGCCCGGAGAGCTTGAGCTTGGCCGCCGTGTCGAAGCCCGGGAAGGTCCCGGAACCACCGCACAGCCGGTCCGCCACCACCTCGGCCATCGTGTTGGCCGGAGCCACCAGGCCCATGCACTCGCCCCGGAAGCTGGCGACCTCGCCGATCGCCCAGACGTGCGGGGCCGAAGTGGCGCAGGTGTCGTCGATCGCGAAGCCGCCCCTCGGTCCCTGTTCCAGGATCCCGGCCCCCAGCTCGTCCCGGGGCGTGATGCCGGTGGCCGCCACCACGAGGTCCACCTCGAGCTCCGCACCGGAGCCGAAGCGCAGCAGCCGGCCTGCCGGCCGCTGCTCCCGCCGCTGATCCAGAGCGGTGGGGCGCTCGCCGAGCTGCAGCGAGTAGCCCTGGCCGTCCAGCAGCCGGTTCAGGGTGCGTCCCCCGAACTCGTCCAGCTGGGCGTTCATCACCCAGGGCCGGGAATGGACCACGGTGACGTCGGCTCCGAGGACCCGCAGGCCGCCGGCGGCCTCCAGGCCCAACAGTCCGCCGCCGATCACCGCGGCCCGCGGCGTGCGCCCGAGCGTGGCCGTCAGCTCCGCCACCTGGTCACGCAGCCGATCGACGTCGTCGATGCTCCGGTAGACGACCATGTCCTGTGCGCCGGGGATGTCCGGCCGGGCGGCCTCGCTGCCGGTGGCCAGCACGAGTTCGTCCCACGCGTGGGTGGAGCAAGCCCCGGCGCCATCCACCGCAGCCAGGGCCCGTGCCGCGGGGTCGATGCCGGTGACCCGGCGGCCGATGTGCAGCTCGAGGCGCGCGTCTTCGGCGGGCAGGGGCCCCAGGGACAGCGCGTCCTGAGGGTCCGTGAAGCGCCGGGACAGCGCCACCCGGTCATAGGGGGCCCGCGGCTCCTCGGTGAACAGGGAGATCCGCACCTCCTCGCGGCGGGCCAGCAGGGCCTCCACCAACCGGTGGGCGGCCGGCCCGCCGCCGACCACGGCGATCCTCGGCCCGCCGGGCCGTTCATCAGAGCTCATCGTCATGGGTCCATCCCCTCGCCTCGTAGGCCACCCACGCTAGGAGGGTGCCGTTTCCCTGCCGTGTCACCGGTGTAACGAGCCGATGACGCCGCCCTCACCGAGGGGGACCGCGCCGGAGAGAGGAGAACGTTGCACGGGCGAAACATCCCCGGACCGCCCCGGAAACACCCGCTTCCTAGCGTGGTGCCATGACCCTCACAGCAGCCCCTGCGGTACCCCAGCCATCCATCGCCGGCACCTGGCAACGGGTGTGCCCGCTCGATGCCCTCGAGCCGCTCTGGGCGGAGGCCGCCCTCGTGCGGGGGGAGCAGGTGGCCCTGGTCCGCCTGCCCTCGGACGAGGTCTTGGCCGTCTCGCACTGGGACCCGCAGTCGGAGGCCTTCGTGATGGCCCGCGGTATCGTCGGCTCCCGGGACGGCACCCCGACGCTCGCCTCCCCGCTGCACAAGCAGGTCTACGACCTGTCCACGGGCCAGTGCCTCTCCGACCCGGACCTGCGGATCCAGACCTTCCCCGTCCGGGTCAGAGGCCGGATCGTCGAGGTCCTGGCCGCATGAGCGCCCTTCCCACTCTCCTCGCCGTCTCCCACGGCACCGCGGACCCGGCCGGCCAGGCCCGGATCTCGGCGCTCGCGGAGGCCGTGGCCGGCCGGACCGCCGCGGAGGTCCGCCTGGCCCACGTGGACGTCCAGTCGCCCCGGGTGGGGGAGGCGTTGGCGAGCCTGCCGGAGCACCGGCCGGCCGTCGTCGTGCCCGTGCTGTTGTCCGCGGGCCACCACGTCCGGGTGGACCTGGCCCGGGCCGCCGCCGGCCGCAGCCCCGTGGCCGGCGCGCTGGGACCGGACGAGCGCCTCGTGGACGTCCTGGTGCGCCGGACGCTGGAGGCCGGATTCGTCCGCGGCCGTCACCGGGTGGTGCTGGCCGCGGCCGGATCCACCGACGCCGCCGCCGTCGCCGATTGCCGGGCCGTCGCCGGTCGCCTGGCCCACCGGCTGGGCACCCCGGTCTCCGACGCCTACCTCTCGGCCGCGCACCCCACCGTGGCGGCCGCCGTCGGCCCCGGGGGAGACGGGTCCCCGGAGTGGCCGGTGATGGTGGTGAGCTACCTGCTGGCCCCGGGCTATTTCCACTCCCGGCTGGCGGCCGAGGCGGCCCGGGCCGGGGCCGAGGCCATCACGGCCCCGCTGCTGGGCACCTCCGGTCCCGTGCCGGGGGAGCTGGCGGATCTCGTGGTGGCGCGTTTCGCGGCTACCGTAGAGGGGTGTTCAATCCCTGGGACAACGGCTCGAGACCGTACCGCATCACCCTGCTGACCGGCACGGGGCTGATCCTGCTCGGCATCATCCTGGCCGTGCTCGGGGGCGCCGTGAGCCTGCTGCCCATCCAGTGGACGGCGATCGGGCTCATCGGCCTCGGCCTCGTGACCCACCTCGCGGCGCAGGTCCTGCGCGCGCGGGATGCCCAGCGGCGGAACCGCGGCTGAGCCCACCAGCCAGGCCGAGAGCCGGCCGATGTCACCGCCCGGTGGCCGGGAGTTCACCAGGGTGTCGCCCAGCGGTCACCGGAAGCGGGGAGAAGCGGGATTGGATGGGCGGGCCCCACGCCGTTCTCGGAAGGAATCCCCTCGCCATGAGCATCCATCATCGTCTGTCCGGTGCCGTCGCACTGGGCCTCTCCGCGGCCCTGACCGTGGGGTTCGCCGCCCCGGCCTTCGCAGCTCCCACTGCCCCGGAGGCCCCCGCCGTTCCCGCCGGCGAGGCCGCCGACGGTCATGCGTTCCACCGTCTCGCCACGCTTCCCGCCTATGAGAACCAGCTCGCCGCGGACGAGGGCGCGGACCGGTCCGCGCCCACCGTCGCCGAGATCTCCACCGTCACCGCGGACGGCAACACCGTGATCCACACCGACGCCGAGGCCGGGGGCATCGGCTTCGTGGACATCACCGACCCGGAGAACCCGGCGGCGGACGGCTTCAAACCCACCGACGGCTCGCCGACCTCGGTGTACGCCACCGAGGCCTACATCATCGTGGTCACGGACAAGACGGAGGACTTCGAGGACCCGGCCGGCAAGGTCGAGTTCTGGGACCCGGAGACCCGCGAACTGATCCACGGCGTGGAGCTCAAGGGCCAGCCCGACTCGATCGACGTCTCCCCGGACGGCACCACCGCCATGATCGCCATGGAGAACCAGCGTGACGAGGACCGCGAGGACGTGGACGGGGGCCTGCCGCAGCTGCCCGCCGGCGAGTTGGCCGTGATCGACCTGTCGGTGGAGGACATCACGTCCCTGTCCGCGGACAGCATCTCCTACACGGACCTGACCGGGCTCGAAGGCCTGGACACCCCGGAGGACCCGGAGCCGGAGTACATCAAGTTCTCCCCGGACGGCACCAAGGCCGCCCTGACCCTGCAGGAGAACAACGGCGTGGTGGTCTTCGACGCCGTGGGCACCGTCCTCGATCACTTCTCGGCCGGTACGGTCACCGTGGACGGCATCGACACCGCCGAGGACGGCAACCTGTCCCTGGACGGGGCCATCACGGACGCCGTTCGCGAGCCTGACGCCATCGGCTGGGTCGGCAACAGCCACGTGGCCACCGCCAACGAGGGCGACTGGAAGGGCGGCAGCCGCGGCTGGACCGTCTTCAACGCGGACCCGGAGTCCGAGGGCTTCGGCGGGGTCGTCTGGGACGCCGGCAACACCTTCGAGAACATCGCCCACCGCTACGGCCAGTACCCGGAGCATCGCTCCGAGAACAAGGGCTCCGAGCCCGAGGGCCTGACCGTGGAGACCTACGGGGACACCACCTACGCCTTCGTCGGATCCGAGCGCGGCAATTTCGTGGCCGTGTACAACGTCGACGACCCCGCCAACCCGGTCTTCACCCAGCTGATGCCCTCCACCAACGGCCCCGAGGGCCTGCTGGCCATCCCGGAGCGCAACCTCATGATCGTCTCCTCCGAGGAGGACGACGCCGAGGTGGGCGTCCGTGCCACCGTCCAGGTGTACCGCCTGGGCCAGGGCCCGGCGGACGTCCCGACCCTGAAGTCCGCCGACCGGCCGGGGGAGCCCGGCCAGCCGATCACCTGGTCCGCCCTGAGCGCACTGTCCGCCGTCCCCGGCGAACCCGACCAGGTCTACGCGGCCCCGGACAGCTTCCTGTCCCCGTCCCGCATCTACACCGTGGACACCACGACACAGAACGACGGCGGCCCGGCCACCATCCTCTCCGAGCTCACCCTGGAGAGGGGGTACGACATCGAAGGCCTCTGGGCCGATGAGGACGGCACCTTCTGGCTGGCCGTCGAGGGCACCGCGGTGAGCGACGGCGAGGTCGGCTCCGAGGGCAACCGCCTGGTCCTCGTGGACGCCGAGGGCCAGGAGATCGCCTCCGTGGAGATGCCCGCCGAGATCGCCGCGGGCCTGAAGGGCCAGGGCTTCGAGGGCATCACCGGCTACGGCACCGGCGAGGACGCGGTGCTCTACGCCGCCGTCCAGCGTGAGGCCGCCGGAGAGGACTTCGCCCGGATCGCGAAGTTCACCCCGGCGGCCGACGAGGGCGCCGGTGCTTGGGAGTGGTTCGGCTACGAGCTCGGAACCACCGAGACCCAGGGCGACTGGATCGGCCTGAGCGAGATCACCGCCGTGGACGAGGACACCCTCGCCGTCATCGAACGGGACAAGTTGAACGGCCCGGACGCCTCCATCAAGAAGGTCTTCACGGTGGACGTCCCGGAATCCGGCGCGGCCACGGATGCCCCGGAGCAGGTCGAGGTCCTCGAGAAGACGGAGGCCATCGACGTGCTGCCGGCGCTGCAGGCGCTCAACGGCTGGACCCAGGAGAAGCTCGAGGGCCTGACCATCGCCGGCAACGGCAACGTCTATGCCGTCACGGACAACGACGGCGTGGAGGACGCCACCGGCGAGACCGTGTTCCTGAACCTGGGAGCGGCCGAGGAGCTCTTCGCCGCGGACCTGGTCCCCGCGTTCACGGACAACGCTCCGGGCTCCAAGCACTTCGCCCCGGTCCGCTGGCTGCAGCTGGAGGGCCTGACCAACGGGTACTCCGACGGCTCCTTCGGCAAGTACCGGGAGATCTCCCGCGGTGAGTCCCTCGCCTTCGTGTACCGGTACCTGGACCCGGAGTTCAGCCCCGAGGGTGCCCCGTTCCCGGATGTCACCGGCGAGCACACCCACTACGCGCCGATCTCCTGGGCGAAGGCGAACGAGATCACCCAGGGCTATGCGGACGGCGAGTTCAAGCCCACCCGCGAGGTCACCCGCGGTGAGTTCGCCTCCTTCCTGTACCGGGCGATCGACCCGGAGCACATGGGGCCGGAGGACACCGAGTTCACCGACGTGCCCACCTCTGATGCGGCCTACCAGGCCATCACCTGGCTGGCCAGCGAGGCCCTGTCCGTGGGCTATCACGACGGTTCCTACCAGCCCGACCGGAAGATCACCCGCGCCGAGGTCGCCACGATCCTCTACCGCTACGAGACCATGATCGCCACCGAGGGCTGACACCCGCGGGCTGACATGCCCACGGCGCGGCCTCGGGGGAGCCGGTAGGCTGGGAGGCGGCCATCGGCCGACCATCCCGTCAACCATCCCAGGAGGACCGCCGTGGGCGTGAACCCGGACCTGCAGGGGCGAGACTATCCGCCCACCGAGCCCTACGTCGTCGGCCGGGAGAAGATCCGCGAGTTCGCCGCGGCGGTGCAGGCCACCCACCCCGCGCACACGGACCTGGCCGCCGCCCAGCAGCTCGGGTACGCCGATCTGGTGGCGCCGCCCACCTTCCTGGTGACCCTGGCGCAGCGGGCCGAGGCCGTCGTCGTGAACGACCCTGACGCCGGCATCGACTTCTCCCGCGTGGTCCACGCGGACGAGCGATTCACCCACCACCGGCCGGCCGTGGCCGGGGACGAGCTGATCGGCACCACCTCGGTGGAGTCCGTGAAGACGCTGGGCGGCCACACCATGGTCACCACCGCCACCGAGATCACCACCACCGGCGGTGAGGCCGTCAGCACCGTGCGGTCCACCCTGCTGGTCCGCGGAGAGGATGCCTGATGACCGAGCTGACCAAGGGCGACTCGATCGGCTCCACCACCCTCACCCTCACCCGCGCCGACCTCGTGCGCTACGCGGGCGCCTCGGGCGACTTCAACCCGATCCACTGGTCCGAGTCCACGGCCCGCTCCGTGCAGCTGCCCGGCGTGATCGCGCACGGCATGCTGACCATGGGCGCCGCCGTCCAGCTCGTCACCGACTGGTGCGGGGACCCCGGGGCCGTGGTGGACTACCAGACCCGCTTCTCCGCCATGGTCCCCGTGGACGAGGCGGCCGGCGCCACCCTCGAGGTGTCCGGCAAGATCGGGAAGGTCAACGACGACGGCACGGTGCGGATCGACCTGACCGTCACCGACCCCGGGCACGGGAACGCCAAGATCCTGACCAAGGCGCAGGCGGTCGTGCGCCGGTGAGCGGGCCCGTGAGGCTGGCCGAGCACACCACCAGCCGCGTCGGCGGGCCGGCCGCCGACTGGATCGAGGCCACCTCGGCCACCGAGGCCGTGGAGGCGATCCGGGCCCTGGACTCCTCCGGCACCCCCCTGCTGGTCCTCGGCGGCGGGTCCAACACCCTGATGGCCGACGCCGGCTTCCCCGGCACCGTGGTCCGGCTCGCCTTCTCCGGGACGCAGGTCATGGAGGAGGAATCCGGCGGCACCACGCTCGTGCGCCTGGCCGCCGGTCAGGACTGGGACGAGGCCGTGGCCTGGACCGTGGACCAGGGCCTGACCGGGCTCGAGGCGCTCTCCGGCATCCCCGGCTCGGCCGGCGCCACCCCGGTGCAGAACGTCGGCGCCTACGGGGCGGACGTCTCCCAGACCCTGGTCTCCGTGCAGGCCTGGGACCGGGCCGCGGACGACCTCGTCACGCTCACCGCCGCGGACCTGCGCTTCGGCTACCGGGACTCCGTCATCAAGCGCAGCCTCCTGGCCTCCGACGACACCACCCCCCGCTGGGTGGTGCTCTCCGCGGACTTCCGCCTCCACCACACCGGCCGCACCGCGCCCGTGCGGTTCTCCCAGCTCGCCCATGCCCTGGGCGTGGAGGAGGGTGAGTGGGCCCCCCTGGAGACCGTCCGCCACCACGTGCTGCACCTGCGCGCGGCCAAAGGGATGGTCCTGGACCCCGAGGACCATGACACCTGGTCCACGGGCTCCTTCTTCACCAACCCGATCGTGCCCGCCTCGGTACGTGCCCGGCTGCCGCAGGACGCCCCGGCCTTCGGGGCCGGCCAGGACGAGGACGGCACCGCCCTGGTCAAGCTCTCCGCCGCCTGGCTGATCGACCGCGCCGGATTCTCCAAGGGCTTCGGGCTGGGACCGGACGAGCACGGCATCGCCGGGGCCCGCGCGTCGTTGTCCACCAAGCACACGCTCGCGGTGACCAACCGGGGCACGGCGCGCACCGCGGACCTGCTGGCCGTCGCCCGGACGGTGCGGGACGGCGTGCGGGACCGGTGGGGCGTGGACCTGCACCCGGAGCCGGTGCTGGTGGGCTGCACGCTCTGAGCGTTCGGCCACCCTTCACGGGGCCGTCACCGGCCGGCCACCGGATGGAACGCCGCAGGCCCTAGCGTCAGCCCCCATGGGCGGATTGTTCGTGGCCATCGGGGACTCCTTCACCGAGGGCGTGGGGGACTGGGACACCCGGCACCCCAACGGGGTGCGCGGTTGGGCGGACCGGGTGGCCAAGCAGCTGTCCAAGGCGGACCCGGACAGCCGCTACGCCAATCTGGCGATCCGCAGCCGACGCCTCGCGGGTGTGGTCGAGGAGCAGATCGGCCCGGCCCTGGCGATGAAGCCGGACCTCATCAGTTTCTACGCGGGCGGCAACGACCTCCTCGAGGTGCGCCAGGACCTGGGGCTGGTCCTGCGGGGGTACACCCACGCGGTGGAGCGCCTCGTGTCCTCCGAGGCGCGGGTGCTGCTCTTCACGGGCTTCGACGTCCCGCTGCACCCCGTGCTGGAGCCGTTCAAGCGCAGGAACTGGGCGTTCAACGAGCACGTGCGCGGGCTCGCCCGCCAGTATCCGGACTCCGTGACCCTCGTGGACTACTGGACGTGGGACGCCTACCGTGACCGCCGCATGTGGGACATCGACAAGCTGCACATGAACCGGGCGGGACACCGCTTCATGGCCATCCAGATCCTGAACATCCTGGGCGTGAGGCACCAGCTGGAGTTCGAGCCCTTCGGGCCCAGCGAGCGGGTGGGGCCCGTGCAGTCCCTCAGCCGGGACGTGGAGTGGCTGCGCCAGTGGGTGCTGCCCATGTTCGGCCGCCGGATGCGGGGCGTCACGCTCGGCGACGAGCTGCAGCCCAAGTGGCCCGAGCCGATCCGTCCCGCGGACGGCATGAAGAAGATGTACCGCAAGCGGCGCCGGCCGTAGCCGCATTTGCTGTTCGGCAAGAATCTTTGCGGTTCGGACAGGGTGGTTGCAGGATGGCATCCATGAGCCCAGAACATGACACCCCAGAACATAACACCCCAGAACTCGACGTCCTGGTGGCCGGCGGCGGTGCCGCGGGCCTCGCCGCCGCGGTGACCCTGGCCCGGGCCCGCCGGAGCGTGACGGTGGTCGACTCCGGCCGCCCCCGCAACGCCCCGGCCGAGGGCGTCCACGCCCTGCTGGGCCGGGAGGGCATCAGCCCGGCCGAGCTGCTCGCCGCCGGGCGCCGCGAGGCCCTCGGCTACGGGGCGGAGGTGGTGGACGGGGAGATCACCGCGGTCCGCCGCCTGGCGGACGGCCGCTTCCAGGCCACGCTGGCCGGTGGTGAAGACGGCAGCGCGGGCCCCGTCCTCACCGCCCGCCGGCTGCTCATCGCCACGGGACTCACGGACGAGCTGCCGCAGCTCCCCGGGCTGGCCGAGCACTGGGGCCACAACGTCATCCACTGCCCCTACTGCCACGGCTGGGAGGTGCGGGACCGCTCCATCCTGGCCCTGGGGACCTCGCCGAACTCGGTGCACCAGGCCCTGCTGTTCAGCCAGCTCAGCGCGGACGTGACGTTCCTGGAGGACACCGCGCACGGGCCCGGCCTGGGAGCCGAGGAGCGCCGGATGCTGGTGGCCCGCGGGATCACGGTGCTCGCGGGGGAGGCGGCCGCCGTCGAGTCCTCGGAGGAGACCGGCCGCCTCGCCGGCGTGCGGCTGGCCGACGGCGAGCTGCTGCCCGCCGAGGTGCTCGTGGTGGCCCCGCGCATGCTGGCGAACACCGAGGCATTCGAGCCGCTCGGCCTGCAGATGGAGGAGAATCCGATGGGCCGGTTCGTCTCCACCCAGGAGATGGGCCACACCACGGTGCCGGGCGTCTGGGCCGCGGGCAACTCCTCGGACCTCTCCGCCCAGGTCGGTGCGGCCGCCGCGGCCGGAACGATGACGGCCGCCCGGATCAACGCGGAGATGGTGATGGAGGGCCTGGTCTAGGCGGCGGGGCTCAGAGGTTGCCGGTGGCGATGGCGAGCATGCGGCGCACCGGCTCGGCGGCACCCCAGAGCAGCTGGTCGCCCACGGTGAACGCGGAGAGGTACTCCGGGCCCATCTCCATCTTGCGCAGCCGGCCCACGGGGATCGTCATGGAGCCGGAGGCCGCCACCGGCGTCAGGTCCGCCATGGAGGCCTCCTTGGTGTTCGGCACCACGGAGGCCCACTCGTTGTCCGCGGCGATGATCTGCTCGATCTCGTCCAGCGGCACGTCCTTCGTCAGCTTCAGGGTCAGCGCCTGGGAGTGGGAGCGCAGGGTCCCGATCCGCACGCAGAGGGAGTCGAAGGGGATCCGCTGGCCGGCGGAATGCCCGAGGATCTTGTTGGTCTCGTCCCCGGCCTTCTTCTCCTCCTTGGACATGCCGTTGCCCAGGTCGGCGTCGATCCAGGGGATGAGGGAGCCGGCCAGCGGCACGCCGAACTGCGAGGCGTCCAGGGATCCGTCGCGCTGGGCGGCGGAGACCTTGCGGTCGATCTCGAGGATGGCGGAGGCCGGGTCGGCGAGCTCGTCCGCCACCAGGCCGTGCAGGGTGCCGAACTGGTCCAGCAGCTCGCGCATGTGGCGGGCGCCGCCGCCGGAGGCGGCCTGGTAGGTCATGGCGGTGCCCCACTCCACGAGGCCGGCCTTGAAGAGTCCGCCCAGGCCCATGAGCATGCAGGAGACGGTGCAGTTGCCGCCCACGAAGTCCTTGACCCCGGAGGCCAGGCCGGCGTCGATCACGCCGCGGTTGACCGGGTCGAGCACGATGATCGAGGAGTCCTGCATGCGCAGCGTGGAGGCGGCGTCGATCCAGATCCCGTCCCAGCCGGCGGCCCGCAGCTTCGGGTAGACGGCCTGCGTGTAGTCCCCGCCCTGGGTGGTCAGGATGACGGGCAGCTTCGCCAGCGTCTCGATGTCATAGGCGTCCTGCAGGGTGCCGGCGTCCCCCTGCATCCCGGGCAGCGACGGCGCGGGCTTGCCGGCGGCCGAGGTGGAGAAGAACACCGGGTTCAGGCGGCCGAAATCGCCCTCCTCGGCCATCCGCTGCATGAGCACGGAACCGACCATGCCGCGCCAGCCGATCAGTCCCACGGTGGGGGTGGCGGCAGTCTCGGGGGTGGGCACAGTGGTCGAATCTGGGGAAAGCATGTGGGCCAGTCTACGGGCCCTCGGTGTCCGACGTCAGTGACCTGCGCTTCATCAGGGCCCACAATCCGCCGACAATGAACACCTGCGTGAGCACCACGAGGAAGACCACGCCCATCACCACGTTGCCCGTGAAGATCATCACCAGGCCCATCACGGCGGTGACCAGGCCGAGGATCGGGCACGCGATGAACGCGATGAAGGTCAGGGTGGTCTTGTTCATCAGGCTCATGGCCTCTCCCAGCGTTCGAAGCGGTAGGTCTCGTGCTCGTCCACGGCGGTGCGGCTCCACTGCCCGTCCAGGGCGGGGGCGTGGGTGTCCCCGGTGACGTCGGTGTCGATCACGGTGATCTCGGCCAGCGTCGCCACGTCGAGGGCCTGCTCGTAGAGCGTGGCCCCGCCGATCACCCAGATCAGGTCCAGCCCGTCGGCCTCGGCCGCGGCCTCGAGGGCCTCCTGGAACCCGGGGACGACGACGGCCCCCGCCTCGCGCATGGACCTCGCCGACTCCTGGCGCCGGGACACGACGATGTTGGCGCGCCCCGGCAGGGGGCGGACCTTCTCCGGGAACGAGTCCCAGGTGCGCCGGCCCATGATGACGGGGTGGCCGAGGGTGAGCTCCTTGAAGTGGGCGAGGTCCTCGGGCAGGTGCCACGGCATGGTGCCGTCGGCGCCGATCACGCGGTCCGGGCTCTGGGCCCAGATCATGCCGATGCGGCTGGTGGTGCCGGTGGTGCTGGTGGTTCGGGGTCTGTCAGACGGCAATGGGGGCCTTGATCGTCGGGTGGTGCTGGTAGTCGACCAGCGCGAAGTCCTCGAGGTTGTAACTGAACAGGTCATCCGGCGTGCGGGTGAGCTGCAGCCGCGGGTAGGGGTGCGGCTCGCGGGTGAGCTGCTGCGTGACCTGGTCCACGTGGTTGGCGTAGATGTGGCAGTCGCCGCCGGTCCACACGAACTCGCCGGGTTCCAGGCCGGTCTGCTGGGCCACCATGACGGTCAGCAGGGCGTAGGAGGCGATGTTGAACGGCACCCCGAGGAAGAGGTCCGCCGAGCGCTGGTACAGCTGGCAGGACAGCTTCCCGGGGCCGTCGTCCTGCGGGGCCACGTAGAACTGGAACATCGCGTGGCACGGCGGCAGGGCCATCTGACCCACCTCTGCCGGGTTCCACGCGGTGACGAGGTGCCGGCGGGAGTCCGGGTTGGTCCTGATCGACTCCACGACCTGGGCGATCTGGTCGATCTGCCCGCCATCCGGGGTGGGCCAGGAGCGCCACTGCACGCCGTACACCGGACCGAGCTCGCCGTCAGCGTCAGCCCACTCGTCCCAGATCTTCACGCCGCGTTCCTGCAGCCAGCGGACGTTGGAGTCCCCGCGCAGGAACCAGAGCAGCTCCAGCGCCACGGACTTGAAGTGCACGCGCTTGGTGGTGATCAGCGGGAAGGACTCGGAGAGGTCGTAGCGCAACTGGCGTCCGAAGACGCTGCGGGTCCCGGTTCCGGTGCGGTCGGTCTTGACGGCGCCGTCGGCCAGCACCTCGGCCAGGAGATCCTCGTACGGGGTGGGAATGCTCACCGGCCCAGTCTACTGGCCGCCCGGGCCACGATCTCCAGGGTCTCCTGTCGGCTGAAACCGGCCTCGCTCGCCGTCAGCACGAACTCCTCGGCGGCCTGCACGACGCCGGCCGGTGCCTCGGCATGGACGGCTCGCCCCGGCGGCGCCTGCGCCACCGTGGTGCCGTGCCGGCGCCGGGACAGGACGTACCCGGCGGCCTCGAGTTCCCGGTAGGCCCGCGCCACGGTCCCCACCGCGATCCCGAGGTCGGAGGCCAGCGCCCGGACCGAGGGGAGCCGGGCGCCGGGGGCCAGCGTGCCGTCGTCGACCAGCTCGGTGATCCGGGCCCGGAGCTGCTCGAACGGCGGGACCGGCGAGTCCAGGTCGAGGGTGATCTCGGCGCTCACGGGCGTGAGGTCTCTCGCACGGCAGCGGGCACCCGGGGGGCCGGGGCGATGAGACAGGCCACGATGAGGCCGAACAGCACGAACAGCAGCAGGCCCCGGGTCATCAGGAGCACATCCGGCAGCTCGTTGATCCCGGGATCGAAGATCGCGGAGGTGATGAAGCCGTTCCACACCTGCACGCCGGCGAGGAGGGCCGCGCCCGTCACGGCGAAGATGCCGGCGGCTCCCACCGCCAGGATCCGGTCCGCCCCGCCGGCGCGGATCGCCGCATCCTGCGCGGCGGTTGCACGCCCGAGGGCGGGCCGGCGCAGGGCCAGCCGGGCCAGGGCCAGGGAGAGGAGCGCGAACCCTGCCGTGGTGGCCGCCAGCGCTGCGGCGAGGGCCGCAGCCTGGTCGGTCTGGAAGGCCGGCACGACCAGGCAGAGCACGCTCCACACGGCGGCCAGCAGCACCGCCAGCCCGAGGGCGGGCTGGGGCCAGCGCGAGGACTTGCCGGTCGTCGAGGGCTCCTCGGCCGGGCTGTGGCCGCGGCGGACGCCGAGCTCGGTGAAACCCAGGATCGCCAGGGCGGCGGCGAAGGGCACGGCGGTCCCCAGCAGCAGGGCCCACGGGCCCCCGCGGTCGGAGGGGGCCGCCGCGACGAAGGCGAGTGCCGCCACCGCCACCACCCCGATCGGCACCGCGGCGATCCACGCGAGCAGCGCCCCGTCCAGGCGCAACCGCAGCACGGCGCGGGCCGTACCGGGCAGCGACGGTGCGCCGGACGCCCGGGGCGACCGGCCGGCGTCGTACCCCTCCAGGCCGGGCACCGTATGGGAGCCGAGCTCGGAGACGTGGGGCGAGCGCCAGAACAGCAGGACGAGCATGACGGTGATGGAGACGCCGGCCGCCCAGGGCGCGCCCGGCTGGTCGGAGGGGATGCCGTCTGTCCGCCACGCCTGCTCCCGGAGACCCTCCGACCAGACGTTGTAGCCCGCCAGGCCGATGCCGAGGACCATGGCGGCCGCGGTGCGCAGGGCCCGGTTGACGGCGATCCGGCGGACGAGGTCGTCGTCGTGGGGGTGCAGGCCGCCCAGCACCGGTCGGCGGGCGATGGTCCGCAGCACCACCGCGAAGGCCACCGGCACGAGCACCACCGCCAGCAGCAGCCACGGCGCGACGTCCTCACCGGCGCGCGCCCCGGGCTCGAACCACGAGCTGCCGCCACTGCCGAGCTCATCCCGCCACTGCTCGTCGACCTGCCGGGCCTCGACGCCCGGAGCGGTCCAGGACAGGGCCACCATGCCGAGGGCCGCCACCGCGACCAGTGCCGCGAAGCCCGTCAGGTACCTCGGCAGAAGGTCCGCGGGCCGGCGGTCCTTCAGTCGCGCGGTCCGCACCGCGCCGGACTGCCGGGGCCAAGTGTACTGGGCCACCACGTAGACCAGGGCGAAACCGAGGATCGGCCCGAGGAGGATGCCGAGCCCCTCGACCCAGCTCAGGGCGGGCACGGGGGCGCTGATGATCTCCCGGGTCAGCTCGCCCTCGGTCTCGGTGGTGACGGGGTAGGCGCCGCTGCCGAAGACCTGGTACTCCTCGGCGGTGGCCAGCCGGCTCAGCCCGGCGGTGCCGGAGGCGAAGAGGGCGATGAGCGCCGTGATCATGGCGTGGGCGCGGACGGCCCGGACGGGATCGCCGCGACCGGGACTCCACGCGGTGCCGCGCAGGATGAGGTAGAGCACCCCGAGTCCGAGCGCCAGCCCGAGGCCGGCTGAACCGGCCCAGCCGAGCCATGCGCCGCCGTCGTCCACTTCACCCATGGTGACCCCCTCGTGTCTGTATCAATGTATCAAGCCATTGACACATTGCGAAGGGGTGGGAGCGGGTGGCGCGGGAGGGTGCGGGAGGGTGGGGGCTACTCCGGCAGCTCGCCCTCGAACACCATCGGCTGGTACTCCGGGTAGCGCCGCAGGTAGTCCTGCACGTAGGAGCACTGGGGCACGATCGAGTAGCCCTCGGCCTTCAGCCGCTCCAGCACGATCGTCACGAGGGCCCGGGCGTAGCCGCGGCGCCCGAAGGACTCGTCGATGATGGTGTGCTGCAGCTCCACCACGGTGTCCTCGCCCACGGTGTGTTCGGCATAGCCGAGGAATCCGATGAACTGGTCCCGCTGCCACAACTCGATCCGACCGCGGTCGGGATCGCGCTCCACGCGCAACTCGTCGTGGACGATCTTGGGGGCCTGCTCGGATGTCTGTTCGCCGCCGGTGGTCATGTGCTGACCCTACGTCAGTCGTCCCAGAACGTCAGTCATCCCAGACGTCGTAGGTCTCCACCGAGACGATCTTCCCGCCGCGGTCCAGCGCCTGGTGCGCCACGATCACCGCGCCGGGGGAGAGGAAGGGGTCCTTCCGGGGCAGAGCGGCGAGGACGGCGGCCGGGAGGCCCTGGGCCAGGACCTCCAGCAGCAGCGGCAGCACGGGCCGGTGGGTGCACAGCAGGGTGGAGCGCTGCTTGCCGAGCAGCTTGGCCATCTCCTGGCGTGCCTTGTGGGGCTTGTTCTTGGCCGACTTCTCGGTGAAGGCGGACACCTCCTTGAAGCCGCGTCTGGTGTCCTTGACGAAGGGGGTCACGGTCTCCACGCAGCGCAGCCACGGAGAGGTGATCACCTTCTGCGGGTCCCAGGCGGACAGCAGCCGGCGCACGGCCATCGCCTGCCGCTGGCCCGTGGCCGCGAGCGGGCGCTGGCCCTCCGCACGGGACCACGAGGAGCGCGGCTTGGCCTTGGCGTGGCGCAGGATCACGAAGGGGGCGGTGCGCAGGGTCTGGTCCCGGTGGGCGGCGATCAGCGCCTCCAGCGGCTCGGCGTCCGTGGCGTTGCTCAGCAGTCCGCGGGCCTGCTCCGCGGTGACCCACCGGGTGCGGTCCACCTCCTGGCCGTCCGGCACCGGAGCGGCCCGGCCGACCTCGGCGGCCCAGTACCAGACCTCCTTCGAGATCTTCTTGCCGTTGCCGACCGTGTAACGGGTGATCGGCAGCGGGAGGCCGAGCTCGACCTGGAGCCCGATCTCCTCGAGCACCTCGCGCCGCGCGCATTCGGGCAGGGTCTCGCCATCGTCCAGCTTGCCCTTGGGCCAGGACCAGTCGTCGTAGTGGGGGCGGTGGATCAGCAGGACCTCGAGCCCCTGGCCGGCGGCGCGCCACGGCAGGACCCCGGCGGCCAGGACCTGTGCCGTGGGGCCGGCGTCCAGGATCCCGGCGGTGGAGCGGGCGGCGGCCATCCGGGCGGGGGGCTGTGACATGCGCGGACCCCTCAGGCGCCGGGGGCGTACATCACGTCGGTGTCCCAACGGACGAAGCCGAGTGCGCGGTACAGCTGGACGGCGGGCGTGTTGTCCGCGTCCACGTAGAGCATCACGGCATCCACCCCCTGCTGCTGCAGGTGGCGGATGCCGGCCACGGTCAGGCCCCGGCCCAGGCCGCGACCCTGCGCCGCCGGGGCGATCCCCACCGAGTACACCTCGCCGAGCGGAGGGCTGTCCTGGTCGCCCGGGTGGATCTTCGTCCAGTGGAAGCCCAGCAGCGTGCCGTCGGCGTCCTCGGCCAGCAGGAACCCGGCCGGGTCGAACCAGGGCTCAGCCATCCGCGCGTCCAGATCGGTCTGGTCCAGGGAGCCCTGCTCCGGGTGGCTGGCGAACGCCGCGGCATTGACCGCCAGCCAGGCCGCATCATCGGTGCCGGGGACGAAGGCGCGGATCGTGACGCCGTCCGGCAGCGGCAGCTCGCTGAAGGGCTCCTGATGGGTCAGGCGCAGCCGCAACAGCTCGCGGACGGGCGTGTAGCCGAACTGCTCGGCCAGCCGGGCCGCGGCCGCGTGGTTGCCATGGGCCCAGGCGTTCAACGGGACGGGGCGGCCGGGGCGGTCCTGCACGCCGTGTGCCAGCGCGGTGGCGACGCCCTGGGAGCGGCAGTTCGGGTGCACCACCAGTTCCAGCGTCCCCGCCGCATCGGCGCCGGCGCCGGGTGCCGGGGAGATGGCGACGGCGGCGCCCGCCAGCTCGCCCTCGCGCCCCTGATGGTGGTCCAGCCAGGCGGTCACGGTGTGGACCCGGTCCGGATCGTCCGTGGTGCGCAGCTCGACCCAGGTCTGGTCGGAGAACGGGGGGTTGCCGTCGGCCTGTTCGGCGGCCTCGGCCAGGGTCACGAGGTCCCGTAGCCGGGCGGGCTCGAGACGGCCGGCGCTCGTGGACAAGGTCGGGGATTCGTGCGGGTGGTCCATGGGGCCAACCCTAGTCGCTCGGGTGTGCGTTCTCCCGGCCGTTCTCCCGGCCGCTGTCCCGGGGTACGAAGCGGTAGCCCACGTTCCGCACCGTCCCGATCAGCTGCTCCTGATCCGGTCCCAGCTTGGCCCGCAGCCGCCGCACGTGGACGTCCACCGTGCGGGTGCCGCCGAAGTAGTCGTAGCCCCACACCTCGTGCAGGAGCTGTTCCCGGGTGAAGACCCGGCCGGGGTGCTGCACCAGGTGCTTGAGCAGCTCGAACTCCTTGAACGTGAGGTTCATCGGCTCACCGTGGACCTTGGCCGTGTACGTGGAGGCGTCCACGAAGATCCCGGAGGCGCGGATCGGCTGCTCGCCCCCGGCCGTCGCGTCCGGGCGCGGCTGGGTGGCCAGCCGCAGCCGGGCCGTCACCTCGGCGGGGCCGGCGGTGTCCAGCAGGAAGTCGCACGCCTCCCAGGCGGGGGAGAAGCCGGCGAGCCCGCCCTCCGTCAACACCGGCAGCAGCGGCAGCCCGGGGGAGGCGGCAGCCAGGGCCCGGCACAGGTTGCGGGCCCCGGTCAGGTCCCGGCGGGCGTCCACCAGCACGACGTCGGCCTCCGGGTGCCGCAGGACCGTCTCGGCCCGTGGTGGTCCCGCGATCGAGCGGTGGTCCAGGAACGCCAGGGAGTCCAGGACCGCCTCGGGGCGGTCGGACGCGCCGGAGAGCATCAACAGCAGGGCCATGAGGGACCTCCTCTTCCGGGTCAGGACGATTATAGGGAACGGTCGGTGCCCGGTCGGAGCCCGGTCGGTGCTCAGTCGGTGCGGGGAGGGAGTCAATGGCAGGATGGAAGGGTGAAGCATCCACTGTTGGCCGTGACCGCCGCGGTCGCCGCCGTGCTCGTGGCCGCGGGCGGCCTCGGAGCGCTCTGGCTCGGCGCCCCGTGGATCATGGTCCTCATGGCGGCCGCGCTCGTGCTGGTCGTCGCCCTGGGGTGGCCGCAGATGCTCGGCGCCCCCGCCCGGAAGTCGCTGACCGCCGTGCTCGGCCTGACCGGGCTCGCCGCCGCCGTGGCCGCGGTCCTCTGGCCCGGGCAGGAGCCCGGCGAAGGGCCCGAGGAGTTCGGGGCCTCGCTGATCGAGCCGATCGCCGTGGCCATCGCCCTCGGCGTGGTCGCCGCCTTCATGGTCCAGCTGTTCCGTGGCTCCGGCAGCCCCCACCGCCTCGAGTCCACCGCCGGGACCATCGCCGGCGTGGCCGTGGTGAGCTGCGGCGCCGGTTGGGTCGCCCTCGCCCGGTACGACGCCGGCCCGCTGATCTTCTCGGTGGGCCTCTCCCTGGCGCTCGCGGCCCTGGCCGGGCTGGTGCCCTTCCCGAGTCGCGCCGGAAAGGGGACCCGAGCGGGACTGGCCGCGGTGCTCTCCGTGGTGCTGGCCGGCGTCGTGCCCTGGTTGTTGGCCGGTCTCTGGCCCGCGGCCTGGCCCGACTATCCGCTGCCGGCCGCCGTGGTGTCCGGCGCCCTGGCCGGGTTGGTGCTCGTGCTGCTGGGGCGGCTGGCGCCGGACGACGGCCTGGGCCGGCCGGTGGGCCAGCGCGCGGCGATGGCCCTGGGTGCGGGCCCGGTGGCCGTGGCCGGCCTGGTGACCTATTTTGTGTTCAGGATCATGCCGGTCTGACCGGCGGGAGGAGATGTCATGACTGATATGGCTGCAGCCCATTACACGGCGGCGCTGGAGGAAGGCGGGGACGACGCCTTCGAGCGGGCGTTCCGGTTCGTCGGCGGCGTGCTCACCCAGGTCTTCGGGGGGTCCGGAGCCGATGTGGTGGGAGTCTCCGTGGTGGTGCGCCGCCGCAGCGACGAGGAGGAGGTCCTGCGCATCGACGCGGTCAACGCGGAGGACGGGGACCAGATCCTGCAGGCGATCCAGGGGGACCTGGACACCTACCCTGAGGACGAGTTCGTGACCTATTGGCTGGAACAGGTCCACGGCGGACGTCATGTGGCGGGCCGCGACGGCGACGGAACGCGGCGGGACTAGCTCTGGAGTAGGATCGGGGGCATGTCGATTCTTGCACTAGAGGTTTTCTTCACGGCTCTACTCGTCATCGCGGGACTGGCCATGGCCGCCTTCGCCGTCCTCGTGGTGACCGGCCTATACAAGGGTCAGCGCTGAGGTAAGAGCCCGCGTGGCCACTGAACTGCCGTTTGACCTGACCCCTGAGCTCGCTCCACTCTCCTGGCTGATCGGTGCCTGGGAGGGGCAGGGGCGCCTCGGTTCCGGCGAGGACGGGACCGAGATCTTCTATCAGCGGGTCGACTTCACCGACCACCACCTGCCGTTCGTCGAGTACCGGGCCGAATCCTGGCTGTGCGAGGCGGACGGCACCCTGGTGCGCCCGTTGACCGTGGAGAACGGCTTCTGGGCGTTGGACCGGGAGCGCCGGGACGGCGATCCGGGCCCGGGCATGCAGCCCGCCGACGTGGTGCCGGTCCTGCGGTCCGCCGACGACGTGGAGGCCTTCCGCCGTGAGGACGGGTCCTTCCCGATCACCGCGCAGATCTCCCACCCCGGTTCCCTGACCGAGCTGTACTACGGCGTCATCAAGGGACCCCAGCTCCAGCTGAAGACCGATTCCGTCCTGCGCGGCTCGGCCGCCGGGCCGTACGAGGGCGGATCCCGGATCATGGGCCTGGTCAACGGCCAGATGTTCTGGCGTTGGGACGCCACGCACACCTCCGAGGCCGGCGAAGAGCCGCACGCCTCGGCCATCCTCGACCGGATGCCGGACCCCACCCAGGGGCGGCTGGCGCCCGGGAAGCCACGAACGGAGTCCTGAGACTGTGTCTGTCCTGCCCTCTGCACTGCTGAACCTCCCGGGGGCGGTGGCCGGAAACGGCCCCGACGCCCCCGTGGCCGCCCACTACGGCCACCCGAACGCCGAGCAGCGGGCCCTGGTGGAAGGCTCCGCGGTGGTGGACCTCTCGCACCGTGGCGTGGTGACCGTGAGCGGTGCCGACAGGCTGACGTGGTTGAACGTGCTGACCAGCCAGAAGCTGGACCGGCTGGCGCCCGGGACCTCCTCCGAGACCCTGTTCCTGGACATCCAGGGCCGGATCGAGTTCGACTGCCACCTCGTGGACGACGGCGAGACCACCTGGCTCACCGTGGAGCCCGGCCAGAACGCGGGATTGGCCGACTGGCTGCAGAAGATGAGGTTCGCCTCCCGTGTGGAGGTCGCCGACCGCACCGGGGAGATCGCGGTGCTGGGCTCGACCGCGGCCGTGCCCGGATGGGGTGCGGACGGTGATTCCGTGGCCGTCGCCCGGTGGCAGGACCCGTGGCCGGCCATCGGCGAGGGGGGATACCCCTACACCACCGACCCTGATCCCGCCCAGCACCCGGCGGCCGACTGGTCCTGGAACGAGTACCTGGTGCCGGCGTCGGTGCTGACGGAGTCCGGGGTGGACGCCCTGCCCGAGGGATGGACCCTGGCCGGCACGATGGCCTCGGAGGCCTTGCGCGTGGCTGCGCTGCGCCCGCGGCAGGGCATGGACACGGATGAGCGGACCATCCCGCATGAGATCGACCTGGTCCGCACCGCCGTGCACATGGACAAGGGCTGCTACAAGGGCCAGGAGACCATTGCCCGGGTCCACAACCTGGGCCGGCCACCGCGTCGGCTGACGTTCCTACAGCTCGACGGTTCGGGCCATACCCTGCCGGCCCCCGGCTCTGACGTGGTGGTCCGGCCGGAGGGCGGCACGGCTGACGAGGCCGAGGCGGCGAAGGCCCGGCCGGTCGGCACGCTCACCTCCGTGGCCCTGCACCACGAGATGGGTCCCATCGCGCTGGCCATGCTCAAGCGCAACACCGACCCCGAGGCCGAGTTGCTGGTGCGCAGTGGTTCGGCCGAGGACGGCTGGTCCTTCACCGCGGCGACCCAGGAGACCGTGGTCTCACCGCAGGCCGGACAGGTGGTCGGGCGTCAGACCGGGTTCCTCCGCAAGGGCGCGCGCTGAATCGGTAGGCGTTGGGTCGGTAGGCGTTGGACCGGTTGTCGCGGGGCCCGGTGAAGCTACGCGGCCCGCGCGTACTCCACCTGAGTCCCCGGAGTCCCGTGCCGGCGTAGTGGCCAGGCCAGATCGAAGCCTCGGTGCTGCGCTACCAGGATTCCCGCTGCCGTGGCTGCTGGGTGCGACGGCAGTTTCACCGTGACCGTGCTGGTGTCCGTGGTGCAGGGCACCGCTGGCTGGTCGGGCGTCTGGATGGGTGCATCTCTGGGTCCAGGATGTGATCCGGGTTCGTGGGCGTGAGAGGTCGTCGGCGCGGGTGAGGGCGTTCCGGTGGGCGGTGTTGCCTGGGGTGTGCCGGGTGGGGCTGTTGCGTGGCGGGGTGGTGGGGTGAGGGGTCGGGTTCGGCTGGTGTAGTGGTGGCCGGTGGGGGTGGTGACCTCGAGGTCGTGGGGTGTGGTCTGGTGTGTCCAGCCGGGGTGTTCTTTGGTGTAGTTGCAGCGTTCGCAGAGTCCGGAGCCGTTGGCGTAGCTGGTGGGCCCGCCCTGTCGGTAGGGGGTGGCGTGGTCGACGTGCCGGATGGGGGCCCCGCAGTAGGGGGTGCGGCAGATGTTGTCCCGGAGCATGATCATCCGGCGCAGGTTGCCGGTGAACTCGCGGCGTTGGGCGTCCATCGC